>DJJW01000030.1:41272-45153 GCA_002434335.1 Lachnoclostridium sp. UBA6558 | reverse complement strand
ATTGAAGCATGAGTCTTTCTGTTTGACGCAAATTTCCGTCCCCTTGTGAAAATCTGCTTTATGACGAAATTTCTGTCTCCTTGCGAAAACCTGCACTTTAAAGCCATTAAAAAATCCAGTATTTCATTAGCGATAAATAATTTCATCCCTGCCAGGACCATTGGATACCATAGTTACAGGAACACCGATTTCTTTTTCAATAAACTCAATATATTTTCTGCAATTCTCAGGAAGCTCTTCGTATTTCGTAATTCCTCTGATTTCCTGATTCCAGCCGGGAAGATTTACATAAACAGGCTTTGCTTTGGCAAGCTTAACTGTAGTAGGGAAATCCTTTGTTACAACTCCGTCGATTTCATAACCTACACATACAGGCAGCTCTTCTAAATAACCCAGAACATCCAGAACAGTAAGCGCAACCTGTGTTGCTCCCTGCATTCTGCAGCCATATCTTGTTGCTACTGCATCAAACCAGCCCATACGNNGGGTCTTCCGGTGGTAGCACCAAACTCACCGCCGTCACCGCCTCTTTTTCTTAACTCATCGGCTTCTTCACCAAAAATCTCACTTACAAATTCACCGGCTCCTACAGCACTGGAATAAGCCTTGGCAACTGCTATGATTTCCTTGATTTCATAAGGAGCAATACCTGCACCTATGGCACCGTAGGCTGCCAGTGTAGAGGAGGAAGTTACCATAGGATAAATTCCGAAATCCGGATCTTTCAAAGCACCAAGCTGTCCCTCTAATAAGATATTCTTACCTTCTTTTATAGCCTCATACAGGTAAGCTGAAACATCGCAGACATATGGTTTAACCATTTCTCTGTATTCAATAAGGGTATTGTATAATTCTTCGGTGTTGATGAGAGGTTTGTGATACATATGCTCTAAGATAACATTTTTTGCTTCGCATACTCTTTCAACTTTTTCTTTTAAGCTCTCTTCATCGAAAAGCTCTGATACCTGAAAGCCTATTTTTGCATATTTATCGGAATAAAAGGGTGCAATACCTGATTTGGTGGAACCAAAGGATTTACCACCCAGTCTTTCTTCTTCATACTGGTCAAAGAGGATATGATATGGCATCATAATCTGTGCTCTGTCAGAAACCAGGAGCTTAGGTTCCGGCACACCTCTGTCTGTTAAGGATTTTACTTCTTCAAAAAGATAAGGAATATTAAGTGCTACTCCATTACCGATAATACAGGTAGTGTGCTCATAAAATACACCTGAGGGAAGAAGGTGAAGTGCGAATTTACCGTACTTATTAATGATTGTGTGGCCCGCATTGCTGCCTCCCTGAAATCTTACAATAATATCAGATTCCTGACCTAACATGTCCGTAATCTTACCCTTACCTTCATCGCCCCAATTAGCACCTACTATTGCTTTTACCATAGAATTTCCTCCTTTTGCAACCATGAGTTATCTCTTATACAGTCATCCTTTTTCTGCATAAAAAACGGCATTGTAACAAACCAGTTACCATGCCTTATTACTTTCCTATTATACATACATTTGGGACATAAGTAAAATCAATATTATTTATGTTGTCCATAATCCCTGGTTATATTGCTTCAATATACAGGCAGACATTGATATATTATAGGATGCTGTATTATAAGAAATTTATCCGGAGCATTTATATTTAACTTCAAAGAAGCGTCTGTTTATTATAAGCTTATCCCTTCAGGAATTTTTACTTATCTTTAATACTCCCTGAGAGATAAGCTTTATATTACTGTGCAATCATATTATTTGCTATTATGACTGCATCAATATGATTTTCGTTATCTGGATTAAGCACCATTTCTTCAAAATCTTCAGGGCTGATATCTTTCTGATTTGCAAGATAGACTATCCTTGTGTTTTCCTTTTCATAGGTATTGATATAGGAATACTCTTTTGCTATAATCTTTTCTTCCCCGGCATAGGCATCTCTGGAAGCATCCGTTACAGCGTAATATTTGCCACTATCATAAATAAAATCCGTAATGATGGGATCTCCTTCTATGGTATAAGAAACTTTTCTTAGATATGCTGTGATGCCTTGTGTACTGTAATCCAAAAAGCGATCAACCAGTTCAAGGTTTGCAGTTTCTTTCAGACCTTCTGCATATACTCCATCCTCTTTTGCTGATTCGTAAGGATATTCCTCAGGAATATCTTTTGTGGGGGGCCAGTTATCCGCCACATCCTCTACTATATTAATTTTCTTAGCAGAAATCTGAGGGGGATAGGATTCCATAACTGTACCATCAAATAAAATATCTATAACCGTACCGCGTTGAAGATTTAGATCTTTTGTATCTTTATAATGAACCGAAACCGGTTCAAATGGTGTCAGGACATCATTTTTACCGGATACTGCTGTCATTATGCTTTCATCATGGACCGATATTACAATGGCACGAAGAGTCTTATCTTCCGTTTCTTCTGACTTACGACAGCCAGATGCCGGTATAACAAGGCATAAAAGCAATGTAAGCAATGATAATTTTTGTAATGATAAAGTTATACTTTTCATAGAACTCCCATCTGTGCATTTTGATACACAACAAATCAACAGGTTTAACACGCTATATTAGCATTACCTTATTCTCCCGGCATATACTTTAAAGTCTTCCAGACCTTCTTCTGTAAAGATTCTAACCCCTTCTTTCTGAAGGAGAGCTGATGTTAATCCTTTTCCTTCTTTGAGTATACCCTTAAATGTACCGTCATATATCTGGCCGTATCCGCAGGAAGGACTGTTTGCTTTTAAAATGGCTGTTTTACATTCAAAATATTCTGCTAGTTTTAAGGTTTCTGCCGCACCTTTTGTAAATTGCTCCGTTCGGTCAGTTCCCTCCTGTTCAACAGCTCTCCCTTCCCTTAACTCCACCGGATTTCTTGGTGTAGGAAGACCTCCCAGTTGTTCAGGACATACCGGAATAAACTGATGTTCCTGACTCAGGCTTTTCAGTTCATGAATGTATTTACCCGTTCCGCAATATCTGCAATCCAGTCCTAAAAGGCAGGCACTGACTAAAACCTTCATCTCATTTCCTTTCTGTTTGACAGAGCCTGGCAAACCGAACATTATTAAATAACTATCCTGACTTTTGCTTCATGAGAAAGTTACTATTTCGTGGTACTTCCAAATCCGCCGTTACGCTCTTCTTCACACTCATCATCTACGGTTATTCCATACTCCACAAATATTCCCTGCATAAAACCTGAGCCGGCTTTTACTTCGGCAACTTTACCTTCATTGGAATCGTTTGTAACCTTAGCAAAGATATGTCCTTCATTGTCGGAATAATAATAATCACTGTCAATAATGCCAACGGTATTATTCATCTGCAGCCTGAATTTAAAGCCCAGACCACTTCTTGGATAACATTTTAGCACCCAGCCTTCTTCCATAGATACTCTTATACCGGTAGGTATCTTAATTCCAGCTCTGGGAGACAGACTAAAGTCCAGGGGACTGTAAAAATCATACCCTGCAGAGCCTTTTGTAGCACGTTTCGGTAGTTCTATGGCTTCATATATAGTAACAACTTTCTCTGTATCTGTTCCAGGGAAAGTATCGCTCCAGTCTTTCTCAAACTGTTCAAATGTAACTTTTTCAAATTTTGCTATTCTTTTCATGTTGTCCCATCAGTCTGCCAAATACTCTCAGCTGACTTAATCCTTCCTTTTTGCTATGTATATTATTAAACGATATCATCTTAACTCTCCAGATATGAAAATATATTATTTCCAGTTCTTATACCTTGTGATGATAAAGTTTACTTCACTTGATAATAAAATCTTTCACGAATTAAAGCATTCATTCCAGTGGATTGTGAATCCAAGAATTATTCTCCCATCATATCAAGGAGTCTTCCGGCT
>DJJW01000030.1:0-41256 GCA_002434335.1 Lachnoclostridium sp. UBA6558 | reverse complement strand
AACAATACAATAATGTCTTGGTGGCAGCTGTCTTTTTAGGGTAAGCTCGAAGAGCTCACCATTCTTGATATACTCATTTGCAAAGTCATTGACAACAGAGCCTACGCCAAGATTCCTTAAAGAAAACTGCACAATCATATCACTGGTTGCAAGTTCAAATTCCGGTTTTAACACAACGCCGTTATTTTTTAGTATCTGGTCTACATATGTCCTTGTACTGGTGAGACCCTCCAGGCAGATAATAGGCAGTTCTCCTAAATCCCTGTATTCCAGCTCTTTGCCGAACAGTTGAGAGAATCTGCTGCCTGCTACAAATATGTCTCGTATTTCTTTGACCTGTTTGGTCTTAACCGAAGCTTTCGCCGAAAAGGGCTCACTTACAATGCCGAAATCAATCTTACCATTATATAAATATTCCAGGGTCTCAGGGGTTGGTGCATTGGTTACGCTCACCTTTATACCGGGATATTTGTCATGGAATTCTTCCAGATAGGGCAGCAAATAGTATTTCAGCGTCATATCACTGGCACCTATTCTGATTTCACCATTTTCCAGGTCAAGTCTCCTTCTCAAAAGTTCCTCACCCTTTAAAATACTCTCATACCCGGCAGCTATGTAGGAATAGAGCATTTCACCTTCCGGTGTCAGCCTTACTCCCTTTTGTGTCCGCAAAAAAAAGCTTCCGTCAAGCTCTCTTTCCAACAGCTTGACAGCCTGACTGACAGCAGGCTGGGAGATACTCAGTTTCTCAGCTGCTGCCGTAAAGCTTCCTGTCTTTGCCACATAATAAAATATTTTATAGTATTCCAGACTTATATCCATATGTGCCTTTCGTATCCAAAGGATTCCTCAAATTCTTACGCCTATACCCAGTCTTTCCAGATATCAGGCTGATATCCCACTGTTGCCTGTCTGCCGTTTCTTACGATTGGGGTCTGAAACATCCCTTGATGCTCCAGGAGTTTTTCTTCTTTATCTACTTCATCTGACAGGTACTTTACATAATTCTCTTCATATTCCTTGGAATGCTCATCCATCAGTCTGCTCATACTGCCCACAGCCGTTTTCACACTTTTATATTCGCCAAGGCTCATACCGTGCTTCCTTAAGTCTATCATCTGATACTTAATTCTTCTTTCCTTGAAATACCTTTCTGCTTTTTTCGTATCAAAACATTTGGATTTCCCGAAAATTTGTATGTTCATCCCATCCTCTTTCCTTAACACAGACAGATTAACATATAAGTTCAATTTTATCTGCCAAACATAAAACAGAATATATTATTATACTTTGGCAGACAAATACGCATTAGCTTATATATTCTAAAATCTATCCAAACAAAACCAATATAAGTTACTATAGCATTTTTGTGCTTATACGCTTAATTTATATGCTATAATCCCGGCACTTACGTTAAACCTTCTTAACTAAATCTTTATACTCTGTATTCTTTTCAAACCATTTTACTGCATAGGAACAGGTCAGCACCGCCTTTTTGTTCTCGGCACGAAGCTTTTGTGTCAGCTCTTCCATTAATTTTCCGGCAATACCCTGCCCTCTCAGGGAATCATCTACAAAGGTATGATTGACGTTTACTGTTCCTGCATAAATCTCGGGGAAAGTAACTTCCGCAATTGTCTTACCTTCTCCGTCTTCCAGATAAATACGGTTTGGTTCCTGTTTAAATTCCATACTCCTGCTCCTCGCTTTCCTGTTTTTAACTACCGTAGTAATAACATTACATACATCTCTATTGTAAGGGGTTGCTTCGGTAATTGCAAGGCTATTTTACAGCCGCCTGCCAGATGTTTTTTTGTTTTAGCAGTGTATTTACAGCCCTCCGGGTATTTCAGTCCAAGACAGGGAACTGCTTCCAATTTTTTTATGCAGTTATGTATTACTGCCTATTTAGGAACTGTTTATAAGAAGCTCCCTATAGTCCGGATTGATTCATTCTGTTTTGTTAACTCCAAATACTTTTTAACCACAGCTGAAGCCAGAGATTTAGAGGAATCAATGAAATGTATCGGTGCCGTTAACAAATCTACAACAACATTTAAATCCGTACAGGCAATTATAATATAATCTATGAATTCTTGTTTCACTTGGTTTATCAGGTTTTCCCAAAGGAATTTATTTTGGCATTAGCTATTTCAGCGAGAACTTAAGGTATGTATATAGTAACTATGGAATAAGTATTAGCAAGGTTTCAGTTTTTAAGCTGTATGGATTTGAATAAAATGAATGCAATATAGCTGAAATATTGGAATATGAAACAGGCTGGACGTATGCCCAGCCTGAATTTTCTTTCCTTGTTAATGTGTCTTTCAGCCAGTGCATGGAGAAAGCCAGGAGGCTTACCGCAACATTGTTTAAAAGCAACATCCTTTTCTATATCTATCGGAGCAGTCTCAATCACTCCGTCTTTCAATCAAACCTTAATGTCCGCTGTTATTCCAAGAGTCTCTTTATTCTCTTCTAAAAGAGGATTAATTACTTCCTCAATAAATTCCTCCACCTGTTCTTTGGAACGTCCTACATACTTCTTAGGATCCATGGTCTGCTTCAGTTCTTCCAGGGTCAGGTTAAAGGAAGGATCTGCAGCAATTAATTCCAGCAGATTGTTATCGAGCCCCTTTTCCTTTACATTACGTCCGGCCTCCATGGAAAGGGTACGAATCCTTTCATGAAGTTCCTGTCTGTCACCGCCTGCTTTTACAGCATCCATCATAATGTTTTCTGTCGCCATAAAAGGAAGCTCCGCCATAATATGCTTTTCAATAACCTTTGGATAAACCACCAGGCCATCTACTACGTTTAAATAAAGGTCAAGAATTCCGTCCACTGCCAGAAAACCTTCCGGTACGCTGATACGTTTATTGGCAGAATCATCCAGTGTCCTCTCAAACCATTGGGTAGAGGAAGTTATAGCAGGGTTTAAGGCATCACAGATAACATAATTAGCCAGTGACGCAATACGTTCGCTTCTCATTGGATTTCTCTTATAAGCCATAGCAGAGGAACCGATCTGGTTCTTCTCAAAGGGCTCTTCAATTTCCTTCAAATGCTGCAATAACCTGATATCATTTGAGAATTTATGAGCACTGGCTGCAATTCCTGCAAGAACATTTAATACTCTGGTATCTACTTTTCTGGAATAAGTCTGACCGGATACTGGGTAACAATCCGCATAACCCATTTTTTCCGCAATCTTTTTATCCAGTGCTTTTACTTTTTCATGGTCTCCTTCAAATAATTCCAAAAAGCTAGCCTGTGTACCGGTAGTACCTTTTGAGCCAAGAAGTCTCATGGAATCAATCAGGTATTCCACATCATCAAAGTCCAGTTTTAATTCCATCAGCCACAGTGCTGCTCGCTTTCCAACTGTAGTAGGCTGTGCCGGCTGAAAGTGTGTAAAAGCAAGGGTCGGAAGATCTCTGTATTCCATGGCAAAGCTCTTAAGCTTGTCCATTACATTAAGGAGCTTTGTACGAATTAACTTTAAAGCCTCCGTCATAACGATAATATCTGTATTATCGCCAACATAACAGGAGGTTGCACCAAGATGGATAATTCCCTTGGCTTTCTCGCATTGTACACCATAGGCATAAACATGGGACATAACATCATGGCGTACCAGAGCTTCTCTTTCTTTTGCTACCTCATAGTTAATGTCATCCTGATATTTCTTCAGTTCATCAATCTGTTCTCTTGTCACAGGAAGCCCAAGTTCATTTTCTGCCTCAGCAAGTGCTATCCAGAGTTTTCTCCAGGTTCTGAATTTCATATCGGGGGAAAATATATATTGCATTTTTTTGCTGGCATATCTCTCTGACATGGGACTTACATATTTATCATTACTCATTGCTTCCTCCTGTATTGACGGCACTCTTCTTTCAGCCGTTACTGTGCTACCATCTGCAGATTCACCTATTTATGACCTGACCGCAGATGTGGGGACTGCCAGTCTTTTCGTACAATTCCGGCACTCCCCTTTTATTCTTTGTATCTAATTATCCTTAAAATTAATATATTTTGCAAGCTCTTTTTATGAATTCATAAAACAACCATTGAAATTTATTATCTTATAAGCACTGACACTACTATGTTAATTTCACNNACTCCACGTATATCCTCTGTCGGCGGCTCTATGGGATAATTTCCCGTAAAGCAGGCATCACAATACCCCTTGTCACCGTCTATCAGCTCGCTGAGCCTGTCCACACCCAGATATCCAAGAGAATCTGCACCAATCATATCACATATATTTTCAACTGTATTGTTATGGGCAATCAGCTGGTCATCAGAAGGTACATCCACTCCAAAATAACAGGGATAGAGAAAAGGCGGTGAACTGATTCTTACATGAACCTCACTGGCTCCTGCATTCTTAAGCATTCTTACAATACGTTCACTGGTGGTGCCTCTTACAATAGAATCATCTATCATAATGACACGCTTTCCCTTCACTACATCTTTTATTACATTAAGCTTAACTCTTACACTGGATTCTCTCATGGACTGCTTGGGTTTAATAAAGGTTCTTCCCACATAGCTGTTCTTTACAAATGCAGTTGCCAGCTGTATTCCCGATTCCAGGGAATAACCGTAAGCGGCTCAATTACCGGAATCCGGCACTCCTACAACAATATCTGCTTCCACGGGGTGGGTCTGTGCCAGTATTCTTCCCGCCATAATTCTCGAATTATATACGCTGATATTGTCAAGATAGCTGTCCGGTCTTGCAAAATAAATATATTCAAAGATACATTTTGCTTTCGTAGGCTGTGCCAGTGACATATCCGAATGAATTCCGTCTTTGTTGATCATAACAACTTCACCGGGTTCCACGTCTCTTACAAAATCTGCACCAATTGTGTCAAGGGCTGTACTTTCTGATGCCAGAATGTAGGAATNNCTCTTTTACCGATACAAAGGGGATGGAAGCCGAAAGGATCTCTTGCACCGATTAATTTTCTCGGGCTCATGATAACCAGGGAATATGCTCCCTTTAATTTTACCATGGCGTTCTTAACAGCCTCTTCTACGCTGCGGGTCTGTAATCTCTCCCTTGCTATAAGATAGGCAATAACTTCTGAATCTATGGTTGTCTGAAAGATTGCTCCTGTATAGGACAGCTTATCTTTCAATTCCATGGCATTAACCAGGTTACCATTATGTGCAAGTGCCAAAGTTCCTTTGACATAATTTAAAACCAGAGGCTGGGTATTCTCTCTGTTACTGGCTCCTGCCGTAGAATAACGTACATGACCCACACCGATATTTCCCTGCAAGCCCTCCAGGCTTTCCGGTGTGAACACCTCATTTACCAGTCCCAAACCTTTATAAGACTTTACGCTGCCCTTGGGACCATTGGTATCGCTTACTGCAATACCGCAGCTTTCCTGTCCTCTGTGCTGTAAAGCAAATAGCCCGTAATAAATGGTTGAAGCAATATCATTGCCGTCAAAGTCATAGATACCAAAAACTCCGCATTCTTCATGTAACTCATCTGAATCCCAGGTGTCAAATTGCGCGCTCTTATCCATTTAAAATCCTTTCTGATACAAACTAATACACGTGTTTTATTCTTATACCAATATCAGTTTATACATCCTTTCTTCCATACCAAATGTTTACTGACTTTAATTAAGAATGGGCTGCTGCAAAATCCGGTACAGTACATACCATTCCTTCTATTTGCAACAACCCAGACTGTAATCTTTAAGCGAGACCAATTCTCTGTAATACTTCCTTATAAGCATCTTCTACATTACCCATATCTCTTCTGAAACGGTCTTTATCTAATTTTTCGCGGGTCTTGATATCCCATAGTCTGCAGGTGTCCGGTGAAATCTCATCTGCCAGGATAACTTCTCCCTTATGTCTTCCGAATTCTATCTTAAAATCTATCAATTCAATGCCACACTCTGCAAAATATTTGCTAAGTACTTCATTTACCTTAAATGTCATTTCAGTAATCTTATCGATTTCTTCTCTTGTTGCAAGACCTAAGGCAATGGCATAGTAATCATTAATCATAGGATCTCCCAGGTCATCATTCTTATAGCTGAATTCCAAAGTGGGAGCAAGTAATTTAATGCCTTCTTCCATTCCTAACTTCTTGGCAAAGCTTCCGGCAGATACATTACGAATAATAACCTCTAAGGGTACAATTTCAACTTTCTTGACGGCAGTTTCCCTGTCACTTAATTCTTCAATAAAGTGCGTGGTTACGCCTTCTTGTTCCAGTAATTTAAACAGATGATTGGACATTCGGTTGTTAATAACACCTTTTCCGATTATGGTTCCTTTCTTTAAGCCATTAAATGCAGTTGCATCGTCTTTATAATCAACAATATAAACATCTTCCTGTGCTGTTTTAAAAACTTTTTTAGCCTTACCTTCATAAAGCATTTCTAACTTTTCCATATTCGGCTCCTATCTGTGTTGTTATCACATCATGTTATTACTCTACACACAAAGCTTGTCTTACTCTTCTTATTATATCCTACAAAATCAGAATCGCAATAGATAAATCGTAATTTCCAGCTCTTTGCCCTTAGTTTCTTCTAATTAAATTTATAAGTTTTACTAATATTTTTCTATTTTTTCAGCTTTTTACTTATTAATTCAGGCATTATATGAAAAAACCAAAAAACCTGTAAGCTGATGATTTCAGATCTCACAGATTCTTTGGTATCAATGTAGCAATTCGTCATAGTGCACATCACTAATATCCAATGTGGAGAGTTTTGAGGGGCTTCGCACTTCCATTAGACTTGGATTTTTAGTCTGGGCATATTTATGACCAAAGCTTCTGAACTCAAAGTACTCCTACTACAATTTAACTTTTTAGGCCCGGTCATGTTTACATTTTATGACTTTAAGTCATATTTGTCAATGAAATTATTTATCTTGGTTATATTAACACCAAACAGTTATAAATTATTATATAATATCAAATCAGGAGGTGCTGTTTTGTTTGATGCAAGATTAAAAGAATTGAGAGAACACAGAGGATTAACCCAGAAGGATCTGGCGCAAAGATTAAATCTGACCCAAAGCACCATTGCATACTATGAAAACGGCAAAAAGCTCCCAACTGTAGAAACCTTACTGTCATTGGCTAAGTTTTTCAATGTCTCCACCGATTTTCTTCTAGGAATAAGCAATTCTCAAACCCAAATTGAAAATACAATGCAAAGCAATACCAATGCAATACCTAATTATCAGACCCTACCGTTGACAACGGAGCACAAGAAACTCATACGTTATTATGACAGGCTTAATCAGGAAAATAAAGAATTTATGATAGGAAAAATGATAGAAATATACAGGAATCAGTTACCGGATGATGAAATCGCGCGTGAACTTGAACGTTACCGTCTTGAGCTCCTTAGCAAAAAAAGCTTGAATCATCTGTAAAAATATTTCTAACAATAAAATATAGGCCAGAGCTATCTCAATGACAGCCCTGGCCTATATTTTTTATTACATTATCAAAATCACTTCATTCTTTTCCTTCATCTGGTTCTCAGGAATATAATTATCGGAAAGCTTTACTCCGTTTAGATATATTTCCCTGTAACCGCCTTCAGCACCGTTTGGATTCTCTACTTTGATATTTAAGAGCTTTCCTCTGAAAGATTTATTAATGGTTATCTCTTTCCAGTCAGAAGGAATGGCCGGCGCAACTCTCAGACCGTACAGAACCGGTCTCATACCAAGAATACCTTCCACACAGCCAACCATGACTGTGGAGGCGGTTCCGGTGAGCCAGTGCACATGTGAACGTCCTTCAAAAGGACTTTCCGTTGCTTCTGTAAACTGTCCGTGAACATAAGGCTCTAATACACGGATCTCTGCCTTATCATTTAAGGAAGCCGGGGAGCTTTCTTTAAAGTACTCAAAAGCTCTGTTTCCGTGTCCCATTAGGCTTTCTGCAAGTATAATCCATCCCTGTGGCTGAGAGAAGATACCGCCGTTTTCTTTTGTGGATGGGTTAAAGAGAATGGCAAGAGCTCCGGGGAAGGCATGATCCTTAAAGGAAGGTGCCATAACTCTTACACCATAGGGGGTATTTAATTCTCTGTGTACGGATTCCAGTGCTGCTTCTGCCTGTTCCTTGCTTGCAAGCCCGCTGATAACTGACCAGGACTGGGGATTCAGCCACATGCTTGCTTCTTTATCTTTCTTTGAGCCGATAACCTGACCGTCTTCTTTGATTCCACGAATATATCTGTCGTCTTCCCAGCAAAGCTTCTGAATAACATCTCCCAGTTCTGCCTGTACCTTATTGATGTATTCAATATAATCACTGTCGTTCTGATCTTCTGCAAAATCTTTGATAATACTCATGGCATAATAAAGCTGGAGAGCAACAAAGGTTGATTCACCTTTCTTACCCAGTCTTAAGCAGTCGTTCCAGTCTGCATGAAGACCGGCAGGCATATTATGATCTCCCATTCTTTCCATAGAGAACAGGATTGCGCGTTTTAAATGCCCGTATACCGTATCCTCATCTTTGTTGGCATAAGGAACAACCTCTTTCAGGAACTGGGTATCCCCGGTCTCTCCGATGTATTTTAAGATAGTAGGGAATAACCATAGGGCATCATCAGCACGATAGGCGGGATGACCCGTAGCCTGTACATAGGAATAATCATCAGGAGTATCCTCATGACCTGCATTGTGATCATATTTAACCAGCGGCAGACCACCGCCGTTATCTACCTGAGCAGATAGCATAAAGCGGATTCTTTCCTTTGCCATAGCAGGATCAAGATGGATAATTCCCTGGATATCCTGTACGGTATCACGGTATCCATAGCCGTTTCTCTGTCCGCAGTAAACGAAAGAAGCTGCTCTGGACCAGATGAAGGTAATAAAGCACTGATACGCGTTCCAGGTATTGATCATACTATCAAATTCTTTGCTGGGGGTGCTTACCTGAAAATTATTCAGCTTGCTGTGCCAGTAATCCTTTAATTCCTTAAGCTCTTTTTCGGTTACACTAAGGTCTTCATACTCTTTTAAGATCTTATCGGATTCTTTGTCGTTGTATCTGCCAAGAATATATACGATTTCTTTTGTCTCACCGGGATTTAAGGTAAAGGCTGAATGAAGGGCGCCGCAGCCGTTTGAGTTGTAGTTTAACACATTGTCGCAGCGTCCTCTTTCTACTGCCACAGGATTGCCGTAGGTATGGTAATTCCCTATAAATGCCCCTTTGTCACCATTGTAGGAGGTAACCTCAGCACCTACACAGCCAAAGAAACGCTCTTTGCCGTTGCTGCCTTCGGCGTTTTTCAGTTCATTCTCATTTATTGTCTGGAATATTTTATTGTTCTTAAAATATGTTCTGGTTATAAATAAAGTATACTGCAGATTAATCTGATCCTGCTCATAATTGCTGTCATTGGTAAACTCCGCATAGCTAAAGGCAGACAGCTTTCTTACCACATCAGAATCATTCTTAACTTTCAGTCTCCATACCTCATAGGTCTTATTCAGAGGAACATAATATAGAGCTTCACTGGTTATACCTGCATATTCCGCAGTCATCCTGGTATAAGCCGTACCATGGCGGCATTCATTCTTCTATACCGTTAAATCCTTACCTACCGGCTGCCAGGAAGCAGACCAGTAATCACCGGATTCGTCATCTCTGATATAAAGATACCTGCCCGGTGTATCATCGCTGTTAAAATGATATCTAAGAATTCTTCCGTTTGCACCACTCTTTACAAAACTAT
Organism: Lachnoclostridium sp. UBA6558; assembly: GCA_002434335.1. Classification (GTDB taxonomy): domain Bacteria; phylum Bacillota; class Clostridia; order Lachnospirales; family Lachnospiraceae; genus Anaerocolumna. The sequence goes on along the minus strand of DJJW01000030.1, from coordinate 31,498 downwards.
AACCACCCGCATTATTGGATATAATAGCCCCATATTCCGGAGAGCCAAGATAATTCGCCCAAGGTGCAGGCGTATTGGGTTTTGTGATTACATATTCTTTCTGTTCTTCATCGAAATAACCGTAATTCATTATAACACTCCTTTTCATTTCACGAAATATTTCGCAAGTTGCTCTTGCGATACACTGATATCTTGTCTATGCGCTATTCTTATTTTACTATATCTTTCGTAAAACAGCAATGTAAAAGCGAAGGATAATTTGTATATTTTACATAGAAATGTGTTTTTATCTGGAAGTATGACTGTTATTTTATTCTACGGCAATCTCCTTATTATGCTACCGTTCTATATTTTACGAAAGTTTCTTAATATATTTTACATCGGTTTGAATTTCATTTCAATTATCATAGTAGATTATTCCTTTCGATAATAAATAAAAGGAGAGTTTCCCCTCCTTTCATCGTTCATGAATGTACTTATTGTCTGGCCCACTTCATCAGCTTATCCCATTTATCCTTTATACCTATTCCTATTTCAACATCTAAAATGAGTATTAGAACTGCATATATCATAATAGCAAATCCACTTTTTAGTAAATGCTTCATTCCCAGTCTCCTCTCATGATATTATCATTTTGCTATATGAAATCAAATCTTTCGATATATCCCATAACCTTTATGAAATAATACCTCCATATTTACTTCCCTCATAGAGACTTTTCCAGTACTTCTTGTAGAATCAATTATAATAGCTGTATCTTTCTCCTCTTTGCTAAATCCAACGAATAACATTACATGATTTCCAAGCTTTGCAAGAATATCTCCCTTTCTTATATCCTCTTGTGTTTCGATTCTATTAGCAATATTGGGAATATCTCTTGTAGTTACTCTGTCCGGCAGTTTCCAACAAACACTTAATAACCCTGAACAGTCTATTCCCACACAATCATAACTACCACGCCGTGTCTTATCTTCCGGTACATTTCCTGCATATTTCCCGTCCAATAAACCTCTGTCAAATTCCTCTAGAGTAGAGGCTCCACCCCAGCTATAAGGAATCCCTTTATTCATTTCCTCTACCTTCCACCATCCACAATGGAGCTCAATACCAGTCCAGGTTACATCTGGCGTATCAACCATGTTATTGCAGGAATCAAGTCCATGTTTTACGTTGTTCTCAGCATCATACCATTCATGATTTGCATAAGTTAATGCAATATCAATTACTTCAGTTCCCCATGTATTCGTATAATTCATATACTGCCTCCATTATGAAGTTTTCGCTTTTAATGCACGCTGATATCAGTTTCCCTCTTCCTACCTGGAGTATTGTAGCAAGGATTGGATAACCCCTGGGAAATGTTTATTACTTTATTATTTTCGTATATAGTTTTGCACTGATTCTTTGCATAATTCCAAAAATGTTTCTTCACCAATGGTATTCATCTTAAAAAATACTGCCTGGCTGCCTCCAGAGGTAATCGCACTGATAAATAAATCATCACCAGCTCCTGCAATCGTTACATTCATGCTTACACGATTACCGCCAGCCATACTGTACCTTTCATAGACCCGGACAGCTACCCTTGATCCTGGCAAGACAAAATCACTGCCATCCTCATAGCTAACCGAAGAACTGCCATTGATAATATCTCTATGTACCCAGTTCAATAGTTCCTGGAAGTCTCCTTTTAATTTTCGTTCATATTTTGCCATAACTCACCATCCTTTATCCTGCATTTTTTAGGCTTTATACTTTATCTTTATTATTCTCTCAAATCTCATTACCTTAAACATACTTATTCTATTTAAAAAGCTGCACTCAGCCCGTATAATATATTCATGGAGGAATATCATTATCCAACTTGGAACAATTGAACCTGATGCACATTTTCCATTCAGCCATCCTTCAATCCATCCCATAACCCCTGGAAGAAGAGTCAGCAAAATAACCACTAATGCATTTCCTGTAACCAATCCGAATGGCAAACCATGCATTAAGCCAAATAATAATGCCTGAACAGTAATTCCAACTTTAATTCCTCGGCTATTGTAAAATATTCTATGCGCTAATATATTTAAGTGACAATTCAATCTGTCCTTTAACTTGTAACGTCAGGCTTTTTCTCTCCTCACTGAATGCAAAACAGAGCTTTGTATTGACAGGAGTCTCATAGTGCCATACGTTGGCTGCAAACTCTTCGTTGTTCCACTCACCATAACAGACAGCCCTGTAAAAATGCTCCGAAAACCAGAAGGGTTTTGCAGTTTCTACCCACTGTTTTTCCACAAAACGAACTACATATAAGGGCTGTAGATTACCCTCCTTATAAAGTGCAAGGAGGCACTCTCCATTTTCAAAATTAATACTTAATTTATTGATCTTAAATTCATCTGGGACTTTGGTATCTGAAGCAAGCTTGTAAACTCCTCGAAAGGTTGGATACTCTTCTGCATTTTCGTTCACTTTTAGATGTGTTTGTCTGGTTACAAACTCCATCAGCCTGTCATAATCCTTGCTTTGAGGCATGGCTTCCTCTCCGCCCAACCACGGAAGAAGGTCCTTCCAAATAAGCTTCATAAATTTGTCCATGTCAAGGTTGCTGGTTACGGCAATCACACAGTTCTGATCAGGCATCACGATACAGTATTGCCCATACATGCCGTCTCCACGGTATACACCATCAGGCACACATCTCCAGAACTGGTAACCATATCCCTGCGCCCAATCGCTGCCAGCATCTTCACCATTATTGATTTGTTTGGAGGTCGCTTCTTTTACCCAGGCCTCCGGTACAAGCTGCCTGCCATTAAATTTTCCGTTTTGAAGCAGCATTTGCCCAAAAACAGCAATATCCTCCGTTCTTATATTTAATCCAAAACCACCATAACTGATACCTAATTTGTCCTCTTCCCAGAAGGGGTCGATACCCAGAGGTTCGAACAACCTCGGCATAAGGTAATCTACAAGCTTTTGTCCGGTTAACCTGGTAATTATGGCTGAGCACATATATGTAGCAAGTGTATTATAGAAAAAAGTGCTCCCTGGCTCATTTTTTACATGGGAGCTTAAAAATTTAAGTATGTTGTTAGAATTATCTCCCTCATCCCATACCCAGTTTTCATAAGTCATTCCGGTTCCCATTGTGAGAAGGTTCTTGACGGTCATTTTCTTTATTTTTTCATCAACCTTTTCACCTAGTTCTTTCATTTCATCAGCAAAAATGTCAGCAACCAGTGTACCTGTTGTTAGCAAGCCTTCTTCAACAGCCAAACCAATTGCAATAGATGTAAAGCTCTTGCTCAGGGAAAATAACTGATGCCTGTATTGGGCTGCATATGGTTTCCACCAGCAATCGGCGATGTTTCTTCCGTTCTTTAGCAGCATAAACGAATGAACTTCTAATTCCTGTTGATTTACCTTGTTTAAAAAGTTTAGAATCGCTGAAGAAGGGATTCCTTGTGATTCAGGTGTTGCTTTTTCAATTCTCATATAATAGCCTATCCTTTCTTATATTGTATTAACTTTGGGCCTCAGGCTGAATTGTTCTTCCCCTTTGTCGAATTGCAAGCAAAACTGCATAGTATTTCCGCCTGTCATCTCTTTGGGTTCGCTATATAATTCACCCACTGCTATATTTTGCCCACATATATCAAGCTCTGCATGTATAATGTTTCCGTTTTCATCCCTATCACACCACCCAAGTTCGTTGTTAAAAGCTGTTTTTATAAAACTCAAAGGCTTCCGCTCTGTTTTTTACGTAGATTTGTATAAGTATTCTCTTCATAAATCACCGCTTGCTTCCTTCCAATCTACAAGAAGATTGTACCGTTCCGTTCTAAAACGCAAAACGCAATAGTTGGGATCATCAGGTCCATTAAAATGATTTACAAGTCCCTTATACCACATCTCTTTTTTAATTTCAGGGTCTGTTAATATCTCAATGGTACCCACCAGTGTAATATTATGTTCAAAAGAATCAAAGCAGACACTGGCACGGTTACATTTCTCAATTCGTTTGGTTTTGTCGCTGCCAAGACCGGTGCAAAATGTAATCCAATTTATCCCATCGGCTTTGGAAGCGGATATCGTTGAGGTTGTCGGATAACCTTTCTTGTCAATCAGTGCCAATACACAGTATCCCTCATTTCCGCCACCAGTCTTACTAGCAATGATTTCTCCGGCTCTAGCGATTATTTCTTCATTCATTCTTTATACCCATTGCATATCACAGGCCTACCTGCGATACTGCCACAAATAAATAAGAGCGAAAGAATTTACACGTGGCATCCTTTCGATTTATTATTTTCTTTCACTCTTCTTTTCCTCCCATTAGTATAGAATAAGAGTAGCACATGGAACATGACAACAGTAGGTTATGTTCAAGATACAGATAAAAAAATTAGCTGCGCTTTATCGTTAGTATATAGTTTTAATATAACATTTAATGGGTAATATTTCAAATTATATATACCATAAATTAACAGTAAGTTGTATAAAAAACTTCTATCATCATCATGTAACCTTAAAATTATTATATACTTTACTAATATATATTTTTACAATTTATACCTTCAATCATTTTTACCTTTTATAATTTATGCCTTTTATAATTTATGCCTTTCATAATTTATGCCTTTCATAATTTATGCCTTTCATAATTTATGCCTTTCGTAATTTATGCCTTTCGTAATTTATGCCTTTTCGTAATTTATGCCTTTCATAATTTATGCCTTTTCGTAATTTATGCCTTTAAAATATACAACAAGTGTTTATTCCCAAATGGTTCAAGCAAAAATAACCGGGCACAAATATATGTACCCGGTTACTTTTGTTCATATTTACTTTAGTTGAATCAGATGCTGAAACAACTTAATTATTACCTAATTGCCAATATATCTACTTAGATGATTATTCTTATTAACCGATTTCTTCATTAACCAGTCTCCTTATTTACCCATTTACTTATTACTCATTTTCTTATTTGCTTATTTGCTTATTTACTTATTTACTTATTTACTTATTTACTTCTAGTTATGATATCTTTCAAATCATCTACTGTAAAGTGATAATGGGTACTGCAGAAATGACAGTTTACTTCAATAGGCTTGTCCTCATCGATCATTTCCTGTATTTCTGTTCTACCAATACTCACAATCGCCTTCTCTACTCTTTCCTTTGTACAGTTACACTCGAACTTCGTATCCATCTTATCCATAATGGAAAGCCCCATATCACCAAGAATAATTTCAAGAATTCTCTCAGGTGTTTCATATTCCACTAACAAAGAAGTAATAGAGGGAAGGCTTGCTAACTTTTCCTCCAGCTTCTGTATTACCTCTTCCTCTGCAAAGGGTAGAAGCTGTATAATAAAGCCGCCGGCTTTTCTGACCGTATTATCTTTATTCATCAGTACTCCCAAGGCTACAGAAGAAGGAATCTGCTCCGATGCTGCAAAATAATAGGTCAGATCTTCCGCAATCTCACCTGATACCAGCTGCGTCTGGCCTACATAGGGTTCCTTTAATCCCATATCTTTAATTACGCTTAAGATTCCGGGATTTACGGCACCGCCTACATCCAGCTTCCCTGCAGGACTTGGAGGCAGCATAACCTCCGGGTGATAGACATACCCCTTCACGTTGGCAGAGGCATCTGCTGTAACCGTAATACCGCCGATTGGTCCATCACTTTTAATCTGAAGAGTCAGCAAATCATCGGTTCCTTTCATCATACTACCCATCATGGCACCTGCTGTCAGCATTCTGCCTAAGGCTGCAGTTGCTACCGGACTTGTATTATGAACACTTCTTGCATACTCTACCAATTCTCTTGTTGTTGCTGCAAATGCACGAATCTGATTGTCTGCAGCTGTTGCTCTTATTATATAATCTGCCATTTCTTACCTAACCTTTCTAAAAACCTGTTATGCATCCACTAGAAGTTGAATTCAGTCTGCATTATATTCTTTTCCCTGTTGATATTTCTCTCTTGCCAGAAAACAAACTCGTTCTGTATTTTCAACTGGTACTGCTTCTGAATAGCCATCGTAAACACCAATAAACTCCATCCCGGCTTCTATGAGAAGTTCTTTTATACGTTCTATGGAATAAGCTTTCTGGTAATGAGTTTCACTGAATTTCTCATAGAGATTTCCCACAGCCTTTTGCCTGGAGTTATCCTCCTCATCTGTTTCTGACTTTACGAATATTGTTACCTGATACTCATTTAAATTATCTGTCTCATTATAATAATTTTCCCAGATAAAGCTGCAATCTTCCCTATTTTCTGCAATAACACTGTCTCCAAGAATATTTTTATACTTATACTCTGTATTCATATCGAATAAAAATATACCGCCGGGATCCAGATAGTTATTTACCAGTCGAAAGATCTGTTTTAACTCTTCTTCTTTTAGTATATAATTTATGCTGTCACAGCTGCAGATAACTGCTCCAATGGTTCCATAAAGTTCAAAGCTTCTCATATCCTGGTTAAGATACAGAATATCTTCTCTTTTACTGTTAGGACGAGCTTCACCGTCTTCTTCATATTTATTTTCAATGGCAATACCCAGCATTTCTTCTGATATATCAATGCCAATCATATCATAACCGTAGTCGGCAAGGCGCCTGGTAATATTTCCGGTACCGCAACCAAGGTCCAGAATCAAACCGTCCTTCACCCCGTATTTCATCAGCATGCTTCTTATATTATCTGCCCATTCTTCATAGGGCACATTATCCATAAAAATATCATAAACCTGGGCAAACCCTGTATAAGCTTCCATTCTATAACCTTGCATACCGCAGATGTCCTGCGATACCGCCACAAATTACAGGACAAGTATCTATTGTGGCATCCTTTCTATCATTATATTTTCTTAACATTATTTCGACTGAAACCAATCTACTACTTCCCTGTATTTCATTGGCCCGCCAAATAAATCAAGGGAACTGCCTATGGTTACATCTATCATACCGCCGCTTATTTCCTTTATTAACTCCAGATCCTTAAAGCTTCCGACGCCTCCCGCATAGGTTACCGGACAACCCTGCCACTCTTTCAGCAGCTCTATGAGGTCTTTATCAATACCAGCTGATTTCCCCTCAACATCAACTGCATGTATAAGAAATTCACTGCAGTAACCTGCTAATTTCATAAGAAGTTCCACCGAGAGCTTTTCCTCGGTAAATTTCTGCCAGCGATCGGTTACTATATAGTAGTCTTCGCCTTTTTTGCGACAGCTTAAATCCAGAACCAATCTGTCTCTGCCGGTTTCATCCGATATCCGGCTAAGGTTATCATAATGAATAGAACCATTCTGAAATACAAAGGAAGTAACAATTACATGAGAGGCTCCAGCTTCAAGAAACTGACAGGCATTCTTATCGGTTATACCGCCTCCGATCTGAAGTCCTTTCGGAAATTCCTTTAAGGCTCTTTCTGCCTGAATTCTGTCAAGCTCATATTCTTTCGTTCCGGCTGGATTGAGCATAATTATATGTCCACCTCTAAGACCGTCTTTTTTATAAAGGCCGGCATAATATTCACCGCCTTTTTCGGACACGAAATTCTCTGCTGCTTTTCTGTTTTCATCTGTCAGGCTGCCGCCTACAATCTGCTTGATTTTACCGTTGTGTATGTCAATGCATGGTCTGAAATTCATCGGTACCTCCTAAAATCCCATCTGTCTGTCCTAAACATAAGCATTCGTACAAGCATTATACCCCAGTTGGGCACAACAATCAACTATCTGAGAACATCCGTTTTCGAAACAGTAAAAAGCTGTCATTTAACTGACAGCTTCTTTTGACCTATCCTAACTTTAATTCTTCTTTTCTCTAATCAGAACTTGCATTCTTTTCCTCTAACCGGTTCTTTCATTCTTCTTTTACTAACTGGAACTTGCTTCCTTTTTTCTCCAACTAAAACTTGCTTCCTTTTTTACTTACCGGATTTTACATTCTTTTCAATGGAACTTGCATTCTTCTTTTACTAAGTGGAACTTACATTTATTTCACTAGCCGGATTTACATCCTTTTTTTCTTAAACAAAAAGATAGACAGGAGCAGTGAACAAATCGTCAGGATTACGGTTATGATAATTGTCACATAAACGGCCTTGGCATCTATTGTTCCGTTTAGCAATTCTGTATTTACAGAAGCCAAAGTAACAGGATTAAATTTTGCAACGCTATTAAATACAGTACCCATTAACATTGCTGCCAATGCAATAACGGTAAGGATCAGACCGCCGAAAGCTCCCGGTGCTATGGTACTGGATAAAAATATCAATGAAATAAGGAACATACCAAACAGCCATAAACAGAACAGTGAAAGGGACAGATTCGGCAAGTATCCCTTGTCAAAAAGATATACCGTATAGATATAATTTATTATTACTGACAGCAGAAAACCTCCTGTCCATAATAGAACGGCTGCAGTATATTTTGCCAGTAATACAGCTGTTCTGGATAATCCCTTGGCAAGTATCTGAAGCAAGGTGCCTTTTACAAATTCACCAGATAAACTGCCACCAAAGACCAGTAATAATACCAAAATCCCCATTTGTGTAAGATTCTTAAAAAACTGGGCGTAGGCATCCATCACCGTGGGGCTTGGAAGCTCTAGTTTTATCCCTCCCATGTCCATAGATGAGAGGATATTCGGCATTAATCTGGCAAGCAGAGGGCTCATTAATCCGAACATCAAAAATGCTGCAAAAAATATCAGTAGCTTATAAGTACGTATTTGCTCTAACAACTCCTTTTTAGTAAAAGCAATGTATCCTCTTATCCCCCAAAAACCAGAGTTTTCGTTTTCAACAGCCTTCGTAGCTTTATATTTGGAAAGCGATTTTATATTATTCATTATGAAACTCCTGTCTGCTGCAGCCTCCTGTATTACAGTCATTAGCTATTGCATGAAACTTTCCAAGGGCTGCACATGTCTGATTTTTACCTTAACTCACATACATATCACCGACCACCTTATGATACCGTATATATAAGATGTGTGGAATGTCCTGTCTATTAATCTATCACCTTCATAAAAATATTTTCCAGAGATGGTTCTGTGATTTCATAACGGATTATCTGAATTTTTTCTTTTAGTAAAAAGCTTAATATTCTAGCTCCTGCTTCTTCGGTGTCAGAAACCTCAAGTTCAATTATCTGATTATCCTGTTGTATATTTGTTATACCAGAAATACCACTTAATCCTTCAGCTGTCTTAGCCGCAGAATATTGCTGTCCTATCTCAAGGCGAATCGTGTCCGTTCGGTAACTGTTTCTGATATCTGCTGTGCTTCCTTCTAATGCAAGGGTACCGTCATTTAGAATTCCGATATTGTCGCAAATACGCTCTACATCTGATAATATGTGAGTGGAAAACAATATGGTGGTCCTCTCCTTGGCAAGTGCCAGAATATTGAGTATCTCCATCCTGCCAACGGGGTCTAGTGCAGAGGTGGGTTCATCACATATCAAAAGCTTGGGTTCATTGAGAAGCGCCTGTGCTATTCCAAGTCTTTGCTTCATACCTCTCGAGAAATTACGAACCTTTTTGTTTACATTCTGCAATCCCACCAGCTCCAGCAACTCATCGGACCTTTCCCGCAGGGTATCTCTTTTAAGTCCCGTAACTTCACCACAGAGTTTCAAATTCTCTCTGGGAGCCATATATCCGTAAAATTCCGGTACATCCGGCAGATATCCGATATAGCGGTTGGTTTTCGTATTACCATAGCTTACTTTCTCACCGCACACCAGAATATCCCCTGCATCCGGCTTATAAAAGCCAAGTATCATCTTCATGGTAGTTGTCTTACCGGCACCATTCTTTCCAATAAAACCAAATACAGAATGTTCCGGGACTTCAAAGGTTAAATCATTAATTACCCTGGTATCACCAAATTGTTTGGAAACGTTGTTTAGCTTAAGAACTGCCATTATTCTTCACCCTTTCCTATGGTGAAATAAAGAATCGGTCCGATTGTATTTACCAAAACAGATATCACAATCCATACTATACGGTTTCCGATTCGATAATTCTTATGGCGGAGTATGTGAACCAGTGCAGCTGTCATTAATCCAAATTGTACGATCAGAATCGGTATGATAAAGGGAAGATATTCTTTTATTTGTTCCAGTCCATTCATATTAATTACCTATTATAGCTATCGCAGGAAGGCCTGCAATACTGCCACTTACAGTAGAATACTGATATTTACATATTCTATTGTTCAGAATAAAAGAGTGAACGTTTTCTTTGTGGCGCCTTTCATTTATTTTTCACTCTTCTTTACATAATAACGCTTTCTTTCGTTAAAAATTCTTAAATAGATCCAATACCGAGCACCCCAGTATTCATTAGGGCGTTTGTATGAATGTTTCTTCCTCATAAGTAACTTAATTATACAGTTATATATTTTATCATTTCTGTTTCCACACTTCCTTAAGGCTTCTTATGATAATTTGAAAACGAGGTTCAGCTTCCAAGGGTTTAAAAGCCGAATTCNNAACGAATTCTCAGAAAGTATATTCTTAATATCCCTCCAAATTACCTCTGAACTCCTGGGTGCTATCGTCTCAGCATCAATGGTTTTTAAATAGGTCTCAAGCTTATCAAATATTTGATTACCATGTATTGCAAAGTCATTACCGACATTTCTTTTCGCCAAATCTGCATACTTCTCAAGTACTTCCAGGGCTTTTTCCTTCCTGCCCTGTAAGACATAGATAGCTGCTGCAGTCAGATAGATGGAATACAAGCCTCCCGGAGATATCTGCTCCACTTCAAAAATATCTGTAAGCTTTATAAATATCTCATAATATTTATCCATTCGCTCAGGGCTGTCGGCGTAGAGCTGAAAGAAATCAACCGAACAGCCAAGCAGGTTATTCAGACTGTTAACAGCGCTGCCTTGCAGGTATTCAATGGCTTTATCCCTGTCCCCTTTTAACTGGTATGCCTTTACGAGGAGGGACTCTGTTTGTATAAATGGTTCATTCAGGTTTTCCAACACTTCTATTGCTTCTACTGGTTTCTGCTGACAGATATAGCAATAAGCTTTCAGCTGCATGGCTTGTTTGGCCAGGCTTACTTCTTCACAGGAACGTTCTACCACTAGAAAAATATCCACAGCCCGATTAAGAATCTCCTGGGTTCTCTCAGGATTACCGGCTAGTGCGCAGTGGTTCAGATACAGAAGTCCAATGCGGTATTGCAGATACCAGCAGGAAAAATACTTCTTAAGATATCCTTCACATTCTTCATAAACTTCATCAAAAGATTTCTTTGAAAACTCTTCTGCCAACTGGTGGTAAAGCTTTCGTACATCCTCCTTGCCCATCATTGGTTCATAACCTATCAGCTCATCAACAGAAATATTAAAATAAGAGGCAAGCACCGGAAGAAATAAGATATCCGGGTAACTCTGCCCTGATTCCCACTTGGATACGGCAGGTTTTGAAATACCTAAATAATTCGCTAACTCCTCCTGTGTGATACCTTTGGCTTTTCGCTTTTCTGAAATAATCTTTCCGATTTTAATGGTATCCATAATGCTCCTTTCCAGATAAAATGACCCTGCGTTTGTTCTTATTCCTTTCTATAGGTACATTTTATAATCCTACTATTAACTTTACAACGGATTTATAGTTAACTTCCGTTAATAATATTAACCATTAATTAACCAGCCAAACGAAGCAAGTTCCATCACGTCAAAAAAGCTGCATAGCATCCTACACCAGCTGACTCCTTTCGAATCCACTTTCATAATCATACTGTTTTAACAATCATTAAATACAGTGATAAGTAACCAGACTCTGTTACGGAACAGCAAGTTCAGAAAACTCTGCAGCTTCTTTATATACTACGAATTATTATTATCCTATTATTTTATTACTTTCTTAACTTTTATTAGCTTTTCTTCATTTACCCGCAAAATAGAATAAACGAAATATATCAGGCTTCTCCTGCATCCACCACACCTTGTATAAAACTCTATGGCTTCAGGCATATCTTCCGCAGAACTCCTACAAGTTTCCTTTCATCGGAGGGATCTCATTGCCTTAATTGAATTCCATTTTTTCCAAATAAAACCAATAGTCTATCAGTCATTTCGCTTATTTCTTTGCTTTCTAAAGTTCTTACATCAGAGCCGAATTCAAATCTGACTGTCACACTCTTTTTACCCATTAGAAGCATATCATCTTCATAAGTATCAATTAGGCTGTACGACTTCAGATATTCACAGTCAAATTCTGTAATGATAGCTTTTAATTCTTCATACCTGGTTCCTTTATCAGTAAGCAAGCTTAAGTCTATGGTAATACCCGGATATTTGGATATTTCTCTATACACAATATTTTCTTTCTCTATTGCAATAAGCTCCGCCATATCCATTTCTGCTATTGCGATAGTAAGTTTCTTATCAATTCTATCTCTTACCTTAGGATGAAGGCATGAAAAATATCCAATAATCTTATCACGAATCATAATATTCGCAGCATTAACCGGATGTATATAATTTACCTCCTCTTTTTCCTTATCCGTTTTATAATCAAGATAAACAGGCATAATATTTTTTATTGCAGCAATTAGGTTTTCAATTACCTCCTTTAATTTAAGGAAAGTCTGCTTTTCTGTCATGCTTCTGCTTGCTATTACGATTCCCAGCTTCTTTCTTTCCCTGCATAAACTGTCTTCATCAAGACCTTCTGCTACCCGGCCTATTTCAAATATACCTATCTCTGGTATCTGCTCCTTATTTTTATTAACAATACTAAGCAGAGAAGGAATTAAGGCAGCCTTTATCGTATCATTTTCAACAGTAACAGAGTTGATAATCCTTACATTAGGCTTGGTCTGAATTCCCAATTCCTTGTTTGCTTTGGTATCATACCAGATGTAATTATGCACCTCATTCATTCCGAATCTGTCCGCAAGAAGAAGTTTTATTCTGTATTCCTCATCTCTCTCAGCACTGTGACGTATAGGAGAAATCAAAGACTTATTGGATTTTCCTTTTATATTATCGTATCCATAGATTCTTGTAATCTCCTCAACGAGATCAGCCTTTATAGTAACATCTTTCGTTGCACGATATGAGGGAACGGCCACCGTAAACCCCTTTTCCTTATGATTAACGGCAAATCCGAGTGCTGAAAGCGTCTCAATTATTTCTTCCACAGAAATATCAATACCGGTATATTTATCCACATAAGCTTTATCAAAATCAATGGTTATGCCCTGATATCGCTTTATATAGTGATCCGTTAAGGAAGAAGTCACCAGAATACCAGGATCAGCTTCCTTTAATAGTTCTAAGAACCTCCTTATAGAAGTTACGGTCATCTCCGGATCCAGCGTCTTTTCGTATCTGGTACTGGCTTCTGTTCGTAAACCAAGCCTTGCAGCAGACTTTCTGATAAAGGTCCCATCAAAATTAGCAGCTTCTAATAACAGTTCTGTTGTATGCTCTCCAATTCCGGAGCTTTCACCTCCCATAATTCCCGCAATAGCAGCTGGTTCACCATAGTTGGAACAGATCATAAGCGTATCTTTATCCACAGTTCTCCTGACGCCATCCAGGGTTTTAAAATCAAAAGGCACCGGGAAGGCTTTAACCTGAATACCTTGTATTATGCTGTTATCAAAAGCATGCATTGGCTGCCCCATCTCAAGCATCAGATAATTAGTCAGATCCGTCGGCAGATTAATGGAGCGCACACCACAATAGGTAAGTCTGATTTTCATCTGAGGGGGTGTATGCTTCTTCGTTATATTCTCTATCCTAATGGCAGAATAACGAAAGGTCTGCTCCTTATCTTTAATAATTACAGGTACCGGCGGAAGTTCTGTAAAGGCTTCTGTATCCATTACTTTCAGAGGTTTTAAGGGACGTTTTGTTAATACTGATATTTCTCTGGCAATACCGTAATGCCCCCATAAGTCGGGACGGTTGGTTAAGGACTTATTATCCACTTCGAAAATAACATCCCTTATTGGCAGAAATTCCAGGATATCAGTACCTGGCTGATACGTCTTATCTAGAATCATAAGACCCGCATTGTCATCACTGATACCAAGTTCTTTCTCTGAGCAGCACATTCCATAGCTGCTTACTCCCGCAATTACAGTCTCATTTATTACTCTGTCACCTACCTGGCCACCTGCCCTGGCAAATGGCACATAGGCCCCAACCGCTGCATTAGCTGCTCCGCAGACACAATCTATTGATTCTTTTCCTATATTCACCTTCAGCAAGTGCAGTTTATCTGCACCTGGGTGGGCTTTTACTGACACAATTTCTCCAACTACCACTGACTTCATTTTTGTTCCCATTTCATAGACATGTTCCACCTCTGCTGTAGCCAGGGTAAATTTATTGATGAGCTCTTTCTGATTAATACCGGTCAAATCTGTATAATCTGAAATCCAATTCATTGAAATCAACATATTTCTGCCTCCTACCTATCCTTGAACTGTCTTAATATTCTGAGATTTCCACTGTTAAACACTCGAATATCTTTTATCTCATACTTCATCATTGCAAGTCTCGTCAGTCCAAGTCCGAAAGCAAATCCGGTATAATGCTCTGAATCTATTCCTCCCATATTTAGCACATTAGGGTGAATCATTCCGCAGGGTAGTAACTCCAGCCAACCTGCCTGTTTGCAGGTTGGGCAGCCTGCTCCGCCGCATATCTGACAATTTATATCAAGTTCAAAACCCGGCTCCACAAAGGGGAAGAACCCGGGTCTGAGCCTTACCTTTACCTCCCTTTGAAATACCTCCGATAACAGTACCTTCATAAAGTAAATAATATTTGCGATGGAAATATCCTCACCAATCATCATTCCCTCCATCTGGAAAAAGGTATTTTCATGGCATGCATCAATATTTTCATTTCGAAAACACCTTCCCGGAAATAATACCTTTAAGGTCTCATCCTTACCCGGAGCACCGTATTTTCTCATGATATAATTCTGAGCGGCAGTAGTATGCGTCTTAAGCAGTTGTCCGTTCTCCAGATAGTAGGTATCCTGCATATCTCTGGCCGGATGGTTCTTCGGGATATTGGCTGCTTCAAAGTTATTGAATTCCGTCTGTATTTCCAGCCCATCTTCTATGATAAATCCCATGGTCTTAAAAATGTCTTCTATCTGTTTTTGAACAGTCGTTATTGGGTGAAGGGTTCCATGAGCAAGCAATGACGGTATGGAATAATCATATTTTTCAGCCTTACTCAGCGTTTCTTCAAATTCCTTTTCCTCCAATATTTTACCGGTCTTATCTATTAAATCAGTAATTTCATCCTTAAGGAGATTTATTTCCTTTCCGGTTTCACGCCTTTCCTCCGGGCTTAGCTCTTTCATCTTATTCAGAATATCTGTTACTCTGCCTTTTTTGCCCAGATAGGATATCCTGATTCCTTCAAGCTCCTCCTTACTCTCAACTGCTTTCATTTCTTCCTGAAATTGAATCTTCAACTGCTGAATATTCTCCTTCATATGAGTACCTCCTTCATATCTTCATACTATTCAGGGGCTGATTTAAAGGAAGAAAACACAAAAAAATCCGTCCCTGTAAAAATAACAGGGACGGATTATAATCCGCGGTACCACCCAGTTTCCCATTGTCTGAATCAATACCTTCCTTGATTACGCAGTATACTCCAAAGTGGGGCAGCCAGAACGGAACAATAATTATCCAACCCGCTCTAAGCTAGGAAACTGCTTCTTCCGGTATCAATGACATTATGGGCACTCATCACAGCGTAACGTGCATCTACGTCATATCCTACTCTGCATTGCATTTAAGACATGAAGCTCCAGCGTGAAAATTCAATGCTTACCTAAACTTAAGGAAGCTTTCAGCCGGTGACTCCCTCTCTCTGACAGTGTTTAAGCATCTACTATGCGCCTTCAAAGCCTTTATTTATGAATGAATCTAAATTAACATATCTGTATATATATGTCAACCGCTAAATTTATTACTATTCGTTTTGTTCTTTTGCCATCTGAGCATACACTGGCTTAAGAGCAGGATATATGTCTTTAAAGACAGAGTATTTCTTATCATAAAGACTTACAGTCTCAGCTTCCGGTTCAGTGGTTTCCGTTACCTGAATCAGCTTGCCGGCGGCTTCTACAACAGTCGGATATTCCCCGCAGCCTACTGCTGCTAAGATAGCGGCACCAAAAGCAGGGCCTTCTTCCGAATTAATCTTATCCACCTTGACATTCAGTACATTAGCAAGGATCTTACACCAGAGAGGGCTCTTGGCACCTCCTCCGTTAATGCGGATACGCTCTATGTTAAGACCAGTATTCTTAATTATTTCAAAGGAATCCCTCAGAGCAAAAGCTACCCCCTCCAGAACAGCCTGTGTCATATCAGTTCTCGTGGTATCCATGGTCATGCCAATAAAGGTACCTCTGGCATCCGGATTGTTATGAGGGGTTCTCTCACCCATCAGATAGGGCAGGAAATAAACATTATTCTTCCCAAGCTTACTTATTTCCTGTTGTTCTCTGGCATATTCCTTCGTCTTTAATATCTCATCCATCCACCACTTGTTAGAAGCCGCCGCTGAAAGCATAACTCCCATGAAATGATATCTGCCGTCGGCATGAGCAAATAGGTGGAGGGCATTGTCTTCGATTTCTGAATAATCCTCGCTGGCGACAAATACTACACCTGAGGTTCCAAGGGATACACTGCACATTCCGGAGCCTACGGTTCCAGTGCCAACAGCTGCAACTGCCTGGTCACCGCCTCCGGCTATTATCCTGCAATCTGCAGGAAGCCCCAGCTCCTCAGCAATATCTGCCCTAAGCTTTCCTGTTACCTCATAGCTTTCATATACCTTCGCCATCTGTTCTTCTTTCAGACCGATAATATCAAGCATTTCCTTGGACCAGCACTTTTCCTTTACATCCAGAAGCAGCATTCCGGAAGCATCGGAAACGTCAGTGGAATGTACGCCGGATAATCGATAAGCTATGTAATCCTTGGGCAGCATTACCTTATTAATCTTCATGAAATTATCCGGTTCATGTTTCTTTACCCATAAAAGTTTGGGTGCTGTAAAACCTGTCAGAGCCATATTGCCGGTATAGGCGGATATCTTCTCTCTTCCGATGTCATAATTTAAATAATCACATTCCGCCTGGGTACGTCCGTCATTCCAAAGGATAGCCGGGCGTATTACTTTATCCTCTTCATCAAGAATTACCATTCCATGCATCTGTCCGCTGAAGCTGATACCTTTTACCATACTCTTATCAGCACCTTCTGTTAATGCTTTCAAGCCTTCCATCAGCCCTTCAAACCAGTCCTCCGGATTCTGTTCCGACCAGCCGGGCTTTGGAAAGCTGATAGGGTATTCCCTGGTAACAATATTCTTGATATCGCCTTTTTCATCCATCAGCAAAAGCTTTACTGAGGATGTTCCTAAATCAACTCCGATATAGAGCATACCTACCTCTTTCCTGTACAAGTTCCCCTCATTACGCCAATATGTAATGAGGGGAACTGATTACTGATATCTTTCTTCTCTTAGCTTTACTAAGAATCATTTCTCTTTCTCGATTCTTAGTTACTTAGTATCTTAGCTTTATTTCGATTCTTTGCTTTATCTCATCTCTGATTTTAATACAATCGATTATTTTCCCTGAATGACCATATATTCGGTATATAATGCTGATACTGCTATATTTAAACCAACTTATATTTTTGCATATTGGTTCGCTGGCTTCAAGTAGCTATTAGCTATTTTCTTATTTACTATACAGCAAATACATTCCTACAATCTCCTGCATCACATATTATTCAATTACTTTGTTTCAAGTATATACTGGTTTAATACGGACTCAAGCATTTCCTGTCTGCCGGATACATTAGGACGAATGCCGTTGGCAAGAGCATACGCTTCCAGAGATTTAAAATCAGCCTTACCGTCAATGATATCTTTACCAAGACCTTCTGTATAGCTGGCATAACGCTTATCCTTAAAGTCTTCGAATACCTTATCCTCCAGTAACTTAGCTGCTACCTTAAGTCCTCTGGCAAATGCATCCATACCTGCAATATAAGCTAAGAATAAATCATCTTCTTCAAAAGAAGCTCTTCTTACCTTGGAATCGAAATTCAGTCCTCCTTTGGTAAGACCACCGGCTAACAGAATCTCATACATTGCAAGTGTTGTATCATAAAGATTGGTAGGGAACTGATCTGTATCCCAGCCAAGCATAGGATCACCCATATTGGCATCTACGCTGCCTAACACACCATTTATACGAGACATATTAAGCTCATGCTGGAAAGTGTGCATTGCAAGAGTTGCATGGTTTGCTTCAATGTTTAATTTGAATTTATCCAACAGGTCATATTTTCTTAAGAAAGAAATAACCGTTGCTGCATCGGTATCATACTGATGTTTTGTAGGCTCCTTGGGCTTGGGCTCAATTAGGAACTGTCCGGTAAAACCAATCTGCTCCGCATAATCGCAGGCAAGTTTCAGAAGTCTGGCCATATTATCGAGTTCCAGTTCTGTATTGGTATTAAGAAGTGTTTCATAGCCTTCTCTTCCGCCCCAGAATACATAATTCTCTCCGCCTAATTCCTTGGTTATCTCAATGGCTTTCTTTATCTGTGCTGCTGCATAGGCAAATACAGTAGCATTACAGGAAGTTCCTGCGCCGTGTACGAATCTTGGATTACTGAAAGCATTGGTGGTACCCCAAAGGCATTTGATACCGGTACGTTTCATCTCTTCCTTGATTACTTCAACGATTTCATCCAGTCTTGCATTGGTTTCTGCCAGATCTTTTCCTTCCGGTGCTATATCCCTGTCATGAAAGCAGAAGAAAGGAATCTGCGCTTTCTCCATAAATTCAAAAGCTGCATGTACTCTTTCTTTTGCAACTTCCATGGAGCACTCATGATTATCCCAAGGTCTGAACATGGTTCCGGAACCGAAGGGATCACTACCCATATAAGTAAAAGTATGCCAGTATGACATCGCAAAACGCAGCTGCTCCTTCATAGTTTTTCCCATCACAACTTCTTCGGGATTATAATATTTGAAGGCTAGAGGGTTCTTACTCTCCGGTCCTTCATATGTAATTTTCTGTACCTTTTCAAAATAAGCCATACGTAATCCTCCCAGTTTGTTTGTTTAATCAATAAACTAATCTTGCTATATCTAGCATATCAATTATTATTCTGCTTGTCAACTAAATTATGTCATCTCCGCTGCCAAAAAAATGAGTATATTTTACGGCATATTTACCAGAGCTTACGCATTCAATGCTCTTTTCAAGCTTGACAAAGTGTGATACTATAATAGCCATAGAAATATTTGAAGAAGGAAAGCATAAGATTTGACTTAACTGCAAGTTTTGCTGAATTTTAACTTAAACAGAAATCAATAGGATAAAGGTTGGAAAGTACGTTTTCAGCCTTACGTATTTGGGTCTGACTCTGCTATTTGCAACCCCAAAACGAGAAAGGCATTGGTATTAAAACATGATTACAGGAAGTAAAGAACTTATACGAGATATTAACAGCACGCTGGTCCTTGAGACTGTCATCAATCAAGGTCCTATTTCAAGAGCTAACATATCAAAGATTCTTGGCTTAACAAAAGCTACCATTTCTGCTATTGTGGCAGATCTGATCAACCGCAACCTGGTGGAAGAGATCGGCTGTGATAATACAGATTTCGGCAGGAAACCCATATTATTAAGTTTCCAAAAAAAATCCGGTTATGTGGTAAGTGTTGATGTAGGTGTAGACACGATATCCGTTATGATGACTGACTTACAGGGTGAGAACTGCCGTTTAAAGCAGATGAAAACCCCAAAACTGAAAAATGATATTTTAGATGCCTTAATTCACGTCGTTGATTCCATGAAGCAAGACAAAGAAACTTCCCCTTATGGGATGGTAGGAATATCTCTCGGTATTCACGGCGTAGTTCATGAAAACCAGGTCTCATTCACCCCATACTATGATTTAAAAGGTTATGACCTGGCCGGAAAATTAAATGAATATTATAACACCCCTGTATATTTAGAAAATGAAGCAAATCTTTCCGTACTAGGCGAGAAGACCTTTATGCATGATTATCCCAACATTGCCNNGCCAATATCAGTGTCCATTCCGGAATCGGTCTGGGTCTGCTAATTAATAACGAACTTTATACCGGTTATAACGGCAGAGCCGGTGAATTCGGTCATACCATTATTGAAATAGACGGAAGAGAATGCCCTTGCGGAAATCACGGCTGCCTGGAACAGTATGTCTCAGAACGGGCATTATTAAAAGAATTCGCAGTCAGAAAAGGTCTTGCGTCTGCTTCTTTTGATATTCTCTCTGCTGCTTATCAGGAGGGTGACCCTGCTGCTGCTGCTATTATGGACCTTTTTGTGAAGCTTATGGGTATTTTAAGCAATAATGTACTTAATGCCTATAATCCTGATATTATTATAATTAACAGTGCTTTTACAATCTTTTTCCCACAGTTGACCAAACGGATTGAAGATGCATTAAACAGTAAAATGAATAGTTTTGTAAGAATTGAGTCATCCACTCTTCAGGACTCCTCTATTTTATTGGGAGGTATCTGTGTGGTTATTAAGAATTTCCTTGGTATTCGATCCCTTAACTTAAGCGGAAAAGAAATTTTCGAGTAAGCAATCCTTTAAAATATTTAGTAACTGCTTGTAATACACTTACTAGCTGACGATAATTAACTTTTACCATTTTAATCAACTCCGCGGATAATAGATACAGCCCTGTTCAGATTGCTAATTTCTACTTTTTCATGCTCCCCGCCGAATTCACCATCAATAGACCAGGGCACTTTCTCCTCACATATTAAGGTGATTTCTTTAACCGGGAAGGAATAAATATGATCACTGTTTAAGTTGCCCTTTAAGAGATCATTGATTACCCCCTGGAACTCCAGAACAGTTTGAGGCATCTTAATAAAAATACCTTCAAAGAGTCCATCATCCAGTTGCACATCTTTGCCGGCAAGGCCTTTGAAGCCTCCTACGGAAACAGAATTTGCTACCATACCGTAGATAAAATTATCCTTAATGATACGTTCGCCACACTGGATCTCCATTTGATATGCTTTCCAGTTAGGCAGTCTTTTAATACCCTCCAGAATATAAGCCATTCTGCCGAGGGTGTTTTTATTAGCTTGGGGAGTCTCATATGATGCATCTGTAAATAAGCCGAAAGCAGCCGTATATGTAAAATACTCCCCATTAAAGATTCCGATATCACAGGGAAATACTTCACCCTTAAGAACTACCTCAGCAGCCTTTGGAAGACTCTTTGGAAGCTTCAGATTGTAAGCAAAATCATTGGTAGTGCCCGATGGCAGATAACCAATTACAGGCTTATTGTCAAATTCCATAACGCCGCTGATTATTTCGTTAAGGGTCCCGTCACCTCCCGAACAGACTACCAATTCAAATTTATCTCTTTTCAGGCAGTCTGTTACGATTTTCTTAGCATCTTTCTTACCCTTGGTGGCATAAATAACAATTTCATAGTTACCTCTTCCAAAGTATTCTACAATACTTGAAAGCCAGTTCTTTATCTTGCTCTTTCCCGCCAGAGGATTATAGATTAATAATAACTTCTTTTTCATGGTTCTTTCTTACCGCCCTCCATCTTCATCTGTTTTTTCCTTTTTGTCATGATGCCGCCAATTCGACCGCTTTCTTTGGCAGACAGTGACTTCCAGCCACTTGCCTTTACTTTATCCATCAGTCCTAATTCGCTGGCTATTTCATATTTTAATCTCTCATCCGGAGTCAACTCTTCAATGGGTTTTATTTCCTTTTTTTCCTGTGCTTTACTCATATAATTATACACCCTTTCTTGATTTTAACAAGGGACTGTTTAAGAATTAACATTTTAGAATTTCATTCATAAATGTCATTTCTTATAAACAGCCCCTGTTTATTTACATATTAAAGTGTAACCTCATATACAAGTTTCATACCGGAATATCCCAAATTACTGTATTTTAAACAGCTGTATCGCTCTCTCTAAACTCTTGGCATCTTCCGCTAATTCTGCAGCAGACTGGCTTAAATTCTCTACGGTGCGAATCTGTGCATTGGCAGTAGCACTCACCTCTTCGGACGCTGCTGCTGTTTCCTGGGATACGGCCGAAATGCTTCTTACTGCATCCAGTGTATCCTCTTTCGCAGATTCAATACTCTTAACGCCGATAGAAATGTTATCCATATTACTTACAAGACTTCCAACATAATTGTTGATCTTTTCAAAAGTAGCTACTGTCTTATTTAAAGCTTCTGTCTGGGAGCCTACAATCTCTCCGGCTTTCTTGGCAGAAGATACGGTTCCCTGGGTTCTATTCTGAATATCGTTTACAATATCCTGTATCTGTTTCACTGCATCTACAGACTGGTCAGCCAGTTTTCTGATTTCATCAGCCACCACTGCAAATCCCTTGCCTGCATCTCCGGCTCTGGCTGCTTCAATGGAAGCATTTAAGGAAAGGAGGTTGGTCTGAGCAGCTATTTCATTGATAATTCCTACAAAGCTGCTGATACTTCTGGACTTATATTCCAACTCCTCAATACTCTTAATAACTGTCTGTGTAACTTCTGTAGTCGCTTTGGCTTTCTCACCAAGTTCATCAATAATTATGATACCATCACCGATAACTCCTTTGGTATCCGTTGCGGTTTTCTCAATTTCATAAGTGTTACTGTATACCTGGCTGATCTGGTCAGATAACTTTGCCATCTGTCCAAGGCATTTCTCTGTATCATCTGCCTGCTGAACCACACCACCTTCGATTTCATCAATGGTAAGTGAGATTCCTTTGGTGGCGGTAAGAATCTGATCGGAGGTCTGGGATAATACCTCCGCTGATTGCGTTACCTTGCCTCCCACCTGGTAGGCTTCACCTATGAGCTGCTTCATACTGGCTGTCATATCTGCCAGACTCTTTGAAAGTATACCAAATTCATCTTTCTTCGTGGTATCAAATTGAACCGTCAAATCACCTCTTGCAGCTTTGGCTATGTTCAACATAAGTTTTCGGATAGTATTTCCGATACCCATAGCAATGAAATAACCAATTACAATTGCTACGATACTGGATACAAAAATAAATATAATATTAAGATTTTTCAGTGATTCTGCCTTTTTAACAATTTCATGTTTGGGTATAAGTGCCCATACTGTTCCACCTGTTTCACCAACATCATTATAGGTATATAAATATTCTTCTCCCTTGTAGGTTGTATAACCCAAATCGGACTTGCTTCCTGCTTCAACTTCTTTTTTATAGAAATCAGAATCAAGAAATACTGCTTCACCGGTTTCTGTAGTATTGGTTTCGTTTCCATCCCCTGTAATAAAACCTATAACACTGCCATCCACATCACTGACATTCTGAAGTGTTTTAACCACTTCATCCTTTGAAATATCAAGGATTACAAATCCATCCACAGAAGGCATTTTAGCAACCACTGCCATGGAATATTTACTGGAATCCAATCCTAGCGTCTCATCCAGGAAGAGATGCTTACCGATAAACTGATTGGTTTTCTTACTTCCAAGGATGGCTTTCCCTTCATCGGATTCTGCATATACCTCATATAAATCTTTTGGTGCAGAACCTTTCGTAATAATAGCTTTACCAACATCCGCAAACATAAAGGAGTTGCCTATAAAGACGTTTGTCTGGTTAACGACCATAACTTCTGACTGTAATGTCTTAAGGTCCTTATAGTCATCGATTGTGTCTTCTTTATTAAGCCTTATGTAATAGTTGGTTACGGACTTACTTAAAATAAGTTCCACTGCCTTATCCTGTACGGCACCAACACCCAGATTCAGATAATCGCTTACTGCTTCAATAGTCTGTTTAATATTGGATTCATAACTTTCAGTAATGGCTTCCGATTACTTCATGTAGGATACATAGCCATAAACGGCCATAAAAATTACCGGTACCAACACAGTTAATATAATTTTCGTTCTGGTTTCTTTTAGCTTGTCCTTAACCCCTCTTTTACCGACAAGTGCATCCATAGCTGCTTTAAAATCCTTATCCTTGACTTTCTTTGCTAACTTTGCATGCTTTTTATCATTGATCTTATTCGTACGTTTTCCCTTCTCTGCTTTTGTACTACCTACCTCTCCTTGGAGCTCCTCCTCTTTCCCAGATTCAGCTAACTGCTTCTTTTTTTCTGACTTTAAGAATCTCTTAAAATCTTTCTTTTCTTTTTTCCCCTTCACTAATCTGTCTGTACTCTTCATCTCGTCCTCCTGATAGCATTATTCTAAGTTAATGCCGGTATTTTGGTAGGTGAAACATGCTGTTTATCTACATATTTCATATGAAATACTATTAAAGCATAACTTTTTTTATCTATTTAGCATAATCATAACACAAAATACAACAAAATAAAACAAATTATCTTAAATGAATTTTTATTTATTTAGTTTAACGTAAAACCTACTTGCAACTTAGTGCATTTTTCATATATTTACAAAAATTTAACAGAATTCTCATAGGACTTTCTTCCTGTTTTTACATTAAAACTGCTATGTCTCAACTTTATACTCCAGATTTTTTTTATAGATAAGCACATAACATCAGGTATCGGACTTATACGAATTTCCGATACCTGATTTATACCGGGCTTATTCTGTTATAGTCAGTTTTTTCAAGTACTCAAGCCGATTTTGATAACCTGGAATATACTTATGAAATTATCATACTCTTGGCTCTATTATGCATTGGCAGAAAATAAATATAGCTCCATACAAAAAAATATGACTTTTTATGGCCTATATTGTATGGTTGTGCATATTTATTCTATGATAATCTGGCGGCTTAACCATACTGAATAGATAATACTTTCCTTGACTTTCATCCCCGTAAGCTGTTCCAGTGCTTTTTGGTAATGTCTTAGCTGAATATGATACCGACTCTTAAGCTTCTCCTCCGTTACATAGGCATCACTCTTATAATCTACCAAAACAAGCTCATTTCCTTCTATAAAATAAGCATCGATTACTCCCTGTACTAAAACCAATTCTTCACTTTGCAGTTCTCCATTGATGTCTTTTGCCTTCACTCCCATGATAAACTGCCGTTCCTTAAACAATCTGCCTTCTGTCTCCGCCAAACGTAGTCTTTGTCCAAGCTCACTTTGATATAGCTTACTGATTCTTCCGATATCAAGTATCTTCAGTTCCTCGGGTAACAACCGCTTCTCTTTCACAAGCCGTTCTAAGTGCTCAGCAAGATCTTTCTCATCATATATCCTTTCAAAAGGAGTTAGTTCCAGCACCTTATGGATTAACGTACCAAGATCTGCTCCTTTTTCTTCTTTTATTTCCTTTAAAAAAGCAGGAACAGGATAATCCTCCTGCTGTGATTTGAGTACAGGCAGAGCCTCCGATAATTCCTCCTCTTCCTGCTGCCCCATTTTCTTAAGTTCTGAAACTGTTACTTTTGTGTGTATACCCGCTTCTGCCTGATAAGGGTATTTATATTCAAAATATGCTCTAATATCCCTTTTATATTTCTCGTCATAAACTGCATCTTCACTTCTATCAAGCAGTATATCTTCTTTTATTTCTTTAACGACCTGCTGTTCCTTCTCTCTTTCAAGGAGCATTTCATAAGTGTATTCTCTCACCGAAAGCTTATCATCACTGACACAGGAAGCTGGTAAGCCATATGATAACAGTAATTCCTCAAAGCCTTTCTGCTGAATCATGGACAGCATGATCCAATCAAGATAAGAGGCAGCTGCCGACAGCTCCAGATAACTTAAGGTATTCCTCGGTGTAATTGCTTTCAAAGCATACTTTTCCAGCAGCTTTTTCATATCCTTTACACCGGCGGTCAGTATCAGTTTCTCCTTGGCACGGGTAAGGGCTACATACAGAACTCGAAGTTCTTCCCCAAGACTTTCTGTAATCAGCTGCTTTTGTATGAATTTCTTTATCAGTGTCGGTTCCTTTATTCGAAGGCCTAAATCTACATAATCCATACCGATACCATAGTCCTGATGCAATAACAGCTTTGCTCTGGAATCCTGGGTGTTAAAATTCTTTCCCATACCCGCAACGAACACAATAGGGAACTCCAGGCCTTTACTCTTATGGATACTCATTATCCTGACACTTTTATCATCTTCCCCGGTGACCTTGGCTTCTCCAAAATCCACATCGTATCTGTCCAGCCGCTCCATATAACGTATAAAATGAAAGAGTCCGCTAAAGCTTGTCCCTTCAAACCGTATTGCCTGCTGGACCAGCATGTTCAGGTTCGCTTTTCGCTTATCCCCTGCCGGCATTGCAGCTGCATAGTTGTAATAACCGGTATCTGAAAGGACATGAAGAATCAACTCATGAATCGGTAAATGCACTGCGGCACTGCGATATCTCGAAAGTCTCTCAAAAAATTCCTCCAGCTTAACAGCAAGTGCATCTTCTTTGCTACTGCTGTAAACCTTGGCTGCCTCATACATTGGCACCCTTTTCTTTATCATACGTATGTCCGCCAGTTCCCCATCTGTGAAACCTGCCACAGGACTTTTCAGTACTGCTGTAAAAGGTATGTCCTGCCTTGGATTATCAATTGTTCGAAGAAGATTAAGTGTTGTGGAGATCTCCAGTGTCTTAAAGTAGCCGGTCTGGGTCTCTGTGTGGGCTATTATGCCTTCTGCACTCAGGGTATCTGAAAAGATATCTGCCCACCCGGTCATGGAACGAAGCAATATGGCAATATCTCCATAAACGGCTCTTCTTAAGCCTCCGGTCTTTTTATCCTGGACAAGGAGTCCCTTCTCCGGGTGAACAAGTTCCTTTATTCTCGCAGCAACCGCCAGAGCTTCAAGCTCTCTTGCAGTGTACTCTTCTGCTTCTCNNCTTCTGAAGCAGCAGCTGCTTCCGGCGGTGTAACTGCTGCCAGCAGCAGCTCCGTGGAATCAGAAACCCCATCTCCTGAACAGAAATCTGCTCCGGGATAAAGATAGGCACGTTTATCATATTCAATATCTCCAAGCTTTCTGGTCATTATCATTTGAAAGACACTGTTTATACTGTTTATAACTACTTCGCGGCTTCTGAAATTCTTATGGAGATCGATTCTAAGATTATATTCTTCTGCAGAGGCTACTTCAGCTGCTCTGAGTTCAGTCCATTTATCTTCTTTTTTCGGTGCTGTATTTTTATTATTACTGTCTACGGGTTCCAGTTCCAAATTCTGCTCCAGTTTCGTTTCCGAATTCTGCTCCAGCTCCGTTCCCGAATTCAGTTTCAATTCTGTTTTTGAATTCTGCTCCAGTTCCATTCCCGAATTCAGCTCCAGTTCCGTTTTCGAATTCTGTTCCAGCATCGTTTCCGAATCCAGTTCCTTCCCTGTCTCCGTTACTTCCTCCGAAAGTAACGGAAACTTCTCATACTTATCCATAAAAATACTGGGGTCAGCCAGTCTGAATTTATAGATACTCTGCTTAACATCCCCCACCATAAACCTGTTTGGATTTCCAAACCTGCCTCCTGAGATGCTTTCAAGAATGATTTCCTGCACCAGGTTACTGTCCTGGTATTCATCTACCATAACTTCTTTATAAAAACCTGCCAGTTCATCTGCTGCCTGGGTTGGTATCGTTATCCCATTTTCCTTTTTTACCAATACGGACAGGGCGAGGTGCTCAAGATCATTAAAATCAACCATGTTCTTTTCTGCCTTACGCTTTTGATAGGCTGCTGAGAATTCTTTGCAGAGCCTTATAATCACTTCTGCATTTGACCTCATGGCAGCAATATCCGCTGCCATTTCCTCCTCTCCCTGGAAAAAGTAATTGCCTTGGATATCACTAATGGCTTTCTTTATTCTGTCTCGGATGGATTTTACCAGTTCCTTCTTCCCTGGGTCCACGCCTTCTTCTTTCTTGCCGGAAAGCCTTGCAAAGCTGATACCTTGAATTCTTTCACCAAACTCAGAATAGTCCGTAATCCCCTTAAGACCTTCTAACTGTTCCGAATCACTGAAAAGTGCAGACTGATAAGCAGTGGGACCATCAGCCTGCTGGCATATCAGAACCGCTTCCTCACACATACTATACAAATCGCTGACAATTCGGTTTATCATTGACATCAGTTCATGCATCCAGTCAGCGGATTTCATGTCTTCTGCTGATTCCACCTCAAAGTTTTCCTTCAGCTTATCATACCAATCCTCCGGCCAGGGAGCACTCATGGAAAACTGATGGATATTTAAGATCAGGTCTTCAATTCCATCATCCGTCTTCCCCCCGCCAAAGCTTTCCGTAAAGGCAAGAAAATCATCCCTGCCTTCTTCGTAGCAGGCTTCTAACAATTCCTCCAGCACATCTGATTTAATTAAGGTCAGTTCTGCTTCTTCTGCAATGCGAAAGGAGGGATCAATGGGCAGGGATTGAAAATTATCCCTTATTACAGACAGACAGAAACTGTGAATGGTTGTAATCTGGGCACTGTGCACTAGGGCTGCCTGTCTGTGAAGGTTCGCATTATCCGGGTCATTTAAGAGCTTGTCCTCAATGGCCTTGCGAATTCTCTCCTTCATTTCCGCCGCTGCTGCATTGGTAAAGGTTACAACCAGGAGCCTGTCAATATCAATACCTTCTTCCGTTATACGGTTAATGATATGTTCAACTAATACAGCTGTCTTTCCTGAGCCTGCTGCTGCTGAGACCAGCAGGTTTTTATTCCTGGTTTCAATTACTTTCTTCTGTTCCCTGGTCCATTCCATCAGCAGCACCTCCTTCTTTCTTCTTAATCCGCTCTATGATATCTTCTTTTTCAAGAGCCTTAAGCTTTCTGTAATCATAACCGCCAAGTTTGGTATCAAAGCCGCATACCTCCCTGTAAGGGCAGTAATCACAGGCAATGTTATTCCCAAGCTTATAAGGTTTTACATCTGTATTTCCTTTTAAGATACGGCTTCCCATATCTCCTACCATATTTCTGACATAGGAGATGAACAGCTTTAGCTCCTCCGTATCCGCACCGGCAGAGCGTTTGGTAAGTTCACCATCCTTGTTGGTCTCCGCAGGTATAACATCCGATTTCACACTGGGACGTATACCCTCGCCTTCTGTCTGAAAACTGTTATCCTGATGTTTTAACATGTCATGGGAACTGTTTACAATCCCATTCATCTTAAGTGCCTTTAAGATGCTCTTCTCAATTTCCTCAGTCTTACCTACAAAGGGGTCCTCCATATTGTAATACAGGATACCTGCCGGTATGACTTCCTTTCCACTTCGTTCCTTCTGAAACAGCTCCAGGGCAGCTCCCAGATAGAAGGCCAGCTGTATCTGCAATCCGTAATATAAGGAATTAAAGTCAAAGGAGGTACTTCCTGATTTATAATCCACTACCCTTAAGAACAGTCTGTCCTCTTCCTCATAGATATCCAGACGGTCAATACGGCCTGTAAGATTAATACTATCTCCGGAAGGCAGCGGGATATTAAGGGCATCCAATAAGGTTCTGTCGGAAAAAAACAACTCAAAGGCTTCGGGTTCAAAGTCTCCTTTTCGAATCTGTCTGCATACTGCCCACAGGGTTCTGTTTAAGATTCTCTTAGCCCTTCTTACCACTGCTTCATAACGCTTGGTACTTACGAATATATGATTGCCATACTCCTTCACCGCTTCTTCCACAGATTCGTCACATAAGGTCTCACGAAAATCATCGGGTATGGTATGCCAGGTATATTGGCTTTGTTTTATTTTTCTGGAAAAGAGCTCCAGGGCTTCATGAAAGATATTACCGATATCCGGTGCTCCTATCCGGTATTCTTCTCTTTCCTTTAGCTCCAGACCATAAGCTGCAAAATGTGCAAAGGCACAGGAAGCAAACTTCTCAAACCTGGTTACGCTGCCAAGTAGCTTTTCTCCGTATAACTCTCTGGCTGCCTGCCGTTGTAAGCCTTTTTCCTCATTGATATAATAAACTGCCTTGATTAATCGAAGCAGTTCTTCTTTCTTTTCTTCATGGCTGAAATAATACTGAAACAGCTCCTGCCATAACAGGTTGCCATTGCTTTCCGGAAATTGCTTCAGTCCTTTTATAAGGTAGTCAAACCCTTCATGAATACTAAGTATCTCACTGACTTTATCCATCTCTCCATATTCTTCCCTTATCTTAAGTTCCGGGAAGATCTTTCTGATATCGCTGATCAGATAAGCGGGCAGAAGCTTCTTGCCGTCTTCACTTAATTTACTGAAGGAAATAAAGAGCATATCTTTTGGTTTCGTTAGATTTATATAGAGATAGAATCTCTCTGTATAAATTTCCTGCTGCCTGGAAGGGGCAAGTTCCAGCTTCCTTTCCTCTAAGACCTCCCTGTCGCTGTCTGTCAGAATAAGTCCTCTGGAGCTTTTCTTTGGGATACTGCCATCGTTTACCCCGGCAAAAAACAGAACCTTAATATCCTTTAACCTGGTTCTTTCAATATCTCCGATTACAATCTGGTCGATGCCAGGAGGAATCAAACCGACTTTTGCTTCCTTAAGACCTGCCTCCAGCACCTGGGCATACTCTCTTGCAGACATCTTCTCATCCCCTAACAGCTCCACTAACTTATCGTATAACTCAATTACTGTTCCGTATATCTGCCGGTATTCCTTTTCTTCCGATAAATGTCCTTCTCCAAGGAATTCTTCTGCAAAGGTCTCCATCTGTCCCGGTACATTTAAGACTACTCCCAGCTCGTACAGGGCTTTGGTGTAATCTTTTACGGTAAGACTTTTGTCCTTAAGAACCTGATACAAAGGAAGAATATACTCACAGATTCTCTCTCTTGCTTCATTAATTCTAGTAAGTTCACCTTCCTGCATCCCTCTGTAGATCCGTTTGAAGGGCTCCTCCCATCGTTTCTTTCCACGTATTCCAAGAGCAATGACGTAATTTTCCAACAGGTCCGTATCATCGCTGTCAATACCGGACAGACCGGAACGCAGAAATCCGAATACTCCCTCGTAACTGAAGTTATCGCATACAATCAGCAAAACACTGCGTATAAGCTCGATAAAAGGATTGGACATAATACTGCGTTTACTGTCTAAGAAGAAAGGAATTCCCTCCTGCTCGAAGCCACGTCTTAATTCTCTGCCATAGGAAGTGATATCTCCAGATACCACGGCTATATCCTGATACCGGTATTGTTTCTCTCTTATGAGCTCTTTGATTTTTCTTATTATTACAGTTACTTCTTCCTGTATGTTAACCGCCCCCTGGAGGATGATGCTGTCCGTAACCTGGGTATACGGTTTTATACGATAACGAAAGATATTCTCTTCCAGTGCTCCTAATGCCGGATTACCAAGATACCTCCTTGGCATCCGCTCCCCAAAGTCCTCCTCCATAAAGGTTGGTTCTTCTACCGGGATATTTTCACCCCGGGCTAT
>DJJW01000091.1 GCA_002434335.1 Lachnoclostridium sp. UBA6558 | reverse complement strand
CTTTTTAATAAATTACTTTTTTAATTAATCACTTTTTAGATAAATTATTTTTTTAATACGTTACTTTTTAATAACTAACATTTCGCATAATTTACGTTCTTAATAATTACATTTTAATTACTTATACAATAGTAACTTACATTATCTTAACATACATAATAACATCTGACATTAATAATATTTGTTTGAAAAGAGGGTTTGTATTATGAATAAAAAGAAGCTCAATTGGTATTTAATAAGCTATGAATTAAGAAATATAATCGGTAATATTTTTGTTATTTTTTTCGGAATTTTTTTCCCTATCATTATGTCAGCCCTGTTCTCAGTTATGCTGAAATCACAAATACCGGAAAATATGTATTCAGAAACAGTAACAGGCCTTTTTATAACCATGAGTTTGGTTATTCCAATGGCAGTCCTTCTTATCGGTTATGCAGCAAACTATTCACAGGAGTTGGAAAAGGATGTACCCTTACGATTAAATCTTTTCGGTTTTTCTGAAAAAACCATGCTGCTTGCAAAAATGGTATCCTATCTTATTTTTACAACTGCAGCTTTTATAATTTATGCTATTGTTGACTTTATCATGTTAGATTTACAGGCACCTAAAATCAGCTCAGCTA
This sequence comes from Lachnoclostridium sp. UBA6558, assembly GCA_002434335.1. GTDB lineage: Bacteria > Bacillota > Clostridia > Lachnospirales > Lachnospiraceae > Anaerocolumna. Next base: position 8,000 of record DJJW01000091.1, on the reverse strand, counting down.
TCTTTTTTATCCTATCCCTGTATGCATTATCTGTCATATTTTTTATGCTGGCTCATGGGTTGGCAACTATATTCCGCAAATTTGGTCCTACCTATGCGGTGTGTATGTTCCTTTATTTTGGCTTCATGATCTTATGCGGCATGATGGGTATTACTGTTGACCAGCTTCCTTCAGGTGTAAAGGCTGTAGCGAAAGTATNNTCCTATGTCTTATATAAGCAGTGACTTTATAACCTTCTGGCAGGGTGGTGAATATAACTTTGCACCTTTCATACAGTCCTTCCTGTTCTTTGGGGCTGTATCAGCTATCATATTAATCTTTAGTATTCGGAAAAACCAGAGAGTTTTAAAAGCAAATTAGTGCACTCTTCCTTAAGCACGTCAAGTTCAGCCTCACATAGCAAGTCTTATTCTATAAATAGGACACAAGTTCCTTCTACAAAAACACTAAAATCTGCCAGCAAGTCTTAGCTTGCCGGCAGATTTTACTTCACTATGAACGGGTGCCGTTTTTTTATGGTTTATAAATCAAAATCTTCTAGGCAGTGTTATGGTAAAGGTTGTCCCTTTTGTAAGCTGTGATCGTACTTTTATTTTACCAGTATGACCAAGAACAATCAGTTTTGCAATAGATAATCCCAAACCATGTCCGCCTATTTTAGCACCTCTGACCTGATCGGAACGATAGAATCGTTCAAATATATGCTCAACATCTTTTCTCGTCATGCCCATTCCGGTATCACTTACATTGATTACACAATCTCCGTCATCATCCTGACAGGTTATTTTTATGGTATCCCCTTCCTCAGAATATTTAACAGCATTGTCAATAAATATTCGAATAGCCTGCTTAAGAGCCTGTTTGTCACCATATACCTCTACATCCTGCAGAATAGATGCTTCAATAACACGGTCTTTTACTACAAGCTTTGTCTCTTTTACCATTTCTTCCACAACATCGCACATGTTAAATCTCTGTTTATCCAGCTTAAGTGTCTTCTTATCATGCCTTGAAAGAAAAAGTAATTTCTCTACAAGATCCTGCATTGCTTTGGCTTCATTATTAATGGCATCTATGGATTCCAGCATAACTTCTTCATTACTTGTTCCCCATCTGTTTAACAGGTTGGCATAACCCTGTATAACAGCTATAGGCGTACGAAGCTCATGAGAGGCATCGGATACAAATTGCTTCTGACTTTCATAGGATATTTCCAAACGGTCCAGCATATTGTTTATTACTACTGCAAGATCCTTTAATTCATTTTTCGTACCTTCCACATTAAGCCGCCTGCTGCCAAGATTATTAACTGTAAGTCGATTTGCAGTCTCTGACATCTCAAATATAGGTTCCAGTAAAGTCCTGTCACTCTTTTTACCAAAATGGGTAATAACATATACCAAAAATAAATACAATAAACCAACACAGAACAAGAGCACATTTAATTCCTTTAAACTGGAGGCAAGGTCATATTGTAATAGGATATTAACCGAAGCTCCTTTGACGACTACCTCCTTATGCTCTTCTACTATAACTGCCAGGTCGCTTTCATCAAAAACTCCACTGATATAAATAGAATCAAAAAGCTTTTTCTCTCCTGAAAGATCCTTGTTCAAGTTGTTAAAAAGAATCACTCCACTATTATTATCTACTGCTTTATAATGAATCCCAAGAAGATCAAAAGTACTGTCATTATTACTGGCATTTTCCTCAGGAAATCCTTCTTCTACTGCTTCATTCAGTATTACCTCAGCCCTGTCATGCATCTGAAGCTTCTCAATCCACAAAAACAGAAGGGAGAAGAAACATAAAAACAAGACACCGTTTATTATTAGCAGCTTCAGGTAATGAAGGGAAATACGAAAAGCAATAGAAAAACGAAAATTCCCCAGCCAGACTTCCCGTTTCTTTCGAAAAGGAAGTACAATCCTTATAAGGAACTGCCTTAAGGATTCTTTAAAATTAACCTTCATCTTTAATAATGTAACCTACCCCTCTCACCGTGTTGATAAGGCGTATACCATACTTATCATCAATTTTCTGTCTCAGGTAGCGGATATATACATCTACTACGTTGGTATCTCCCAGGTATTCATAGTCCCATACATTATTCAATAACTGCTCTCTGGTAATCGCAATGTTCTTATTTCTGATAAGATACTCTAATAATTCATATTCCTTCTTAGTCAGTACCAGCTCATCGTCACCATAAAAAGCACTATGGCCGGACAGATTAAGCTTTAGTTTTCCAATTTTGAGTAAATCCTGTTTGGGCTGTACCTGCTTTGTATGGCGATTTAGGGCTACTCTTATCCTAGCTAATAGTTCCTCAATGGCAAACGGCTTTGTCATATAGTCATCGGCTCCTATATCAAGTCCGGCTACCTTATCTGTAACATCATCTTTGGCAGTAAGCATTATAACCGGAACATCTGATTCCATACGAATCCTTCTGCATACCTCAATTCCGCTGATACCGGGAAGCATAATATCCAGCAGAACCAGACTTACATCCTTTTGAAGAGCCTTCTCAAGACCTGTCCTGCCATCAGCAGCAATTTCCACCTCATAACCTTCATATTTTAATTCAAGCTCAACAAAGCGGGCTATTTTACTTTCATCTTCAACTATTAATATTTTAGGCATATACTACCCTCCTGTATATTATTCCATCTAAACCCATTCTATCTGTAAAAATAGCTATTTGCAATAACTTAATATTAAAATTCTATTAGAATTCAAAGGTTTAGTAATATTAAATTACAAACACTAAAAAAGACAGGAACGATAAAAAATATAAATACTTTAATGGGATAAGTAAATAAAGATACAAGACATTAAAAGATTATGAATCATTAAAAGATTACGAGTCATTAAAGGATCGAGTCATTAAAGGATTGAGTCATTAAAGATCGAGTCATTAAAGGATTGAGTCATTAAAGGATTGAGTCATTAAAGGATCGAGTCATTAAANNTTAAAGGATCGAGTCATTAAAAACATCTAAGCCTTTAAATAGTTAGATGTATTAAAAATTTCAACTGAATAAGCACAAGTGGTAATAGTAACACTTACAAGCTGTTACATGGAATCAAAGTATTATAACCGATAAATGATACAAGTGACTATACTTTACTAACATATAATAAAGGCATCCACAATAAAACATTATCATGGATGCCCTGGCGTTAATATTAATTATTATTTTAAATATACATTTCTATTACTTGACTGCAACTGAATATTTATTATTCTAAAATCAAACAACCAATATACCAGACTTAGAATCCGTAAACATCGTCCTTTGTTCAGGTTCCGTACTAGCTAAATTAATGTCTGTATTTTAAATAATTATCTACTGATAATTATAAAACAGACTTAACAGCTGCAACTACATTTTCGGTTGTAAAACCAAACTTCTTAAATAACAGGCCAGCTGGCGCAGAAGCACCAAAACCTTTCATTGTTACAGTAGTACCGTCAAGACCTACATATTTACCCCAGCCAAAATCGATTGCTGCTTCAACGGCTACTCTGGCTCTGACATTCTTAGGAAGAATACTTTCCTTATATTCCTTGCTCTGCTCTTCAAAAAGATCAATTGAAGGAACACTTACAACTCTTACATCAATTCCTTCTTTTTTCAATTCTTCTTTAGCATTGATACTAATCTCTACTTCGGAACCACTTGCCATAATAATAGCATCCGGTACTTCCTTTTCGGAAGGAGCAATGATATAAGCGCCCTTTAGAGCTTCTTTGCTGGAACCTTCATACTGTGGCAGGTTCTGACGTGTCAGAACAAGGGCCGTAGGAGTTTTCTTTGAGGTAACTGCATAATACCATCCAGCTATTGTTTCCGTAGCATCTGCAGGTCTGAATACGGTAAAGTTAGGCATAGCACGGAGCATAGCAAGCTGCTCAATAGGTTCATGTGTAGGTCCGTCTTCTCCAACACCGATACTGTCATGTGTAAGAACGAATGTTAATGGAAGTCCCATTAAAGAAGAAAGCCTGGCCATAGGTTTTACGTAATCACTGAATACAAAGAAGGTAGATACATATGCCTTTAAACCGCCATGAAGTGCAAGACCATTGCCAATGGCTGCCATAGCAAGCTCTCTAACTCCAAAATGCAGATTACGTCCGGAATAATCCTCACGGGAGAAATCTCCTGCATCCTTCATATATGTCTTAGTGGAAGGAGCTAAATCTGCAGAACCTCCGATAAAACCAGGAATAATATCTTTCAAACGGTTAATAACCATACCAGATAAGTTTCTGGTAGCATCCGGTTTATCAGGATATGCCCAGAATTCCTCATTCTCTAAGAGATCTTCAGCAATCGCCTCATTGTGATACTTATCCCAGAGTTCTTTTAATTCAGGATAAGCCTTAGCATAACTGCTAAGAAGCTCGTTCCAGTCAGCTTCTGCTTTTTCACTCTTTTTATTAACTTCCTCTATATGCTTATATACTTCTGCAGGAACATGAAAATCCTTATCTGCAGGAAATCCTAATTTTTCTTTTAATGCCTTAACGTTATCTGCTCCAAGAGGCTCACCGTGTGCACTAGCCATTCCTTCTCTGGGAGAGCCATAACCGATCTTTGTCTTAACCGTGATTAAAGTAGGTCTGGTAGTATCAGCCTTAGCAGCCGTAATAGCAGCACTTATCTCCTCAAGGTTATTTCCGTCTTCTACAACCAGTGTCTGGAAACCAAATGCTTCAAATCTCTTAGAAACATCTTCTCTAAATGCTATATCCGTGTCACCCTCTATAGATATCTTGTTAGAATCATAAAGAACAATTAACTTACTAAGACCTAATGTTCCTGCTAAGGACATAGACTCATAGGATATACCCTCCATCATACAGCCGTCACCACCTAAAACGTAAGTATAGTGGTCAACTATAGGATAGTTTTCTTTATTAAATTTAGCTGACAGATGAGCTTCAGCCATTGCCATACCAACTGCCATTGCCATACCAGCGCCAAGAGGTCCTGTAGTAGCCTCTATACCAACAGTATGACCATATTCAGGATGGCCCGGTGTAAGGGAATCCAACTGTCTGAAAGATGCCAGATCTTCAACCGATAAACCGCCATATCCGAATAAATGGAGCAGAGAGTAAAGAAGTGCAGAACCATGTCCACCTGACAGGATAAAACGGTCCCTGTTTGTCCACTTAGGGTTCTTAGGATTGTGATTCATGTGCTTCGCCCATACCTCGTATGCCATAGCTGCTGCACCAAGTGGCAGACCAGGATGTCCTGAATTCGCTTTCTGTACTGCATCCGCTGCTAATACGCGCAGTGAATTAACTGACAATGTATCAATATTACTCATGTTTGTCCTCCTAAATCCATGTTAATCTCCAAAACCCTATTATTCTTTTTGGAAATTTTATTATATTCAAAAGACTATTATTTAGTCCCTATTGAATTACCTTTTGATCTGTTTTATTCCCCAAAAACTGCTCTATAATCCTTCTGAAACTTTTCAATTCCCTGATCTGTTAAGGGATGCTTTGTACACTGCTCAATAACACTGTAAGGTACTGTAGCTATGTGAGCACCAGCCAGTGCACAGTCAGTAACATGAATAGGGTTTCTTACACTGGCAGCAATAATTTCTGATTGCAGATTATAAATCTCAAATATATCTGCAATGGTTCTAATTAAATCAATACCAGGTGAAGAAATATCATCTAGACGACCCAGAAAAGGAGATACATATGTTGCACCTGCTCTGGCTGCAAGTAATGCCTGATTTGCAGTAAATATAAGTGTTACGTTTGTTTTAATCCCTTCGGAAGAAAGAACTTTTGTAGCTTTAAGGCCTTCCACAGTCATTGGTATTTTAACAACCATATTTGGATGGATCTTTGCAATCTCTCTGCCTTCTGCTATCATTCCTTCTGCGTCTACAGTAGTAGCCTTTACTTCTCCGCTAATTGGTCCGTCTACGATTGAAGTAATTTCTTTAATAACCTCTACGAAATCTCTTCCTTCTTTTGCAATGAGTGATGGATTGGTAGTAACTCCACAGATTACACCCATTTCATTTGCTTTCTTAATGTCCTCAACATTCGCTGTGTCAATAAAAAATTTCATAAGACAATCCTCCGTTCAGTTTACCATTTTTGGTATGTACTGATTTGCTAAATTATTTTAGATACTTGTAAACAAATTAACTTAAACCGTTCTAAATCCAATCACATACATAAATATACTATAATATAGGCAGTAATGCAATAGTTTAATGACAAAACTTTATCTGAATTTAAAAAGTAGAAATTATTTTTGAGAATAATCTAAATTATTTTATATTTTATTGTCTTTTTCTTAACAATTATTTCATTGAGTTTCATTAAGTGAAGCATATCTATCAAAAATCTATAAGTATATTCATATAGATATTAATATACTAAAGTTAAAATATGTTAAAGCTTCTTGAATACTGTTTAGGATATTCATATGGTATTCTCTTCTCTCTTGCAGTATTTAACACCCAATAAGGATTTCTTAACAATTCCCTTCCAATAGCAATCAGATCTGCTCTTTTATTTGCTATGATCTCTTCTGCAATATCCGGAGTATTAATTAAACCAACAGCAATTACAGGCATCGAACAGCTATTTCTTAAATAGCTGGCAGCCTCGACCTGATATCCTGGATAGGTGTCTATTTCAGCATGGGCTACACCACCTGAACTAACGTGTAAGATATCAAAAAAAGTATTGAATTCTTTCAAGATATCTCTCATAAATTCTGGTGTCATACCCCCTTGAAGATAATCATCAGCTGAAACTCTGACAATAATAGTTTTTTCCTTAGGCCAGACCTCTTTTACAGCCTCCAATATTTCTTTAAGAAAACGTCCATTATTTACAGCATTACCGTTATAATTATCATCACGCTTATTAGATATAGGCGATAAAAATTCACTTATCAGATAACCATGTGCCCCGTGTATTTCTATGGCATCAAATCCTGCCTTATCAGCTCTTATAGCAGCCATCTTAAAGTCTTTGGCAACTGCCTTAATCTCAGATAATGTTAGTTCATGAGGAACCGGGCTCTTATCATCAAAAGCTATAGCGCTCGGAGCTACGATTCTTTCATTAGGGGCAGTACACTTACGCCCGGCATGTCCTAACTGAATTGCTATTTTACTACCATGTTCATGGCAACCCTTAACTATCTGCTTTAATCCAGAGATTTGTCCATCTTCCCATAAACCAAGATCTTTATCTGTTATTCGTCCATTAGGTGAAACTGCAGTTGCCTCGAGTATTATTAAGCCTACACCACCTATTGCCCTGGTTACATAATGGGTAAAATGAAATTCATTGGCATACCCTGTTTCATCTGATGAATACATGCACATAGGCGGCATAACTACTTTATTCTTTAACAACAGGTTTTTTATTTTGTATTCTTCAAAAACTTTCATTGTATACCTCCTGCTAGTTATAAATCATTAAGATATTCCTGTTACATGAATTACGCGAATCTAAACGAATCAGAATAATTAAATAATTAAATCTAAAAAACACCACACTATAATAATTATACACTAAATAAATATAAATTAACATTACTATTTAGCTTATAAGCGATTTTCTCTATACTGTTGCATTATAAGTACCTGAACAGCTCATCAAAAGTAAAATTTAATAAACATCTTACATACCAATTCTATTAGTTTTCATTACGATATAACTAAAGGTAGCTTCAAAAGGAGTAAATTATAGAATTTTAAATACAGATGATTAAATATAGAATATAAGTAGCATAAAGAATTTATATGATTATATCATATAAAATTAAGTTACAAAAAGAACTATAGGATATAACAAAAAATCCACTGCAAGTAAATTTACAGTGGATTTTATCAACTTTTCGTTTATAATTTGTGGATAAGTTTATTATTTATCTTTTAAATAACGTTCTTAACTTACATATAAACTAATTATGAGACATCCGGGATTCGAA
>DJJW01000074.1:57010-143648 GCA_002434335.1 Lachnoclostridium sp. UBA6558 | reverse complement strand
AAAAGACTGAAATACAAAGCCGATCCTTCTTCTGCGAAGTACCGCCAACTCCTTCTCTTTTAGTTCAAACATACTCTGACCTTCCAGATAGACTTTTCCTCCTGTTGGTTTATCCAATCCTCCAAGGATATGTAAAAGAGTAGACTTCCCCGAACCGCTCTTTCCGATGATTGCATGGAAAATACCCTTCTCAATTTCCAGATCTGTGGGCATTAAAGCTTTTGTCAGCAGCTCACCCTTTCCATAGGCTCTTTCGGCCTGAACTGTTTTTAACACAATCTCCACTATTCGACACTCCTTTTTTCTTCCTTTTGGTGACCTGTATCTGGTTCCAGCTGTTTGAACAGAATAAAGTTTGTTAATCATAACTCTGGGACTGTTTATGGGACTTGCCAGTTTATTTCAGATACAGGTGCAAACATATGCTAATAGCTTACAGGAAGATAGTATAATTTTACAAGTTACAAATGTCATATATTTTTATGTGATAAGTCATGTTTGTGGACTTTTCTGATATAAGTGTTANNATGTAATAAGTTTGATTTAGTGGCAAAGGGGTAGATTTTCTCAAGGGGACGGCGAATTGCATATAACAGACCAGAAGTTCCACTGACCGCATAAGAATTATACAATTCGGAATTTACTGAGTTAAGTAGTTCGATAGAATTAAGGGAGGAAAAATGAATAAAAAAAATTTAATTAGAAATGGTGTTTCAGCAGTTACTTTTGGAGCTTGTTATGCTTTGATTTCATATCTATTTGATAAAACTGTAGATGTTGCTGAAATCGTTGTATCTACTGTTGCATATTTTGTAATTATGAGTCTTCTATATCTCATTGCACCTAAGCTAAGAAAATAATTGATCATAACAAGTAGAATAACAACTTCCAGTTTGTAGGAGAGTTTTAAGACTCTCCTACAAAAAACCTCATTTATCAACTATTTGTTGTGACACAGCCTTTTCTTTTTAGGTTAAAAGTACTTGAAATCATATGGAAACTGGGGTTTAACACTTGAAGGAATTATTTATAGCTTTAGGATCAAAAGTTTGTTTATTTAATACGGGAAGCAAGTTTTACATCAAAATGAAATTATTTTTAGATTTATGGTTAAAAGTACTTGATATCATACGCAAACAGGGTTTGATACCTGCATTGAATTTTTTTATATATAGACCTAATAGTCCGATGTAACCATAAGGAAACAGGATTTCTACACGTCATTATTATGTATAATTTAATATAATAATAAATCCTGTAAACTACAAATTTATGAAACTGAGGTATATTACCAATGAATCTGATTGAAAAATTGAATGTACTTATAAATGACAGTAATAACATCGTTTTTTTCGGCGGTGCAGGTGTGTCTACCGAAAGCGGTATTCCGGACTTTCGCAGTGTTGACGGTCTCTATCACTTAAAGTATGATTATCCGCCGGAACAGATCTTAAGCCGCAGCTTTTTTCAGAAGAAGCCTGAGGAATTCTATCGTTTTTATTATGATAAGATGATCTATCAGAATGCTGCTCCCAATATAACCCATAAAAGGCTGGCAGAATTAGAAGCTGCCGGTAAATTAAAGGCTGTGATTACACAAAACATCGATGGGCTCCATCAGTCAGCCGGCAGTAAGAATGTCATAGAACTTCACGGAAGTATCCATATGAATCATTGCACCAGCTGCGGAACCTTCTATACTTTGGATGAGGTCTTAATGAAAGCTCCCCTTCCCCGCTGTGCTTGCGAAGGTATTATAAAACCCGAAGTCGTTCTGTATGAAGAACCACTGAAGGACCGGAATATACAGGCTGCCATTAAAGCAATTTCTGAAGCGGATTTACTTCTTATCGGCGGTACTTCCCTCAGTGTTTATCCAGCTGCTGGTTTTATAGATTATTACAAAGGGAATAAACTGGTCCTCATTAATAAATCTGCAACACCGCTGGATTCCAAAGCAGATTTACTGCTTTCTCTGCCTCTGGGTGAGGTAATGAGTGCATTACTTGTATAAATCAGCAGACAGCTCCATTAAGGTCCTTTCGTCAGTGACAATATAGGAGCTGCCTTCCTTTTTCAGAATGCCTTTATTGCATAATTCTGAAAGTGTACGCAACAGATGTCTGTAGCTGGTTCCCAGCAGTTCTGCAATTTCTGTGAGATTTTCGTGAAAGCAGAGGACTTCTTTGCTTTCGGCATTCCCCTTGCCGCTGCTGTTATATTCTATAGAATTGCCACTCTTTCGGTGATTTGTGTTTTCGCTTCTATCCTTTTTCCTGGTTTCTGATTTCTGTACCCTCTCTCCCGCTGTATAGATATAACTTGCCAGCCGGTTCTCAAGCGGATATAGCAGATTAATGGAACTGTTCTTTGAACAGCGGTTCAGCTTTCCTCCCAGAGAAGTACAGATATAGCGTAAGAATTTAGCATCCTCTAACAGATACCTTCTGACGGCACGATAGGGTATTCCCACACAGTATGTGTCTGCAATCGCCTGAACATTGGTCACAGCTCTGACAGAATCCACCGCTTCCAGATCTCCCAATACTTTAAATCCCTGATAAAAACAAAGGAGCAGAGATTTCCCGTTGCTTAGTGAAGTAAATACCTTCGCTTTTCCTTCTGTTAGGAATAACAGATAGGATATCTCCTCCCCCTCTTTTGCCATATATTCGTTTTTCTTAAAGAATAACAGTTCCATGTGCATTGTCATATCTGCTGTAAATATACTCTTTATGTCATACTGCCTGATATATTCTTTCAGGCGTTCCTCATCATTTATCCTTACCATTTGTACTCCTTTTCGAAGGCATCGGTAAAATCAGTTTCTACTCAATATCTCAATTAATACTAACTGAATATGGATATTATTGCAATTTTTGATTAATTATATAATTAAATTATTATGACATATGTCATAGTATATTGCAATTAATATATGGTACATTTATCAGGAAGCAAAATCATGTTACAAGGAGGATGTATGAATTATATTATTTCACTTATTGTGGGGGCCCTGACTTCCATCATGATATTCTTTAATGGCAGTTTATCAGAAGGGTATGGCAATACCATGTCTACCATCCTTATCCACCTGGTAGGACTTATTGCTATTATATTGGTATCCATTCTGACCCGTTCCAAAATGAAGCTTAAGAAAGGTCTTCCTTTGTATCTATACAGTGCAGGTCTTGTAGGAATTGGAACCGTAATGCTTACTAATATAAGCTATATGAAGCTTGGTGTCTCACTTCCCCTTGCCTTAGGATTACTGGGTCAGACTATTTTCTCCCTTTTGACGGATCATTTCGGTTTTCTGGGTATGAAGGTTGTAAAAGTAAATCCCAAGAAACTCATCGGCCTTGGGATTATCGGAATCGGTATTTTTATTATGGCATTACAGTAAACAGGAGGAAAATTTATGTTTATCATCTATTTAGTAATTTCTGTACTGGCAGGTGTTTCCGTTGTTCTCGGCAGAATCCTGAACGCTAAGCTGGCAGAACAGATCGGTACAGTACAGGCAACTGTTATTAATTATGTTGTGGGAATCTTTTTCTCCATTCTTATCTTTTTATTCCTGGAAAAAGGTATCTCCATATCTGCTCCCACCATTCATATTCCTATGTGGGCATATCTGGGGGGTATATTGGGGGTTGTCATTATAATGGTTTCTAATTACACTACTCCCAGGGTTCCCGCCTTCTATCTTACCCTATTAGTGTTCTTAGGACAGCTTGCTTTGGGTATTCTGATTGACTGGCTGGTAGCAAAGGAATTTTCTGTGTATAAACTTATCGGTAGTCTTTTCGTAGTATGCGGGTTCACCTATAATCTGTTGTTAGACAGAAAACCGGCGAAAGAAGTTAAATAGTACTGTATCACTTTTATGATTATTCCAAAGCATTTTAACTATTCCAGAGCATTTCAAACAATATACTCCCGTACTGCCATGTATATATTTCGCTAAATTATACCTAATTTATGTGCTGAGGCAAAGCAGCGGAATAAGATGCAGCATTTCCAGTAGCAAGTATGCTACACCTTACCAACGCGAATGCCGAATCAGCGAAATAAAAGAGGAGATTAATTCAGTGAAATTAAACAAGGCAGTATCAGTGTATATGCCACAGCATTTTATCCTTGAACTGACAGATGTAATTCAGCTTATTGCTGCTGTTAAAGACTCAGATATTCTTCTATCACTTCACAGACTAACCTTGCCTGCCCTGTCTTTGGCATTTCACAGAATATACGCAGCAATGGTTCCGTGCCGGAGAATCGAATGATAATCCACCCACCGTTAGTAAAGTATACCTTACAACCATCCAGGTAAGATACCTTTTCTATGTCAAAGGGCATAGGAGGTAAACTTCTCTCCACCATAAGGGTTTGATAAATTTCTTCTTTTCTCTCCTGACTGAATTTATAATCCTTCTCTTCCAGATAGTAAATCCCGTATTCCTCCTCAATTTCTTTTGCAATTTCTGAGAGCTTCTTTCCCGTTACACAGATCATCTCAACCAGTAAAGCTGCCGCATAGATTCCATCTTTCCCGTTAATATGACCGGCTACAGTAAGCCCCCCGGAGGATTCACCGCCAATGATAGCACTGGCTTCATTCATTTTGGCTGAGATATATTTAAACCCTACAGGTACCTCGTAGCACTGTTCTCCAAAACTCTCCGCGACACGGTCCAGCATATGAGTAGTTGCAAGATTTCTCACAGCCGGCCCCCTCCAGCCTTTATACTTTACCAGATAATAATACAGCAATACCAGAATATCGTTTGGGTGCAGGAATTTCCCCGTATCATCAATTACACCGATTCTGTCTGCATCCCCATCTGTTGCAATTCCGATATCCGCCCCCTTATCCAGTACTGTATTCTGAAGGCTCCTTAAAGTCATAGCGGTAGGAGACGGCAGCTTTCCTCCAAAGAGGGTATCATGCCTCTCATGTATAGTGCTTACATCACATCTTGCTGTAAGCAATATAGTCTTTAAAGAGGTCTCACTTACCCCGTACATTGGATCCAGCACCACTCGTAAGCCTCTTTCTCTGATAGCTGCCATATTCACCGTATTAATGATATTATCCAGATATTCATTTAAAGGATTAATTTCCACTGCCATTCCCTGTGATAAAGCATTGTCATATTCCAAGGCTTTAAGACTATTTCCTGCAGCACCTTCGATACTCTCTATGTATTTTTCAATATCAGCCGTCTGTACCTCATCTGCATCCCTGCCCCCGTAGGTAAAGACCTTGATGCCGTTATAGATAGCTGGATTGTGACTGGCTGTGACCATCATTCCATAATGATATTCATGCTTCATACAATAATACATAATCAAAGGCGTTGGTGAGGATCTGTTTATAAGAATGGTTTTTATACCTTCTGCAGTTAAGACTTCCGCTGCCCATTTCATTGCTTCTTTTGAAAGAAACCTCCTGTCATAACCTAATACGATGCCCTCTGAGGCAACGCCTTCTGCTTTCATTTTATCTGCCATTGCATGGGCCAGAATCTGTATATTGGCTTTTGTAAAATCTTCCCCTATAACAGCTCTCCAGCCCCCTGTACCAAACTTTATCATTTTCTCCTCACATTCCACCGCTTACAGCGGCAATACATTTCTTATCCCATCACTACCGTGACATAATTTATGCTGCCCTTTTCCTGAAGCGGTATTTCCCTATCGGGATTGCTTTGCTGCTCAGAGTAAGCAGCAGTCTGTAACGGTGCTTTTCCGGTCTGATTATGCTCTCTTTCTTCTTTCTGACGCCTTATGCTAACATCATTAATCTGTATTTCCTTAACTCCCTTCATTACTCCTTCAGGGTTCTTAACCGTAATATGGTACACGGCTCCTCTCCATTCTCGGGTCAGCTTAAATTCCTTCCAATCCGCAGGAATACAGGGATCAACTACTAGGCCATAAATACCCGGTCTGATTCCCAGCATGTATCTGGTGGCAGAATAATATGCCCAGCCTCCGGTACCGGTCATAAAGGGATGCCTTGCCCTTCCAAAAGCAGTATGTTCCTTGCCCATGATAAACTGACAATAAGAATAAGGTTCTGCCTCTCTGACTTCTATCTTGTCATTCTGATTATAGGGTGATAAGGCATCATAGAATTTCATTGCCCTGTCACCTCTTCCAAGACGGCACTCTGCTGCCCAGGCCCAGGGATTGGGATGAGAAAAGATCGCACCGTTCTCTTTTACTCCCGGGTACACTCTGGTGATAAAGCCGATATCCTCATCGGGCACAGTATAAGAGGGACCATTAAGCATTATGCCATAAGGAGTATACAGATATTTATCCACAGAATCCATGGCTCTTCTTCCCTTTTCTCCATCGGCAGCTCCGGATAACACCGCCCAGGCATTGGATTCCAGATGGATTTTTCCTTCTTTGTCCTCTGAGGTACCGATCTTTCTGCCTTTGCTTGTTATTCCTCTGATATACCATTCCTTATCCCACAATACTTCATCACAGGCTTTCTTAACCTGCTCTCTCATCTCTGTGTATTTCTGAACATCTTTCGTATTCCCCAGATAAGCTGCTGCTTCCAGAAAATTACCCAAAGCCCAGTAATGCAGAAAGGATACCATTGCACTTTCTCCACCGCCTAAATTCAGGCAATCGTTCCAGTCAGCTCTTAATCCCTTGCAGATTCCGGAAGCCCCTATCTGCTCATGAGAGAAATCAAGTATACGGGTCATATGCTCATAAACGGTTCCGCTGCCGCCGTCCGCGTAGCTTAATTCTTCTGAAAAGAAGGTAAATTCACCTGTTTCTTTGACATATTCAACGATAGAGCTAACAAGCCAGAGGGCATCATCAGAGCAGGCATCTTTTATACCATGCACGATACTGTTCTTATCCGGTGTCGGTACTACTGTGGGTGATTTAAAAGGCTTGGCATCCGTATCCGGGTCAAACCATTCCGGTTGAAACAGATGCAGTCCGTAGCCTGTGGATACCAGGCCTCTTAAAAGTTCCACCAGCCTTTGGCGGCATTTAGCAGGATTTGAATGAGGAACGGTCATAGCATCCTGGGCCGTATCTCTGTAACCTAAGCCGGTTCTTCCTCCTACTTCTATAAAGGAGGCAAATCTTGAGAACATTACATTGATTTCCGCCTGATACAGGTTCCAGATATTAATCAATGTATTCATCCCCTCATTGGGTGTTTCAATTTGGAGTTTCTCCCGTTTTTTCTCCCAGAAGGCAGCAAGTTCATCAAAGGCCTTATCAACCTCTGCAAGTTCCGAGTATTTCTTCCTCATACTCCTTCCGGCTTCCCTGTCTCCTTCTCCTAGCATAAATATCAGTCTTTTGGATTCTCCGGGCTGTAGGATGACCTTTTTATGTAAGGAACCACAATGATTTCCGCCCTTTTCAAAGCTTCCCTGACATCTGCCATTTTCTACTGCCAGCGGATTTGTTTCTGTACGGTATAAACCGATGAATTTATCTCTTATACAGTCAAATCCGTCAGGTTCAAAGTTTCCTGTAAAATACTGATACCCATATTCTTCATAGAACAGGTCATGTTCTATGATTCCGTCCTCATAAGAGGAACCAGCCGCATAATTACTCATCTGGTAATTCCGATTGTCCATGTCAATGTGGTGATAGGAGAATTCCAGATAGGAAAATACACTTAATTCCCGTGCTTCTGCTCCAGTATTTTCTATGGTTACATCCCACAGCTCAACACTGTCTTCCAAAGGGATGAACAGCTTTTGTTCTGCTTTGATACCCTTATACTCACACTGGTATTTGGTGTAGGACAAACCATGGCGGCAGGTGTAAGTAGCTTCCTCTAAGGATTTACCCACCGGCTGCCAGGAGATGCTGAAATAATCTCCGGTTTTATCATCTCTGAGATATACATAATGTCCCGGTCTGTCCATTGGTATACTGTTGGCACGAAAGCGTGTAATTCTGTGATACTCCGGTGTCTTGTAAAACATATATCCGCCTGCTGTGTGATTTACCACCGCGCACAAATCCTTTACCCCCAGGTAATTTGTCCAGGATGTGGGTAAATCCACACGCTCGATAACATACTCCCTGTTTGCATTATTAAAATAGCCATACCTCATAAAAACCATACCTCCTGATTTTATTACCTACCATTATATTGCAAGGCTGCCTGAATCGGTATTGTCAGGAGTGCGAATATTTGTTTATAATTGTCCAGTGTATAAAAGAAAAAAGAAGGATACTCCTATAGGACATATTCCTTCTTCTACCTTTGCCTCATATCTTATAATGTGACATATTCTATTACCTTATCCTGAAAAACAACACCGTCCAGATGATCCAGCTCATGACACAGGCATTTAGCCAGTTCACCTCTGGCCTTAATTTCTATTTCTTCCCCATACTCATTGAAAGCGTTCACTATTACTATCTCCGGTCTTTTAAGCTTACCCCATATGCCCGGAAAGCTTAAGCAGCCTTCAATCACAAGCTGCTCCCCCTTTTTCTCTGTAATTACCGGATTAACCAGTTTTAATAGCCCTTCTCCCATATCTGCTACCACCAGCCTTCGTAAAATACCGATCTGGCAGGCCGCCAATCCGCCTCCGTTAGGAGTATGATACATGGTTTCTGCCATATCATCCAGTATCTCTCTGATATGGTCATTTACTACTATCACCGGCTTACTGACTTTACGCAGAATGCCATCCTCAAATTTTCTAATTTCCCTTAACGCCATATGCATGCCCCCTGCTTATATCTGCTCTTGATTTACGCTCACTTTCCTCAAACAAAAATACATTTTCAATTGGCTCATGAAATACCTTTGCAATATCATAGGCAAGCCAGATAGATGGTTCGTTTTTTTCTGTTTCTATTGCATTTATTGCCTGTCTTGAAGTACCTACCAACTCGCCAAGCTGCTCCTGTGTCATTCCAAAGATTTCTCTTAACTGTTTTATTCTGTTCTTCATAAATGTTCCTTCTACTTATGCATTATAGTGTGAAATAGATGATTAATCCCTAATACAGATAAATGTAATGTTAACCTTACATCGTTAACTTTATCATTTCTGTGTCAGATTGTCAAGCTAACCTTACATTAATATATTGAATTAGTACTGTAATAAGACTCATGAGGACCATCTTCTCGTGTCATTTTATGTCTATTTATGTAACACAGACAAGCTCTTCGTCATATTTATATATAAGAATTGAGAAATTCTAAATCTTATTCAGGGGGTAATACTTGTGAGTTATAATAATGATGATTACAGGAGACAGAAACATGTTCATGAAATCCAGGGAAGTGTTGAAATAGCAGAACCCCGCGAAGAACCACACAATCACAGATTTGCAACAGTGTCCGGCGAAGCAATTCCTTATGGTGCTGGCGATCATTATCATGAGGTTGCATTCAGAACAGATTTTTATGAAGATCATTATCACGAATTCTGCGGAAGAACCTCAGGTGCTATATGCGTTGGCGGAGGAAGACATGTTCATTTCCTTGAATCCGTAACAACTGTAAATGATGGTCACAGGCATAAATTCAGAGTGGCAACATTGATTGAGAATCCTATCGGTGAGGACTGTTAGTTAATTGCCATTTGCTAAAGGGGCTGTTGTAAAATGAATGTAACAGCCCCTTTTGTGTATGTTATTTCTCTTTTGTTATAATACCATTCTCAATCCGATATACAGAATCTACAAGATCAAGAATTCTTTCATCATGGGTTACCATCAGAGCAGCTTTTTTATATTTTTTTGTTTCTTTCCGGATCATTTCCACTACCTGCCTGCCTCTGTCTTTATCAAGACTGGCGGTGGGTTCGTCAGCCAGCAGTACGTCCGGGTGGTTCATAAGAGCCCTTGCAATGGCAACTCTTTGTTTTTCGCCTCCTGAAAGTTTGTCAGGATAATAGGAGGCTCTATTATTCAGTCCAAAGTCCTCCAATAGCTTTGCAGCATGTTCCTCCTGCTCTTTTTTGTCCTTACGGGAAGAAAGCCAGGTAATTAATTTTAACTGGTCCATTACTTTTAAGTAGGGAAGTAACTGATGGGATTGAAATACAAAACCAATCTGTTCTCTTCTTACCTTATCCCAATGCTTTTTATTCCTGTCAGATAATAAAGTCTTACCGATTCTCACCTCTCCTTTCGTTGGACTTAACAATGCTCCCGCTATAGATAACAAGGTACTCTTACCTGAACCGGAGGGTCCTACGATAGCAGCAAATTCACCATATTCAATGGAAAGGGTCACGTTATCTAATACAATATTTTCTTCTTCTCCGTCATGATAACTCTTCGTTATATTATTTAATTCCAAAGCATTATTTCCCATTATTCATTCCCTCCTATTGCAGTAAGTGCATCTACCCTTGCAACTTTAGCCATAGAAAACAGGCTTGTAAGCAGGGATATGAATATAAACAGGACTGATACAAGAGCTGCATTTGCCGGTGCCAGAACAAAAGGCATTGTCGGCGGAAGAATGCTGGCCATTGCAAAGGTAAAAATGTTACCGATTATCATACTGATACCGGATAATAACAACACTTGTGCCGTTAAGGACCATACCAGCGTACTCATCTTGGCTCCTACCGCTTTTAACACTCCGAATTGAGGAATCTTCTGCATAGTAGTAACATAGAAAAATACTCCAACAATAAAAGAAGAAATCAATAACAGGAATACAAGCATCATTAATATGGTGGATTGCTCCTGTGAATGTCCGGGGATATGGCTTATAACTTCACTTTTTGGTAATATAATGGTCTCTTTCAGGTCATTTTCAACGAAATTCTTTAATTCGGTATAATTTATTTCTGAACTGCCAAGCTTAATGGCAGCTGCCTGATTGAATATGGAATCTCTACCGGTATAGAGCTTTTGTATTTCCTCATAAGTCTTTAATGATATAACACCAATGGAAGAATGACCATACATCTGATTCTTAGTAAATCCAACAACCTCCATTTCATAACCCGTTTGTGCGTCCTTCAGCCGATCTCCTATTTGAAAACCTTCTTCCAAAAAAGAATTATTCAGAACAATCTGGCCTGTTCCTGTTATACTACTTCCCTCAATAATCTTAGGCATCAAAAAAGCCTCTGTATCAATACCCATATAGGTAATATCAAGTTTCGTAGTATCATCGTTTCTTGTTGCTGCTGAACGGTTAATATTAATTGGCGTTGCATTGCTGACAAATTCTTTTATTTTATTAAATTCTTCTGCTGTTAAGGATGATCTGGGTATCAGATTATCAGCTGAATCCTCCAAGATATAATAATCAGCAGAAGCATTATCTATTGCAGAACTTGTTGCTGCTGACAATCCCTTTGCCAGACCGGATAGAAACAATACCAAAAATATCATCAATGTCAGCAATACCATGATAAGTGCATACCGCACCTTATTGTGTTTTAATTCTTTCCATGCCAGAAACATTAGGCTCTCCTTCTCTTTCGGTTACGTTTTCTATAATACACTGATATCATATTTCATCTTTGTGACCTCAATATGACCAAGCTTCTTAAATATCAATTCCAATAAATCTCTTGACCAGCAGTCCTATGATAAAAGAGGCCGCCGCTACGGACAAACTTATAAGGCTCATCTCTGTAAATTTCTTTCTGAAGGAAATTGTTTTTGCTACTGAAATATAATAATTAAATGCTGCAATTATTATTATTACAACTGCCAGCATGATAAACAAGGCGGCAACATACTTATTATCCGGCAACAGGAGATAAGGAAGCAAAAGCATAACCACAGTAATAAAATAAGCAGCACCCGTATACAAAGAGGATTTCAACGGACTTTCTCCCTCTTCATTCTTAACGGATAAATATTCAGAGGAAGCCATGGATAAAGTTGCAGAAATTCCCGTAATAAGTCCAGCTAAAGTTATAAGACGGTTACTCTGCATTGCAAAAGTCCATCCTGCTAGACTTCCCGTAAATTCAACCAATGCATCGTTAAGTCCTAACACCATAGACCCGGCATATTTAAGCTTATCTTCATCAATCATGGAAATTAACTCTGTCTCATGTTCTATCTCATCCTCCATCAGTATTTTAATATCCGGAATCAGCTCAGTCAAGTCCTTTTCCATTTTCTCACGGGTACTGCCCTTGTATTCCGTAAGTGCATTTTCCATTTTCTTTATTACAAAAGTATACCCCAATAATCTGGCAAGTAAGACATACCAGCTGACAAGAAACATATTGGCTTTCACATCACGTTTCGTGTATTGCTTCCATATTTCATAATGCTTCTTCTCTTCCTCTGCAATTTTAAGTAAGGTTTGTTTGTCCTTTTTGTCCTTTACAAAGGCTGCTATTCTGGTATACACGTAATATTCCATTATTTCATCAGCCTGAAATTTTATTATTCTCTTCATCAACTGAATGTCGTTCATATTAACTCCTATCGTCTAATTTGTAATTGGTATTACTTTGATTCACATTTTCATTTAATTTTCATATACAATTAAATAGAATCACAAAATTTCAAATATAATATATCATTTTGCACAATTTAATTTTACCCTATTTTATCTCCATGTCAATAGTAAATTTGTTTTTATTACTACAAAAAGAGGTATCGCCAGACCTATGTCTTGCTGATACCTCTATAACTATATAATGACAACGCTGAAACAGGTTAAACAGCTGATGCTGAATGAAGTAAAAATTATGCTTGGCAGACTGAGGTTACTTAATCTGTTCCTTTGCCGGTTTACCGCTTCTAAGCTTTGATTGGATTTGATTAATCATATTCAATGCAAGTCCTCTGGGTGAGAATTTAATTCCTAACACTAGCAGCTTATTTCCTATTCCCTGAACAGCAACTGGTTTTCCCTTCATCAATGCCTTATAACCATATGCTGCCACCGCTTTTGCTCCTGCCACTTTAAGGGAGTGAAAGAGTCTGGAATTCATAAGCCCGGCTGCATCTTCGAAATTCGTTGCTGTAGGTCCCGGACAAAGTGCCGTTACTGTTATCCCGCTTGACTCAAGTTCTTTGGATAAAGCCTGAGAAAAGGACAGTACAGCTGCCTTAGAGGCATAATAAACAGACATATTTGGTCCCGGCAGAAAAGCTGCGGTAGATGCAAGGTTTAAGATTCTCCCCTCTTTTCTCTTATGCATATCCGGTAGAAATAATCTGGTCATATGCATCAGGGCAGTAACATTAAGCTGTATCATAGCAGCTTGTTTGTCCCAATCAGAATGGAGGAACTCCATATAATCGCCAAAGCCTGCATTATTAACCAGGATATCAATCTTTCTGTCCTTTAACTCATTATAAATTTCTGCCGGCGCATCTTTTAAGGTCAGATCCTTTTCCAGTATCGTTGTATTTGTCATATACTTTTTCTTTAGTTTCTTTCCCAAGTCCATAAGCAGCTCTGTACTTCTTGCTACAAGCACCAGATCATAGCCTTCTCTGGCAAACAGAATGGTCAGTTCCCTTCCGATTCCCTTTGAAGCTCCGGTTATCAATACCGTTTTAGACATTATATACCTCTTTCCGTATTAAGAAATCTAACTGTACTTATACTTTTACTGCTGTTTACCGATTAACCTTTAAAGTCTCTCCTTCTTCCATTAGAACATGTCCGGATTCGTAAGGCTTCTGATTCACAGTCAGGTATACTTCACCTGCGTCATAATATCTCCCAAGAGTATCTGCTACTGCTCGCAGAATATAGGATTCCAAAGCTACTCCCGCATTCATTTCCGTAACGAATTCCCCTGAAAAATCCACATAAACAACGCCGTCATCTCCCTTATACAGGCTATTTATTTTCGTATTTTCACTGATTAAGCCCATATTATCATTATACTTCGCCCTGAACAGCTCCTGCATCTTAAGTCTCGTAATATCATTTGTCTGGTAGCTTATGGATTTGGATTCCTCTGTCTGCTCTTTGTCAATATCCGGATAGTATACTGTGATTTTCTGAACCAATGGTGTTTCTTTTATTTCCTTAAGTACCGACGTTACTGTCATATTGCTATCAGCACTGGTATATACTCTTTTTAATAATCCAATGTCCTTTGCATAATATTCTTTGGTAGAACCTTCGGATTCCTCTGTAGTAACTTCAATTGTATCATAGTCCCCATAAGGAGTGCTGATATTCTTACCGGTTTCAGAGATATAACGTTTTCTTCCGTCGGGCAAAGTCCATTCAGTTCCTTTTGTAAGGGGTTCTTTTAATAAGACTTCTGGATCTTTATCACTGTTGTATTGCAGCAGGTTGTCTCTGTAATAACTTTCTTCCTTCGATGTAATAACAGCAAGTGTCCCATTGCTTATTTCCAGAACCTGAACTACTTCCGTTCCCCCATTGTCTGTACGCAGCTGTAATCTCTTGCTGTCCTTATCCTGNNATAGTTCCAGAAAGAGGCGTATTCATTTCCTTCTCCTTCGTAGAAATACTGTTTGTTTTCCCGGAAAGGAAAATAATCATTTATGGAAGCCTCTGTTGCCGGTGCTGCTTCCGTAACCTCCGGAGTCACCGATACCTCCTCCTCGCTGGCTGTGGGTGTTACTGTCTCTGTAACCTTGCCTTCCTGAGCCGTACTATTATTCTCATCTTCTTTTCCTTTGCAGGCTGATAATAATACTACCATACACAGCAATATGAAAATGATTGAGGTTTTCTTTTTTGTCATATTAAATCACCTGTTTCCTTTCCCTTAACGTGCACTAAAAGATGCGTTAATATAATACTAGAGTGGAGAAACTTCTCCACTCTAGTATTATACCATATTTTATTAATTAAAACACTTATAGGAATATTTATGTTAATTTTTTCCTGACTCTGGATTATAACCGATGTCTTTTAAAATAAAATCCGGTATATTATCTTTGGAAAAATAGCTGTAAACATAGGTTTCATTACCGTATTCATCAACACCTAATACAATATTAACCTCCAGATTATATTCCGGCTTAAACAATAAACTATAGCTGTTCAAATAATTTGAAGGTATTGCGTTATCCAGTATTTCCTGTATTTCAGCTTTTTCTTCGTATATATAATTGTTTTCTTCACTATTATATGATTGCTCTTTCTCATAAACTTCCATATCTGAATCATATCCCTTGGTTCGGTCATTTACAATGACTTTCTTCACCTGTTCCGCTTTTATAGCTCCTTCTGTCTTAAATCCATGTTCCTCCAGGAATTTAAGTGTCTCGGTAAAGCTGGGGAGTATAAAATAATCAAATTCCCGTTCATTCGCAAGCCCCAGTCTAAGAGTCGCTATTGGTTTATTTGCCTGAACATCTTCAAGGGAGAGTGAAGTCAGCTCATTTCTATAGATATCCAGTAGATTGGCTATTTCCTCCTTTGTCAGAGTCAGACGCTTATCCTCCAGAGACGTATACACGGAAACTCTGGATATAGAAGCACTTTTCCATTGATATATAGGATAATAACCGGTCTTAAACTCTTTATTTGTATAAAGCTCAGNNAAAGCAGTGATAAATTATTGTCCTGAACAAACTGATAATTACGAGTTACCTTTTTCCCATTTTTTAGTTGGTAAGCGACCTGAACACTGTAGGTTCCTTTTGTATCTGCTGAAAGTTCTTTCTCTACGCCTTGAATACCAAGCTTTGCTATTTCATAGGCTGCATCAAAGGATTTTATTCGCATATATTTTTGCTGATAGTCAAAATTATTATAGTAATAATCATATGTTAATCCATCTTCACTAATTTGCACATATCCTTTATCACTGTCCAGTCCGGAAATCCAAATGCTCATAGATTCAACCTTGTCTTTACCAGGTATATAGGTATCATAGTGAAATACATCAAATCGGAATATACATACGATCAGAATAACAGTAACAGCCGCAGCTGCAAGCCCTTTTTTATGTGCAAAGGCCTTCTTCAGATCAAACTGATAGATAATTTCTACGATTGCACCAAAAACGATGAAGACAAGTATCAGACCAAATATCAGCCAGCCGTCAGAGTTTATACTGGATACCTGCATAAAGATCAGTCCGCCGGCCAGGGCAACAGGTACCAGCATCAGGAATTTTATAATTGGTTTGGCAATTTCAAAGGCCATTGCCTTTCCAGCTGCTTCAGAGGGGCGCTTCTTGTAAAGGAACAGAGCCAGCGCAACTAAAAGCATTGTTACAGCTATTGTCAAGAATACGCTTCTGCCAAAACCATCGATTTCGCCTCTGCGAAACTGTATTGTCCTTTCAATGTATTTACCGATAGGAGATAAAAACACCAATATATTTCTGTCTGTCACGTTGTTTTCTATAAAAGTATCAAAAAAACTGCTGTAGTACATGCTACGAACCAGCATTAACAGTGGTCCATATGCCAGAAAGACACAGGTACCTAGTATACTTACTACTCCGTTACCAGTAAGCATTACTGCTATAATTGTAATCGTATATATCAAGAGAAAATAAAGCAGATTCATTCCGAGTGCCTGCAGGCTGCTTATAAGAACATCCATTCCCATATAACTTCTTGCAAACAATACGATATAACACAACAGCAAATTAAACACATATGGAATCAGATATAATAAAATTCCATCCACATATTGTACCGCAAAGAATCTCTCCCTTTTTACCGGCATACTGTGGTAAAAATCAACCTTCTTTTTGGAGTGAAGATAGAAAAATCCACTATACGCACAAATAAGTGCTCCAATTATTGTAATAAAATAATGTAAGGCATATCCTGGTGCCATGGATTGCAGAATATACGCTCTGGCTGCGCTTATGTTCGTACTATCAGAAAATCCCTCTACGGTTAAAGCCAGTAATACCGGTCCAAGGAGGAAGAACACAAGTAAAGACAAGGCTGCCGACCATAATCTTCTTTTAAAATCTTCTTTTTGCAAATTAAAAAATGAGTTTCTTGATATCATAACCTGCCACCTCCGTCTCACTAATAAATATTTCTTCCAGCGATAAAGGAAGAACCTCAGAGAACACGGGATTCTTTCTCTCAATTTTAGCTATAATTTCTTCTCTGTTTCCCCTGGCTGTAATCGTATGAAGGGACCCTCTCTTCTCAGCTTTGATAATCTCTATGTCCGTCAGAATTTCTTCGATAGGTATTTCTTCCTTAAATACACATTGAACTTTATGAATGCTGAGTTTCATATCAAAGAGGTCTTTCGATAGCAAAATGCCGCCTTTGTGAAGCAAGCCCACATGGTCACAGATATCCTCAAGCTCCCTTAAATTATGAGATGCAATTACCGGTGTCATTCCTCTTTCGGAGATTTCTCTTGCAAACAGGCTCTTAACAGCCTGCCGCATTACCGGATCAAGGCCGTCAAAGGTCTCATCGCAGAGAAGGTATTTCGTGCCGGAGCAGATACCGCATAAAACCGTAAGCTGTTTCTTCATACCTTTAGAAAAGGTGTTGATCTTTCTATTCATATCCAAACCAAATTGATTTACCAGTTCGTCAAAACGAACAGTATCAAAAGCCGGATAAATAACCTTATAGTAATTTCTTAAGTCCTTCGGTGTGCTGTTACTAAAAAAGTAAGTGTCATCAGAAATGTAGAAAACAAGCCTTTTGGCATCCAGATTTTCAAAGACCGGGTATCCGTCGATTTTAATTGTTCCTTCATCAGGTTTAATCACTCCTGCAACCATTCGAAGAAAGGTACTCTTCCCGGCTCCGTTGGTTCCTACCAGACCAAATACTTCCCCTTCCTTGATAACGGCTGTTATATTGTCTACAGCTTTAATGGTATCAAACCGTTTGGTTAAGTTATTTGACTCTATCATTTTATCCCTCCTTATACACTTCTTCAATTTTATATATTATTTGATCTTTTCCGATCCCCAATTCCTTAGCTTCCTTCAGAAAAAGATTCAGATCCTCAATTAGCTCATTCTTCTTGACATCCAGCAGATGCTCCGTATCTGATATAAAGCTGCCTCTTCCCTTAACCGTATAGATAAAGCCCTTTCGTTCCAATTCCATATAGGCTCGCTGTATGGTATTCGGATTTATTGACAGTTCTATTGCAAGATTACGAACGGAAGGAAGTTGTTCCTGAGGTTTTAAACCGCCCTTTAAAATTAAGTCCTGAAATCGTTCTTCCACCTGCTCATATATTGGCCTGCGATCTTTGTAGTCAATAATTATCATTAGGCTCTCCTTTCTTCTTAGCCACACCAAGTGTACTATCACTATTAATACACTCAGTATAATTTAATAGAAGCCGATTGTCAACCGGCTTCTATTAGCATTTATATTTTATTTTTATTAAATGAATATCTGAGCAAAGGTTTCTATGACAACACTCTCTCTACTTCATGTATAAAATGTTTATATAATTTATATGATTCAAGAATCAGAATTGTTTTCCATCTGTGTTCATGCAAAATGAGTTCAGCCTATACGAATTCTGGCAATGCTAGTTCTGGTAATACAAGTCAATTCAATGCAGTTCTGGTAATGCTAGTTTTGGCTATACAAGTCCATGCAATGCATGTTCTGGCAAATCAAATTCATGTAATGCGAGTTCAGGCAAACAGACAATTTGCCGCCCCCATTTGAGAAACTCCCTTTCCCCAACCATCCCTATTACACCTTAAATTGATTCACCAACTCATTTAACTTCTGAGCCAAATCAGATAAGCTGCTTCCGGCACCAGCGATTTCTTCCACCGAAGCACTCTGTTCCTCCATGGCTACCGCTGCCTGTTCACATGCAGCTTTATTCTCCTGCGCAATACTTTCAAGCTGGTGTATTACGACCTCAATATCCTTTGTAGCCATATCCATATCTGCTTCTGATGTCTTTAAATACTTAACAGCTGTTTTGGATTGTTCCATCTCCTCTGCTATGCTGTTGTATTTAAGCCGATTGCTTTCTACGCTCTTCTTCTGTTCATCAAAGATCTCTTTGACCTTTGCCATGGTTTTTACCGCATTATCTGTATTGTTCTGGAGTTCCTGAACAATCTCAGATATCTGGTTGGTTGAATCGGCAGATTCCTCAGAAAGCTTCTTTATTTCTTCTGCTACTACGGAAAATCCCTTTCCGGCTTCTCCTGCTCTGNNACTACCTCATAGATTTCCATAAGGGCTTTTGTTGCAGCTACAGTTATGGCATCCAGCTGCTTTATTTCTGAGACACCCTCCTCGACCACTTTGGTAATTCTTACGGAAGTCTGATTTACATTATGAATACTTGTACTTACCTGACCGATACTTGATTTTAACAATTCTGCCTTCTGATTACCTTCTTTGGTAATACCTGCCTGATTGGCTGCATCATCTGATATTTCTTCTATGGTTCTGTTTATCTGCTGAGAAGAGGCTGCTGTCTCTTCTGAGGTTGCCATCAATTCCTCAGAGGCAGCGGACATATCCTGTGCAGCAAGATGGATATCCTTTATGACATACCTTAGCCGCTCCCCTATATTTTGCATAGCCCCTGCCAATTTTCCTGTCTCGTCTTCTTTCCTTAATAACTTTGCCGGTACATTCTGTGTAAGGTCCAATTCTGCAATTTTAGAAGAATATTCAACAGCCATGATTATCGGCTTTGTTATTGTCTTTCCTATTATATAAGATATTGCCATACTTACAGCCACGATAATTAAGATGATAATAATCATTAGTTTATATAATAAAGGCAGTTCTGCCAGGAAATCACTTTGAGGAGAAGCCATAACAAAGATCCAGTCCGTACCCTCAATGGCGGCATAACTGCTATGTATGATTCTTCCATTGTAAGCATAGGAATCCACCCCTGTCTTATGACTGAGAGCTGTCTGGAAGAAAGCAGCTACCGATTTCAAACTATTATCTGTTTCTGACAGCAGAGCAGGCGTAAATTTATCCTTTACCATGCTTTCATCGGGATGCCCGATAATCGTTCCCATTTTGTTTATAATATAAGCATAGCCATTTTCTCCATAGGCTATATCCTTAACCATTGTACTTAAGGTGCCACCTTCAGCAACTCCTAGAATGCCGCCTTCCATTTTACCTGCTTTAATAATAGGAACCATAACATACAGCAACTGTTCTCCGGTTCCGGAATCTTCCTTAAAATCAATCTCAAACTCACCGGCTGTTATGGCCTTACGAAAGGTACTGTCAGGTTCCAGATTAACAACAGAACCATCTTCATAGGTTAGAACACCATCTGCTCCAATGATGCCAAGTCTGATAAAATCACTATTTTCCAGCTCTTCTTTCAGATACTCCTGCTGTTCTGTAGGGTTCCCATTTATGGCAGGAACCCTGGACATTGTTTGAAGGGATGTGGTTAAAATTTCAAATCTGCCGCTTTCTACCTTGGCGCCTTCAACAGCCAGCGCTTCAAGTGATTTTTCGGCCTCTTTGATAATAAGGCTTTTAGCAACATTTACAGCCATGAATCCCAAGGCGGTACATGAAACAATAATTAAGATTGTATAGTTTAAAATCAACTTTGTTTTGATGCTTTTAATAACTAGCTTTTTCAATATGTTTTCCTCCTTTTATGTATAATTTTCTTGTCATATTAAATGTATTTTTGATAATTATATAAATAATTTGTAATATTTGGTACTATTTATAACATTTTGTCATTGACCTGGCATTGACAGTTTACCTAACTGATAATAGTATGCCTGTTATTCCCTTGACAAAGAATACCCCAGAGGCTAGAATAGGTAAGGATAATCGCACCGGAATAGAACAACAAATATGCCACCATAACGAAGACTATTCAACCTTCTTATGATGGCATTACTTTTTAAAACAGAACTCAAGATTTTTTGTTGAAGGAAGGTTTTTATATGACGAATGATATGACTTTTGGCAAATGCCTGAAATCACTACTGGCGGTGTTAGACATCAGTATGAATCGGCTGGCCAAAGCATTGAACGTGGATAGTTCCCTTGTTAACCGCTGGGTGCATGACGTCAGGGTCCCTTCCTATAATACTCNNTCTGTATATTGAAAACATTGCAGAATATTTATCCAGATATACAATGAACACAGTTCAACTGGCGCGGATAGAAGAATTATACCGGCATTTTTCCTTCAGCCTTGTTCATGACATATCAACAAAAGAAAAAATAAAAAAAATGCTTTTGGAATCTCAAGGTGTCAGCCTGGAAAAAAAGAAAAACAATAATAAGACAGATAAAGCACAAACGGAAGCTTCTCCCCTGTCCCTTAACAGCAATACCTTAAAAGATCCTTCCCTTTCCTTTTCCCCGGAAGACAGAATTATAATAGGAACAGAAAATATACTCACAACCATAAGCATGTTATTCGAAAAGGCCAGCAGATCAAAGAAAACAACCGGAAAACGTATTATATACATAACAATTTTAAATAATTTATATTCCAATAGGGACATTCCTTACAATGATATATTATTGGAATTCAGAGAGAATCTGAAGAAAGCAGCTTTAAGCGGTTGGCAAATTGTTATTTCCCTAAAACTCAGCCTGAATCTGAAGCAAAATACAGACTTTATTCTCTTTCTATTTCCTGTTATCGCAACAGGTAAAGTTCGCCTCCTCTATTCGCCGGTTAATTTGATTTCTTTGGAAAGAGATATGTGTGTTGTTACAGGCATTGCTGCTTTATCCTGCTTTCCGACACAAACTGAATCCCTGGTGGAGACTTGTTTTTATTTAGTTAATAAATCAGCCATAGAGATTTATTCCGATTATAGTCAACATCTGGCTGAGAACCGTATGGAGGAGCTGTTCACTTACTTTAATAGCAATCAAACTCCTCAGTTTATAAAACAGTTATTTGCCATCAATAAATACAGCACTCTGCTTTTAAATTATAACTACGGTTTAAGTTTGTTCGTTCCGCTTCCCATACTAAAGAAAATCCTAACGATAAATAACATCTCACCAGCAAACAGCAAGCAGATTATGGACCTCTATACGAATAACCTCAAAGAATTAAAGCGAATCACTGCAAATATCATTTACCGCAATATATTTGATGCTGAACTGTTATTACATATTATATCCACCAGAACACTGTGTGTTTATACTGAAACCGGAATACTGGAAGCAGAATTGGATAAACAGGATATTCTCCAATTCTTTGAGAATTTTATAGACTTTCTAAGAAAATCAGAAAAATATGAAATAGCTGTTCTATATGATAAGACCCTGTCTGTTAAAGAGAAGCACCTTTATTTTTCATTGAAAGGGAATGGAACATTATGCTTTGAAATGCCTGGTTCTAAGGACAGCATAAAAGGAATTGTGACAGAACCACTAATGGTCAAATCTGTTGAAATGTATTTCCAAAATATGTGGTCGGAAATATCTCCTTTAAACAAAGATAAAGCTACCTTGATAGCCTGGCTTAACACTCATATGAAACATTTCCTTCTGTAAGAACAGGCTAATGGATTAATCATCCCTTAGCCTGTTCTTATAATTTACCATTTCATCCAATTTCCTGGCTGCAGCTGCCGGTCCGGTGTAATTCTAATATTCCTTCAATTCCCCAGGTCATCATACTGTCAATATTAGCTCTGGTATAAAAAGCCATATGCTGAGTCATTACAACATTGGGAAATTGTCTTAAGTACACCATATCCCTATTCTTTAATATATCGTTTTTTCTGTCAGCGTGATAGATTCCTTCCTCTTTCTCAAAAACATCAAGACCCAGTGCTCCGATTTTCTGAGATTCTATTCCTTCGGTAAGAGCTTCTATATTCACCAATTCGCCTCTCGCCGTATTGATTAGGATTACTCCCGTTTTCATACTGTTTATTGCCTTTTTATTAATGAAATATCTGTTTTCCTCTGTCAAAGGAACATGGAGGGAGATAATATCAGAATTCCTGTAAAGCTCCTCAAGAGAAACATATTCTACGTATTTTTTTACTTCTTCTCTTTCGGTTCGATTATAGGCTATGATTTTACAGCCAAAGCCTGACAATAGCTTAATCACCTCCAGGCCGATACAACCGGTTCCGATAATACCTACAGTCTGGTTACCAAGTTCCTGCCCGGTAAGACCCTGCAGTGAATAGTCATTCACATTTTGCCTCCACATGGCAGGTTTGTAGTTTCTTAAAGCTAGAAGCATGAGCATAACCGCAAATTCAGCAACTCCTTTGGGCGGATAACCGGCATTACACATCTTAAGTCCAATTTCTTTTCCATATGCTACGTCAATGTGATTATAACCAACCGTTCTTGTGGATATGTATCTGACCCCCAGNNCCAAGTATTGTTACTCCTTCACAGCCTGCCGCCAGCTTTAAGGTTTGTTTGCTTAAGGCTTTCCCGGTGGTGACCAGCTCCAGCCCATGCCTTCCCTTTAAATCCTCCAGCTTTTTTTTCTCGTCCTGTCTAAGTTCAAATACTGCTATCTTCATATTTACACCACTTGCATATCCCTGTTATACCAGCGATACTGCCACAGATAAAAGAGAGTGAAAGAAGCTTAATGTGGCAGCCTTTCAGTCCTATATTTTCTCTCACTCTTCGCAATGTCTTCCTTTAGCCCGCAAAATATTGAGCAGAAGCACAAATTATGTTTTGAAACATTAACTCCTTTACCGAGTTAAAGCCAAAAAGAAAGACGGGTTGTTTTAGCCCGTCTTAATGAAATACAACTTTATTAATTTTTCTCATGGAATAGATCAAAGGAATCACCCTTTATACTTTTTATAACTTCATTATACATGGATTTTATTTTATTTCAACACCTAATTTGTGTTTAAAAAGGTTGCTTATCACAAGGGGACGGCGAATTGNNCCTGCTTCAATTCCAAGGTATAAGGAGTCCTAATTCTCTGAATATTTTGTACTTGTCATAATGAAAACAGATAACTCGGTACGCTCAAACAATCTGTTTTACATTATAGCACAAAATACTCAGAGAAAAGGACTTGTCTAATACCGTAGAATGTTTATTCACTACAGCTGCTGATAATGATATTACGCAATTTCCTTGTAATCTCCATGGTTCCGGCGTCTTTCTTCTGTATCATGAACAAGATTGTAAGATCATCAGCGGGACAATTGGTGAAATAACAGCCAAGCCAGCCATCCCAGCCATATTCTCCGGGACTTCCAATGGTTCCGGCTTTTGTGGTATCTGTCATTATCCTCATAAGATTTCCATAACTGTGACCTTCTAAGGTTGCCCAGGGAACAAGCCCTTCGTACTGCACTTCATTCAAAGTCTTGGTGGTGAGATACTCAACGGTTCTTTTTCTGAGTATCTGAACGCCTTCATAGGAGCCGCCTTTCATTAACATTGCTGCAAACTTTGCGTAATCATCTATTGTTGATACCAGTCCTGCACCGCCGGATTCAAAAGCAGGTTTTCGATCCATCTGCTGAATAATCCCCAGATTATTATCCGTATATAGGGTTAATCCATCCGCTCCATCAGTTTCATATGTACATACCAGCCTGTTCCGCTTCTCCTCCGGTACATAAAAACCGGTATCCTTCATGCCAAGAGGCTTAAAAATCTCCTTCTCCAGGAATTCACCAAAAGGCATTCCGCTGACAACTTCAATAACTGCACCTAAAACATCTGCACTGGTACCATAGCTAAAGAAGGAGCCAGGATGATAAGCCAAGGGACATTTACCGAGCTTATTCGCAATCTCTATGGTACTGAGAGCATTCTCGGTAAATAACTTTTCATCAATTTCAGCAAATACCTTGCTGGTAGCTATTCCTGCCAGATTCTCTCCCCCGTAGAGCAGCCCCGAGGTCATATTCAATAAATCCTTAACCGTAACCTCACTTTCAGCCTTAACAAGTGTTCCGTTATCATCAACCATCTGATTGCGGAATCCCTCAAGATACTTACCCACGGATTCATAGAGGTCAAGTTCCCCTCTCTCAACTAAAATCATTGCTGCCACAGCCGTTACAGGCTTTGACATGGAATACAGTCTGAAGATAGTATCTCTTTTCACAGGATGATTTTCTTCAATGGATGCTAATCCGTCTTCATGATAGAAGATCTCCTTACCGCCTTTTACAATTAACAGATTTCCGCCTGCGATTTCCTTCTTCTCGATTGCTTTTAAGATGGCTTTCTTTACCTGTAAGGTTTCTGTTTCACCAAACATAATCCATAATCCTCTTCTCTTCTATTGTTTCGGATTTACACTAATAGTTTATAAGCTTTGTTATTTAGCCGTAAACCCTTCTGTTACTACATAGAATTATAACTTTGCCTTCTATTTATTGCAACAATATTATCACCGGTAAAATGAAGTAACAGATTGTCTGAGGGAAGCGAGTTATCTGTTTGAGGCTATGCCCAGCACAAAAGCTTCAGAGAAATCAGGACTTCTTATACATTGGAATGAACCCATGAATTTTATCTATTTTATGCAATTGCCGCCCCCTTTAAATAAACTGCCTTTTATAACGCTAACCAAAAATACTCCCAGTAACTGCCCTTTTACAGATAACTAACCAGCAGCATTACATTCAAAACCGTCAGTACGAAAGCAATTGACCACAATACAATATTATTCAGAAGACTGTTCTTGTATTTCCCCATAACCTTCTTCGAAGAAGTCAGGTATATCTGAGTAATTACGGTAATCGGCAGCTGAACACTTAACAGCATCTGACTATACACCAATCCTTTAAAAGGATCCTGTATCAGAAATATAACAACAGCAGCAAGTGTCAGTATGCCTGCCACTCCAATTTTGGTGTGTCTGTCCCTGATATCATAAGGTTCTCCGAACATCCCTGCAAATATGGTCCCCCCTGCCATTCCGGCAGTCATAGTAGAAGATATCCCCGCAAACAATAACGCCACACCAAATATTACCGCTGCAAAGCTTCCAACCAGAGGGACCAGCATCTGCTGTGCCTGACCAAGCTCATCTACCTTGATTCTCTGAGAAAAGAAAGTAGTAGCTGCAAGTATAATCATTGCGCTGTTAATCGCCCACCCGATTATCATGGAGAATAAAGTATCCAGAAATTCATAACGCAGCTGTCTTTTTATTACTGCATCTTCCTCTAAGTTCCATTGTCTGCTCTGTATGATTTCCGAATGAAGAAATAGATTATGGGGCATAACTACTGCACCTAATACTGCCATAATAACGGGCATGGAGCCCTGGGGAAATTGAATGACAGTCCATCCCCTGACAGCTTCTCCCCAGCTGATATGTACCACACTTAATTCATAAAGAAAGGATATACCGATAATGGATACAAAACCTACAATAACTTTTTCAA
Source organism: Lachnoclostridium sp. UBA6558 (assembly GCA_002434335.1). Lineage (GTDB taxonomy): Bacteria > Bacillota > Clostridia > Lachnospirales > Lachnospiraceae > Anaerocolumna. Next base: position 117,392 of record DJJW01000074.1, on the reverse strand, counting down.
GCTTTTTATAGGAGTTGGAATATAACAGCAGAAGAATTACCGCTAATATGATTACCGCTCCTGCTTTAACCGGAACCTGGAATAACAGATTGAGTGCAATTGCACCACCTAAGATTTCTGCCATGGCCGTAGAAATAGCAGCCACAAGAGCAGTGGTGAGTACTGTTTTTGACAGCCAGGGCCTTAAATACCTGTTGGCAGCTTCCGACAGACAGTCACCGGTAACAATACCTAGGTGAGCAACATTATGCTGCAGCAGAATCAGCATTATGGTAGACAAGGTAACCATCCATAATAACTTGTATCCATAATCAGAACCTGCTGCTATGTTGGAAGCCCAGTTACCAGGATCGATAAAACCTACGGTAACTAATAGTCCCGGACCGATATATCCCAGCAATTCCTTTAATCCGAAGGAAGGCTTATGCCCTTTTGTATTCAATAAATTCTTAAATTTCATGTTTCTTACGCCTCTTTTCTAAATGTCACGGAAATCTATGACTAATGTAATCCTCTGTAAAGTTAATGTCAATCCTTCTTCTGAAATAAAGCGTGTAAAATTACTCTTGACTATAGCTATCATTAACCTATAATACAGTTATAACTGTATAGATTTATCTTTCGTTCTTCCTTTACTGCGAGTAAAGTGGACTGGTTTTAATTAAACATTGAATATCCAAGGATATCAAGGAAAAGAGGGAATCATGCAATACCGTGTTAATCCGAAAAACGGAGATGAAATATCCGTCCTGGCATTTGGCTGTATGCGTTTTAAACGAGATGAAAAGGAAACAGAACAACAGATAATAAAAGCAATTGAAATGGGTGTAAATTACTTTGATACTGCATACATATACCCCGGCAGTGAAGCCACCCTGGGACGGATTTTATCAAAGGGCTACCGTGAAAAAGTAAAAATTGCAACCAAACTCCCTCCTTATCTCGTAAAGAAAAAGGAAGATTTTGACAAAATATTTCATGCCCAGCTGGAAAGACTAAAAACAGATTACATTGACTATTACCTAATACATATGCTTCCCAATCTGGATGTTTGGCAGAGAATGTTAAGCTTAGGAATTGAAGAATGGATAGAGGAGAAGAAAACAAAGGGACAGATTCGAAATATCGGTTTCTCCTATCATGGCGGACAAGAAGAATTTGTAAAAATCGTTGATGCATATCCCTGGGAGTTCTGTATGCTGCAGTACAATTACTACGACGAATATAACCAGGCAAGCAAAAACGGACTGCTCTACGCAGCGGAAAAGGGACTTCCTATTATGGTCATGGAGCCCTTAAGAGGCGGCAAGTTAGTCAAGCTTCCCAAGGAGGCTTTACAAGTATTCGATGAATCCGAAGTGAAGCATTCACCTGCTGAATGGTCTTTCCGCTGGTTATGGAATCATCCCCAGATATTAACGGTGCTCTCCGGTATGAACTCTCAGGAAATGCTTCAGGCCAATGTTGCTTCTGCCTGTCAGGCTCAGGTTGATATCATCACTGACAGGGAAAAAGAATTGTACAAAAGAGTAAAGGATGTCTTAAACCGCTCCTTTCTGGTTCCTTGTACTGGATGTGCTTATTGTATTCCCTGTCCTCATGGGGTTGATATCCCTATGTGTTTTACCTGCTATAATGAAACTGCAGTAACCAGAAAAATTTCTGCCCGCTTCAATTATATTGTTAGAACAGCCGGGCATAATTCCTCCAGATGTGTGGGCTGCGGATTATGTGAAAAGCATTGTCCTCAAAGCATTGCCATACGTAAGGAATTAAAGGCTGTCACTGCTTCTCTGGAGAGCTTCCCATATAAACCCATGGCCTCCCTTATGAATCGTTTTATGAAACATTAATCTTTTAGTTTCATCTTAATAATTTTTAATTTCATTTTAATAATAAAGTAATAGAAAAAGGATATTATGGATTTGACAAATATATGCACACAACATATAATATCTAACATTGGACAATTGATAAATGATAGGAAGAGACGTAATGAAAATTAAAACACTTGTACTACGGTTTAACCACAAATTATCACCATCACAAACTATTGTTATCAGCTTTGTACTGTTACTGTTGATCGGATCAATATTATTATATCTACCGATTTCCAGACAAAATGGTGTTGAGGTATCTTATCTGGATGCTCTCTTTACAACCACTTCAGCTGTTTGCGTAACCGGATTGGTAACTCTTACCACCTCAGCTACCTGGAGTATTTTTGGTAAAATAGTTATACTGTGCCTCATACAGTTAGGCGGGCTTAGTTTAATTACCATTTTCACTTTTTTCCTTGTTCATATAGGTAAAAAAGTCACTCTAAAAGATAGATTGGCAGTACAATCAGCTTTTAATATTCAGAGTCTTAGCGGCATGGTGAAACTTGTCAATCTTGTAATCCGGGGTACATTAATAGTAGAAGGAATTGGAGCTGTTTTTCTATTTATATTTTTCTTGCAGCAGAAAATGGCATGGTATCAAGCATTGGCATTTGGTATTTTTCATTCTGTCTCTGCCTTCTGTAATGCCGGATTTGACATTATTGGAGAGTTAAGTTTGATACCTTATGTGGACAGTATACTTTTAAACCTTACTATAATGTTCTTGATTATAGTGGGTGGAATTGGTTTTTCTGTCTGGAGGGATATTCACTTAAAAGTTCAATCTGTACTTTCACACAATAACAGAAAAAAGCTATATCTTTCCCTCCATACAAAACTGGTTTTAATCAGCACTGTTACTTTGATTATTGCAGGAGCTTTACTAATCTATTGCTCTGAATATTCAAATCCGGAAACGTTGGGTAATTTAAGCCAGGGTAAGCGAGTACTGGCAAGTTTCTTTCAATCTGTTACTTTAAGGACTGCAGGTTATGCTTCTATTCCTCAGAATGAATTAAATGACACCTCAAAGATGATTTCTTGTATACTTATGTTAATCGGAGGTTCACCCGGCGGAACAGCAGGCGGTATAAAGACGGTAACTGTGGCTATTATTATATGTAGTGTCATAAGTACCATAACAGGCTGCAAAAACATTACATTGTTTCACCGTACAATACCAATTGTTACATTCCAAAAAGCAATAGCTGTAGTCGTAATCATGTTAATTCTTTGGCTAAGCGGTACTGTCATGTTATCTTTCACAGAAAGATACTCAGATTTTAACCATACACCCATGGATTTATTATTTGAAGTGGCTTCCGCGCTTGGTACTGTTGGTTTAACAACGGGAATAACTCCCTATCTCTCGGCTCCGGGAAAGGTAATACTGATTGTATTTATGTTCATAGGAAGACTTGGTCCTATTGCTCTGTTATTATCCATAGCCAACCGAAATAGTGAGATAAACGGACGAATAAACTATCCATCTGAAGACATAATGATTGGATAGCTGCGATTTACATTGGTATGTATTAAATGTTTTATTAACGACGGATTAACGAATATCTCATTGTGAATGGATATTTAAGAAAGAGGTAATTATGAAAAAATTCAGAATTAGCCATAATACGCAATTTGCTGTTTTAGGCTTAAGCAAGTTTGGCAGAGGGCTAACGCAAGCTCTTACCGACAACGGCTATCACGTACTATGCTGTGATATAGATGAACAGATCGTACAGGAAAATCTGCATATAGCAACCCATATCATACAGGCTGATGCCTCTGATAAAGCGGTTTTAGAAAAAATAGGTATCAGCAATTTTGATGTTGTAATTATTGCTTTCGGCAGAGATTTTGAATCTGCCGCGGTTACCGCAACTATTCTAAAAGAACTAAAAGTAAACTATATAATAGTGAAAGCTAATGGAATCAGGCAAAAGCAGATTTTCGAATCAATTGGTGTAGACAGGATTATCCTGCCTGAAAGAGAGATGGGTGAAAGAGTTGCTTATAGCCTGATTACCAATGATTTAATGGATTCCATACATCGTTCAGACAAATATGATATTATAGAAATGAAGCCGCTCCCCGAATGGGAGGGAAAAAGTCTAGATAAGCTAAGGCTCAGGCAGACGGAATCTATTAATGTTATAGCAATTATCAGGGAAAACGAAGTTATGGCAGTTTTGGATGCGAAGACCGTCCTTCTGCCAAAGGACGATCTTATCGTCTTAAAATCCAGATAGACATTAGAAATCCTGGTTTTTAATCTGTAATTCCATTAATGCTATATTATTACGCAGTTTTCTGACTGTATCTCTGGATATCCTTCCTGCTTCAAACATTGCCTGGATACCATCCCTTTCCATTTGAAATCCTAATGACACCAAATCTGTCATATCCCCGGCCTCCGAGGCAGCAACACGTTCCTCGGAGGNNGTTCATACTCTGCGATGAGTTTGTTGATGCTCAGGGTTTTCTCCTGCTTTTTCTTCTCATATAGCTTTGCTAATGCGGTTCTCATAAAAATAAGGTATTTTACCCATTTGCTAAATGAGAGCGCAGTTTCTAGGGAAATAGAAAAGGGGCACCTTAGCAAATCTGCCTTTTCAAACAGTCGCTCAAGTACCCCATATATACCGTTTACAGCTTCAGCTTTGTTCTCACTCTTTCCCAGATAATTCCCTGAAAGTATCTGTATCCTTTATCATATAAAAATAGCAGTATCTGTCCACCTGCAAGCATTAGAAACATTAATCTGGTGTCTATTTTACCTGCATAGATAAGACTGGGAAACAATAACAGCATTGGTATAAAGAGCAGGTTAAATATCAGATATTTTAGAACCCATAGCAGCTTTCCCCGTACTGCCGTACTGTTAACCACAAGAAGTTTATCATAAATACACTCTACCGCAAGCAAATAGATTGCCATAGCTCCATAGGTTATACAATATAATTTATTGGGAGCCAGAAAAAAACCAAGTGCTATACTTCCGATTAAATACCCAAACCCCATTGGTACACCGGCTTCTCTTACAGCTATACCAACACCAAAGGATGCCGCCGCCAGAAGAAAAAGGGTATTAAATTCCAGAATACCGCTTAATACTATCAGCAATACGGTAACTGCCAGCAGCAGTCCGAGAAAAGTCAATTTCTTCGTGCTTAGAAACATCCGCACAAATCCCCTCCCATACACTCACATAAGGAATCCGCAATACATAAATCACAGCAAAAATTACCGCTGCCACAGCCGCTTCCATAACCACCGTAGGTCTGCTGCCTGGTATTGTCATAACGTCTGCCCTGCCAGTCCATCTGATTCAGCAGGTTTCTGTATTCTACATTATTCGGTTCCATGTTAACAGCTTCTCTCGCATGATTTAAAGCCACATAATTATTACCCGTCTGGGCATTGGCAATAGCACTGTAATAATACCACCTTGCTGTTCTTGGATAGATATTGCTTAAGGTATTAAGTGCCTCTCTGTAACGTCTTCCGTTCAGATAATTGTATACAGTATTAAGTTCTGCTGAATCACCTGAGCTTCCTTCTGGTCTTCCGTAACCAGAACTGCTGCTACTGTAACCACCTTCTCTTTCCTTCATAATCTGATCATAAGCAGCCTGCACTTCCTTGAATTTCTCTGCGGCAAGGTCTGACAATGGATTGTCCACATTGGAATCCGGATGGTATTTTCTGCTTAATTCTCTGTACGCTCTTTTTACTTCATCATTGGATGCATTTGGAGATATCCCTAAGGATTTATAAGGATCTGTTATCATTTTATTTACACCTGTAGCTTGCTAATAGGAAGCAACCTATTCCTTTGTTTATGATTAAATTATAAGTTTTTATTATTTTACCATTTCAAAGCACATTTGACAACTTTTATGGAAGGCAACATTCTTAAATCTTTCTTAACAAGTTTATTTTATTTTTAGAGACGTGCATTGGTTTTTCAATATCATACCTTATATTCTTAATAGTCTGTCTTATTTGTCTTATTACGTTGACTTATAGTATTTGATACTATATACTATTATTGTGATTACTATATAAAACAATTTAAATAAGCTGAGTTTAGTTTATGGTATCATTTCTTACATCGGTTCAATTTCTTTTATACACAATAAACCGGGAAAGGATAAACTATAATTCAACTTATATATTATGCTATATTTCATAATTTCATTTATGCTAATATATCTTTATTTTATATTGGCATCCATCGCCTACTGACCTGCCTGTAAAGGAGTTTGATTATGTTTACTTTAAAGGATATCCTGCGTTATCGCTGTCCAAGATGGAAAGAATGGCCTGCTATTGAATTATATATGGACCAGGTTATCAGTCTTTTGGAGGAGAATGTTTCTTTATTTTATGAAGATTCTTCCGTTAAGCCCGTTACATCGACCATGATAAACAACTATGTGAAGCAAAAAATTATTGTTCCATCTAAAAATAAAAAATATCAAAGAGAACATCTGGCTTATCTTTATGTGCTCTTTTTGTTAAAACCGGTGTTAAGCCTGACAGATATCAGCCGTAGTATTTCATTATTACAGAATAGTGACAATTATGAAGAAGCCTATAACTTATTCTGTGGTGAACTTGAAACCGCTCTTGCAATGGCCTTTGGCGATAAGGAGGAGACAATTATTCACAAACCAAATGATATCATACAGACAATGGCACTGTCCTTTTCTTATACACTTCTTGCCAGATACTATATCTCTGCCCAGGAGTTAACCTAAGGTCTTTCTGATATTCAACTGTCCGTTGACACTTCCCCTCGCGGTATCGTGAAAACACACTAAGGTGTCATCTGGTATATATACGAGGCAGTCTGTTTCCCAGTCTGCTGAGAAGTTCATTTGCAATGGTTCCTGCGCTGTCAGCAACTTCATCAGCCGGAATCATTTCATTTGCACTGCCTCCCATAAGTGTTGCTATATCACCTCTCTTAATACCCTGTATTCCTGTTATATCAATCATAAGCTGATCCATGCAGATACGTCCGATTACCGGTACCTTTATTCCGTTTATAAGAACCTGTCCCTTACCCTCTGAAAGCTCTCTCGGATAACCGTCCCCATAACCTACTGACAATATTCCAATGGTCCTATCCTCCGATGCCTGATAAACTCTTCCGTATCCAACACTTTCACCAACCGGTATATTTCGTATAAGCACCAGCCTGGACTGCAGGCTCAATACCGGTTTCAGTTCCGGCATTATTACTGTCTTGTCTTTCGCAGAACTTAAGCAGCCATACATTGCAATTCCTATTCTGGCGTAATCACAGGGCAGTTCATTGTAGTTTAATAAGCCGTAGGAGCTTTGAATATGAACCGGAACCTTAATTCCTATAGCCTTTAGCTCATCCACAAGCTGATAAAAGCTCTCCGTCTGCTTTTCCGTATAATCAATATCTTCTGATCTTCTGCTGTCAGCTGCACACAGGTGCGTGAACATGCCGGTAACATTCAGGTATTTAAATGAAAAGATTTCTTTGATTCTTTCCATATCCTCCGATTCCATTCCAAGCCTGTGCATACCGGTATCTATTTTAATATGAACATTTACAGGTATCTTCTTACTTTCCAGTTCCATTCCATAGGAGTAATCAACTACAGTCTGCGTAAGCCGGTATTCCTTAAGCTCTCTGGCATAGGAAACGTCGGTGTAACCCAGTACCAGAATATCTCCGCGGATGCCGCTTAAACGAAGTTCTATGCCTTCATTTAAGGTGGCTACTGCAAAATTTTTGATTCCTGCATTATTCAATGAAGCCGCAGTCTCCACACTTCCGTGCCCATAAGCATTGGCTTTCACAACTGCCATCAGTTTACAGTCACCTTTCATTATTCGTTGAAGTTCCTTTACATTATGGAGCAGATTGCTGGTATCTATGGTAAGCCATGCCCGGTTCTTCTCAAAGGTCTGCGGTTTCATCACTGAAATTGTATTGTTTATACTTAGATTCATATATTCACTCATTGCCCACTACAAGTTTCCTTGTAATATTGCCGCAAGTTTAAGCCTGGGAATCCAGTCTGTGGCATGGCATCCTTTCTGTTTCGATTTACATTTCAATATTGTGTCCCTGACGTTATTACGTTACGGAATATCCGCTGGAATACTGTATCAGCCGGCATAGTTTTTTATCAAGCCGGAGATTTTAAGCGAAACTTCTGCAATGCATTCGTAATAATCAATCCTGCCAGAAAAGAAAAAATAGCCGTCAGGAGGAAATGAAGCAAACTGTTATAAACTGTCCATTTTTCAATCCCTGCTATTTTCGATGCACCTCTTATGAGTATAATAATTAAGGGATGAATAATATAGATAATCAGAGAGATATCACGAAATCCCCGTTTTTGTGTTCCTCTCCGTTGTAAAAGCAGTGAGAATAGAAAATACATCAGTGGTACCAGCAGCAGATACATACTGTCATGCCTCATAAAGCTATTACCTTTCAGGATTGTACCCTCTGCAGCCATTAGCACCAAAAAGACTGCAGTAAAGATAAGTGACTTCCTGAATTCACATCTTCGTTTCTTAAGCATAGCCCCCAGCACAAAAAACACCGGAGCAAAGAATATTCCATTTCTGGTGTAATCCATAACCTGAAACAGAATGTTGTATATTCCATTTAACACTGGGATTGATTTGGTCAATCCATAATAGCTGTCACCCAGTACACCAAGAAGATAGAGAACGAAAGTCAGCAGTAAAGCTCCTCGTGGTGACAGGTATTTCAGGGAGTAATAAGCAATAATACTTCCTAAAATAGCCGCCGGCAGGTACCAGAGATGATACATGGTGCCATCCAGCAATACATCACGTATAATTTTATTTCCAAGATTTTCGCTGTTAAAATAACCGGAATACCAGTTAATCGGTAAATATAAAAGCATGGCTCCCATATAATAACGCGAAGTTTTTTTTAGAAAGGATAGCAGCTTCTTTTTTTGTATCATCTCTTCTTTATATAAGAAGAACCCTGTTACCATAAAAAAGAAAGGGACAGCCACTCTCCCAACTACTCTGGTAAGGAGAAAGTCAGCATAACCGTTGTAGGAGGTCAAAGGTGAGGTATGGATAGCAACAACCAGAATGGCTGCCACCAGTCTGAAGACATCGATATCCGGATAGGCTTTCTTTGAATCTACTAATCCATTTTTCACACTTTCTGCTCCTTCCAGAGTGTAATGATCACACTTTTTCTATTACTGCCTGAAATCTGATATATGATATCTTCACTAATAGTAATTTCCTGTTCCTTTTCCTCCAGTTTGAGGCAGCCAATCTCAAAGCACTGCTTATTTCCGTGAAAGACAAACGGTTTGACCCCATAAGGATGTTCCTCTATAAGCTCCATATATTCCTCCAGAGAGAGGTTATTATCCTTCATTATTCTGGAATGAGGATATCCTACATATCGGAAATGCCAGGGTTCATGACCAATCTTTGTGACACCTTCCTTCTCTTTCTCATACCGCTGTATGAAACCATAATCTGCTGCTTTATCCCGAAACTTCTGAGGTGTGCCAGCATAAGGAAAATCCGGGCAGAGAAAATCTATCTCTTTGGCAGTCTTTGCCAGATCTATGGCATATCCGGTCTGATGCTCACTGCACCCTGGATATGCTACATACCTTTCCGTAAACTCTCTTCCATTTTCTTCGAGGGAATCATTGAATATTTCTTCTTGTTCTTTATAACTACGGTATCCGCTGACAGCTGTAATGTCCTCTTCTCCCTTGATATCCTTTAACAGCTGCACCAGCATAGCGGCTGTCCTGCTTTCTAGTAACACTCCCTCTCCACCGATATTTATCAGCTTTCCTGAAGTTTCACCTTTTAGGGGATGATCTTTGTTGACCAGGATAAGACTGCCTCTTTCGGTATCAGACATAGTTATCCTTTTATTATTCATAAGCCCAACTCCTCTCCTATAAGCCGGTCAAGAATCTCTTCATAAGATAAACCGATGCCCTTCATCATACCCGGATACCTGCTGTGTGAGGTAAAACCCGGTATGGTATTTACTTCATTGAATACGATACTTCCCTCCATTGTTAAGAACATATCAACTCTGGCAAAACCCTTACATCCAAGGGTTTTATAAATCAAAGCAGCGGCTTTTCTGATCCTCTCCCTGGTCTCACCATTTATTCTGGCAGGCATGTGAATTACAGCGCTTTTCAAGGTATACTTCTCTGTATAATCAAAGAAACCGTCTGTCAGCTGAATCTCATCTACTTCACCAATTAACAGTTCTTCTTTTCCCATAATGGCACAGCCCACTTCAAACCCATCAATATTCTCTTCGATCAGAACTTCCGAATCGTGCTGAAATGCTGCTTCAACAGCTTCCATTAGTGCTTCTTTCCTGGTTACTTTGGTTATTCCAAAAGAGGAACCGGCCTTTACGGGCTTTACAAAAAGGGGGCAGGTCAAATCTCCCAGTACCTTTAATAAATCCTCTTCCTTCTCTGCCTTTGTAAGAAGTATTGCTCTTGGCACTGTTATGCCGGCTTCCTTGACTAATTTGTGAGCTCTGTCCTTATCCATACAAAGGGCGGAAGCTTCCGTACCGCAGCCGATCAACGGAATACCTGCAAGCTCAATCAGTCCCTGAACGGTGCCGTCTTCCCCATTCTTTCCGTGAAGTACCGGAAAGGCTCCGTGAAGTGTGGTCATTTTCATTCCTTTTTTTCCGAATTCTATCATTCCCTTTACTCTTCTATCCGGTGATATCAGGGCAGGACTTAAGAATTCTACATTCTTTCTCCAGTTATCCGTTTGAATATCTTCTAATGGCCCATTATAACGGTACCATTCTCCCTCTCTTGTAATCCCAAGACGGATGATATTGTATTTATCACTATTCTCTAATACCGAAAGGATGGAATATGCCGATTGAAGTGATACCTCATATTCGGTAGAATTACCTCCAAATAATACTGCTATATTTTTTCTGAATTTTTTTATTTTTTTCATTCTTTGCTCCTATCTGCATGCTTTTTCACGCTTATATTTTCAGGAGAGTGAACTGTTTGCTTTCACTTTTCTCCTCATTTCAGCGGTTATTATTGTATTGCATTTCCTGACACCCGCAATAAAAAAAGCTGTCCGCTTGTCTGATAACATCTTATCAAAACAGCGGACAGCTTTTTTTCGTTTTCTATATGAACTTTCCTACTTTTTTATACGGAAATTCTTACGATTTTCTTACATTGATTAGTTATAGCATTGCCGGCATGGTTATTTCAAAGGTAATGACTTCATCTTTACTGGCGGCAGTTATCTTTCCCTGATGCAATTCTACGATTTCTTTTGCAATGGCCAGTCCTAAGCCTGCACCACCGGTTTTCGATTGTCTGGAGGTATCCAGCCGATAGAATTGTTCAAATATCCGGCTCAGCTTCTCCTCCGGTATTGTATTTCCATGATTGATGAATATAAAGTGTATATCGTTCTCTTTCTGTTTCACCGCAACAATAATGGTATCTTCTTCAAAGCTGTAATTAATGGCATTTCGCAGCAAATTATCAAATACCCTCTGCATTTTACCTATGTCACAGCGGATGTAAATATCACTCTCCGCATTTAATCTGCAGTTAAGAGCTTTCTCCCTTAAGGCCGGACCGGCTTCAAATACAATTTGCTCCAGCATTCTGGTAATATTGACACGGCTTAATTCCAGGGTAAGATTGGTCAGATTAAAGCGTGTAATATCAAAGAACTCATTAATAAGCTCTTCTAATCTTTCTGCTTTACTTAAGGATATGGCAAGATATTTTTCTTTCAGAACTTCTGATATTTCCTTCTCATCCTTAAGCAGAGTCAGATAACCGATTACTGATGTAAGAGGAGTCTTCAGGTCATGCGCCAGGTATACTACCAGATCATTTTTTCTCTGCTCTGCATCTCTTGCTGCTCGTTCATTCTTCCTGTACTCAAGTTTACTCTGGTTCAAGCGGTTTTCAAGTTCCTTTAATTCCTCCGGAAGGGTTATAAGTTCCTCAGAAGGACTGTATATCTGACTGGCAGCTTCTGTGACTTTCTCCAGATATCCCAGAGTCTTAAACCAGAAGAAGAGACAAATTACAATGGCACCAATAACCCAGAGAGTACCTAAAAACAACACATCTCTTCTGTTAATGGCCGAAAATAACCGGTACAACAGATCATCTGAATACCAGGTCATGCTGCGCAGGATTTTGCCGATAAGAACAAAGGACCCCAGTAATAAAAAGGTATACGCCATCAGCCATATGATAAATCTGGTAAAGATATAAGCAGTCAGTTTTCTCTTGATATCAAATTTCTTATTCAATCTTATACCCCACTCCCCAAACAGTTTTAATAAACTTTGGATTCTTCGGATTCTCTTGCATCTTTTCTCTGAGTCTTCCGATATGAGCCATTACCGTTTTATTATTGTCCAGGAATTTTTCCTTCCATACATTCTCAAAAAGTTCTTCAGAGGATACAACCTTTCCTTTGCGGTCACACAGATACCAGAGAATGGAGAATTCGATTGGTGTCAAGGCAAGCTCCTTGCCAAACAACAGACACTCCNNCCTCTTATGTCAATAACATTGCTCTCCTGCTCTTCTGCATTGTTATACCTCATATATCTTCGGAGCTGAGTCTTAACCCTTGCCACCACTTCCAGTGGGTTAAATGGTTTGGTAATATAATCATCCGCTCCCAGGGTCAATCCCATAATCTTATCCATATCTTCCACTTTTGCTGTCAGCATAATTACAGGAAAGAAATATTTTTCCCGGATCTTCTGACAGATACGAAAGCCGTCAATATCAGGAAGCATTACATCCAGTACCGCAAGACTTAGCTTATTTGATGCTATACATTCCAGTGCTTCTTTCCCGTTGTAATATTTATATACATGAAAACCTTCATTCTTAAGATAGAACTCCAGCAAATCAGCAATTTCTTTTTCATCATCTACTATTAGAATTGACTCTCCCATTCCTGTCCTCGCATTTCATAACATATTTCCGTCGTATTACAGTTCCATTGCAATACCGTTTCGATATTTCCAATGTCACCTTGTGAAAATTAACACCTAGTAGCATAATATACCAAAATCAGAAAGTGCACAAGGTGTCATGGCTCTACAAAGAAAAAATTCAGCTATCTAATTTTACCTATTGAAATTATTAATGTATCATAATAAGCAATTATAGTATTTCTTATCACCAAACAAATATAGTGCCAAGAAAACTTGTCAAAAGTATTGACAAGTAAACTTGGTATTGTTAAAATATGATCGACAAGTAAACTTGGTAATATTGAATGGAGGCACTTCATGGATAAAGATGCAATACTAGCTAAAAGCAGACAAGAAAAGAATGATGAGGGGATGATAATTGCAGAAAACCGCGGTAGAAAGCTTGGAATAAGTGTATTTGGTGGTTTTTTTATTGTAATTACCTTTATTAATTTATTTCATAATCAACCCAATAATGCTCCTATGGCAATGTTCTGGGCTTATATTGCTGCTGAGGCATTTCCTAAGTACAAATTTACAAAAAATAAAACGTATCTTACTACATCGATTGCAGCTTTCATTGCTGCTTTGGTTTCCCTTTTGCATTTAATATTAATATATTTAGGTAAATAATATGAATGAGGAATTAATATTAAAAAACCACCTTAAAGAAGCACGGGCAGAATTAAAACTCTCTCAGACTCAATTAGCAGAGATGGTTGGCGTTTCACGCAATACAATTAGCTCTATTGAAATAGGTCAATTTAATCCTACTGCGAAATTAGCTTTAATTTTATGTATCGCCTTGGATAAGAAATTCGAAGATTTATTTTATTTTGAAGACTAACAACAGTGATATTTGACGTGGCATTGCCACAAATCAGGGTGTGAATTATATGCTATCGTATTTTACATTAAGCTAAAGTACCCTTATACAAAAATAGAACTGTTGCATTTAAGATATATTCCAACAAGAAACCCCAAGGTTTTCAACCTGTAGTATACCTTATGCAACAGCTCTGTTTAATTAATTATAACTTCTTAAACTCTACCCATTCAATGTCCATACCTTGCTTTAACTCCTGAAGCTCCAGCTTGTACAAGCCTTCACTCAGTTCTGTTTTTACAAGCCTCTGTTTCATCCATTGACCGTCTGTTCCGCCAGTCTGAATAGTCGCAGCCTGATTTCCGTTTAAGAACAGACTGCAGGAAGTCTGTGCAAGTTCACTTCCAAAGGATCTTACACTTACCATAAGTCTGTAAGTACCTTTTTCCTTTACTCTTATGAGTGCCTTTGTATCAGGGTGGATTGTAACAAAAGTATCCTCATCAACAGCAATTGCATTATCATCGGCTAACGTTGAATCCGTTGCAACTACCACTGCCTCTTCATCAAAGCTTTCTTCTTTATTAAACGCAGGTGCCTTTATAATAAATTTACAGATATTTTTTGCACAGCGCTGTAATTCACCTCTGGTCAAGGTTCCCTGCTCAAGTGCCTCCATGGTAAGATCATTGTAGGCATTTACTTCAGCTCCAAAATTACTAACAACCATGTACAGATCATTCTGAGCACTTACCATGTAATGAGTATTCTTTCTATCCGCAGGGGTATCTGCCTGTCTTCCATTTGCCACATCGTTCATGATAGCCCACCAGTCGGTCATTACGATTCCTTCAAATCCCCATTCGCCTCTTAGGATGGTAGTGTTCAAATCATAATTAGAAGCTGACCAGTGTCCGTTAATCGGATTATAAGAAGTCATAACTCCGTTGGCTCCGCCTTCTTTCACTGCTATTTCAAAGCCCTTCAGATAGATTTCCCTTAAAGCACGCTCAGATACTACAGCATCCACTTTTGCGCGGAATTTCTCCTGGTTGTTGCAGGCAAAGTGCTTTAAGGTTGCATTAGAACCACCCTTCATAATACCCTTTACCACTGCACTGGCAAATTTGCCGGTAATGAGAGGGTCTTCTGAAAAATATTCAAAATTACGTCCGTTTAGAGGACTTCTACGGATATTCATACCCGGTCCTAGCAGCATATCTATGGAATTACTTAACAACTCCTTGCCTTCCAGTACATACAGTTCTTCAATTAACGCTGTATCCCAGGTGGCAGCAAGCAGTGTACCGATTGGAACCTGAGTAGCCAAATAACCGCCGTCCATACGGATACCCGAGGGTCCATCGGAAGTGCAGGCAAGAGGTATGCCATATCCTGTCAGGCGGTCTGTTACACCGCCAAAAGCAGAGGCAGTTCCCGGTGTAACCAGGGGATGGCACATACCTTCTCCTCTTACCAGAGCTGCAAGATCCTCATTGGTAAGCTGTGCAAGAAATTCGTCCATGGTATTCTTCCCGGCTGCTATATCCTTTAAAGTTATTCCTTTATTGCCTGTATAGCTGAATTCCTTCGGAAGATTCTTTTTGATTCTTTCTTCTAAGGAGTATGAACGTGTTGGTACCTCCTCATAAGCTATCTCATAAGTACCATTTTCCTTCTTTTTGCCCGGTTTAATTCTTTTGAATCCTTCTACCGGTGCCATAGCCTGCTGCAGACTTTCCACCACAACTAAATCCTGCAGGATAAAGCTCTCATTTCCATCTACCGTAACCAAGGTTGTATTTCTAAGGCTGTTACCGGCATAGATACGGTACTCACCAGCTTCTAAGACATAGGAATAAGCATATCCGGTAACTCCACTGTCATCATAAGCCGCCATAACAGATACCGGCATTGTAAGGGTTACAACTTCTTCTTCCTTTGGCTGGAGCAGACCGGTCTTAGCAAAAGCTCCAAGGGCTCTCACAGGACGTCCAAGCTTTCCCTGAGGAGCTTCGTAATACACCTGCACTACTTCCTGTCCCGCATATACTTCTCCGATATTCTTAACCTTCGCCTGAATCATAAGATAATCCATGCCATTGATTTTACTGGTTTCAGCTGTTATGTCAGAAATAGAAAAATCAGTATAGGATAACCCGTAGCCGAACTCATAATGTACTTTATCAGGACAGAAGGTCTCAAAGTAACGATACCCTACATAAATATCTTCCTGATACAAATTACTGATTTCACCGCCATAATTTGTGGTAGAGGGATAATCTTCTATGGAGTATGCAATCGTATCTGTCAGCTTACCGCTGGGAACTACATCACCTGCAAGAACATCAGCTATCGCGTTACCGCCTTCCATTCCACCCTGCCAGGAATAGATAACGGACTTAATGGGATATTTATAGTCCTTCTGGTCAAGCCAGTTCATATCAATAATATTTGATACATTTAATACCACGGAAACCTGTTCAAAATGCTCAGTTACAGCCTTTAACATTGCCTTTTCATCATTCGTCAGCTCATAACTGCCAGGTGCGGCGGCATTATCTTTATCCTCTCCGGCAGTACGTCCGATTACAATAAGGGCTTTATCAGATACTTTTCTGGCTTGTGCCACCAGTTCACTGGAAAGAGGCATTTCTGTCTGATTCCAGGGTTCTCCTGCCCAAACACCTCCGCCATTATCAAAAGGGTTACTCTCGATCCAGTTCTCATAAACTGCTGCCAGTTCTTCATTTATATGAATGTGTTTTTTACTTCTCAGACCGTCAAGGAGATTGGTGGTATAAGCCACATTTACACTGCCTCCTGACCCTGTTCCGCTTCTGTAGTAATTTTTCTGAATTCTTCCGAATACTGATACCCTCTCACCTGTCTTTAATGGGAGTACTTTTCCTTCATTCTTTATAAGAACGGCTCCTGCTCCTGCTGCCTTTCTGCTAAATTCTGCAAATCCTTCCAAAGGGATTCCGGTCTTCTTCTGACTCATTCGTATTCCTCCTGCTGTAGTAACAATCGTCCTTCATTTTTGAATTTTGACACATTAGATTTCACTGCTCTAAAACCATTGTATGCTGCATCTGCTTACAGACCTTGCACTGCCCCATATCAAAGTGTAATTTATGTTATTAATATTCACACCAACTTAAGCAAATCCATAGTGTTCTTCTTTCAGACTCAACGTTTATAATAATTTATCTGTCAAACTAATGTCAATATAAGAATTATAAAATTGTAAAAAATGCAGCTTTTTGTCGTTTTCTTTCATCATAAGAGAAGGGTGCTCTTATAAAAGCAAAAGAGCACCCTATTCAAACTTGCATCTGTTATCTTAATTGTATATAAGTAACTTTGATTTTTCACGGTTTATAATTACCGGATAGCCTTTTTTAACGGAACTTCAAAAATCTAATTTAATGTAGTACTACACTTACCGGATAATGATCCGATAAATAGATTCCGTCCACACAGTCAGTCCATCTGACTGCTTCCTTGCAGCCAAAAGCTTTATCCGCAATAATATAATCTATCTTTTCTTCGTCTTTTATTCTGCCATAATCATGAAAAGTACCATCCAGACTCTCCGTACAATCATAGAGCTTGTCATAATTCTTTAATACAGCAAGCTCTTCTGAATCAGGAAGAGCATTAAAGTCTCCAGTCAGAATAAAAGGGATATTGCCAAGATAGTCTGCTTTGATTATTTTCTCCATAATGAGGCTCAGTCCCTGTTTTCTGGCATCACTGCCGATATGATCCAGGTGAGTATTATACACTCTGAATACTTTGGCAGTTTTTATTTCCTGCAGATATAATACAGTACAGGTTCTTGGACACTCACTCTGATTTGAATAACGGCTGCCAGGAACCTCCGGTGTATCCGATAACCAGAAGACCTCCATCTTCACCATATTAAACAGCTCCTTACGATAGGCGATACAGGTCTGTTCATTCTCAAGCTTACTATCTCTGCCGCAGCCAATTACATAATAATCTGTCAGATTGCTTTTTAACCATTCAGCCACATGAGGAAGTACCTCCTGAAAGCAGAGTATGTCCGGCTGTTCTTCTTTAATTTTCTTCTCTATGAGATCTTTACGGTTCACAAAATTATTTTCACCGTCCTGACCATAATCACAACGTATATTAAATGTTACTATCTGCATTCTCGCACCTACTTTTATAATTTTACAGGTTCCTATCATTATTGATTTAATGTCAAGATTATTTAGCTTTCCTAAAGAGTCAGGCAAAGTACTCAAAGCAGGAAAGCAAATGCGCCTATGGAAAGGTATNNTCCTTTTCTCTGAATATTTTGCGCTATATGATAAAACAGATTGTCTGAGCGAAGCGAGTTATCTGTTTTATCATATGCCCAGCGCAAAGTATTCAGAGAATTAGGACTTCTTATACCTTGGAATTGAAGCATGGTTTTCCTGCTTTGAGTACTTTGCCGTCCCCTTGCGAAAAACCACCTTACACCCATATCATTTATGCACTACAATACAAGAACCCCTTTTTAATAACGAAGAGTCAAATACCATATGCTTGGTCTCTCCGCCCTGAAGCATATCAAAAAGCACCTCAACACTGGATAATGCCATCTGTTCCGCCGGCTGTGATACCGTATCGATAGAAGGATGATAGAATTCTGCCTCCTCGATTCCATCAAAACCAATAATGGATATGTTCTCAGGTATCTTTAGCCCGCTGGTCAGTATTGCTTTTGAAGCACCAATAGCAACGATATCCGCAAATGCAAAAACTGCTGTCATATCTTTATTCTGTGCCAAGAGCTGTTTCATCATTTTAAATCCGAAATCATAACCTGAAAGGGATGAAAATTCCGATGCTACCAAGGAGGAGTCAAAAGGAATATTATATTGTTCCAATGCCCTTAAATAACCCTTAAAACGCAAAGAGTTCGGTGTCATTTCATCACCGGGGGCATTCATAATAAATCCGATTCTTCTGTGTCCCAAGGAAATAAGGTATTCCACTGCCTTAAAGGCTTCCAGTTCATCATTGATACGAACACTGGAATAACTTTCAAGGGGTATTTCCTCTCCTGCAGAAACAGTCAGAAAAACACAGGGAATCTTTAGAGCTTTGAACTTCGCTTCCGTATAACTGAAGGAGCCTCCCATTATTATTACACCCTGTAGATTTCTGTCTTTTGTTTCAGAAATTGCAATATCAAGCTCATTTTGGAGTCTTGTTACATTTTGGATGATCAGCTGATAGCCACGTAAGGAAACTTTCTGTTCAATCACATTGATCATTTTCTGAAAAAATGGATTTGTAATTGATTTTACCAGAAGAGCAATACTTTTTGACTGATTGGACTTTAAGTTTCTTGCACTGTTATTGGGAACATAATTGTATTCCCGAACTACTGCCATGACTTTTTCCCTGGTCTTAGGACTCACCGGTCCTGAATTATTTATAACCCTTGATACTGTTGTTATTCCTACCCCTGAAAGCTTGGCAATTTCTTTAATCGTTACTTCCATAATCCTCATCCCATTTTTTATTATTTATCAATCCTAAACTAAATCAACCTATTGTCCACAAATTTTTACATAATTACTAATTATACACAATATTAAAAGCTTTGTCATTAAAAGAATATATAACTTCTTATTCGATAACAGAAAATTGGCAGGAAGAGCATCCCTGCCTTTTTTCCAGCTATTAACTTTTATTAAGCTTAGACATCTTACTTAGATGCATTGTAAGCAGACCACTGCTTGTTTACTTCATCAAGAACAGTATCAATTCCAGCAGCTTTTAGCTGTTTCCTGTACTCAGCAACTGCTTCTTTAGGGTCTTGTGAGGTCTTGCCTAAAAGAATCTGGATACCAAGCTGAGAATCAAGAGTGGAAATAATAGATAACTCTGTTGTTATAGGTGTACTGTCAAAACTAAATCCTACAAAGGGATCATCAATAGCAACTTTTGACCATTCATCATTTAATGTATAACGACGTGGATCTTCCGTAGCCTGAGGAATATTTAAAGCATCTGTACGGAATGCCCATGCAGCAAATCCACCACCGTTTTTAGTAGCATCGAAACCTTCTGGTTGAGTAATCTTACCATCTTTTAAAACATACTGGCTACCTTCAATACCATACTGAAATAAATCATAGCATTCTTTATCTGTCATTAATTTTTCAATTACCAGTAACGCTCTTTCAGGATACTTGGAGTTCTTGCTGATTGCTGTAGCAGCACCAACACCGGTAGCCTTTACAATCTTTCCATTTTCTTCGGGGAAGCTGTAAAATTCAGTATCAACACCTGGTAATTTAGTTAACTGATTTCCGTAATTACCAGTCCAGTCAGGCTGATGGCTGATGTAACCTGCGGACAAACCATTATAGAAGTTATCCTTGTCATCCTGTGATGCGGATAAAATAGCCTTTGACCAGTAACCTTTCTTAGCCCACTCATTCATCTTAACTGCAAATGCTTCAAATTCATCTGTAAATGCCGGATGTATAATCTTACTGGTATCCGCTTTATCAGCTACTAAGTATAATCCTGAGGTAGGAATTCCTGGTGCATTAAGCCATCCTCCGGTAGTTGCGACAAACATTCTGTATAGATCATTTGCTAAGTTTGAACTTCCGTTTAAAGGAGTCCAGCCATCAGCTACTGCAGCATCCATGTATTTCTCCATATCTGCAATGGAGCTGATAGAAGTAACGCCATACTTATCCATTAAATCTTTACGACTTACAAAACCATATGCAGTATATTCTGAATAATTATTGGGTACAGCATAGATTTTTCCGTCAACTTTTACATTATTCCATTTATCTGCCAACTCTTCGTTTAAGGCAGGTGTGTATTTTGAAACCAGGTCTGTAATATCATAGAGTGCATCCTGCTTAACAAGTGTAGAATAAGGAACGTTAGCAGTGGAAGAAACATAAGCCATATCAAACTGCTCTCCCGATGACCACAGTAAGGGATATTTTGTTGCGATATCGCCCCAGTCGATGTACTTAACTTCAATGGTGGTATTGATGCTTGCTTTTAACTTTTCATTTAACTTAGCAAGTATTTCCTTATTAGCAACACCTTCGCCGCCCCATAAGTAAAGAACAAGATTCACTTCTTTTGAGGTATCCACGGTTCCGTTATCTGTTGTTTCTGCCCCATTGTTTTCTGTAGTACCGGAATTGCTGTTGTTGCTATTGTTGTTCTTACCGCAACCTGCAAGCATTCCAATTGACAAAACTACCACTAATAACATTGCAATAATTTTCTTCATGTTATTTCCTCCTAATATTTTTTTAAATATATAATAAGCTACTAAAGCAGCATATTATCGAAAATACATCTTTCTTGAATTATCCTTTAACAGCACCTATGGTTAGGCCACTTACAAAATATTTTTGAACAAATGGATATACCAAAATTATCGGCCCTATTGCTGCTACCGCTGTTGCCATCTTAATAGATTCCGACGGCAGATCTGCTGTGTTAATGCTTAATCCCTGCTGAACAAGAAGCTGAACATTAGCCTGGCTAACTATCTTTTGTAAGAAGTACTGCAAAGGATACTTGTTGGTAGACTGTATATAAAGCATAGCATTGTACCATTCATTCCAGTAACCAAGTGTTAAGAATAATCCGATAGTTGCCAGGGAAGGTTTTGATAAAGGCATAAATATCTTCCAGTAAATCCTGAAATCTCCAGCACCGTCAATGGCTGCTGATTCGTAGAGGGAATCCGGAATTGACTTCATAAAATTTCTCATAAGAAAAATTGACCAAGGACCCATAAGTCCGGGTAATATCATAGACCAGATATTATCCTTTAATCCAAGTCCATTTACCATCAGTATATAACTTGGGATCAAACCTCCGCTGAATAGTGTTGTAAAGTAAATAAAGAACGAAATCTGATTACGGTATTTAAAATCATTTCTGCATAATACATAACCTGCCATGGACATTAGAAATAATCCAAGTGATGTTCCAACTACTGCAAGAGTAATAGTTGTCTTATAAGCATTCAGAAGGTTTGTTATATTACCTCCTAAAAATTCATAGGCGCTGAAACTGATATTCTTTGGTATTAATTTGTATCCTTCCGTCAGTATTTCTTTTTCACTCATAAAGGATGAGGATATTAACAAGAGAAAAGGAAACAGGCATATTAAGGCAAAAACTGTGACCAATATATAAAAGACAGCTTTCATTACTTTTTCGTCTCTACCCATTGGTTTTCTATTGGTTATTTTTTTCGAATCACTCATTTGACANNAATAACGCGCTGTCTGGCTCTATTTTCTTAACGACAGCATTTACCAACAGTACGAGTATCAATCCGAAAATTGACTGGTAGAAACCAACTGCTGCACCCTGGGAGAAATTAAACTGACCTACCAGGCTTCGGAATACGAATGTATCAATAATATCTGTTTGTGGGAATAATACTGAATTATTACCAATCAGGTTATAGAACAAATCAAAGGAACCCTTTAATATACCACCTAACCCGAATAGGAAGAGTAATATAACGGTAGCCTTTAATAACGGTATGGTGATATAACGAATCTTCTGCATCGGGGAAGCACCATCAAGGGCGGCAGCTTCATAAATATCTGCACTGATACCGGTAATCGTTGCCAGGTATATTATCATACCGTATCCTGTTTGATTCCAAACCTTAAAAAATACAATAATGTATTTCCAGATTCCCTGGTCGGAATAAAAATCATGTTTCTCTAGTCCTATATTCATCAATAATGTGTTTATAAAACCATGATCATAATTAAATAAGTTATATGCAAAAAAACCTACAATAACCATGGATATAAAATACGGCAACAGAATAACAGACTGTGATATCTTTTTAAACCATTTGCTTCCAAGCTCTGATAACATTATAGCAAAGGCAACTTGGAACAGGTTGCAAAAAGCCAGAAACGCAAGGTTATACACCAAAGTGTTTTTTGTGATTCGCCACAAATCACCTGTCTTTGCCAAAAATTCAAAATTCTTCAACCCGACAAAATCGCTGCCGAAGATTCCCTTACCTATACTGTAGTCAACAAACGCGATGTACGCACCTGGCATAGGTATGTAGGCAAAAATAATAAAGTACACAATAACCGGTAAAATCATTAAGAACAAAATGTGCTTACGCCTTAATTCGCGAAAGAAGTTCTTAAAATGGATTGTTAATTTTCCCATATAAAATCCACCCTTCAATTCATTTTTTAGATATACTTACTATTGTAACCATTTAATCAATGAAAATTACTCCACTCTTTGTGGTATTCTTTCATGGAATCGTTTCCATTAACAAGTCAAATTGTAATTTATGTGAAAATTATAATATTACATTCGGTCTTTGTCAATATATTTTGTATTATTATTTTAATAAAATATTTTAGTTTTTATAAGATATTGTTTATACTTTTAGTGTTTCTTCATTATAATGTCTAAAAATATGCACAAATAAAATTATAGAATTATTGACTTTCCATTGACAATTATACATGTCAACGATATAATATTTTCAACAATCCATGATACATGGAAACGTTTTCACTTTCAGTATCAACAGCTGTTTTTGCTGTAAATTGATCATAATAAATGCAGTAATTGCTTAAGTAGAAAGGACCTGACTCTATGAAGTTATTTGAAAACCTATATGTGTTTCATAAGGGTAAAACAACCTATCGTTTTCTGCCCACCGGTGATATCTTTGATTTCACCCATCAGGGCACTATGTTAAATGAGTTTCGTGGAAATGCGAAAGACGGCTCACCAAACAACATATATTTGAGAATCTATAAAGATAATACTGTCAGCGCATACCCTCTTTTAGGAATCCGCTCAAATTCTGTTCTGAAAAAAGGAGAAAACTCTCTTATCCATACAGGAGCAGTGGAAGGAATCCATTACGAGGTTACTTTCCATGGACTAGAGGGAGTTTGGTTCTGGGAAGTTAGTCTGAAGGGTAGCGGAGAGACTGTAGACTTATTATATGGACAGGACATCGGTGTATCCTCTGTAGGCGGTGTTCTGACCAATGAGCTTTATGCTGCACAGTATCTTGGACATAGCATTTTTTACACAGAGAAGGGCTATACCGTATGCTCCAGACAGAATCAGGATCAGGGCGGCAAGTACCCCTACTTACGACAGGGTTCAGTCGGTGTACCAATCCTTCATTATGCTACAGATGGTATGCAGTTCTTTAAAACCTCCTACAAAGACACTGATATACCGGAGGCGTTAACTGGAGATCTCCCAGATGTTAACTATCAGTTCGAATTCTCCTATACTTCTCTGCAGACAGAGAAATTCGCCTTAACAGCTCCGGTTAAAACTGCATTTTATGGACTTGCAAAGGAGAACCATCCTGAGGCTATTGATGGTGTTGAGTTCGAAGATGAAATAGTAAATGCATATAACAGCCTTACACCAGAAACAGCAACTCCCTGCTCTGCAGTGACTATCAGACCTGAGTTTGGTACACCTTATTCCTCTCCTTCCTTCACAAAAGAGGAAATATCTTCACTTTTTCCTGACCGTGTGTTAGAGGAATATGAAGAAGACACCCTCCTTTCCTTCTTTACAAAAGATCACAGCCATATTGTAACCAAGGAGAAAGAGCTTCGTACAGAGCGTCCTCACGGAACAATATTTATGACCTGCCCTGATGTTCTAAAAGAAATCAGTAATAATAGCAGTGAAACCGAAATGAACCACAACAACATGGCTAGTACAGCCTATATGTATGGTTTATTCAACGGACAGACCATCCTTGGAAACACCTCCTTTCATAAGCTCATCTCTACCTCAAGAGGACTTTTGAATATTCAGAAAAACTGCGGACAGCATTTGTATATTAAGCTGTCCGGCAGTTATAGGTTATTAACTCTGCCCGCTCTCTTTGAAATGGGTATGAATTATGCAAGATGGTATTATGTTCTGCCAGGTGATATGTTAAGAATTACTTCTTACACTGCTGCCCATAGCCCTAATGTAGTACTTGAGGTTTTAAGTCTTCAGAAGCAAGCCTATGATTTTATTCTGACAAACCAGTTGGTAATGGGAGAAAATGAATACTCCAGGGAAGTAACCTTTGACAAGCTTAAAAACGGTTTACGTTTTAAGGACATCTCAAAGGAATACCCTGAACTTCACTTTGATATGCTCTTAAACGGTGCTAAGTGGGAAATCAGTGACGACCGTATTTTCTATAATGACGGTCTTACCAGAGATGAGAGCTTTCTGACCATAAGTCTAAAAGAGACTTCAAAATTTTACTGTATCATAAAGGGTATAACAGACGGTAACTTTACAGAGGAAATGCCAAGTCTGTCTTTTGAAGAGGAAAAGGCTGCTGCTTTAGCTTATTACAGAGCGTTAAACAGAAATTTTCATTTAACTGCTGATAACAAAGAAGCAACTACCCGTGTGGAAATACTGAATCAGACCGCCTGGTGGTATTCCCATAATGCCATGATTCACTTTGCTTCTCCGCATGGTTTAGAGCAGCCTGGTGGTGCAGCCTGGGGAACCCGTGATGTCTGCCAGGGTCCAATGGAATACTTCCTTATGACACAGAACTATGAGCTTGCCGGTAAGGTACTTTTAAATATTTTCTCCCACCAATATGCTTCTACCGGGGAATGGACTCAGTGGTTTATGTTTGACCGCTATAACATTGATGCCGGGGAGTGCCATGGCGACGTAGTTTTCTGGCCCCTTAAGTGCATAGGTGATTACCTGGAGGGCTCCGGTAATTATGAACTGCTTCAGGAAACTATTCCTTATGCAGATGAAAAGACTCCGAAGGAATCACTGCTCCTACACATAAAGAAAGCCTTTGAAGCGATTAAGGAGCGTTTTATAGGTGATACCGGCCTTATCACTTATGCTGGCGGAGACTGGGATGATACTCTTCAGCCGGTGGATCCCGAAATGCGTGAGCATCTGGTAAGTTCCTGGACAGTGGCACTCGCCTACCAGACACTGAGACGTCTTGGTAAGGCACTGATTGACACTGACAAGATTTTCTCCCTTGAACTCACAGAAAACGCAGACAAGATTGAGAAAGATTTCAATTCCTTGTTGATAAAAGATGAAATCATACCAGGATTTGTACGTTATGATAACGGAGATATCAAATACATGCTACATCCTGTGGATAAAGAAACCGGCATACAATACCGACTGCTTCCCATGACCCGCAGTATCATAGCGGAACTGGTTGCACCAGGTCAGGCCAAACATAATATGGAGCTTATAGGCAGAGAACTGAAATTCCCTGACGGTGTGCACTTAATGAACCGACCTGCCAGCTACAGGGGCGGTGTCAGCAAACTCTTTAAGAGAGCGGAACAGGCTGCCAACGTAGGAAGAGAAATCAGTCTTTTATATACCCATGCTCATATTCGTTACCTGGAGGCCTGCGCAAAGCTTGGCGATGGAACTACTGCCTGGGACAGCCTATTTACCATTAATCCTGTTCTCATTAAACAATCTGTTCCTGCTGCCTGCCTAAGACAAAGCAATATGTATTTCAGCAGCTCCGACGGAATGTTTATGGATAGATACGATTTTGCCGAGAACTTCGACAAATTAAAGTCCGGTGATATCCCGGTAAAAGCAGGTTGGAGACTATATTCCAGCGGGCCAGGAATATATTTGAACCAGCTGGTATCCAATATATTAGGTATCCGCTTCCTGCCTGATGCTCTGATTCTGGATCCTGTACTTCCGGCGGCACTTAACGGCTTAAAGCTTAAGCTTGATTGCTTTGGCAAGGAGATAACTTTCCATTACCATATAAATTCAGATAAAACTGCTGATACTAATTCTGAGCGTTTAACTGTATATGCTGATGAAACCCTTATAGCCGGAGAGAAAATGCCCAATCCTTACCGTAAAGGCGGAATCAAAATAGAGAAGAACGTACTGGAAAAGGAATTTTCCGAAATTAACATTTTTGTAAGGCTTCCTTAAATCCGAAGTACCTTATACAAGTTGAAGCAAGTTCTTTACTATCCTTCCAGCTGCAAACAGGCTCTATATGAGAGCATATGACTTGCTGTTGGAAGGATCAATTACAAAATTCAACTTATATAGAAAGGAATACAATGAAAATCTATGATACAAAGGAATCCAGGCTGCTTCTTGCAAAAGAGCTGGCTGCCGAAGGAATCGTACTATTAAAAAATGATAATTCTCTGCTCCCTCTAAAACCCGGTACTTCCGTTGCAGTATTCGGACGTGCACAGCTGGATACCCTCATTGGCGGGAGCGGCTCTGGTGCCTCTTCCTCAGAGGCTACTACCTTGATACTTGACGAATTCATAAAGGCTGGACTTGAAATTAACGCTAGTCTGGAAGAGTTTTACCGTAGTGCCCTGCAGGCAGAAAAGGAGAAAGCCCCCGCTCCCGAAGAAGAACGGGCAAAATTCACCGAACTCTTAAACAGTGGTATGATCTATGAGATATTTGGAAAATATAAAGCTCCTGCTGAGGAATACTCTGTTCCATCAGAACTGATTGCTGAAATCTCCTCCAGTCACACTGCCATTTTGATACTCGGTAGAGGTTCCGGCGGTGAAGAATGTGACCGCAGAATCGATGAAGATTACTATCTCACTGCATCAGAAAAGGATTTACTGCATAAAGTTGCTTCTCATTTTCATCAGGTAGCACTGGTTTTAAACATAAACGGCTTTATTGACCTAAGCCAGCTTCAATCATACTCTTCCATTAACTCCATTCTCTTTCTTGGTACTGCCGGAGAACAGGGAGCTGCTGCGCTGGCAGAGGTTGTAACCGGTAAAGTGACTCCCAGTGGAAAACTTCCCTCGACTATGGCCTATTCCTATGAGGCCTATCCGTCAGCGGAGCTTTTCTTCACTGATAAGGACAGAGCAGATACAATTCTGACCTATGAAGATTTTGGGCTGTCAGCAATTGATAATCACAGTACCGGCTTTACAAAGAGCCCGGTTGCTCTGTACAAAGAAGGAATTTATGTAGGTTACCGGTACTTTGATACCTTTAATGTCCCTGTAATGTATCCCTTTGGTCACGGATTATCCTATGCGGATTTTCTCATAGAAAATTCTTCTGTAAGTCAGGAAGGTAATAATTTTCTGGTAAATGCGAAAGTGACCAACCAAAGTGAAAAGTATTCCGGAAAAGAGGTTCTTCAGCTCTATGTAAGTGCTCCCGCCCTTCTTCTTGAAAAACCTTATCAGGAGTTGTTGACATATGTTAAAACTGCTGAACTTAAGCCAAAAGAATCAAGAGAGTTTACCTTAAGTTTCTCCTTAAAAGAACTGGCAAACTATGATGAAGCTTCTGCTGCCTATATTATTGAGAAAGGTTCCTACTTCCTTCGGCTGGGTAACTCCTCCCGCAACACACATATTATCGGTAAGATACAGGTAACAGAAACAATCGTAACCAGGCATATTACCAACAGATTGGGACTTGCTCCTGTTAATAAGGATAAACTTACTTTCTTAAGCAACAAAGATGCAACTCCTTACTCCTATGAAGGTGAGACAGCTGAAAAAGAAAAGGCTCCCTGCCTGCTGACCCTTAACCAAACTATATTCGATTCAAATATAGCTGGCTTTCCTGAAAAGAACGGCAGTAACACAAATAAAGCAGCTTCTTTTATAAAGGATGGCAAAAAGTTTCCTACCTTAAAGGATGTCAGTGATGGTCTCCTGTCACTGGAAGCTTTCGTTAACCTTCTATCTGCAGAAGAACTGGCAGTGTTGTTAAATGGCTATGGACCCGGGCTGCCTTTTGGTGGTATGGGCGGCAAATATTCCTCTACCATTCAATATGAAGATGGCAGTGACATCGCAGTATCCACTCATCCAACAGGTTTTCCAGGTTATATTTCTCCGGCTCTTGAGAAATATGGAATTCCCTCCGTCTTTTACAAGGATGGTCCTGCAGGAGTTCAAATGACTGCCTGGCCCACAGGCATCTCCATGGCCTGCACCTTTAATAATGAACTGTTACAGGAATTTGGCGCTGCCTGTGCCAGTGAAGCTTTGGAATTACAGGTTGATAGTTGGCTAGCACCGGGCATCAATCTGCAGAGAAATCCCATTGGCGGCCGTAATTTTGAATATTATTCCGAAGATCCCAGGCATACCGGCTTCTGTGGACTCTACATTACTCTGGGAGCTGAAGAAGCAGGCGTAACCACCTGTCCGAAACACTTTGCCTTAAATGAACAGGAAACTTACCGAAGAGGCAGTACAAAGAATTGCTTTGATGCACTTGACTCCATTGTAGAGGAACGTGCAGCCAGAGAACTGTACCTAAAGCCTTTTGAAATAGTCGTTAGGAACAGCAAGGTTTCCACTATCATGACTTCCTTTAATAAAATCAACGGTGTTTTTGCTGCCGGTAATAAAGAACTCTGTGAAGGTATCTTAAGAGAAGAGTGGGGTTATGAAGGTATTGTTGTAACTGACTGGGGTGATATGGACATTGTTGTAGATGGTGCGGATGCTATTGCTGCAGGAAATGATATTATTATGCCCGGAGGTCCTCCGGTTATAAGTCAGGTACTAAAAGGTTATGAAGAAGGTCGAGTTACACTTACAGACCTGCGAACATCAGCTGTTAGATTCCTTCATTTTGTAATGAACAGCAACAGCTGTAAGAAATACTGGGAAGAAGCAAATAACTGATAATTTTCTCAAAGCTTCATTTACTTAAAGCTTTTAGTGGCTAAAGTTTATTCTGTATTGACCCACAATACATTATAATACAAATAATTTTTAATACTGTTTAGGCAATACCCCAAGATATTTTAATCGCTTTATCAAGGTACCTAAATCATCCGGAAAAATGGCTCAGAAAGCATGTTAATTGCTTTCTGGGTCATTTTTCGTGTATTTGCTTATTAATATTCTAAAGCATGTCTGAAAATCTGTGGCTCCACTTTGCCTTAATCTATCTTGCAATTTAGAAGTCTGGGATTACGGCACCTCCAAGTTCGTGCCTTGCGCTCAAATGACTCTAAAAGTGAAACAACCCAAAACTAAATCCTTCTAAAATAAATAAATTCTCCAACATTTAATAAAAAATAAATTTTCCATTAATAAATAAATTACCTTGACCGATTCTGTCTATTGTGATAGACTACGCATAAGTAGTCTATTGCAATAGACAGATACTAAGTAAAGTGAGGTATGCAAATTGGAAAAAGACTTGAAGTTATATGATGCCGAATACCGTTTCGCCTGTATAGTCTGGGATCACGAACCCATTCAGTCGGGTGAACTTGCTAAGCTAACAGAACAGGCACTAGGTTGGAAACGCACAACTACCTATACTGTATTAAAGAAATTATGTAATCGCAATATCCTGAAGAACGNNCACTGGTCAAGCGGGAAGAAGTTGAACAATATGAAAGCCGTGAAGTAATGGAGAAGAGCTTTGGCGGCTCCTTGCCCCGGTTTATCACAGCCTTTCTTGGAAATGGCAGTCTGTCGGAGAAAGAGGCAAACGAAATCAAAGAACTCATTGACCGTTATAAGATGAAATAATTAGGGGAGGTAAAGAACTGAATGTCAATTTTTCATAAATCTCTGTTTCATATTATCCTTAATATGTCCATTACTTCTTCTGTGGTAATCTTCACGGTCCTTTTTATCCGTATTTTCTTCAAAAAGCTTCCGAAGGTGTTCTCTTATGCTCTATGGTTTTTCGTATTGTTCCGGCTCTTATGTCCGGTAACCATAGAAAGCTCTGTTAGCATCTTCAACCTGCACGCAAAGGAGAGCAATACAGCTTCCGTTATGGAGCCTGTTCCTTATAACATTGGTTATCAGGAAACCCCTGAGGTTAATCTCTATATTCCCCCTGTAACTGCTACCGTGAACCAGAGCCTGCCAGCGGCCACACCATATGCCAGCATTAATCCCATGCAGTTTCTGATGTTTCTTACTGAGCTTCTCTGGTGTATTGGTATGGGTCTGCTGCTGCTAACAGGAAGCTTCTCGGCGCTGCGTTTAAAGTTAATCCTTCGTACGGCCTGCCGTGTAAAGGATAATATCTACACTGCCGAAGCTTTAACCTCACCTTTCGTATATGGCATTATTTCACCTAAAATATACTTGCCGGCTAACCTTTCAGAAGCGGAAAAGGAATATATTATTCTTCATGAACAAACCCATATTAAGAGGTTCGATCATTTTCTCAAACTGCTGTGGCATATTGCCTTATGCATTCATTGGTTTAATCCACTGGTCTGGATTTCCTTCCGGCTTATGGAACGAGATATGGAAATGAGCTGCGATGAAGCGGTGATAAAAATAATGGGTGAGGAAATCAAAGCAGCTTATTCAACATCTCTTTTTCAAATGAGCTGCAGAAAAAAATCCCTTAAATCTTATCTCATCACTCCCTTAGCTTTTGGAGAGACCGGTTTGAAAAGAAGAGTAAAAAATATATTATCTTATAAGCGACCTGTTCTTTGGATTACCTCTGTTTCAGTGACAATTATATTACTGATTGCTGTTACGTTGCTTACAAATCCCAAACATGATAACAAAACAGACATCGATAAAATAACAAAAGAGCAATCAGAATCTAGTCAGGATATCTCTGAGGCTACTGCTGTAACTGCTGAACCCATACCTGATAGCAGTTCTGATAATTTAGAGAATAATTTTAGTCAGCATTCAGAACAAAAGAAGGATTCAATTAATACGGATAACATTGGTACAACCACCTATCAAATAACTTCTTTTAATAGATTAGAAGGTGCACATCCAGTAGATGTTACAATATTAATCTCTGACGAAACAATAGATTATTTAAACAGGCTAATCTTGCAGCTATCTGCTATTTCCTATTACAGACCAGGTACTGACCCGGAACTTTTGGACCGTTATTATCGACTAACTGCAACCTCAGAGGATTCTGCTAAAGATTATTACGTTTTTTCAAAGGAAGGCAATGCTTATATACAAATAGGAAAATCAGGCAATCAGATTCCACTCTCCCTAAAGGACTATATGATTCTTTCATATCTGCTGCAGCCAAATTTAAATACAGCACAAGTGGTTGAGGATAATTTAGAAATTATGCTTTCTACACCTCTTCCCTATAGTAACACTGCCTTAGTCGTACAAAAGATTATTGATAAATATCCTTTGGAATATGAGAACATCTTAAAATACGGCGACGCAGCTCTTTCTTATATGCTGACCTGCTTCCAAAAGGGTGAGGGTGATACTTTAAAAGCTGAACTAATGATGCTGCTAAGCAACGAAATCCTCGGAGACAGATCAAATTCCGCTGCTGCCAGTCTTACACCAACGGAGTGGTTCCGTACACTTAAGATTATACCTGCAGCCGCCCTTCCAAATTATACTTATGAAGGAGAAAATCCAATTCTAAAGCTTGTATACGAATCGGAAACAGAAATGCATAAAAACAAGGAGTTAGGTTTTCTCATCCTTGCTCCATATATTTGGGATTATTATTCAGAAGGTACCAGAATTAAGGTCTTTGCAACCATATCCTATTCCTATTACAGTCTCTATGGTTTAAATCTATCTGTCAACGGCAGTAGTATAATTCCGGTTGCAATCACCTACCGTAAGAACGCTGATGGCAATTATTATCAGGAAAAATATGAGGAAGCTGGGGATGGAAGCTACTTTAATACATCCATCAGAGATTTCTGCACAACCCCCGAATCCAATAAGGAGATACCAGGGTTAGCTGATAAGATTATTGTAGACTATAGCAATAATACTGAATTTCAAAAGATTATGGAAGCCAATTTAAAAGAGCATCTTAAGAAATACGGATTAGAAGATGTAACCATAAAGCAATAAGAAGGAAAAATCATCGTAGGAGCCGCTACGCTTCATTTCTTCGCCTTGGCTCAGCGAAAATATCAAACGCTGATATTAAGCGAGATTTATGCAAGGGAGTACTCGTTATTACATAGGAAACCAGAAATACTAAGCTTTATATTTTTATTTATAGTAACATATCGGATTTATAAGCTCACCCCTTTGTTGTCAGAGGACACAGCTTATAAATTCGATTTTTATTTTTTATAGGATTTGATTAATCCTCCATTGCTATTGCTTCTATGCGATGTACCAGCATATCAATTGCTATATCATTAAGACCGCCTCTGGGGATGATAATATCCGCATACTTTTTATAAGGTTCTACGAAAAGTTCATGCATTGGCTTCACTGTTTCTGTATACTGTGTTATTACAGAATCCAGGTCTCTTCCTCTCTCATTTACGTCCCGCTTGATTCTTCGAATCAGTCTTTCATCCGCATCGGTATCCACAAATACTTTTATGTCCATCAATTCTCTTAATTTCTCATTTTCAAATATCATAAAACCATCCAGTATAATAACTTTTGCCGGATTAACTCTCTCTGTTTCCTTTAAACGGGTATTCTCAATATAGGAATATACCGGTCTGTCAATCCCCTCACCTTGTTTCAGTTTCTTAATATCCTCTATTAAAAGATCTGTGTCAAAAGCATCCGGATGATCATAGTT
Organism: Lachnoclostridium sp. UBA6558; assembly: GCA_002434335.1. Lineage (GTDB taxonomy): Bacteria > Bacillota > Clostridia > Lachnospirales > Lachnospiraceae > Anaerocolumna. The sequence continues at coordinate 84,058 of DJJW01000074.1, read as the reverse complement.
AATCTTTGTTCGTTCCTCCGGTGACAGCTCAGAAAAAGGTTTATAATAATAATCGTGGCTGAGAAGTACCACCCTATTGTCGCAAATATTCTGCAAACGGTTTACAACGGTGGTCTTTCCGGATGCAGAACCTCCTGCAACTCCGATAACAACAATGTTTTTCATTTGTTCCTCCAACTAATACATCACAAAAACGTGAATAATTCCTTTTATCAGAATATAGTACTACAACCTCCTATATAAAATCAACCTTCTAAGCGGAATTTCAGTCATTTTCTGATAGCATTATTTACCTGTTTCCGAATAAGGGTTAACAGCCTCTCTATAATCATTGAGCCTACTGAATCCTTCCGCAAACTAAGACTTTACAGCTTGTCAGATACAGGTAGTTTGTTAAAACTGAACATTGTATCAGCTTGTCAATACACATTATTTAGTTTGTTTGTATCAGCTCCTCCATTTCAAAAGTAGCGAGGAGCTTGTTATTACTGCAACAGAACCGACATTATGTACCAAAGCACCCAATACGGGATTCAATACTCCTGTAATTGCAAGGGCAATTGCCAGGAAATTAAGTGACATGGAGGCTGTCAGATTAATTTTGATTGTTTTCATCATCTGCTTTGAGAGTTTTAACAGATGGGGCAGCTCCATTATATCATCACTGATAAATGCCATATCTGCTGCTTCAATCGCAACATCGCTTCCAATCCCTCCCATGGCAATTCCTACATGGGCAGTTTTTAATGCCGGTGCATCATTGATACCATCACCAATCATGCACACAGGTTCGCCCTTCTTTTCATATTCCTTTATAAAGGACAATTTATCTTCCGGAAGACAATTAGTATGTATTTTTGAAATTCCGGCTCTGGTTCCCATATGAACACCTGCCTTTTTTTCATCTCCGGTTAACAGTAAGGTTGCTATCCCTGTTTTATGGATTTCACCTACAATATCTGTTATCTGCGGTCTCAGGATGTCTGATAGGGCAATTAGCCCAACTGCTTTCTCTTCTATGGCCAGATATATAACGGTTCCGCCATCCTCCCTGGCAGCTTCACCTTCTTTCTTTAACTTCTCCGGTATTATAACAGCATATTCATTAAACAGGTTCTCATTACCGGCATAAACACGTTTTCCCTGACAGACAGCCGTAACTCCCATTCCAGTATACATTTTAAAGCCTTCTGCTTCTGCAGGAGCAATTTCCGAAAGGTTAGTATAGTATTTAACAATGGCTTTGCCTAAGGGGTGTTCTGAACGCTGTTCCACCGCCGCTGCCATTTCCAATAACTCATTAGCCGAAATATCCTCAATTGGAACAACTGCACTTACAGCAAGCTTACCATAAGTTATAGTACCGGTCTTATCAAATGCTATGCACTTAACCTTCGACAGTCGTTCCAGTGCGTCTCCTTCCCTGACTAAAATTCCGTATTTTGAGGCATTTCCGATGGCTGCCATAATTGCTGTGGGTGTAGCAAGTACCAGGGCACAGGGACAGAACACAACCAATACGGTTACAGAACGAATAATCTCCCCCGTTACAAACCAGGTTATAGCTGCTGATAATAAAGCAATTACAACAATCCAGGTAGCAAAACGGTCTGCCAGTCCCACAATTTTAGCCTTTCCGGCATCAGCAGATTCAACCAGCCGAACCAACCGCTGAAAAGAGCTGTCTTCTCCAACCTTCTCTGCTTTCATGTCAAAGGAACCGAATTGATTGATGGTACCAGAGGATACCTTATCACCTTCCTTCTTATCTACGGGAAGGGATTCTCCAGTCATTACTGACTGGTCAATGGAAGTCTGTCCTTTCAGGATAATACCATCGACTGCTATGGTTTCCCCAGGAAGAACCCTTACTATATCACCGGCCAATACTTCAGCTGCAGGTACTACGGATTCCTTACCGTCCTTTAGGATCCTGGCAGTTGAAGGCGTCATCTTTATTAATCCTTCAATTCCGGCTCTTGCTTTTGCAACTGTACGTTCTTCCAGATAAGCGCCAATGGTCATAATAAATGCAACTTCACCAGCTGCAAAGGTTTCACCTATTACAACAGATGCAACCAATGCAATAGATACCAATACATCGGCTTTGATATCAAATTCTGTTACCAACCCGGTTACCGCTTCTTTTACAATAGGTAGGCCGCATAAAAGAATAGCAATCCAGGCAGCATCAACTGGGAGACCACCAATATCAAAAAAGCTAATAATCAGGGATGGCAGGGATATCATTAGAAATAAGACTGTTCGTTTCTCCCCATCTTTTAATATGTTTAGCAAGGGATTTGCTCCTTTCCTTTTATATACCCTTAGGGGGTATAAGTATATAAGCATTATACCCATAGGGGTATACCCTGTCAATGATTAATTAAAATATCTGCTTTGAAATGCTTATTGCCGGATTGTAAAATAATACAAACCCGGCAATAGTATAGTGTTCGTGTGATATCTATACTTACTTAAATTGAATCTTTCAAACAGGCATATTGAAAAGGTGGTTGTGTTTGTAGATAAAAACCGTTTCTTACCTGTCCAACCCAGTTCTGGAATATTGATTTCCAATCATTCTGGGCAAAGAAACTTGCTATTGGATCTGAAGCAGTTGAATCCCATTCAAGGATTAAAAATGGCCCGATACCAAATGACCAGATTCCATTTTGTTCTACTCCGGTCTCACGAATGAGCAGCAGGGGTAATCCATACTGATAAGCCATTGCTGGTTCTATCTGCGCGAAAGGACTGCCCTCCCAGGTAGATCCTGTCAGGGGTTGATTTAAGTTATTTATTACAAAATCCACATTACGTTGTCTTAAATTCAAGGCTACCATTCCATAGCTGGATAATATCATACGCCTGATATTAGTAAGCGGTGTCTCCGGATACTGCTCTGAAATAGGCAGAGTTCTTGGGAACAATAGGGCTTCTTTGATTTGCAGGATTATATTGTCTACAAAGAGCTGCTGTACAGAATTCAGTCTGCTGGGATGGCTTAAAAACACAGGAATACGGTATAAAAGGCTGGATGCTTCTATCATTAACGCCGTTGGTTCAGTGTACTCACTGTAATCAACTTCTTTTATTTTCTTTGGGCTGTCAACACTCACAGCATTCACCTCCTTTCATAATAATTTATGAAGGTGGGTGGGTGTATGTTACATATTTCGACATTTATAGATGGACAAGAGTTCAAAAGATTAGTATTTGGCAGGGGGACGGCAACTGCTGCCGTAGAGGATTCCACGGCAGACTATGATTTAGAGATAAGATTTGATAATATATTTAAATTAATTTATGGAAGGGCTATTACCATTTTTTATTCTTTCATTGCGAAAGTCTACAGAAATCTAACCTAAGCCAAGATTCATTAATAATAAATGCAGGAACAAGATAAATCCATATTTTTTAAGAAAACCAAAGAAATGAAATTGCCGTATTTGCAGTAGAAGCAGACGCTTTCTCTTGCAGATACGGCAATTCTTATTAGGACATTCTGGAGAAATGCTCCACAGCTTTTGAGAAATTGGCTATGGTTTTATCCGCATCTCCGTGTTCTATCCCTTCTTTTACACAGTGATTCAAATGCCCTTCCAGTACAATCTGTCCTACCTTGTGCAGAGCACTTTTGGCAGCATTGATCTGTATCAGGACATCTTCACAGGGTATATCTTCATCTACCATTTTATCAATTGCTTTTATCTGACCCATTATCTTATTTAAACGTCTATGCAGATTTTCGGAATCCATGCACTGTTTCATAACAACCTCATTTCTGAATATCAAATCTATGTTGGATTGATAATCCTTATCTTTTCCGATACCTATAGGGGGTATCTAAAAGTATAGCATGGAACCCTTTTCCCGTCAAGAAAGCAACGATGCAGTTCTTCCAATTCACTTGATATCACTCATCTTGCTTCTTCACTACCATTAAAATACAAATACAATTGAAAATACCAAAACCTAATGCTATTGCTCCTAATACCTGGTATCCCTTAAAAATACTGTGATCGGCATAAAGGCTAAACAACAATCCGACAAACACAGATACGATTCTTAGCATAAAGGAGAAAACTGACTCCATTGTAGCCCTTACACTACTCTTGGTACGATGCTGAATACATCCGCTTAACAGCGGTTCAACAAAACCATGCCAAATTCCTAATGAAATTAAAGGGAGCAATACCAGATAACTTCTCAAATGACCTATCAGAATAAAGCCTCCTCCATATAAGAAAGGTATCAGACCAAAGAATAAAGTATAATTAATCTTTCGTTTCAAACGCTGAACCAATAAATTACCGGGTATTGTAAAAATACTATAGAGTACCAATATCGCACCAAAATAAAAAACCGGCACATCTACTTCCTGCATTAACAGCTGCCAGAACTCATCTACATAATTCCAGCAGGCACCAAGGACTAATCCATTCATACAATAGAGAGACAGCATACGGTTATTCTTGAGAAAAGCTCTAACTTCCTTATAGTAATCCCTGAGAGTTAGTCCTTCCTTCATATCCTTCCTGGCTCCTGTTGATACTTCTGTCAAGAATAGCAACAGAATAAAAGCTGCAAACTTACTGCCTATTGATATCTGATAGTTCAGTTCCATACCAATAGTATATGCTGTGAACGCTCCAAGAAAGGCTGCTATAACAGAGCCTGCCGTATCAATTGCTCTGAATCTGCCATAAACGGCTTCATAATTATCCTGCTTACCCACTGATGAAAGAGAATCATACATAATAGCCTGAAGACTTCCACTCTCCATTGCTGTACTGATTCCCCCTAAAAATACTGCAGCAGCAAACCACCAAAAACTATGTGCATTATATATTAATATCATTTCAATTACTGCCAGAAAACCCGCCACTATAAGCAGCTTCTTTCTGCCAAACTTATCTGCAAGCAGTCCTGAGGGTAACTCAAATACAGCTACAGATATTCCATAAATAATCTCCGTAGCAACCACCATAGTGATTGACATTCCTCGTGCCGCCCAGAAAAGCCTTTCAATTACATAAGCCAGTATAAACCCGTCAAAAAAGGTATAGGCATAGAGTAATACTATATTCTTTTTATACTTTATGTTCATAATAATCCTCCTAAGAATTCATTCTGAAAGTAGAAGAAGGCTTAAGGAGGCGGTCGTATATCAGGTAAGCCGCAGGCTTATCTGGGAGGTCTTAATATCATCATCGTTATTCCTTTCCAGCCAATTGGTTCCATCCAATTGGTAATTCTGTTTTGCATAAATTTTACTTAATATCAGAGTATTGTCAGATGCTGAATTAAGTGAAATCTATACAAGGTAGTTCTGTAAGGCCGTATTAAGTCAGTATTAATGTTATTATCAATTATACAATAAACTCCTGTATAATTCCATGAATTTTACAGGAGTTTAAGGATAATATATTTCATAGATATTATATTGTTGTTATACAGTTGCTAATTTTCCGTAAATAAGCCTGTCACAATATTTTTCTTCCACCAGATAATGATCTTTAAGCCTGCCTTCTAATACAAAGCCATTCTTTAAAAGTATCTTACCGGAACCTGTATTCTCAGCTGCGACATTGGCATACAGCCTGTGAAATTTCAAATTATTAAATACAAAATCACTGATTAAGGCAACGCTTCTGCTTCCATAGCCTTTACCCCAGGCATCCTTTCGGAATACATATCCTATTTCGGCATTTGCTGCTTCCAGATCAATATTAAAGAGCATTGCAGTTCCAATTATCCCACCCGTTTCTCTTAAATAAACAGAAGCATACAATTGTATTGATTCAAGTTCTCTCTTTATCATGGTCTCCACATGCTGATATGTCTCATCCTGACTTTTCATTAATCTCCAGCCAATATAACGTGAAACCTCCGGATCAGCAGCAAATTCATGAATAACAGCTGCATCAGCTGTATTAAGTGCCTTAAAGCCTATTGTATCGTCTCCCAAGCCATGAAATTTTCCAGCGTTTAATCTAACCGGATTAAATGCCTGGGTAAATTTATCAATGGCTTCCTCAACTGTTGATAAGAAGAATATGTCCTTACCATTATTGCATTCATAGATAAAATCCTTCAAAGGTTTACTGGTATAACTTGAATAATCTCCGGTTATTGCTACCTTAATATTATAATTAATAAATTTCTGAAGGATTTCACCTGCAAGTCGGGTACTTAAAACAAAAAAGTCTTCCGTTATAGATTCCTTGGATATAATAAGATAATTGCTGCCCGTTTCATACCAAACAGTTGCAAGGAGATCCAATGCACTCTGAATATCCTCAATAACTAACCCCTTTTCCTGTACTAATGCTATAAGTATAGAATTTCTTCTTATTGTTGTTATCTCCATAATCCTGCTCCTTTTAAGCAATTTCATTTAATATCTTTATTGTTTCCAGCATGTCTTGTATAAAGTGAATACTCCCCCAAAGAAATAGCTTTACGGTTCTGTCCTGTTCGTAGTATTTAACATTCAGTGTACAGCCTCTCACCTTAAAGCCTCCTCCATTCATATTAGCCAGGAGGGTATTGGATAAACGCATGAACTGCTCTTTATCCTGTTGCTTGATATCAAGCACTGCTGATACCTTTATCTGATCTTCTGTTCCTTCCGAGGGTAATTCAAAAACTATACTATTTAAAGATTCTTCCGGCTTATCTTCTGTACTTTCACCCTGCTTCATAAAAGACTCCAGATCCGCTTCCGCTATACGCCATTGTTTTCCTACCTTAGAAGCCTTCAGTCTGCCGTCAGATATAAAATTTCTAATGGTTTTATGGCTCATTTCCAATTGATCTGCTACTTGATATATTGTATAAAACTTTTCTTTCAAAGAAATGTTCCTTTCTTTCCTTTAAGTATGTCCTTATAATAACAAATAATCTGCTTCTTGTCAATTTTATTTTACCTTTTGTTTCCCTATGTTGCTGTTTGTTTCTTTTTATTCCTTTTTTTGTTCTTTTTTTATATTTTTTATTGTTTTTTTTTATTTCTTGTATTCTTCCTTTTTAAACCTTTTTTTTCTTGAAAAAATAAGTATAATAAGGTATTGACCTGGTCCCTTAGGGCCGGGTGTATTCTAACTTTAAGATAAAGAAAGTGAGGATACCGATATAAAAGATTTAAGTCTAAAAACCTGGAAAGAAATAAAGGATATTGATAAGAATAACAGTATTCTTTTTGTAACAATGGCTCCCATTGAAGAGCATGGATTATCCCTCCCTTTAGCAACGGATTTAATTGAGGGAGAGCATTGGAGTAAGGATGTGATGCTAAAGTTGGAGGAAAGGGAGGGCTATAATTGTTTCTATTTGCCTTCATTTCCAATCGCAGCGGCATCTGTTAGTGAGTTTTATGGATGCATTCATTTTTCTATGAGTACAACATATGCTGTAGCCAGAGAACTGCTTGATAATCTTATTCATATGGGCTTTATGAATATTGTCATTATTGCATCTCATGCAGACCCTGTTCATCAGATTGCTGTTGAGAAAGCCATCAGGAGAGTTAATAAGCATTATGGAATAAGAGCAATTTCACCACTTGGGGCTTTTTTCTCATTAGAAGAATTGGGAATCAAACATCTTTCACCGAAGATGATTTTAGAAATGGCAAAAAAATATCCTAATGATTTTCACGCAGGGTGGATAGAGACATCAAGTATGATAGCAATGAATGAAAAATTGGTTAGAGAAGGATATAGAGAAATTCCAAGGACTTTTATTAGTGGCAGGGAAATAATCTCAAAGAAAAAGCAGTTAGCTGCTATGGGTGAATATGGTCATCTTGGTAATCCTGCGGTAGCTGATAAAGTGCTAGGTGAACTTTTAAATCAGGATATTGCTGAATTTATTACTGAAGCAGTGAAAAGTTTTGTAAAACGTGAAAACTACAAAATCTATATGCATCATTTTTTATATAGAATTCCATTTTTACATCTTGGCTTTATAAGAAAAACCAAATGGAGAAAAACAGGAAAGAAGGTGTCTAAGTAATGTATACCAGAGGGCAGCTTGAGCAAATCGGTAAAGTTGGCAGAAAGGCGATAAGACTTTATGAAGAGGAAGGAATGATAACTTCTTCAAAGATAGATCCATGGAACGGATATCATTACTATGATGATAAACAAATAGCAAGGCTTGAAAAAATAAAACAATACAAACAGCTTGGTTTTTCACTCGCGGATATCAAAGGGGTTTTGTGCAAAGGAATACCAGAAAATGAGATTCTTTCTATGAAGAAGATTGAGTTGGAGCGCAATATAAAAGATATGCAGGAATTACGCAGAAGTATGGATGAGATTGATAAAATTGAACATCCATATGATAGACGAGAAATTTCTGAAAGTTATTTTCCAGAATGTATCTGCTTATTCATAGAAGAAAATGTGGATCTCGAAATACTTGGAATTTCCGTGGGCAAGCTTTATGAAAAAGCATTCAAGAATAATCTTAAGATTGCCGGAGCACATTTTGTAAAATATGAAGGTCTTCTGGCAGATGATTCTGCATTTAAAATGACTACCTGCCTGCCAATCATACAAACTGATGCGTATAACGAAGCTGCTGAATATATTCGGGCGGAAAAGTCGACAAAGTGTATTCATTTAAACTATACAGAAGGTTTTTCAAAGGTTGGAAACGCTCATATATGGTTGAAAGAGTATATGGATAGGAAAAAAACTTCCTGTACTGGAACAATTTACGAAGTATATAATCACGATATGTCTCTGGATATTTATTATGAATTAAATTAGTATTGGTTTAGGCAGGTTCAAATTTGACGAGATTATTATGAACTAAAACATTATGCATTTAGCCATTAGGGCAATTCTTTCGTGGCTTATTTTTATAAAAATAAAATTTAGGTGTAGAACTATAATACCGATTATGAGAAAAGCTACATGCTACGGTAGCTTTTTCTCATGGTAAGGAAAGCAGGGCGAATCCTGCTCAAATGAAACATAAACAGTTTCACACTTCTGATAAACCTGATGTATATTTCATTTGCTTGTTCTATCTTTATAGGCTATCTTTGGTTTCCTACACCCATTGAACCACTTCATTCTGAGGACGTCTGGTCTTAATACCGGGCTCCTGAGCTCTGTAACCAAAACCCGCCATCAGAGATACACCAAAATGTTCTGAATCAAGGATATTCTCTTCCTCTAACAGCTTTTCTACTGCTTCAATGTTAAAACCCTCAATAGGACAGGAATCTATTCCTAAAAATGCTGCTGTTGTAAGCATATTGGCAAGCGCTATATAAGTCTGTTTGGAAGCCCAGTCATAAGCAGTACGCTCATTCTCCAAAAGCTTAAAATCATTTTTCTGAAAATTCCCGAAGAACTCTTTCTTCTGTAATGCTATATTTTCCGGTAATCCCTGAATGCCTGTCATTATATTCCAGATATAATCCGAATCAGAAACCACTTCTTTTCCACGACGTGCCAGAAGAATAACAAAATGGCTGGCACCATTTAAACTGTTCTGTGCTCCCCAGGCAACAGGTAATAATTTGTTTCTTACTTCTTCCTTCTGGATTACGAGAAATTTCCAGGGCTCAAAACCAAAGGAACTGGGAGATAATCTTCCGGCTTCTAATATGGTATTAAAATCTTCCTCTGAAATAATCCTGTCTTTATCAAACTTTTTACAGGCATATCGATTTTGGATTGCTTCCAGTATCTGCTGATTTTTGTGATTCATTTTTATTACCTCATTCTTTCAAATTATTTTATGAGGACACTATAACACATTCAAATACCATATTGAAGTACGCACATTTTTGATATATAATATACAACGAATATCCTTAGTATACTTTTTATACTATAATATAAAAGAACAAGAAATTAAGAAAAGAGGAATGCGTATGTTACAGTTCCAAACCGGGGAATGTTCTAACAGACCCTGTCCTGTGGAAACTACTTTAAATATTATTAGTGGTAAATGGAAGGGGATTATTCTTTTCCGTTTGCTGGGTGGCAAAAAAAGATTCAATGAACTTCAGAAGCTCATGGCAAATGTAACTCACCGCACTCTTACATTACAATTGCGGGAGTTAGAGAAAGACGGTATTGTAAAGAGAACGGTTTATGCAGAAGTACCGCCAAGGGTAGAATATGAATTAACTGAGCTTGGTTTATCCATGACCCCGATAATAAAATCCATATATGATTGGGGATTAAACTATCAAAATAACGGAATTCCTGCACCAAGCCCAGCTGACTGATTTTAATTCATTTAGTATGGGAAAATAACTGTAAGCAGCATCTTAAACTGTTCTTTGGCATATACAGCATGAGGTATATTGTTTGGCATAACAATACTCTCTCCGGCTGACAGGCTATATTCCTTTTCACCTATTGTTATAAGTGCTTCTCCGGTGAGGATATTAACCATTGCATCCCCGGTGGAAGCATGGGTGCTGATCTGTTCTCCTTTATCAAAGGAAAATAAGGTAACGCCTACAGCTTTATTCTGTACCAGAGTACGGCTTACTACCTGTCCTGTCTGGTAAGCAACCAATTCTTCCAATTTTAATACATTTTCAAAATTAATGTTTTTTAAGTATTGTGCTGACATAGTTATTTCTCCTTCCGCCGCTATCAGCGGCTTAAAACTGTTAAACCTGCAGATTCACAAGCTGCTGTATTCATTTTAGTTTCTTGTGTTATATCGTTTTTATAATATGTACTTGTATCTAAATATAATTCATATGTTGCTTTTCATACTGTATTGCTATCAACCTATTTTCCAGGCATTGATATCCTGCCCGTTTGCAAGGAAGCTGTGAGAAAATTATGCTTGACTTATATTTCCATGATATACTAATATTATTCTACTGTCTGTTGCAATTACAACATAATGCTATTATTATAAATCTTAATTAGTATATACTTTTACAAGAGGATTTATATTTATTATAGATTTATTTTTTTCATAATGGATTTGTTTATTTGGATTTGTTCATTTGGATTTGCTCATTTGGATTTGCTCATTTGGGTTTGTTCATTTGGATTTGCTCATGATGGCTTTGTTTTCATGATGGATTTATTTTTATTATGAGTTATAAGCCAATAGGCACAGAAATAAATTACTGTATGAAAGGTCGACTAAAGTATGAATAAGATTGAAATACTGAAGCAAAATTCCTTGTTCGCAGGTATTGAAGAAAAAGAGTTTGATTCTATGCTTTCCTGTCTCGATGCCAGAGAAAAAGATTATCAAAAAGATGATTATATTCTAAGGGCAGGTAATCCTATTCATGAAATCGGTATAGTTTTAAAAGGCAGTGTTATTGTTATAAAGGAGGATTATTGGGGTAACCGTACTATAATAGGAAGGATGTCGGTATCTGATATGTTTGCGGAGTCCTTCTCTTTTGCGGCAATAACAAAACTACCTGTCAGCGTAGTCGCCGCGGAGAATGCAAGCATACTCTTTATTGACTGCCGGCAGATTCTTAATACACATACTTCCCCCTGCGATTATAATTCTGTTTTAACTGGTAATATGGTGCGAATTCTTGCTAATAAAAACGTAATGCTAATGCAGAAGATCGATCATATATCCAGCCGCTCCATTAGAGAAAAATTGCTTTCTTATTTGTCTACACAGGCAATGAACTCTAAAAATCAGGCATTTGTCATTCCTTACAACAGGCAGGAATTAGCCGATTATCTTTGTATTGACAGAAGTGCCATGTCCAGTGAACTGGGCAGATTAAGAGATGAAGGTATACTAAGATTTCATAAAAATGAATTTGAATTGTTGTAGCTATAAATATTTCTTGATAGAATCTACAGTCGGGCTTATAATACTCTACGGTAATCTATTAACCGGTATAATTTACCAATACCTTCCGCTGACTGGAGAATATTAACCTATGAAAAAGCTTAAAGGCTTCATCAAATCTGAAGCTGTCCTATTAATTTCTGCCCTTGCTGCTCTGATTACTATGTTTTTTGTACCACCCTCAATTGATTACATATCATATATTGATTTTCGTACGCTTGCATTGCTTTTCTGTTTAATGTCTGCTGTGGCCGGCTTAAAAAGCATTGGATTTTTTGACAGACTGGCTATGAGCATTATACCGCGCTTCAAAAATTCCAGGACCCTTTGTCTGATACTGGTGTTGCTATGCTTCTTCTCCTCTATGCTGATTACAAATGATGTGGCACTTATAACCTTTGTTCCCTTTACCATAATAATATTTACAGCTTCTAATCTTACTGACAGGCTGGTTTACACTATTGTATTGGAAACTGCTGCTGCAAATCTTGGAAGTATGCTAACCCCACTAGGAAATCCACAGAATCTTTATCTATATTCCTATTACCGCATTAACCCCGGCGAGTTCTTTCAAATTACCTTTCCCCTCTGCCTGCTTGGTCTGATACTGTTAGTACTGTTTTCTTTCATTTGCAGGAAACAGTCTATAATATCTGTTAAGAGAGAAGTCCCGGTTATTACACATAAAAAAAAGCTCGTCATCTACGTAATACTATTTCTCCTCAGTCTTCTTACAGTCTTTCATGTACTGGATTACAGGCTGACACTGGTAGTTCTGCTCATAATACTTTTATTTACCGATAAAAAACTTATTGTGAAAGCCGATTATGGATTGCTGCTTACCTTTGTCTGTTTTTTTGTGTTTGTTGGTAATCTTGAGCGTATACCTTCCGTTCATGCCGTTTTGACTTCTTTTATCAGGGAAAGAGAGCTCTTATCAGGTATTCTTCTGAGTCAGGTTATCAGTAATGTACCTGCAGCAGTACTGTTATCAGGCTTTACAGACAAATACCGCCTGCTTCTGCTTGGTACCAATATTGGCGGTCTTGGTACTTTAATTGCGTCTTTGGCAAGTCTGATCTCCTTTAAGTTTTATGCTGCTCTTAAGCCCTCCAGGCCTTTCTATTACCTGGCAGTCTTTACAGCTGTGAATGTTTTGCTGCTGTTACCTTTACTGGTATTTGCATTCTTTCTATAATTTCTCCAACCCACCCATACTTCATTGGGTGCTATATTTAACTGCCACTGTCACAGCTACTTAACGCTGAACAAATGACTCAATGATATCCATAACTTCCTTTGACCAGAATTCTGGTCCCCCATGGTCACTACCCTCTAATTCATAAAAAAGAACATCTTTATCAGCATCCCTTAATTGTTCGAATAATTGTCTGCTATGCTGTATATTAACCTGGCAATCATCAGTACCGTGAATCAATAATACACGCGGTATCATAACGTCTCTGTTAATATACATTTCACAGGATGCCTGTTTCGCCAATTCCAGATTCTCATCGATTTGTTTTACTCCCAGCAAATCCCTGGTTGGCCTAAAGTTTTTCGGCATCCAATCAGGTATACCTTCTGCCGCACATAGAATAAGATCAGAGGGTGTTGACTCTGCAATAACACCTTTTATTTCATAGGCACCGTTTATGATTCCATGTGCTTTCATCAAGGATGTCATCAGAGCCAGATGTCCACCTGAGGAATTACCTGCAATATAAATATTATTTGTATCAATATGTAATTCCTCTGCTTTTTCCATCAGAAACTGTAAAGCATAATTTATATCATATACTTGTGCCGGAAAAGGTGCAATCGTGGATTCTCTATGCTGTACAACAGCAGTTACCATCCCTCTCTCTGCTAATTTCGAATAGCTGGGAATACTGTTATACATTTCCTGCCTGTACCAGGCCGAACCTGGAATAAATACAACTAACGGGAATTTTTCATTTTCCTTCCAGTGACGCCTATAGGGAACAAACATCTGCAAATAACGTTTGCAGGTGTCATATTCCTTATATAAAACGTCTGGTACATACAACCATTCAAGGTCTCCACAGCAAATTTTCATTTTAAAATGATTTTGCTCCATATCAGTTACCCTCCAACTGTAAATTAACGTCTTTATATTGTTTATCGTTTATAACGCTTTATAATACATGATTTCAACAGCATCATAAAATGTCTTTTTCTTTTCTGTTGCAATAAATCCATGATTTTCATAGAATTTTCTTGCTCTTGTATTTTCTTCAAAAACCCATAACATAACTTTATCAAATTCTGCTGCTTTTATGTCACCTGTAACATGCTCCAGCATCATGGAACCATATCCTTTTCCCCAGTTTTGTTGTAAACTGTGAATACAGATAAGTTCTGCATAATCAGACATATCTTCATCCCTGGTTTTATCCCAGTATGCTATGCAATGAGGCATATTATCAACTGACAAAATCCATCCGTTTCCAACCTTATTTATTAATAAGTTTGCGTACATTTCTTTGGCTTTATCAATATTTATGCATTTCTCCAATACTTCTTTCGATAATATTTGCTGAAATGCTATTTTCCATGATTCTGTTTGTATGTACGCCAAAGTATTTTCATCTCCCATTTGCACTTTACGTATATCTGTATTTTTTTCCATGTTTATTTTCCTCCGGTAACTTTCCTTACTAATTCTCAGTATTCTTCTCTACAGATGATAGTTTTCAAATTTATAAATGATTACTGACTGTTCATAAACATCTTATATACCGATCTAAGATTTGCCTTATGAATGGAATCAACTATTCTTCCCTATTATTTTATCTAACCTCAGAATGACCATCTTCATCAATATCCCCAGTTTCATCAATACCAGGCTTTTCTGGTAAAATTCTAAAATAACCTTGAGCTGCAATATTTGCTGAAACAGTAAGGCATATCATTCTGTTCTACTTTATTATTCAGTAATGTTCAAATGGTAAAACACCAAATTTTTCCAAAAGAATCAATGAAAATATTGGATGTCCAGCCTTGACAGTTACTCTTTCTTTAACCAGTCTTTGTGTAAACTCCCCAATTTCTTTTGTCCACGGTTTCGTACAGATATAGGCTTCCTCTTCTCTCGATAATCGGGGCCACAGTTCCTCATCCATATCAACCGTTTCCGGTATCTGTTCATGTAGTGTTGACTTCCCGCAACAGGTGGTTCCCAGCACACAGATTCTATTATTTTTATGCTTTTCAAAAATAGCATTTAATACATTTATTGTATCCTGTACCGATGTTATTAAAGCCATTTTCGTTGAATCCTTTCTTCAATGTAAGATAAAAAATAATTATTATATATTTTTACAATTCGCAAAAACAGATTAGCATATTACCGTTCCCAGGTTCATTTCTAATCTCCATTGAGGTGCTTTGCCATCATCCCCCCAATATTCATTCATTGCGATTATCTTATCATCCGCTAGCTCAATAAACGATACCACATGACAAGCTATCTCATTATCAGTCGAAAAGACCTTTACTGCTGCAATTATCAAATTACCTGCTGTCTCTATTCTTTCAATCGTACCATCCCAAGCACCAGGATATTCACAGTTTGCTCTTATATATTCCTCTACTGTAAAATGTTCATTTGTACAATGCCAATTTACATAAGCAGTATCCTTGAAAAAAGATCTCAGTTTTTCTGCCTCTTGTTTCAGCACTGCATTCCAAAATTCTTTTATATCCATTTATTTTTACACTCCAATCAATTCTAATAGAATTTCTGGCGGAAGTCATTTAACTACTGATTACGCCATATGTATCTGGAAAATAGTCTTTTGTTGTCTTCATAAACTTTTTTATCTACAAGTATATAATTTTTTAACGATTCATAATCCTGTTCCATATTAATATCGGTTTCTTTCACATCCGGATTTGAAATTGGTACTGCATGAAATCCATTTACCCACAACACTCCATCTTTGTTTAGACAATTATCCATATCTGCATATCGTTGTGAGCTCAGCTTATAATGATTAATGATAATTGCATCAAATTTCTCATTAAGAATTTTCAGGTTATCCTTTGATAAATCAACCATCATAGTTCTGATGGTCAGATTTTCATAATTTGCAAAGTAATTTAACCGCTCTAATGCTTCTTCACAAAAATCAATAGCCAATATCTCATAACCCAAACGTGCTAAATACATTGCATTTCTTCCATCCCCACAAGCAACATCTAAAATCTTTCCTTTAGAAGGGAAGTATCTTAAATCCTCTTCTAAGCACTGTTCATGATCCATAACTTCTAACTCTCTTCTTTTAAATCTCTCATTCCACCAGGTGGAATCTCCCATATAATTCATTTCAGATTCTCATCACTTTCCATATAATATAATTTCTTGTCCTGTTATCACCGTTCTCAGGTTCTTTCAAAGCTACATTGCAGTACTATACCACCATTACACCAATATTAATAATTAATTTTGGAAATTTCCTGAGGTATCGTAATTTTTTCATACTGATAGTCTCCCGCGTCCACCGTCATACGGCACATAGTAATTTGCAAATCAAAGCGTCGTTTACCACAGCTGCCAGGATTCAGGAATAATACGCCATTCATGATTTCGGCAGAATATTTATGGGAATGGCCAAAGACTACCACATCTACATCTGTTAAGTTTGGTGGAATATCTTTTTTGTTATGGACAATAAAGAATCTCACGCCTTCAATAGTGACAGTAATACTTTTAGGCAAGTTCTCTGCCCATTCTTTATCATTGTTACCACGTACCGCATATGTCTCTCCAAGCTGCTGTATGGTCTCGATAATGTATGGTGTATTGATGTCACCAGCATGGATGGAGCAATCAGCCGCCGCAATTTCATTTATAACAAACTCACGTAACAGACCATGAGTATCCGATAAGATTGCAATTTGTTTCATGAGTTCCTCTTTTTTGATAGTATTCTTAGTAATTTCTATAGGTGTAATTATGATCCTATTCTTCTTATTATTTATTATTCATAAGTTCAGAGTCAGCCTGCGTAATCATATTTATATTGGTCCTGAAGGATTTTACACCGAAGAGAAATCGCAATTTCTGTAAATTATTTTACTCCGTTCCCCAAATAGAAATATTGAAATTTTCTTCCTCCAAGTAATGCAATTTTTTTAAAAATAGTACACAATATCAATATACCATTTTATGGATATATTTTCAAATTATTTGTCTCGAAGAAGGGCCTTTACATCAAAGCAACCATTCTTCATCAAATCTAATACCTCCTCAAGCCTTGCCATTCCATCTGAAAATGCACTAGCACTTCCTGTGCAAACACCCATTTTAAATGCTTCTCTGTAATCTTCCTTGTTTAGATATCCTGCCAGAAATCCTGCAACCATGGAATCACCTGCTCCCACGGAATTCTTAACAATCCCCTTAGGTGCAGCTGCCTCATAGACCTCCCCATTTTCTGTAACCATAACTGCCCCGTCACCTGCCATGGAAACCAGTACATTCTGTGCTCCCATAGCTTTTAACTTGCAGGCATATTCAATTACTTCTGTTTTTGTCATTAATTTTCTTCCAAAGATTTCACCAAGTTCATGATTATTGGGTTTAATAAGAAAAGGGTTGTATTCCAGTACATTCAAAAGCAGGTCTTTGGTAGCATCTACTACAATTTTTATATTTCTACCCCTTAAGTTCTTCATGATTTCCATATACAAAGTAGACGGAACCGATACTGGTACACTGCCTCCAAGTACCAAGATATCGTTTTCCTGTAATCGATCTAAGCAGCTGAATAATACTGCCAGATCTTCTTTGTTTATCATGGGCCCTTTCCCATTTATCTCGCTTTCTCGCTCCGAACGCACTTTTACATTGATTCTTGTAAGTCCTTCTTTCACTTGTATAAATTCTGTACAAATGCCGTCTTCTCTTAATCTTTTCGTCAGCTCTTCCCCTGTAAATCCTGCTGTAAATCCAATAGCAGTACTCTCAATTCCCAGGTTCTTAAGTACCAGGGAAACATTGATACCTTTTCCACCAGGATACAGTATTTCATCAGTCGTTCTATTTACCATACCCAGGCTAAATTCAGGAACTGTCACTATGTAATCCAGGGATGGGTTTTTTGTCAAAGTATAAATCATATAGTCCTCCATCTGCTGCTTTCACAGCATAAAATATCAGGTAAAAAGCATTCACCAAGATGAATAACTGGTTGTAAATTGCTTCTTGCATCTTATCAATGCTCTGATTATAAATCACTCTAATTCACATTTCAATTCTTTTCCTTCCTGACTGCAAGTCCACTCTCTATCTGGCGGTTATATACCTTTGACATGGCATTATCCAAGTTCAAAAATAAGAATAAACCTTCAAACTGTTAAACCAGTTCAAAGGTTTATTCCATATATCTTACTATTGTTTAATCTTACAATATGCAAGTTATCTTCAATACCTTGCAAATACCTTACTTAATACATGATACATTTAATTGATTAATCTTATTCAACCCCAAAAGAAGAATCAATAATTTAAGGTTCAACTCCCCAAACCAGACTGCCGCCAACATATCCTGTTACCTTATTCCAATCCGTATAATTGGAACCGGATTCCTGGAAGGAATAGTCCCCGGTCTGAGTATAATTGGTCCAGTCACTTTTTGAGAATCTTGCCTGTACATCAACAGAAGCTCCTGCTGCCAGTGTACCTGCTGCGTTTGTAAATCCAATTTCCAGATAATAATCAGCCCCTGTTTTAGCTGTTGTTAGCTTAACAAAGGTGCCTGTTACATTGGCAGTTCCGGCAGAAGACCAATCACACCAGAAGTTCTGTGCTTTTTCTCCATCAATGGTATAATAATATCTTAACTTCACATCGGAGAGATTAATACTATCAGTTCCGGTGTTTACAATCTTGAATCTGGGAGCAATGCCGTTGGTTACAGCTGCATTACTTCCGTTAAACATCTGTACCTTAACATTTCCTGTTACAACGATGGAACTGTCAATAATCGTAATGGTAAGTACCGGATCATTTCCTTTATTGAAATCAAAAGGAAGTTCCAGCTTACCAAGTGGTTTCGAAGCCAGGTAAGAGCTTAAAAGAGTAACCGTGTTTCCTGACAGTGTATAATCTGTTCCGCTTGTCAGCAGCGTACTGCCGTTTCGGATTCCACTTAAGGTATTGCCATTATAAGTAATATTCACGGCTATATCCTGCTGATTAGGTGTATGCTTATCAAACTGCGCCTGTGTTATGGAAATTGTTCCACTAGGCGAGGAATCAGTTACTGTAACACTCAGTGTTCTATCCAAACCGGCACTGAAGTCAAATACCAGCTTAGCTATTCCTGTATTAAGGGTTGACAGATAAGAAGAAGCTATTGTTACAATATTTCCGCTTACCGTATAATCAGTTCCCTTTACCAGTGCTGCAGTTCCATTTTTAATAGCATTAAGAGTATTATTCTTATAATTCACAGCTACATTAATATTTGACGGAAGGTATTTGTCAAAGGCTGCGGTTTCCGGAGTGATTGTGGAACTATCCACTGTATTTCCCGGCTCATTTCCAAATACTTTAACACCGGCATCATATACAGGTATATAGGAAGTCTTAACCGTATTACCGGAAGTAACACCACTTAAATCCGTATAGGAGAAATCGTTTGCATTATTCCAGGTTACCGCCCCAGGAGCAGCAATTCTGAACTGTACTTCCTTCCTGTAAGCAGACTGACCGCCTGGATAGATCTTTGTTCCGGTGAAGTCAACATTGACATAATAAATATTCGCAGCTTCATCCCATGGCTGCAATTTAGATACTACCGCACCAGCATTATAATTGGTGGTTACTGTGAAATCAGAAGCCTTATAGCCAAGACTTGCAGCTTCGCTGATATCAATAAAATACTTAAAGGACAG
Organism: Lachnoclostridium sp. UBA6558; assembly: GCA_002434335.1. GTDB lineage: Bacteria > Bacillota > Clostridia > Lachnospirales > Lachnospiraceae > Anaerocolumna. The sequence goes on along the minus strand of DJJW01000074.1, from coordinate 64,306 downwards.
CTTGTCGCCCATTCTGGCAGGCCAACCGGAACGGTTGTTAAGCAGGGCCTTTATTTCAATGAAATTACTGCTGGAGGCATTGATTCCAGCCTCAACAAAGAATTCATCGTTGGTTACTGTTTCAACAGCGTTAAAACCAGCTATGGGAGTTCCGCCATATTCATCATACAATTTGGCGAGAGCACCTACAAATCCTGCATTGTAATCGCAGGCAATTTCATTATTTACATAGTTTCCGATATCATCGGTATAGCTGTCATCTTTTCCGGGACCACCAACCAAAGCACCATAAATTGTATGTCTGTGGTAGGTAGGAACGGTCTGACTGTCAGCCCAGGAACTGTGAGCGGTTCTATGATGAGGTCTTGTAGGTGAATTCTCACCGTAACCAACCACAAAACTGCGTCCTGCACTTCCCAGTGCATAGTCTACCTGCTGTTTGGCAAAGGTCTTATANNGAGCCTGACCAGTCCGCGTAAACACTTGCTAAGAAGGCTGTTGTAGTAGCATAACGCAGTGCTCCCCAGGAATCCAGCCATGCCAGACCCTTTGGTGTATAAGATACTCGGTTTCCGTTATAACCGGTAGTCCAGAAATCCAGATGCATTTCTGATGCAGTCTTATAGATAGCCTTGTCTGTTATTCTTGCAAGAAGAATTGCAGTACCATAATGTACATCATCCCAGCTATGAGCCCATTTATAACCTATGGTAGTAGACTGAGGCTCTGTTCCCCAGTTGGGTACATAAGATTCTGCTTTGTTCAGATAAGCAGTGTCTCCTGTTGCAAGATATATCCAGGTTCCTGCCCAGGAAAGTTCATCATAGAAACCACTATATGAGGTGTAGAAGCTATTAGCTGCAGTATACCCCTTATCACTCTTTGTGGTATCAGCAAAGGCAAAAAGCTCCTTGGCATGACGAATGCATTCAGCGGCATAGGTAGGATTACTGTCTGCAAATATGGCACCAGCTGCAGCTAAGGCAGCAGCAGCTCCTGCTACTACAGTAGAACCGGGATTCGCTAAATCCACCTTATAGGAAGGACGCTCCATCTGCATAACCTCAGCAGGTCCCCACCAGGAATGGTCTGTATTTCCGTTACCTACCTGGTAATAGAAAACATTGGCGGAAGGATGGCATTTTATCAGATAGTCTGTTGCCCACTTGATTTCCTCTAACAGATAATCAAGCTGACCGCTCTGACGCAGTGCATCCTCTGATTCATAAACACTCCATGCTAACATAGCAGCGGTGTAAGCCATAGGGAGATTGAATTTCACATGATCCCCTGCATCATACCAGCCGCCTGTCAAATCAAGTCCAACATCTGCTCCGTCCGTCAGACCGGAATCCCCTCTCCAGTTGCTTCTGATTGAATCAGGCAGATCTCCCGAACGTTGGAACTCATAGAATATAATTGCTTTTTGTAAAGCTTCCCCATAATTATAATTCGTTTGCGCTTTAACAGGCTTTGCAGTTACAAAACCTGCTGCTAACAGGCATACGATAAGTAAGAGACTAGTCAACTTACGCATATCTTAACCCCCTTATTATTTTGGAGGCATATCCGCAGAATAAGGTAACCTTTTATAGCCAGATTTGCAGATACGCCATTTTTATCTGCTTTTTTGCTCCGGGGTACTAGCTTGCTACCCCGGAACATTTTATAAATTAACGTTTTCAAAAGAACCTAATTTTTTCTTACAATTACTTTTACGGTTCTACTCCCCATTTCAGACTACCGGAAATATATCCGGTTACTTTTGACCAATCTGCATAGTTATTACCGGTTCCATTGTAAGAATAATCGCCTGTCTGTGTATAGTTTGTCCAGTCGTTCTTTGAAAATCTTGCCTGAACTTCAATGGAAGCTCCTGCTGCCAGTTCACCTGCACCTGAGGTAAAACCAATCTCCAGATAATAATCTGCTCCGGTCTTAGGAGATGGCAGAGCTACAAAGGTTCCTGTGACATTGCTGCTGCCGGCACTTGACCAGTCACACCAGAAATTCTGAGCCTTTTCTCCATCAATGGTATAGTAATACCTAAGCTTTACATCGGAAAGTTTCACATTTGTATTTCCAGTATTGTAGAGTTTAATTTTAGGTGAGATACCGTTTGTCTGAGCAGCAGTGTTTCCGTTAAACATCTGTACTTTGATATTTCCAGCTGCTACGGAGGAGTCCGTAACCGTCAAGGTAAGAACAGGATCTGTTCCGGCACTGAGATCAAAGATAACACTGTATACCCCGGTCTGTAAGGCAGCTAAAGCTTCTTTACGGAGGGTAACAGTACCTCCGCTAACCGTATAGTCCATGCCGCTTGTTAACACCGTGCTTCCTATCTTAATAGCCGATAGTGTATGATTTGCTGTCGTTAAGGAAACTGTTACATTCGCCTGTTTATCAGGATGCTTGTCAAAGCTTGCGATTGTCGGTGTAATCGAGCCACTTGGTGTGGTATCACGGATTGTCACTGTAAGGACAGGATCCAAACCTTTGCTGAAATCAAAAGTCAGCTTTAATTCACCGATTTCTTTTCCGGCAAGATAATTTTTGTTAAGAGTTACAGTATTACCTGTAAGAGTATAATCTGTCCCCTGTATCAGATAAGTACTGCCATCTTTGATACCAGTAAAGGTATTTCCATTTAGATTCAGGTTAACAGCAATATCCGCCTGGCTCTGTGTATTCTTATCAAATACTGCTGTTGCCGGTGTAATTGTTGAATTATTTACCGGCTCACTACCCTCACCAAAGAGGATGGAATATACACCATTTGCAATTGCAATATCACACTGTGCCCAGAAACGATGATAATAAAATTCCGGATCTGTTCCATTATTATAAGCATCCAGTACCTTCTGGTAATCGGGATCATCTTTATATTTGGAACGGATATCAAGGAATTTTATACCGGACTTAATTTCGTCGCCATTAGGCATCGTACCTGTCCAGCCTGCCGGAACAAATACTTCCTGGTCGAAGAAGCGGTTATAATCTCCCCTTGATTCCGGAGCTGCCAGACCCTTATCATCTCTGTACAGATTCCACATACGATCCAGGAGTTCCTTTGCAATGACTCTTGATTCATCGTCACCGGAGGCTTTACTGTAATACAATAAGGTATTAGCCAAAGAACCGGTTATACCAAGATCAGTACCATAGCTGGTTACAGTGACATGAAGGTTTGGATTACCGGTATAGGTTCCATTCCAGGTATCCGGCTGACCACTCCAGTCGATATTGCTAGGAATTGCAAAGGTACCATCACTGTTTAACTGAACGACCGTCTTTATCCAGCCTACCCATTTATCCAGAATAGCTTTTGCTCTGGCATCACCGGTCTTATAGTATAACTCTGCAACACGCTGCATGGACCAAGCCTGGAAACCAAACCAGGTATTACTGCCGGGATCAGCATATACAGGATTCTCTTCATATCCCATACCATAGAAGGTTGCTGTTCCCGCCGGCCAGGCTTCGTAACGTCCATTGTTTGAATTGCTGGCACCGCCTGCAATGGCACCTTCTGAGGACTGCAGCCACTGATAGAATTCTAACTGTCTGTCAAGGCTTACACCCCAATCCGTAGCACCATTGGCAGAAGCAGGTTTAAAGTCAGCTTCTTCTGAAAGAATATAGGCTGCCATAGGATTCTGATAACCGAAATGATTATGACTGCTGCCTATCTTCCAGGCCCAGCTGGAGCTTATACCACCACCCCATGCATAATACCAGGACAGCAGATAATGAGCAGAATCGTAACCAGTTCCTGCCACAGTAGGTGAACCAATCTTTCTAAAGTACTTGTCAAACATTGAATATCTTAAATAATCCCCCATCTTACTGGCTTTCCCTTTATAGGAGCCAAGATTTACACCAACTTCATCTGCCCATTGATCTGCCCAGTAAGTTGCCTGTACGGCACGGGCGTCTGCATCGGGTGCATTGGTGTATTTAAATTGTGTTGCATAATTGCTATCCCCGGTAAACAAGTCCAGATAACCATTCTTCCCACCGAAATTCATAGCATCCCAGCTAGGCTGAGGAATGGTTTCCCAGGTGGACTCTTCTCTGCCTCTTTGGAAGGTATTGATATAAGATGGTGTGGATACGCCGTCTCCCCTACTGCCGTAACCATACCAGTTATCCACATCCAAGAGCCAGTGCATACCGTAAATTGTATTTGTTCCATAGGTAGATACAAGGTCATTGTTAATTGGGTCACTTCCAACTGCCGCATTGAAATTCAACTGTGCAGGATAAAGACTTGTTAATTCCCATTCCGGAGCATAGGTTGCCGGTTTGCTGGCATTATACTTGCTCATACTGGAATTAGGTTGGTCTGCTTCCGTCGGAATGATATATGCTTCTGCTACATCCCAGGCTTTCTTAAAGCCGGAAAAATCTCCGGTGAATTTGCCATACATGGCTTCTAGCCACATATAATAGCTGATTGCTTCACTGGTAGTTACGTGACCGTAATCCGGTGCTTCCACAATTAGCGTCTCAATAGAATGATAGGGAATCCCCTGTGGACTAAAATAACCATTGTCAGGATCGTTAATATCTCCCCATAACTCTAAGAATCTGTCCTGATAGGTGTCCGTACTTGTTGGCGCTATTTGCGAAGCACTGGTGTAATTACTTGGCATAAAAGAGGTTGAAAGAATTCCAAGAATGGCTGCAGTAACGATAGCACCCTTTAAAAAACTCCTGCCTTTTTTCCCAAGCCAGTGTTGATGATTACCACGTTCCAATAACTTTTTGTGTAACATACTATAACCTCCTCATCGATTTTTATCTTGCAATTATTCCCCAGACTATTACCTGACTGCTGTAGTTCCCAGACCCTGCTCCTTTCTCTACTGTATTACAGTCAAATATACCGTCTTTAGAATAACTGAAAGCCCCTCTAAAAAATTGTGAGTCGTTATGCTGATACCCGTTGTTATTTTTCTACTATACTGTTTATTATAATTCTGAGCCACTACACGCTCCCCAGCTTGTCCAATGTCTGCTCAGTTGTAATACTCTTTTCTACTTCTTTTCGTTATATTGCCAGAATATTCATTTTCTTCTACCATATTATGTAACTATTTACCAACAATATAACATCTTTGCAAATCTCTGTCAATCGTCATTTGTTAATAAATTACATTCTTAGTTTATTAATTAAATTATTTCAATGCGGTTTTACCAACTGCTAATAGTAATAATCATTCCTAAAACATAGGAAAATAAAGAAAAAACCCATTTTACTCTGTAGCGTGTAAAATGAGTTTATCTAGTACTTTTTTCCTATTTCATTTCCTTCTGCGTAATGTAATTTATATATTCCTTACCCCAAATTTCTAATGCATTCAAAACAATTTGAAACTTTTCTCCGATATCACTCATATAGTATTCAACCTTAGGCGGAATCTGTACATATTCGTGTCTTATAATAAGCCCTTCTTCCTCTAACTGTTTCAACTGACGCGATAAAGTGGCATGGGTCATTTCTTCCGGTAATCTCCTCTTTAATTCATTAAACCGGACAGGTCCTTCACTTAGTAAATAGAGGATATAGATTGACCACTTACCTGTCAGGATCTTCTGTGTGGTTGCAAAAGGACATATGCCGAATAGTTCATTATTTATGTTATTTTTATTTACAGTTTCTTTTTTCATAGTAATTCCTTTCGTGATACTGGCTCTATGTTTGAGTCTTATCTATAGTATCAATTACGATATCAGTATCGATAATAATACTAGTATCATTATAATAGCACTATCACAAAATATAGTACTTGTAATTATAGACATACTATATATAATAGAACTATCATATTTATTATACCATTAAATAATCGAAGGAGCAACTATCATGAATAACGTTTTAGAATTTTTAAAAGATTGTAAGACCTTTTATCTGGCAACCTGCGAGGGAGATCAGCCAAGAGTAAGACCTTTTGGTGCTGTAATGATTTATGACGGAAAACTTTATTCTGTCACCAACAACAAGAAGAAAGTGTTTAAACAGCTCCAGGAAAATCCCAAGCTGGAACTCTCTGGTATGGCAAAGGGAAAGTGGATCCGTGTAGAAGGTATTGCAGTACATGATGACAACAGAGCAGCCAGGGAAAGCATGCTGGCTGAATATCCATCCTTAAATCAGATGTATGCAGTTGATGATGGAATCATGGAAGTATTCTATCTCAAAGATGTAACTGCTACGATTTATTCTTTTACCGGTGAACCAGAGGTTATTAAGTTCTAATTATTCTAAAACGTTGTTTTTCCATTAAGAAAGCAAAGAGGTATTTATATGTCAAAAATACTAGTAACAGGTGCTACCGGCCACTTAGGAAGCGGAATTATTAACCATCTTTTAGAGAAAGGGGTTAAAACAGCGGATATAACTGCTCTGGTTCGCACAGAGAAGGGTGCTGAAACCTTTAAGAATAAAGGTATAGACACCAGAATTGGTGCTTATGAGGATGTCTCTGTATTAACACAGGCCTTTAAAGGAATTGATAAGCTGATGTTCGTATCCTCTCCTGATTTTGATAACACTCTTCGTATCAATCAGCATGCTAACGTAGTATTGGCTGCTAGAAATGCCGGCATCTCTCATATCGTTTATACCGGTATAGCCTTTGCTGAAACAATGAATGTAGCCGGCTTACAATATGTGCATCTTGCTACAGAAAATATGATCAAAACAACAGATATCCCCTATACCTTCTTACGAAACGGCTTCTATCTGGAGAATATTTTCGGAAATACTCTGGCTGCTGCAGTGAAAAACGGTGTTCTCATAACTGAAACCGGCAACGGAAAGTATGCAANNTCTCATAACTGCAGCCGGCAACGGAAAGTATAACTTTGCTCTGCGTGATGATCTGGCTTTAGCTGCTGCCGCAGTACTTACAGAAAACGATCATGAGAATAAGGCCTACGAGCTTGTAAACTGTACTTTAAACACTTTTGAGGATTATGTTACCCTCCTGTCTCAGTTAACAGGTAAGAGCATAAGACACGAAAGCCTTTCACCGGAAGAAGCAGTTTCAAGACTTGTAAAAGAAGGTGAAATAGAACCTGTCGCTTCTTTTAATGTTTACGGGCTCTATCTCCCTGTAGCACACGGGCAGTTCTCAAATGAATCCTCTACCTTAGAACAGCTAATAGGCAGAAAACCCACTTCTTTGGAGGAAGCATTGAAGCAGGCACTACCTACACAGTAAAAAAACAGTTATTTAACAGCTTCCTTACTGTTAATCCTTAAACAAGCCACCTGTTATGATAGTT
>DJJW01000074.1:0-56910 GCA_002434335.1 Lachnoclostridium sp. UBA6558 | reverse complement strand
CCCAACCTTTTGAAACGAAAATCTATCAACTAAAAGTTAAATAAAACACCAACTACCTACTACTACCAGCTACTCACTCCGTGACCTCTCTCAGTTCACCGGTAACTGAGTCTATAATCAGTCCATAAACCATAACACTTTCCGGTACCAGGGGATGGTTACGAATTAACTCCACTGAATTCTTAACCGAAACATCCAAATCCTTAAAACCTCCCAGCCAGGCTTCAAAGTCAATACCACAGTATTTAAGCATATCAATTTGCTTCTGATCGATATTCTTATCCTTCATCTTCTCAATCATCTTTGTACTGTCCGTATGCCTCGCTCCGCAATCCGTATGACCGATAACCAGAATCTCTTCTACACCTAATTCATAAATTCCTATCAATAGGCTTCGCATAGCACTTCCGAAAGGATGGGATATAATTCCCCCTGCGTTCTTAATAATCTTGGCATCACCGTTTTTCAGTCCAAGGGCAGAAGGAAGTAGTTCTGTAAGCCTTGTATCCATACAGGAAACAATGGCAATTTTTTTATTGGGATATTTACTGGTTCTATACTTTTCATAATCATTGTTTTTAACAAATTCTTTATTGAATTTAAGAATCTCCTGAATCATAATAGACACACTCCTTATACATACCAACTAAAGCATCCCAGTTATGTAAGTCGCAATACTGACAGCTCTCATAATATAAAATACACTTACTTTTGGACATACACAAGTATTTTGTTGCAGAATATTAATTTCATTCACTTTTTTGACAATTTATGATAGAATTGGTGGGTAAAGGACAGCACAATTACAGGGGTTTATAAGGATTGTTATGACATAACAACGACGAATCCGGCTACGACTTTCAGGAGGACATATGAAAAGAAACTTATTAGTCAGTATACTGTTATTATCTGTGATATTATTAAATTCTTGCAGCCTGCTTCCCGCCAATAAGAAAATTTTGAATTCCGATAATCCAATAACCATATCGGTTTGGAATTATTATAACGGAACTGTTAAAGTTCAATTTGATGAACTGGTAGCTCAATTCAACGAGACAGTGGGTGCCGAAAAGGGTATAGTAATAGAAGCTCAAAGCTATGGAGATGTTACAGAGCTTGCAGATGCTGTCTATGAATCATCCAATAACAGCATTGGTGCTTTACCCATGCCGGATATATTTGCCTCCTATGCGGATAATGCTTTTCGCATCAGGGATTCTGCTAAGCTGGTAGACCTGTCAGATTATTTTACCAGGGAAGAGTTGTCAGAAATCAAGAAGGAGTTTTTATCTGAAGGAATTTGGGGCAAAGAACAGGAGTTAAAGATTCTTCCGGTAGCTAAATCTACTGAAATACTCTTTCTAAACAAGACTTTTTGGGAGGTCTTTGCCACAGATACAGGTGCTTCTCTTGATGATCTTAAGACCTGGGAGGGGCTGGTACAGACCGCTAAACTTTACTTTGAACATACCGGCAAAGCCTTCTTTAGCATAGATGCAGCAGCAAATTTTATGCTGGTATCTGCAATGCAGCTAGGGGAAGAATTCTATCAATATGATGATGATACTGCAAGCCTGAACTTCAGTCAGGATACAGCATATCGTATATGGGAAAATTACTACGTGCCATATCTTAACGGTTATTTTGCCAAGTCAGGCCGGTTTAGTTCTGATGATGCCAAGACAGGAACAATTGTGGGATACACCGGTTCTACAGCAAGTGCTTCTTATTTTCCGAAAGAAGTTGCCTGTGAGGATGTTGTTACTCCTATTGAAGTATTGACTCTTCCTTATCCATATTATGAGAATTCCAAGCCTTATGTCGTACAGCAGGGGGCTGGCATGTGTATTACAAAAAGTGATAAAGCCCATGAGTATGCTGCTTCTGTCTTCCTGAAATGGTTTATAGATATGCCTCAAAATGTTGACTTTGCGATTTCCACTGCCTATCTTCCCGTCAAAAGCCAGTCACTTACCGCTAATGCCCTTATGAAAACCATGAAATATGAGGAAATTCCGAATGCTGCAGTTAAGAGTTCTATTGAAACAACTGTTAATATGCTCACTACACATACTTTATACGGTAATAAGCCTTTTAGAAACAGCTTTCAATTAAGGACTATTCTGGAAAACCATCTTTATACCAGGGTTGAAACAGACCTTGCTCTTCTTGAGGAACGTATTATAAACGGTGAAGATCGTATTGCTGTTATAAATGATCTTAGTTCCAGAGAACATTTTTTAACCTGGTACCAGGCCTTTACCAATGAACTGCAGACAGTATTGAGGAGTTCCGAATGAAATATATTAAAGTAGACAGACAATCAATGGTATTCCGGCTAACGTCACTAACGGTTATTATTATCCTGGGGCAGGCAGTTCTCCTATCTTTATTTTTGATTATAGGCGGGGTATTAAGTACAGCAGAAGAAAATGCCTTTAGTTCCTTTTCCGGCAAGGTAAACAATCGTAAGGACTATCTACAGCGAGAAATGAAATTACGCTGGACTAACATGGATCCTTATGTGAATCAGATTTCAGATCAGTATAACCCGCAAGAAACCTCCGATGAATTTCTTAAAAATATCAGTCAGTCCTTAATCTCTATGCTAAGGGCAACCCAGGTAACCGGTGCCTTTGTAATATTAAATAATCCCGGAGAGGAAAAATCAGCACTATATATAAGAGATTATGACCCGGTTCTTAATGATTATAATAAACGTGATCTGTATATGGTCTTTGGTCCCTCCGGTTTAGCCAGAGATTTACAGATTCCACTGGATAAAATATGGAAAAACCGAATAAACCTGAATACCCTTGATTCGGATTTCTTTGAAAAGCCTTTAGCTATAGCTGATTTATCAACAGACTCCAAACTATTGGGGTATTGGGGTACACCCTTTAAACTTTCAAAAGAGGATATCTCTATCATTACCTATTCTATGCCTCTTTTTGACAATAAAAATAATCTTATCGGTATCATCGGCGTTGAAATATCTGAGCAGCATTTATTTAAGTATTTACCCGCAACGGATCTGCAAAAGAAAGATTCCTTTGGTTATATGCTTGGAATCAAGAATCCGGAAACAGGAGAATTACATACACTGGTAACAACAAAGGCAATCCAGAAAAGAATAACCACTGCCAATGAACCCTTGTTTTATACCACTGCGGATGCCACTAATTCAATTTACCTTCTGGAAAACAGAAATGTGAACTGGAAACTCTATCTGTCAATCGAGAACCTGGGGCTTTACAGAAACAATACCCCTTTTCAAGATAATCAATGGTATCTCATCGGTATTATGAAGGAAAATATTCTGCTGGAATATGCCATCAGAATGAAACAGCTTTTATTGATTTCCTTTATAGCCTCCGTTTTCATAGGTGGTTTTCTTGCATATTTTGTTAGTTACCGTTTTACCAAGCCTGTTATCAAAGCTGCAAAGAAAGTAAAAGCTACCAAGACAGCTCAGGTGATAGAGCTTGAGAATACGGGACTTGCAGAAGTGGATGAATTGCTGGACGCCATACAGATAACCAGCAATAAACTGCTTAAGACCTCCGGTAGAATGTCTTGTATAATTGGAATGCTGGAATTACCCATTGGTGTTTTTGAATTCAATGACAGTACAGATGCTGTCTTCCTAACAGACAGGCTTCCTGAACTTCTAGGCTTTCATCCCAAAGCAGGTGGCTCTATTGCAGATAATAAAGAGCAATTTACTTATATATTAAACGAATTGCTGAAGCATCCTGAGGAAGCTGAAGATGATGTTTACTTTCTTGACAGTACCCCGGGTAAATGGCTTAAGGTAAAATATACTCACAACGACAATTCGACAATGGGTTTCATACTAGATGTAACCGATGAAATTACAGAAAAGAAACAGATGATGGCTGACAGAGACCTTGACGGTCTGACAGGTATCTATAACCGGAAAGCAATGCAGGTTTATATGGAGGAGACGTTACGAAACAGAAATACTAATTTTACAAGTGCTCTCTTAATGTTTGACCTTGATAATCTAAAATCCGTGAATGATACCTACGGTCATAAGTGGGGTGATATCTACCTTAAGCATGTAACAAAGCATCTTTCTAAGATCAGCGAGAAACAGCAGGTTCTAGGACGACGTTCCGGTGACGAATTTACACTTTTACTTTTTGATTTCCCTTCAAAGGATGATATACGGCTATCCCTGGACCTATTCTATCACAAGCTGCGTAATGACCCGATAGAATTTCCAGATGGCTCAAAAAGGTCAGCTGCAATATCATCCGGTTTAGTTTGGATTGGCAATAAAGAACTCTCTTTTGAAGAATATCTTCATATCGCTGATGAGCTTCTCTATGATGCCAAACACAGCAAAAAAGGATATTATGTAGAGCATGAACTGCCAGTTTCTCTTTAGGATACTTAGTTTTGCTGTGTTAAGCTTTTATAGTGGCTGTTGATATGAATGTAAAGAAGCCCCATGACTTTCCTGTATTAAACTGCCTAAAAACATTATGATTTAGTATGCCAAGTGCCGGCAAACTGTCTTCTTTGTTCTAACAGCAGTGCTTTCCGTGCAGGTATGCTTTGATTCCCCTGCTGAAAGAGTGATACATATTCCGCCAATACCTCAATAGACACCCCTGCCCCTCTCATGCACTTGATAAAATTCACCCAGTTACACTGGCACAAGGATACGCCTTGCTGGGAAGGAATTCCGTATTGGCAGGACCGATGAGGAGTTCCAATACGAAATAAACCTTCTGTGAATTCTTTGCATCCTTTTATTTTATACTGCTGATATCAAGTACCTTAGTTGCCCATGACTTATAAAATGACTCCTCGTGTGATACTAGCAGCAATGTCCCTGAATACCTGACCAGGGCATTTAACAGCGCTTCTTTGGCATTGATATCCAAATGATTCGTTGGTTCATCCAGTATCAGAAAGTTACTGGGTGAAAGCATAAGCTTACATAACTTGACTTTCGCCTGTTCTCCCCCACTTAAAGAGGCTATCTCCTGGATTGCGTGTTCATTACTGATGCCGCATCTGGCTAACTGCCGTCTTACCTCCTTGTTATTATATTGAGGATAGGCATGGGATATAATTTCAAAAGGTGTAAGTGAAGGTTCTTCCCAGATTAAATCCTGTCGGTAATATCCGATTTTTACCCAATCCGCAAATTGATATCTGCCGGATAGCATTGTAATATTTGCCGTTAGAGTTTGAAGCAGTGTGGACTTTCCGATTCCATTAAAACCTGTTAATACAAGCTTCTCACCACCTCTTATGGTTATATTGATGGGCGGCAGCAAAGGATAGTGATATCCCACTTCCAGGTTACTTATTTTTAGCACCTCCTGTATTGTACCGGTACTTTCTTCAAAACCAAAATCCAGCTTAGTGCTGCTATTAACAGGTGCTGTTATACGGTCCAGTCTTTCCAGCTGCTTTCTCTTTCCTCTTGCTATTCTGCTGTTATTACCAGCAATATTTCTTCTGATAAAATCTTCTGTCTTCTTTATCATCTGCTGCTGTTCATTGTATCTTCTTATGTGGTCTTCTTTCAGATGTTTTTTCTGCTTAAGATGCTCTGAATACTTTCCATTGTATTTCTTTATAATTCCGGAATCAATATCACAGATACAGCTGCATACCTTTTCAAGAAACTGTATGTCATGTGATACAACTGCAAAAGCATTGGGAAAATCCCTTAAATACTCTGCCAGCCATTGCACATGTTCTTTATCCAGAAAATTAGTCGGTTCATCAAGAAGTAATACCTCCGGTTTCTCTAACAGAAGCTTTGCAAGAATTATCTTGGCTCTCTGACCACCACTTAAATGTGATATCTTTCGTTCTTTTCCCAAAGCCTCCAATCCAAGTCCAGTCATAATTTTATCAATCTGCGGTTCAATCAGATAGAAACCCTCGTTCTCTAAAATCACCTGACAATCAGCAGCCTTTATCAGGTCTTTGTCGTTACTGTACTCTGTGTACCTTCCATACAGGGTATTCATTTTCTTTTCCAAGTCATACATATCTTTATATGCAGTCCTTAAGTATTCTATTATGGTATCTTCACCCGGTATTTCTGCATGCTGGTCAAGATGCCCTATCTTTATACCAGGTTGCCATACAACCCGCCCATTATCAGGAATCACCTCTCCTGATAAGATTTTAATTAAAGTACTTTTTCCTGCACCGTTTTGTCCAACAATTCCCATATGTTCACCTTTATACAAAGCAAGGGATTCCTTTTGGTACAGCAGTTTATCTCCATAGGTATGGGTTAATTCATTTATTTCAAATATGCTCATAATAATCTCCATTTATAGTTTTTCATTTTTTTATGGTACTGTCTTTATAAACTTTGCATAATATCAATTTTCCTGGTGTTGTGTTTAGGTAACGCCAAGGAATGAAGTGCGTGCAGAGTGTTTACTGCAGCATGATACTCCAATGATGGCAAAGTATTATCAGCGAGAATTGTGACGCTGAATAAAAGTGCATTTTATAAAGGCAGCACTGGTTTTCAGTTTCTTGCTTAAATTAGTCCAGGGAAGAGATGAGCTCCTGATATACCTGCTAAATTTCGCATAAAAAAAGCAGAAGGCTTATAAATATAGCGGCCTTCTGCTCTTGGTATTTACAATATTTCAGTTACTGCCTGTAAATGCAGTAGCCTGACTGTAAACCTTAGCGGTACACGAAAAAGGCCGCAGACAAAACATTGTCTGCGGCCATAAAGATAGCTGAATCTATTCCCGAAAAACAGGTTCAAAAATAAAAGCATATGACTATGGCTATGCTTATAATACCTGTTTTCCGACGAATGGAAAGCTTTACGCTTTTAGTTTCGGCTCCGTACAATGCTTCATCGGCTTCAGTTGTACAGAGCTGTTTTTCCTTGTCATTTCATCTATTATTAAACGTTTCACGGTCAATTTCCTCCAAATTAGCAATTAGCAATTAGCAATTAGCAATTAGCAATTAGCAATTAGCAATTAGCAATTAGCAATTAGCAATTAGCAATACAATTTTAACACAGGGTCCAGAATTTGTAAAGCCTTGCAGAAAGATTATAACTCTTGCTTTGAAACAATATCAGGTTTAATATGTGAATGTAATAATAAATTAATGTGTTTGTTTTAAGTAAACCTCATTCATGTTGAATTTAATTAGCCTACTTAAACCCTTGACACTTATATTTACGTGTGTTAAAATTGGACGACAATTTAAATTACTCGTGAGGGAGTAGTTAGCGCAGTTAGCTGCGTGGTAAGTCAACATACTGACTGTTAAAGTCTGGCTTGCCTTAATTAACGAGACTCATGTATAGCTGCTATAGCCATACATAGGTCTTTTTTTATGACTCGTGATAGCTTGGGGCTATACGCGGGTCTTTTATTTTGTCAAAAAATCGACATATTTTTATACTAGGAGGAAAATGTTGTGAAAGAATTTATGGAGAACAGAGAAAGTCTTATAAAAAGGCTTAACACAAATTCAACAACAGGACTGCCGGAGGAGCAAATTAATCAAAATCTCCAACAATACGGCAGTAACACATTGACCAGAGAAAAGCCGGAATCTTTAATACGCAGAATACTGGCTGCGGGCAGCGAACCTATGATTCTCATGCTGGTAATGGCCGGAATTATTGCACTGGTTGTAAATATCATTCGTGCTACTACCGGTGGTGAGGCTGATTTTCTGGAATGCGTGGGTATATTTGCAGCTATTTCCCTGTCAGTTATTATTACCGTTGTAATGGAAGGCAAGAGTGCCAAAGCCTTTGAAGCCCTTTCTAAAATCAGTGATGATACACAGATAAAGGTTCTTCGAAAGGGTGATACCTTAATGATAGGTCAGAAGGATCTGGTAGCAGGAGACATTGTACTGCTCTCAACCGGCGATAAGATTCCTGCCGACGGAAGGCTTCTTGAAAGTGTTGGTCTTGCTGCTGATGAGTCAGCTTTAACCGGAGAAAGTATTCCTTCTAAAAAAGATGCGGAATTAATTATTACAGATGAAAAAACTGCTCTTGCTGACCGGGGTAACATGCTTTATTCCGGTAATTACATAACCAGCGGCTACGGTAAAATGCTTGTTACAGCAGTTGGGGATAACACAGAATTTGGTAAAATAGCAAAAGAACTTACAAAGACAGACCGAACCTCCACCCCTCTTCAGGAAAAACTTGCAAGACTTGGCAAGACAATTACAATACTTGGAGTAATTGCTGCAGCCATTGTATTTGCTTCAGAGCTAATAAGCTTTTCTTTATCTGGAGGTCTTAATTTTGAAGATGTCCTGGATGCCTTTGTAACCAGTATAGTTCTTATCGTTGCAGCTGTTCCTGAGGGTCTTCCTACAATAGTAGCTGTATCTCTTTCCATCAATATTATCAAGCTTTCTCATCAGAATGCTCTTGTTAAGAAGATGATTGCTTCTGAGACCGTCGGTTGCATTAATGTTATCTGCTCTGATAAGACCGGAACATTAACAGAGAACAAAATGACGGTTTCGGCTTACTATGACGAAAAGTGGCATGACAATACCAACGAGCTCTCCTGTGACTGGATTGTCCACAACGTCTGTCTTAACACTACCGCTGACATTTCAATGGATGGTACCTTTATTGGTAATCCCACGGAGTGCGCCATGCTGAATTTTTATGAACGTTCAATAGCAAAAGCAGACAGCGGTAAGTCCTACAAAGACGAACGTCAGGATCATGATGTATTGTATGCCTTTCCTTTTTCCTCTGAATTAAAACACATGACAACCATCAGTAAAGTCGATGGTAAAATCATTTCTTATGTAAAAGGAAGTCCCGAATGTGTATTCGCCATGTGCAGCATCTCCGATGAAAAACGCAGAGACATAGAAAGTCATATCATCAAAGCGCAGGAAAAGGCTATGCGTGTTATCGCTTTCGCCCATAAAGAATTGGATACCATGATGGATTATGAAGCAGACGATCATCATTCCGAGATGGAAAACAACATGACCTTTGATGGTTTTGTTGCTATCGCTGATCCTCTGCGTGCTGATGTATACGAAGCTGTTACGAATTGCCGTATGGCAGGTATTGATCTTAAGATCCTTACCGGTGACAATATCGTAACCGCAACAGCCATTGCCAATGACCTCCATCTGCTGAATTCAGATCACATTGCTGTGGAAGCAAAAGACATTGTTGACCTGACAGATGAAGAATTGCTTCATAAATTATCAAAAATCAGCGTTATCGCCCGCAGTACACCTACAATTAAAATGCGTGTAGTTAAGCTTTTAAAATCACAGGGTAACGTAGTAGCAGTTACCGGTGATGGTATCAATGATGCACCGGCACTTAAAAATGCTGATGTAGGTATTGCTATGGGTATCTCAGGAACGGAGGTTTCAAAAGAGGCAAGCGATATCGTACTTCTTAATGATTCCTTCTCCACCATTGTTAAGGCTATTGCCTGGGGACGTGGCATATATGAGAATTTCAAACGTTTTATACAGTTCCAGCTGACAGTAAACGTATCTTCTGTTATCGTAGTATTTACGTCCATCCTTTTAGGATTAAAGGCTCCATTTACAGCCCTTCAGCTCTTGTGGATTAACATTATTATGGACGGACCTCCTGCTCTAACTTTAGGACTGGAACCCATTTACGACGATCTGATGAGCCGTCCGCCTACCAAACGAAGCGACAACATTGTATCAAAGGGAATGCTTATAAGAATCGGACTTACCGGTGTGTATATCTCTGTCATCTTCCTGTGCCAATATGTCTTTAATTTCTTAGGCGCAGCTGAGGAAGAGATAACAACTGTACTTTTTACATTATTTGCACTGTTTCAGCTGTTCAATGCCTTTAACTGCCGTGAACTTCATGCCGTAAGTATCTTCAAGCACCTTCTGAAGAATAAAATCATGTTATTGGTAATATCCATCACCTTTCTTCTTCAGATATTGATTATTCAGTTTGCCGGGGCTTTCTTTGGGACAATCCCTCTGGATATTACAATGTGGGCTAAAATATTTGCACTTTCCTTTAGTGTCGTTATTATATCTGAGATTTCCAAGTTAATCTTTCGTGGAATAAGAAAAGCTTAATGTATTTAAAAGAAGCATAGAAAATTCTGAGTATATCAGGACTTCCATGCTTCTTTCATTAACTTATATAACCTGCCTGCAAATATATAATCTGCCTGTATCCCCTGCAGAATTAGTTATCCTCTCATGCTGAGCAGTTTATTCTTTAGTTCCGTTTCAATACGATTCAATTCAACTTCTGCTTCTTTTCTCTTCTGACGTCCTTCTGTCTGAATACGCAGAACTTCGTCCAAGGTAGAAATTAATGATTGATTGGTTGTACGGAGAGTTTCAATATCAACGATACCTCGCTCAGACTCCTTTGCGGTTTCAATAGTAGCCATCTTAAGGGTTTCTGCATTCTTTCTTAACAGCTCGTTTGTCATATCCGTTACTTCTCTCTGGGCTTTGGCAGCCTGTGTGGAATGGGCTACTCCAAGAGCAAGTACCATCTGACTCTTCCAAAGAGGTATTGTGTTAACGAGAGTAGACTGAATTTTCTCAGTCATTAATGTATCATTTCCCTGAACCAGACGAATCTGGGGAGCCATTTGTATGGATATCATTCTTGTAAGTTCCAGGTCATGTATCTTTTTCTCAAAACGATTTATTACAGCCACTAGATCATTAACTGCCTGTGCATCCTCGGGTAAGCCGCTTAAATTTGATTTCTCCACCAGCTTAGGCAGTTCTTCTTCCTGAACCTGAGCAATTTTCTTTTTACCTGCCAAAATGTACATGGACAGCTCTTTAAAATAGGTTTTATTCAGCTCATACATTTTATCCAGCATGGATATATCCTTAAGCATTTGAATCTGGTGAGCTTCTAATACCTTGCAGATCTTATTGATATTTACTTCTGCTTTATCATATTTTGCTTTCATTATATTTAGCTTGTTCGCACTTTTTTTGAAAAATCCCAGGATACCTTTCTCTTCTGTATCCGCATCAAAACTCTTTAATTCCATTACTACATCTGAGAGCATATTTCCTATCTCCCCCAGATCCTTCGTCTTTACATTATTTAAAGCAGACTCTGAAAAGTCAGCAATTTTCTTCTGGGCACCTGCACCATATTGGAGAACCAGGTTGGATTTCGTAAGGTCTATCTTACTGGCAAAGTCCTCTACCATTTTCTTTTCTTCTACTGTCAGTGTACTTTCATCAAATTGCTGCACCTGTTGTTTCTCCTCTTGAAGCTTAAGCATTGAGGGTTCTTTTACTTCCTCCTCAAAAGGGTCAAAGGTTAAGGTAGGTGTGTCTCCATTCATTCATTTATCCTCCAGTTTATTCTTTCGATATAAAATCCTTGCGTGTCAGACCTTCCTGTGCCAGGAGGGTTTCCAATACAGATATATCACTGGAAACATCCATGGTCACATCTTCATAAAGGCTGTCCAGTAAATTCTCAAAAGCTTGATTTATTGTATTAAGTGTTTCTTCTATCTCATTCTTAGCCGTTGATATATTATCACCTTCAACAGATAATCTATCAAATTCTTTATAGGCATTCACCAGCTTTAAAGTAGTCGGAAGATAATAATCCATAAACTTCTGGATATCTGTCAACTGGCTGGGATGCTGTTCGATATATAAAAAGATTTTGCCGATGACTTCTTCCAGACGGTCTAATCGTCTGGATATCTCCTCACCGGGGATTGCATCATTTGCTTCTCTGATCTGCTGTATACAGGCTCTGCCGGCTTCAATGGCTTTTCTTACTTCATAATCATTGGTACCGGAAGCTCCTGCTTGTCCTTCCATGTTATCTTTCTTACCATCAGACATCTCCTGCATGCGAACTCTCTTCTGAAGCTCCTGATATTGCTTGTAGCTCTCCTGATTTAACATAATGCAGGTCTCCTGCTCATCAAACCTGCCTTCCGGAAACATTCCAATATTAATCATCTTCCGCAAATCTTTTATCACGTATTTCCGTTTGAGCCCTAAAGCAGAAGTGAGGTCATTAATAGAGTAATACGGTCTCCCCTTAAATAAATCCGTATAACGCCGGAATCTTCTCAGCCTTTTCCTCAAAGCACCACCTCTGGCAGACATGGTACAGCTTACAAGAAAAAAGGGTATAAAAGAAAGTGCTATGGTAAAAAAATTAACTTTACTGTTCATATACCCGACCAAAGCCAGAACAAAAGCTCCTATACCAAAGAGGCTCATTCCGATAGATCCAAATACCGTGTAGAGAATACTTGCAACTTTTCCTACCGGCACCTGAGGGTATTGCTGCTTTTGATTCGTAACCGAGGTATTTGTCTGTTTCGGAGGAACGGAAGATTTATAGGCATTGTATTGCTGACTTCTTTTGTAGTCTGCTCCCGTACTGGTGTTATTCTCGTAGTTTTTTCTGTAATTCTGCTCTTTATAGTTCTCATTTTTTTCATTTTTATATTCATTCTGCTTGTCCCGATTCATGGACTCATTTGAGTTCCAATGAATATTTCTATAACCGCCATAACCCGAATTAAGAGCATCTTTCACTTCATCCAATGCACCTTTTACCGTGCTGCTTATATCTCTGTTTAATTGATGAAAGTCCCTACTATTCACTGCATTCTGGACTATATTCCTTATTTCCTCACCCAAATCAGTGAAATTCCTTCTATCCATTACAATTCCTCCGCTATATTACTGTCAACATATAACTAGCCATATTATATCGTATTTTCTATGAATTAACAATTTAAAATATGATTGAAATATTATTAAGTTTTTAATCAAATTATAATAAATTTCCAGAAATAAAAGTACTTCTTATTCTCTTCCTATAGCATAACAATAATAATGTCGTTTTACAAGTTGTAATAAGGAATAAATGAAATAAATCCTATGTATATGCTGTGTTTTTATGATATAATATAAGCAATAAGAACTTGTAAGCTTGCTTGTGAATTCCGCTAGGAACAGCAAGATCATGAACGTGTCTTTAAGTTCGTGAATGAATGCACAGAGAGACGTTTAAATCCTATCTGAAATTCTGACCGGAACAGCAAAATAATATGCTTGTAGTTCATGATATAATGAAATGCATAATGCAATAACCCGAAAACGAAAGATTAATATGATTGAGGAGGTAGCTATTTGAAAAAGTTAATACTATTACTGCTTGCTATCGTTCTGTTACTACCAATTAAGGTAAATGCCGCAACTGTTTATACCATAAGTTCCGACAATTACACCCTGTTTCCAAAAGAAACAATTGTCTTGGAAATCCTGAAAAATTATGAGCCGGTTACAGGAAAAATAAAGTGGAAAAGCAGTAATAAAAAAGTTGCAACTGTAACCAGCAAAGGGAAAGTTACTGCTAAAACAAAAGGAAAAGCAGTAATAACAGCCACCTATAATAGGAAAACCTATCAATGCAGTATAAAGGTTACCGCCAGTACAGAAGCAGTAATGATTTTTCAAGATAACACCAGTACTCCCGGAGATTCATCAAATTCTGACGATACCGGTAATTCAGAGGCTTCTTACATAACCTTAAGCAAATACAATTCCCTGAATAACGGAATCAGCTATGCCGAGACAGCTAGACTTATAGGTATGGAGGGAACTTTACTAAACACCACAGAAACCGGAGATAACACGAACGTTACTTATGCTTGGTACGGCAAAGATGGATCATCAAATGCTGTAATTATGTTTGTAAATGATAAACTTGAGAGTAAAACTCAGACTTCACTTCAATGATAGAGAAAAGGCTGTTGCTAAATGCAACAGCCTTTTCTCAGGGTTTATATACAATTTTACGAACAGTTTCATAAGCAAGGCCGAATTCCACTGCTATCTCTTCAATTGTATCACCCTTTTTAAAATGTAATTTTATCCTATGATTTCTATTTTCAAAATATTGCCTTGAACCATTTTTTTCGCCCCATTTGGAACGTTCTTCACCAGCCGGGATATATATTACTTCTCCGCTGATATGTTTTTGAATTTCTGCTATCAGATAATCCGGTAATACTTCTGCTGCATTGATATATTTCACGTTATCCGCTCCTTATTTATAATTGATAAATAAAGTGCAGAGTTCAGCAGTAGCTGACATATAAGTTCAGCTTACTTTATCACATTTAGTAATACATAAGCTTAATCAATACTCCAACATAAACGTTATAAAGCAAGGTAACTTATCACCCATACAGAATAGTTCACTAATGCTTACTCTGCATGGGATAAAGCTTGCTGAAGACCGTTTCGCAAAATCAATTTCAATTCCATTTGCTTGTCACCCCCAATAAATTATTATTTATATCCTTATTTTAACCCCGATGTTATGCCCTGTCTACTATTTGATGGATTTATAGTATTCAGTGATACAAATTCTCCTTTATAACTTCATAGTAGGAACTTCTTGCTTGTTCTTCAAGACGATTTAACCCTTCTGTTTCAGCTTGAATAACTGTGATTGTTTGTTGTTCTCATTCTCTCTATGTTAAGATAGATATTACCAGAAACAACTCCAAAATAATCAAGTTTTTTATACCTGGTGAGGAGAAACTATAATTCAACCTATATCTTTATATCAGTTCTTAGGTTTTCGGTAGTAGGTATTCTCAAGGGGATATTTATATCGAAAGATACCATCTTTCTTATAATAGGCATTCTGACAGGCAGGTGCTCCCAGTACACATACGATTTCCCCGATTCCTTTCGCTCCAAAAGCGATATCCGGATTATTCTTGCCAAGAAGATGTGTCTCAACAGGAGGAATCTGGTTCGCTTTAAATAAACCAAGAGTACCAAGCTTGACTTGAGGGATTCCGTTTTTCAACGGAAAATCCTCCGTAAGAGCATAACCAAGTCCCATAGCTACACCTCCCTCCACCTGTCCTTCCGCCGACAGAGGATTTATCGCTCTTCCTATGTCGTGGGCTGCTACCACCTTAACAACCTTTCCTTCTTTATCAATAATAAAAAGTTGTGTGGCATAGCCATATGCTACATGACTTACGGGATTTGCTTTAGATGAGCCAATGGGGTCGGTTTTGTATTCAAATTCCCCAATATATTCCTTATCCTCAAGATCTGATAGTTTTCTGCCTTTCTCCAGATCCATTTTTAATTTGATTGCCGCTCTTCTGGCTGCTTCTCCGGCAAATACGGTCTGACGGGAAGCAGTTGTGGTACCGGAGTCCGGCGTATATCTGGTATCCGGATGTTCTACTACAATATCAGAAGGCAGTAGTCCGGTGGCTTCACAGACCATTTGCAGCAGTACTGTTTGAATTCCCTGTCCGATAGCCCCCGCAGAAGATCTTGCATGTACTTTTCCGCCAAATATTTTCAAGTTACAGCGGCCGATATCTTGAACGCCTACACCTACCCCGGCATTTTTCATGGCTGAGGCTATTCCCACATAATAATTCGGGTCATTTTCGTATCTTTCGAACTCTTCCTTAACTGCCTCCAGGGTTTCAACCATAGCTGTTCCTTCATCGGCTAACTGCCCGTTAGGCAGTGACTGACCAGGTCTTATTGCATTACGGTAACGAATCTCCCAGCCTGTAATCCCAGCTGCTTCTGCCAGCTGATTTATCAGACATTCGACTACTGCACAGGATTGGGTTACACCAAAACCTCGAAAGGCTCCGCCGGGAGGATTATTGGTAAAATAGGCATTGCCCTCAACATCAATATTCTGATAGTTATAGGGTCCTCCGATATGGGTACAGGCTCTTTGCAGTACCGGACCTCCAAGTGAAGCATACGCTCCAGTATCAGAGGTCAGTCTTGCCTGCATTCCCTGTAAGATTCCATCCTCATCACAGCCGATTTTACAATAGATTTCCATGGCATGCCTTTTGGGGTGATAATTTATACTTTCCTGTCTGCTAAAGAACACCTTAACAGGACGTTTTGTCAGATAGGCACACAGAGCCGCCTGATGCTGCACACTCATATCTTCTTTTCCGCCAAAGCCACCGCCCACCACGGCACTTTGTATGCGCAGCTTCTCCATGGGAATTCCAAGATAGTTACTTATCTCGTGGTATTCATCGTAGATACCCTGACCGCCTGTTATTACAAGAATACCATCACCGTCAGGAACTCCAATGGCAGTTTCAGGCTCCATAAATGCATGCTCGGTAGGGGGCAGGGCAAAGGTCCCTTCTGTGATATATTTTGAGTTCTTAAGGGCATTTTCGGCATCGCCTCTTTTAACTTCTTCATGGTCGAATAAATTGTTTTCAGGGATAAGGAATCTGCCAAACTGCGTGAAACCTTCACCATGAATCTGGTGGGCACCGGGTATTTTAGCTTCTTCAGCCGTGGAGACCGGTATCCTTTCCTCGTACTCAACTTCCACTGCCTTTACAGCCGCTATGGCTTGTTCCTTTGTCTCTGCCACTACCATAGCCAGTGTGTCCCCACAGCATTTCGTTTCTTCTCCCACTGCAATCATACCCGGCCAATCCTGTGCCAGATGTCCGATATAGCGTTTTCCGGGAATATCTTTTGCCGTATAAACTGCAATTACTCCTGGCATTAACAAGGCCTTTGAAGAATCGATGGAAAGCACTTTTGCCCGCGCATATTTACTAAAGACATTCTTTCCGTAAAGCATTCCTTCAAAGCTATAATCATCTGCATATTTGGCAGTTCCAAGGGTTTTTGGAACTGCATCTACCCGGCAGGTCTTCTCACCGACTTTTCCGGTCTGGGACAATTCCGGAACCTCTGTATTCTCTCTTATCAGCTGAGCTGCTAACAGAATTCCATCTTCTATCTTCTTATAGCCCGTGCNNCGTACATCTGCAGATATTGCTGCGAATCGCCAGCTTAACCTCCTCTCTGGTGGGATCTGGATTCTGGTCAATCAGGCACTTCCCACTTATAAACATTCCCGGTATGCAGAAACCGCATTGTACCGCACCACAGGCTGCAAAAGCATAGGAAAATACCTCTTTCTCTCTCTCCGTAAATCCTTCTATGGTCTGAATCTTTTTCCCTTCCAGTCTGGAAAGCTTCTGGATACAGGCTCTTGCTGTCTTACCGCCAATTATTACCGAACAGGTACCACAGGCACCTTCCTTACAGCCATTCTTTACAGAGGTAATCCCAAGTATATCCCGCAAATAATCCATCAAAGCCATATCAGTATCCCACCGATACTCTTGTCCGTTAATGTTTACTATACTCATATCAGTTCTCACTTTCTTTACATAAAAAGTACAGGATTGCTTCTAAGACTCCTCCCCCTATGGCACGGGCCTTATCAGAAATGGAATAGCAATATTCGATCTTACATCTTGGATCCACATCTCCAATTTTTAGATCTTTCTTTACGGGTAAACAATCCGTTATCAAACCGCGCAATACACCATCAAGACTTGATATAACCGGTTTATTATCAACATAAGCTATGATATCACCGCATTTGACCTTGGTACAGATATCCCGTACATTATGAATCACACCATCAGCCGGGGCTCTTAAGATACGCTGGTAGTCGAAGCCGCCGATAACTCCCGGAACTCCGGTATCCGGTTCTGCAGAGCCTTCAAGGAAAACTCTGCCAAGGTTATGACCTCTGTTGGTCTCAATTACCGCATCCACATCCTCTCCGGCACAAAAGCCCGGACCTAATCCGATTACAATTGGTGCCATATTCCTGTGGGTACCAAGATTTCTTTTGGCTAATATGGCATCTATTACAATTTTAGGTTTTAATTCTGGAAGACATTCTCCGGAAGGATCTATCAGTATAGGTATTATACCGGCCTCAAGGCATTGTAAAGCTTCTGCAACTGTCTTTACCTTCCTTGCTATAATGCCTTCAACGGTAGCAGTTCCCGCAAATACTGCTTCTGCATAGGCGGCTGTTCTCCTTATTACAGTTGGCTTCTCAATTTCCAGTATTACAACCGGAAAGCCGCTCATTATCAGCCGGTGTACAACTCCTGAAGCCAGATCTCCTCCCCCTCTGACAACGACCAGTTTATTTTGTCTTTCCATGTAGCTTCGATATCCTTTCAGCCTGTACAGCATTGTATTCTTCTTTTGTATCTATATCCCGTCCTATTTCTCTATCTGTTATAGGCACCTCCCAAACTTCACTGCTATTCTGCCGGATTATAACACGCCCTCCGACATCACCTTCCAGCTTCTGTAATTCTTTCATCCATTTGGTGGAGAAGATAACCGGATTCCCTCTGTCAGCCCCATACACAGGTACGATTATGGAACCCTTTTCTTCCGTAAAAGCGTCCACAAGCTTTCTTATTGTGTCTCCATTCAGAAAGGGCTGGTCACCAACGAAAAACATGATTCCTTCTTCTGTTTCCCGGTACGTATACAAGTTTTCTATGTTCCGTTTATCTGTATCCAGGTCTTCTATATCTTGCTTTTCCATGCTTTTGTTTTCCATGCCTTGGTTTTCCATGCCTTGGTTTACATTGTCATGATTTTTATTGCTTTGGATTTCATTGCTTTGTTTTTTATTGTTTTGGTTTTCATTGTCATGGTCTTCTGACTTGATATTACAGTTTCCCCTATCTGCATTTAACTGAAACAATGTCTTTATTGCTAGTTTTATGGAGGAACTTAAACCTTCTTCTGCATGAGTATTATGAACATATATGAATTCGGAGGTCAAGTCAGAAGCTTGAACAGTCTTCTTTACCTCTTCATCAGAGTAAACCAGCACCTTCTGCTGAAATTCATATGCTCCTACCAACTCTGCTGTATGCAGAATCATGGGTTTGTCATTGATTTTCTCTATAAGCTTCTTCCCGCCGAATCTTTTTGATAACCCGGCTGCTAATATAACAGCAATCATAAAATACTCCCCTTAATAAGCTCTATTACAGGCTCCTCTTCTCTGACCGCTCCAATGATTACCCTGTCTATCGCCTCGTTTTCTCTTATTACAGTTTCTCCCACTTTAATTGCTATTTCTTTTGTTCTTTCATTGAATACCTTATTAAGCAGCAGAACTTTTGTGGCAGATGCAGGACAATTCTTAAAAAGTCCCTGTGGATGATTTACAAGCTTAACAAGAACTTCCTCATCTACAATACCGTTGACCGGATGTGTAAGGGCACTCAGTATTTCCGGTCTGTGTATGTTTACTTCTGAAATCTCCCTGCCAAATGCATCCATACCAATAACACCAATCATAATATCCGTAGTATCAGGAATTACCGGTTCATGTTCCGCTGGTGCCTTAATAGGCCGCCCCTTGGAGCCGTCTGCTTCTACCAGTATATAAGCATACTGATTATCCTTATGGATTCTTTCTGCAGCCTCGTTTGAGATACCTTTTAATTTACCTTCTGCCGTAACGTGGTCACCCAAAACAAAAATATTGGGATTACTTATTTCTGTTGGATTATACATTGCTGTTGTAGTAGTTATCAGTACCTTCTTACCTTCCCCTGCCAGTTCATGCGCCAGTGTAAAAAGTGTTGAGGTTTTACCTCCACCGCCTACTATACTTATCATTCTTGTTTTTCTGTTATCCTGCTTCAAATCTAATGCTGTTGTAAGTCTCATCCTATACTCTTTTCTTAAGGTGTGTCTGGAAACTGTCCGTACTGTGCTGGAGGTTCCACTTTGTGGAGCGGCAAGAAGAAAATGTCTTATCGCCAATTAAATGGTTATGACCTTTTCAGCCTGCATCAGCATAGAACAGATTTCATCCATATTGCTGACTCTTCCTATCTTAATACTATTTTTTAAGTTATAAAAGTCCACACAGGTTCCGCAGGCTAAGATATCTGCGCCGCTGCTAAAAAGACCGTCCATGGCATCCAGCACTTCTGAGCCTTCTGCAATTAATTTCACGGCAGAATTGTACAATATAATGGCATCCGGTTTCTTTTCCTGTGCCCATAGCTTTCTCAGGAAGACTCCGGTAAGTGTTTTACCAAGCTCATCATTCCCTTTCCCCATAAATTCACTGTTTATAATTATCAATTCACTCATACTTTACATCCTTTGCAGATTATTTGACAATCCAGCAATACTACTGCCAGCAATATTGCTGCTTCACTCATTATTCTGCTTTCCCTTCGTAATAAGTTATATATTTATCTCCCTCAGCTTTTGGAAAGACTTCACCGATTATCTGACTTCTCAGGGTCTTCCTCTTTGTGAGCTCTTCTACCAATGCACCTGCCTTCTCTTTCGGTACGGAAATTAATAATCCCCCTGAGGTTTGAGGGTCAAATACCAGTGCTTTCTTCGTTTCAGAGACATCCCCTTCGAATTCCACCCACTTTTCATAGTGATTTCTGTTGTTGTAACCGCCACCTGGTATACAATCCTTTTCTATTAGTTCCAGTACTCCCGCCATAACCGGAAGCTCAGAGAGATTAATCCTGATGTTTACATTACTCGCAGCTGCTACTTCATAGGAGTGCCCCGACAAACCGAAACCTGTTACGTCGGTACAAGCGTTTACACCTATTTTCTGAGCAGCCTCAGATGCAGCTTTGTTCAAAGTACTCATAGAAGTTATCGATTCTGTCATTTCGGCTTCTTCAATCATATTATTTTTAAAAGCAGTGCTGATAACTCCTGTTCCGATTGGTTTCGTTAAGATAAGAACATCCCCCGGTTTGGCTCCTCCGTTGGTAAGCACCTTATCCGGATGTACATAACCGGTCACAGAAACACCAAACTTAATTTCATTGTCTGTAACAGTATGACCTCCAAGAACTACAGCACCTGCTTCTGTTACTTTATCAAGTCCTCCTTGAAGAATTTCTGCATATACCTCAGGCTCCAGCCCTGTAGAAAAACAACAGATATTTAAGGCTGTTAAAGGTGTCCCTCCCATTGCATAAACATCACTTAAGGCATTGGTTGCTGCTATTGCTCCAAAGGTATATGGATCGTCTACAATTGGTGTAAAGAAATCCACTGTCTGAATCAGTGCGTAATCAGGAGCGATTTTATATACTCCCGCATCATCACAGGTACCAAAACCAACAATGAGATTGGGATCATCTTTTCTTTCCTGCAGATTCATATGTGCCATGACCTTCGCCAGATTTCCGGGACCGAACTTCGCTGCACAGCCAGCCTTGGTGGACATGGTGGTTAATCGTACTTTGTTATTTTCTTCTTTCATTTCTTTCTCCATTTCTACTTACTCTTTTTCTCTTAAGAGCCCCCGGGATGAGCAGCTTCTGTGCTCATTTTGAGACTTTTCTGTGTGAAGATACACTTTCTTCACGATTTCCTATTGATTTCCCTCCATACCTTTTCCGGAGTTGCCGGTATACTTAAATCCACAGGATATCTGCCGGTAGAACCAAGGGCATCTACAATTGCAAAAAACACTGATTCGCCGTAAACAAAGGGCGGTTCACCGATAGCCTTGGAGCGTTTGATACCCTGTTCATTTATACTTCCTTCCAGCAGTTCCACATGAATTTCCTCCGGAACATCCCCTATTGTAGGAATTTTATAAGTCGCCGGTGAGCTGCTTAAAAGCTTTCCTTTCTCATTATACACCAATTCCTCCATAGTCGCCCAGCCCAAACCCTGCAAAAATGCTCCCTGAACCTGACCAATATCAACTCTCGGATTAATACTGCTGCCACAGTCGTGTAGTATATAAGCATAATCAAGGCTTGTGTGTCCCGTTAATAAGTCTACCGTTACTTCACTGACTGCTGCGCCAAAAACATAGTACAAAAAGGGGTGTCCCTGCCCTTTCTCCCTGTCAAAATGGATTCCTGGTGTAGCATAAAATCCGTGGGCGGACAGATCAATTCTTTCAAAGTATGCCTTTTTTATCAGTTCTTTAAAAGTACTAAGCGGATTGTTATAATCCGTGCGGCCATTTACTAAGGGATAGATATTTCCATTATCAAAAGACAGTTCTGATGCCTTATAAAGCCTGCCTGCTAATTCCCTTAGCCTCTTCATAATCTCCAGCGAAGCATTCTCCACTGCATGACCGTTTAAGTCACAGCCGGAAGAAGCTGCCGTAGGTGAAGTGTTGGCCACTCGCTTCGTATTGTTGCTTTCAATACGGATATATTGTAAAGGTACTCCGAAATTCGTAGCAGCTATCTGAGCAATTTTTGTATTTACCTCCTGGCCCATTTCAATAGCACCATGGGTTACAGATATTGAACCGTCAAAATAAATATGCACCAGGGCACTTCCTTGATTTAAATGGGCTGCTGTAAAGGATATACCGAATTTCACAGGTGTAACACCGATACCTTTCTTCCTATACTTATTCTTTTCATTGAATTCTTTTATGATTCTCCTTCGCTCATCCCATTTACTATCTCTTCTTAACTTAACAAAAACATTTGCAATATGCTCTGCATTAAGAACCTCTTCACCATAGGGTGCAATATCTCCCTGCCGGTATATATTCTTCATCCTGATATCATAAGGGTCCTGTTTCAGAACATATGCAATTCTTTGTATTACACTCTCTATAGCAAAGATTCCCTGTGGTCCCCCAAACCCCCGAAAAGCAGTTGCGGGATGAAGATTTGTTTTACAGGGTCTTCCAATAATTCGGATGTTGTCAATTCGGTAGCTGTTCTCCGCATGGAGCATGGCACGTTCCAGAACAGAGGTACTTACATCAGCAACAGCACCGCAGTTGGAATTGAGTTCTACCTCATATGCTAATATCTTACCTTCATCATCAAAAGCAACCCTGTAATAATTCTCAAAAGCATGCCTTTTACCGGTACATAGCATATCCTCCTCTCGGGTAAGCCGTAATTCTGCCGGGCGTCCGGTATGATAAGCGGCCAGTGCTGCAATACAAGCCCAGGGTGTAGCTTGTGACTCTTTGCCTCCAAACCCGCCTCCAAGCCTTTTAATATCTACGGTGACCATATTCTGGGGTATACCAAGAACATTAGCAGTCATTCTCTGTATTTCATTGGGATTCTGGGAGGAGGAATAGACGGTAACTCCGCCATTGTCCTCGGGTATTACCAGTGCACTCTGCGTCTCCAGATAGAAATGCTCCTGTCCTTCATTGCAGATAACACCTTCCAGATAATTTGGACAGTCAGCAAAGACTTCTTTCACATTCCCCCGCTCTATCTTTCTTACAGGACCTATAAACTGATTCTTTTCCAGGGCTTCCTTCACTGTTAATACCGGTATTTCTTCTTCTATTTCAAAATCTATCAACTTAAGTGCCTCATCTGCTGTCCTGATACTTTCCGCCGCAATAATGGCAAGAGGTTCTCCTACGAAATGTACATATCCCTGAGCCAGACAGACTTCATCCTGGATGATTCCACCTATCTGATTCTCACCGGGAATATCGTCTGCCGTAAGAACGGCCTGCACTCCCAAAAGTTCCTTTGCTTTATGTGTATCAAGCTTCACAATCTTTCCATGTGCTATGGGACTTGGCAGAAATTTGACATAGAGCAGATTTCTTGCTTTTGGGATATCATCGATGAACTGGGAACGGCCAGTCACATGGTCACGACCGCTGATGTGCAGCGGTGAAGTTCCAACCTGCCCATATTGTTGCGGCTCCTGTTGCTGTTCATATTGCTGTTGCATATACTGNNTTTATTTTGGAGTTCTTCATTTTGACGATTTTTATTTTGGAGTTCTTCATTTTTAAGTTCTTTTTTTTCGAGTTCTTTATTTTCGAGTTCTCCATTTTGAGTCCTACTATCTTGGAAGTCGCCCCTCCCGGTATTATTCCGATTCCATTCATGCTTCATGACCATCAACCTCCTGACTGCTTTCATAAGCCAGATAGTGTTTCATTAAGAGATTCTGTAACACGGCTTTTCTGTATTCCGCACTTCCTCTGACATCTCCGATGGGAGTTGCTTCTGCAGCTATCGTCTCATAAGCCTCTGAGAAGGTCTCTTCTTTCATCTCTCTGCCCCTTAGAAAGCCAGAGGTATTTCTCATATATAGAGTAGTTGCTCCAACTCCGCCGGAAGCTACGTGGGCTGTTTTAATTATACCGTTTTCTACTTTCAATGCAATGGCTGAATTGACGGAGGAGATATCCACTTCTCTTCTCTTGCTGACCTTTTCAAAATGGATAAAATTATATTCGCCCAACGGAATGGTTATGGCGCTGATCCATTCCTCCTCTTGTTTTGCCAGCTTTTTATAACCCTTGAAAAATTCTCTTACAGGAATTGCTCTTAAGCCCCTTGGACCGTTTATGGTAAGTATTGCATCAACAGCCATCAAAAGAGGAACTGTATCCGCAACCGGGGAAGCATTGGCAATATTTCCTGCAACGGTTGCTATGGAGCGCATCTGCTCAGAGCACATTTTCAGCACGGTATCTGAGAATTCCGGAAAAATGTCCTGAACCGAATCTATCATTCGTGCTAAGGAAACTCCTCCGCCAAGGGTAATGCTCTTTTTATTAACTGAAATCTTATGCAGGGTCTCTATACGGCTTAAATCCACTAACAATCTGTAATGCTGCCCATGTTTCTTTATACCTACTACAACGTCGCTTCCTCCATTCAGAAATCGTATGTTTCCTTCTGTAAATTCCGGGTGGTTTTGAAGGAATTCAAGAAGATTTGCTTCAGAAACCGGGGAGTAAAAGCCATGAATTCCATCGTCCGCATAGATGTCCTCCTGAATAAAGTTCATTTGTTTTTCTTCCGTTTCCGATAAGTACTTTAGCCTGATATCTTCAGAACAGACCATAAGCTCCTTCAGATATTCCGGTACCTTACGGATAGATACATAACCGGTGCAGCGGCAGAGATTTCCCTCCAGATATCTGCGAAACTCCTCTTTGGTCGGATTCTTTCTTTCAAGATATAATGCCAGAATCGAAAGACTGACACCGGGTGTACAGAACCCGCATTGTGTTGCGTGAGCCTTAAGAATTGCTTCTTGTATGGGATGGAGTTTCTCTTTTTCTGCCAACCCTTCTATGGTAATTACATGTTTTCCTTCAAGCTTTGCTGCCAGATACAGGCAGCCTGCAGCCGATTTGTAATGTACCTTACCATCCCTTACCTCACCAATAACAACTGTACAGGCACCGCAGTCTCCTTCCCCGCAGCCTTCCTTAATACCGTTAAGTTCCAGGGAATTACGAAGCAGTTCCAATACTGTAGTCTCTGCATTTACCTGGATTTCTTTTAAGGTTCCATTTAGAAAGAAACTGATTGTATTTTTCATGTCGCTCTACTCCTTTTTGACAATATTGTTTTACATTCTATCTCTTCCCAAAGGTGTGATTTAACTTCAAGGAGTTATCCTCCACACCTTAAGCTTTTTTCCTGGCTGAGAATATAAAAAAGCCCTAGGCCAAAGAGACACAAACCAGAACCAACTGTTTATTCATAAGTTAGTCTGATCGGTTACTCATGTAGCCTAGGGCAATTTAAGGTCGCCTGGTCGAAACGCTCATACCGTATTAATGAGCTTATACAAAGAGATAATATGCAATACCCCTTTGTATTATTACTACTCATTATACATCTTTTTCTTGGTTAGTCAATAAAAAAATGGCATTCCTTTTTCCATATTTTCCTGCTGTCCTGCTGTGGGGTTCAGGACTTCTGTATAAGTATCCATCAAGGTATCTCCTACCTTAGAGAGACTTTTCTCCTGCACTGTTTTATAACCCTCTTCCGTTAAATCAGGAATCTTCCCTTCAAGAATATCTTTTGTTAACACTTTAAATTCTGCCAGTCCTCTGCCTTTGTATACCTGTTTGCCCTTCTGAAACCAGCTTTCATAGATTGGGATATCACGAATTAAAATGGGAATCTTCATGGCAAGAGCCTCCAATAATACAATTCCTTCCGTCTCTTCATGAGTCAGAAATACAAACAGGTCACTGCCGCTGTAAGCCGCCTTCAGCTCTTCACTGGATATGTAGCCGGGGAAATGCAGATTGGGCAATTTCGCATTAATAATACTTCTGATATGACATGGTACCAGATTTAAATTTGTATAACCAAACCAGAGGAACTGGTATTCCGGAAGCCTTTCTGCCAGAGCCGCAAAATCTTCTATCCCTTTTCTTTCAATATAATGACCGACAGAAATAACGACTTTATCCTTTTCATTAAAATGATATTTATCCCTGAACTGCTTTCCAAGTTCAGCATCTTTTTTATAATACTTCAAATCAATTCCGTTGGTAAGACTTATTATTTTTCTGTTGATCCCATAACCCTCTAACAGATTTTTCGAATATTCAGTAGGTGTAATAACTACATCTCCCATACTGTAGCATAATTTAATCCATCTTTTGAAGAAGGCTGCAAAGAAATTGGAACCCTTAAAGGAGTTCCTGAAATCCTCCATGGTTGAATGAGCATAATATATTACTTTCTTTCTCATTAATTTTGCAATTACAGCGACTATCAGAGAATCGGGAAAGATGGTATTAATCTGCACTAGGTCATATCCAAAATTAAATTTTGTACTATAATCAATTTCCTTTTGCTCAAGGGCTGCCCGTTGATGTTCAAAGGCTTTACCGATACCGCTTTTGGATATTAACTTTAATCCGCCTTTATATAACCATATTTTCATAATTAGCTCCAATCTGCGTGTATAACACGCGTTCAATTTAAGGGTAAAAGAACGTTTTATCTATTAAAATTTCATGTTAGAATTGCTGTTGCTTACAAATACAAAAGGGTTACAGCTACTTAAAAAATGGAATTATATATTGGATAAATGCTGTAAATATTAAATTCAAGCCCAATGAATAAGCTATAATCGCCAGTGGTTTGCCTGCAAGTATAATTAAAGTAAATTTACGAAAGGAGATTTTGGTTATTCCGGCAAGATAACACAGAAAATCATCAGGAGCTACGGGAAGAAATATAGCTACTGCGAACCATTTATCAAATTTTTCACTATGAAGCCAAGCACCATATTTCTTTATCAGCTCAGGCTTAGACATCTTCTCCACCATGGCCATACCATAGCGTCTTGCCAGCAGAAAGGCTGCCATTGAGCCCATACAAATACCAGTATAATTGTAGATAAAACCCTTAACAGGACCAAAAACCACAACACCTGCCAGACAGCCTACAGAACCCGGAATTATTGGGATTACCACCTGCACTGCCTGTATCAGGATAAAAATCAAATCTGCAAAAATTCCGAATTGCTCCAGAAATTCATGCAATGCTTCCATTGATACAAATATCTTTGTTTTATAACCATAGTATATAAACAATAGTATCAGCAGCAGTCCCAGAGCTGTGATACAATCCAAAAGTGTAATTTTTCTTTTTCTCATACAGTCTCCCACTGTCTATCTTAATCTGTAGTCATGTAATCGTTCGTTCTAATGTTTTGCTGATAACATGGTTCAGTATAAAGGATAAAGTTAAATATTAACTTTATAAATTACTAAATATTTTCTAAAGGAATGTAAAGTTTATAGTAAAGCGGAATTACCTGATTGCAAACAATTCTCAAAAACCGGCTGTTCTTATGCACTAAGTATAACGAAAGGCATCTCCTGTTTCCATCGATTAACATTACATATCTAATTCTAAACTTACACTTCTGTCACTTTCATAGATTTCTAAACGATGCAAATCCATTAAAGTAATCCAGTTCACCTCATTCAGCGTTTAAATAACCAGTGTTAATAATCAACCGCACTACCCAAACGATTGAAACAGCCTTTCTGCTGTCATACCTTATTTCTATACAAGAAAAAAGCAGCAATATCAGAAATGCATACTCTGATATTGCTGCTTTTAAGCGCTTCTATCTTATTATATAAAATAACATTAAGTTAATTGCTTCACACCTGTTCTTCGAAGCAGTCCTAGGATTAAAATTACCGGAAATATAGTAGCCGCTAATATACCGGTTTTCAAATTATTATCAAAATAAGAGGAGGCAATCCCAACTACCGTGGGCCCTGCCGAACAGCCTAAATCTCCTGCAAGTGCAAGAAATGCAAACATTGCAGTACCACCACCCCGTATGTTGGCAGATGCCATACTAAAGGTTCCAGGCCACAGGATTCCAACAGCCAAGCCGCAGATACCACAACCAATCAGTCCCAGCACCGGAAGGGTCGATAAGGAAATCAGGAGATAGGAACCGATACAAAGAATCACGCTGTATCGCATAAATTTATTCAGGTTGATCCTGTCACCATACTTTCCGTAAATTAATCTTGAGGTTCCCATCATAATGGCAAACATCATAGGTCCTGCCAGATGTCCTATTGTTTTGCTGACTCCCAGTCCCCGCTCAGCAAAGGCAGAAGCCCACTGGCTGACGGATTGTTCACTTGCACCTGCACATACCATAAAGAGCATCAGAAGCCAGAATAATTTATTCCGAACCAGAGACCTGAAAGACAAACCTCCATGCTCTCCGTTATCCAGTGCAGCAATTGGCACCCTGGCAAACATAATTGCATTGTAAATTGGTATCACAGCCCATAAAGCAGCCAGGTACTTCCAGTTATCCAGACCAAATAAAGCGAAATATATGGTGGATAAAAGCACTACTCCTACTTGTCCCCAACAATAAAAGGAATGCAGCATGCTCATAGCCTTTTCTTTGTTATCTGTTGGGCAGGCCTCTACTATAGGACTGATAAGTACTTCCAGTAAACCGCCACCGGCAGCATAAATTACTACTGCTGCAAGCAGTCCTGTGAATGGATCCGGAAAAATATCAGGAAATATGGTAAGTGCTATAAGACCGGCGGCAGAAAGTACATGTGCTGCAACCGCTGATACCTTATAACCTATCTTATCAATAAAACCTGCAGAAACCATATCCACCAGGAGCTGTAAGCCAAAGTTGATCGTAACCAGTAAGGTGATTTTACTTAGAGGTATACTGTAACTTTTCTGTAATGTTATAAACAGTAACGGAACAAAATTGTTAACGATCGCCTGTACAATATATCCGATAAAACAGGTGCGTATCGTCTTGGTATAATCTTTTTGCATGAATGACTCCTCCTGACAACTTGTACAGCTTAACACAAACTAATGCCAGAAGCTATGGATGCAGATATCTTTATGATGTATATTGTTATACTTATATTATCTATCTGGAAGCTTTCATTCGTGAGCCCATATATGCTATGGTTTTATATTAATATTACTTCCATTATGATTTAAGATTTTATCTCTGGAACATATCCTAATACGGTTTCAAAGGAACGGCGGCATTCAGCCAAAATATCAAATTCACCGTTTTGTACGCACCAAAGATAGGCTATCCCTGTTAAAGAATAGACAAGACTTGTATATAATTCTTCATTGCTGCTTGAAATATTTGTAATTACATTCTTCTCCCTGGCACGTCGCAGCAATGTCAGATACAGCTCCTTAGCCATGGCATTTTCAGCACCCAAAATGTGCTTGTCCTGTACCAGATTCTTCAGATACACCATCCTGGTAATCTCTATACCGGCATCTAAAAGTCTTTTATAATACAGTTCAATAATCTGCCACATCTGTTCCAAACAGTCATCATCTGCCAGTAAGACCTGCATCATCTGTTCTACATTTATGTCTATGGTTTTAAAAAAATCCTTAATCAGATCTTCCTTTGTCTGATAATGATAATAAAAGGTGCTTTTGGCTACCTCTGCTTTTTCACATATATTTTTAATGGTAACATTGTCAAAACCGGATTCTTTAAATAAATCAATAGCACATTCCAAAATGTGCATCCTGGTGGATATAGATTCTTTCACGATTACCTCTCATTCCGCCAACGGCAATTTCTATCATAAAATCGAAGGAGGATTCCTTATTCATGATACTATACCGAATTACTGGCACTAACTTTGTGATTATAATACCAGATAATCCCTTATAAATCAAATAACTCTTTAAATGCCTTTCGGGACAGATATCCTGACTGATAATTTTATTCGTCTCAATCTATCATACTTTTCCATAATATTTCATTTATTCGTACCAAGGTACATATAAATATAAACTTATGATTGACTTTTTGTAGACAAAGCATTAAAATACCAATGTAAAGATGTTAAAATTTTATCAAAGTTAAATTGTTCGATCAGGAACAACTCCCCTCTGTGTGTAGGACACACAAACAAATCAATAGTGCACATTTTAATCCAAGACTAATACAAAAGGAGCATGAATATGAGATACGATTCACTATTTACCCCCTTTAAAATCGGTTCCATGGAGCTTAAGAACCGTATTGTACTCTCCCCTATGGGAACTAATTCCGGTAATATCGACGGTACAATTTCCGAAGATGAAATCAGTTATTTTATAGAAAGAGCAAAAGGCGGAACCGGTTTTATCATTATGGGCTGCCAATTTCTTAGTGAAGAACTGGCACAAGGTTCTATGGAAGGTGTATTAAAGAATAATTATGTAATCCCTAAACTTACCACCCTCTGTGAATCCGTACACTTATATGGAGCTAAGATAGCAGCACAGATCAGCTGCGGTACCGGCAGAAATGCATTTCCCAGTATGTATGGCGAACCTCCGGTATCCTCTTCTGCAATTCCGGCTACCTTAAACCCTGACTTAACCTGTCACCCCTTAACCGCAGAAGAGATTAAAGAGATAATGGAGCAGTTCTTTCACTCTGCAACCATTGCAAAAAAAGCCGGATATGATGCAATTGAGGTACATGCACATGCAGGTTACTTAATCGACCAGTTTATGTCCCCTATCTGGAATATCAGAGAGGATGAGTACGGCGGCAGTCCTGAAAACCGGATGCGCTTCGCTGTGGAAATTGTTCGTTCCATCAGAAGAGCAGTAGGGAAAGATATGCCTATTCTGTTCCGAATCGCTCTGGATCATCGCTTTGAAGGCGGCAGGACTCTGGCAGATAGTATGGAATTACTGAAAATATTAGAGAAAGAAGGAGTAGATGCTTTCGATATCGATGCCGGTTCCTATGAAACCATAGAATATATCTTCCCTCCCAGCTATTTAGGTGATGCCTGCATGGAATATGTCTGTACCCCCGCCAGACAGGCTGTTAAGGTTCCGTTATTAAATTCCGGTAACCATACACCGGAAACAGCAGTCCGGCTGTTAGAAAGCGGGAATGCTGACCTTGTAATGTTTGGACGTCCTTTAATTGCTGACCCTTACCTGCCTGAGAAATTACAAAAAGGAAACAGAGAGGATGTAAGGCCCTGTATCCGTTGTAACGAGGATTGTATCGGAAGAATTGTAACCAGATCTACAAAGCTTAGCTGCTCCGTTAATCCCCGCGCTTGTGAAGAAGATCGTTTTACCCTCAAACCGGCAACCAAAAAGAAAAAAGTCGTNNGCAGTCGTTGTTGTGGGTGGAGGTCCAGGTGGACTGGAAGCAGCAAGAACTGCTGCACTTCGCGGTCTCGAGGTTGCCCTTTATGAGAAAAATGAGTTTATCGGCGGCCAATTAGCTGCTGCTGGGACTCCAAGCTTTAAACACCAGCTTTCCTCATTGGTAGATTGGTATAAAGTACAGCTGGATAAATTAGGTGTTCAGATGAATCTTGGTACTGAAATTACAGCTGATTCTCAAGTACTGGCCGATTGCGATTATATCGTTACTGCAACCGGTGCCGTACCTTTGACCCCTCCCGTTAAAGGTATTGACAGCGAAAATGTAGTAAATGTTATTGAAGCCCATATGAATGAAGCCAGTGTTAAAGGTGACAATATCGTTATCTGCGGTGGTGGTTTATCCGGTTGCGATTGCGCATTGGAACTGGCTATGGACAAGGGAAAGA
The DNA here is from genome assembly GCA_002434335.1 of Lachnoclostridium sp. UBA6558. Classification (GTDB taxonomy): domain Bacteria; phylum Bacillota; class Clostridia; order Lachnospirales; family Lachnospiraceae; genus Anaerocolumna. Next base: position 25,130 of record DJJW01000074.1, on the reverse strand, counting down.
AGAATGTTACAATAGTAGAAATGAAAGATACGGTTGCTTCAGAGCTGATGTTTATTACTGCTGCCGGCCTTATGAGTAAAATTAATGAATATGGTATAGCCTTAAAAACAAGCTGTAAAGTATTGTCTATCGAGAAAGCTGGCGTTCAGATTGAGGATAAGGACGGTAATATTTCATTGCTGCCTGCGGATACAGTTATATCTGCCTTTGGTATGAGAAGTGAAAAACAGATCTCTGAGAAAATCAAAGAAAAATATTCAGCTAAAACCCGTACAATTGGTGACTGCTGCCAGGTCAGCAAGGTAGGTTCTGCCATTCGTACAGGCTTCTTTGCTGGTATGTCTATTGAATAATTAAGTTGAAATTTGCTGAAATATCATATATAATAAGCTTATAAAAGCATCTTTGCCTGTTTCTATATTAAACAGGCGAGATGCTTTTTTTCGGGGTCTATAGAAAATACCGCTGTCAGCGGAGGAATGAGAGGTTTCATGAAGAAACTAGTTTTTTATACAGAATTATCTTATATATTAGGAATAATACTGCTTGCTTTCGGTACTGCAATAATGGAGAAAGCTAACTTTGGAGTCTCCATGGTTGTAGCACCCGCATATTTAGTATTTAAGAAATTATCACTTGCCTTTACTTTCTTTACCTTTGGTATGGCTGAATATATGTTGCAGGCAATTCTCCTAATTTTTATGGTAATGTTGCTTAAGAAGTTCCGAATATCCTATTTATTTTCATTTCTTACTGCAATTTACTATGGTCTTGTACTTGATTTCAGCATGAATCTAATCACCCGGGTCGACACGCTAACAACTGCCATGCGGATAGTCTTCTTCTTTGGTGGTTTGCTGCTTTGTGCGGTTGGTGTTGCTTTTATGTTCCATACTTATATATCACCGGAAGCATACGAATTATTTGTTAAGAAGGTTTCAGAAAAATTTAAAATAAAGCTATCAACTTTTAAAACGATTTATGACTGTGCCAGCTGTCTGGTTGGAATCTTACTTTCCTTTCTATTCTTTGGTTTGTTTGAGTTCGAGGGGGTAAAAGCCGGAACTGTAATCTGCGCTCTTATAAATGGTAAACTTATCGGTGTTATCAGCAATTTGATGGAAAAACACCTGGAGTTCAAAGATGCACTTCCTGCCAGACGTTATTTCGATTATTGATTAAGCTTGCCTTCTAAAAATGTATGAGAACTTACTGCTATAACATATGAAAAAGGGCTGTTGCATTATAAACAATGTAACAACCCTTATATTGATTGAAACGATAACTATCCCGGAATGTGATTATCGGGTTTGAATTACTTTTACGGGGCAAGCGGCTGCACATTTTCCGCAATTGGTACATTTACTGTAATCAATTAATGCCAGGTTATCTGTTACGTGAATAGCATCAAACTCACACTGCTTTTCACAGATCTTACAACCGATACACCCAATAGAACAAGCATCCTTTACATCTTTTCCTTTATTTCTGGAACTGCAGGATACCTGAGTACCTGACTCATATGGAATGATGTCAATAAGATTATTCGGACATTCCTTCTGGCACATACCACATGCTGTGCATTTTTCTTTATCAACAACCGCAATGCCATCCACTATATGCATGGCATCAAAAAGACAAACTTTCACACAGGAACCAAAGCCCATACATCCATAGCTGCACTTCTTATCAGCATTACCTGGTACCATAGATGCTTTCTTACAATCCTTGATGCCGTAATAAATATAATTGAGTTTAACTTTATCACAAGTACCTGCACATTTAACAAAAGCTACTTCTTTATCCTTTATCTCACCGGCTGTCCCCATAACGTCTGCAATAGCATTATAAGCCTCCTGGTTTGCAACCGGGCATACATCAACTTTGGCGTTGCCTTCTGCTATTGCCTTAGCACAAGCATCACAACCTGCATAACCACACCCGCCACAGTTCGCTCCCGGCAGCAGTTCCCTGACCTTTAGCTCCTTTTCATCGACTTCCACTTCGAATTTTTTCGCCGCAAAACCTAAAAACAATCCGATAAGCAGTCCCGTTCCGCCTACAACTGCCGTGGCAGTCCCGATTAACCCGGGATCCACAGCCAGTATTCCGGCTGTACTTAACAGTACCTGTATATACATTTAAAATCCCTCCTTCATATGATTCCGGCAAATCCAAGAAATGCAATCGCCATAAGACCGGCAGCAATCAAAACAATGGGATAGCCTTGAAATGCTTTGGGTATATCGTTATGCTCAATTCGTTCACGCACCCCTGCCATCATTACAATAATCACGGTAAAACCAACTGCTGTTCCAAAACCACTGACAATACTGGTAATAAAATCATACTCTTCCTGTACATTAATCAAAGTAATACCAAGAACCGCACAGTTAGTGGTAATGAGGGGGAGATATACTCCAAGAGAATTATAAAGAGAGGGACTGTGTTTTTTTAATACCATTTCAACAAATTGCACCAGGCAGGCAATAAGCAGGATAAAAACAATAGTTTTTAAGTATTCCAGTCCTAGGGGTTTAAGGATAAAACCGTATACAAGGCTGCAAAGAGCTGAGGATAAAGTGATAACGAATATAATAGCTGCACCCATTCCGGCTGCTGTCCCGGTTTTCTTGGAAACACCTAAAAAAGGACACAGTCCCAGGAATTGGCTTAATACTACGTTATTTACAAATGCTGCTGCTATTAAGATTAAGACTAACTGAACCATTACTTATTCTCCTTTCCGCCATTGTTATCCGTATTTTTAACAGATTGTTTTACATTGTCACTATTATTCGTTCCGGCATAGCAATGGCTTCCGCTGCAGCCGGCACAACCGCTGCCACAGGAAAGATTCGAACTTGAAGCAGAACCATTTGTTGCGGAGGGCAGCTTAAATTTATTCTGTAAGGCCGTCAGGATAGACAGAACAAAGAAAGCCCCCGGTGCCATTACAAAGATGGATATAGGTTTAAAAGAAGAGGGAGTTATCTGCAAACCAAAGAATGTACCCGCACCCAGTAATTCACGTATGCTTCCTATCACTGTCAACGCAAGGGTGAATCCAAGTCCCATTCCGATTCCATCAAAAAGTGATAATCCGATCGAGTTTTTTCCTGCATAGGCTTCCGCCCTTCCCATAATAATGCAGTTTACCACAATCAGTGGGATATAAATTCCCAGTTTATCATTTAAAACCGGAATATATGCCTTTAGAATCATCTCAACAATAGTCACCATGGTTGCAATAACTACAATATAAGCCGGTATTCTTACCTTATCCGGTATTACTTTTCTAAGTACCGAAATAAGAAAATTAGAAAACATTAATACAACCGTTGTTGTAAGCCCCATATACATACCATTAGTTCCTGAAGTGGTTACTGCAAGCGTAGGGCACATTCCAAGCATCATAATAAAGGTAGGATTTTCTTTTATAATACCGTTGATTAATCGTTCTGTGTATCTGTTCTGCTTCATTGATCTGCACCTCCTATTACATACTCATTTAAATAACCGATTCCGGCATTCACAGCATCAATAATTCCATTTGAAGATATTGTTGCACCAGATATGGCATCAACTTTGGTGCCAGCGCCTTCATCAAAGGAAAAATGTTCTCCTGTCTTTCCGATATATTGTGTCCGGTATTCATTTTTCAGTACATCAACACTTTTTGATTCATTGAAGGTCAGATACTCAAAGCCTGTAATCTCTTTTTCAAGACTATAACCGATAACCATTGAAATAGGAGGATTATAACCACCCTTCGTTGTAACTGCTATGATGTAACCAATGATATTACCATTCGAATCGGCTGCTTTGCCTATTTCATCGATTTTAACCTTGCGGTAGGAAGCATCTATAAGACTTAAATCCGCTGCTGCTGCAGCTTGTGTAAGCTCATTGTCTGGGATGATTTCCATTGCAGCTGTATAAACCTTGGAATATGCCTCCTGTTTTTTTTCAAGCTGTTTTGCTGCTATAGGACCTTTTGTCACCTCGTTGGTATATGCAAGAGAAAGGCCAGCTATCAGAGTAATTACGAATAATACAAGTGCATCTTTAAACAGGGAGGAACGGCTTTTTTGTTTATTATTTTTCACTAACGGCACGCTCCTTTCCAAATGGTGTTGGTATTGTAACCTTCTCTATGAGAGGTACAAGGATGTTGCCAAGCAGGATGGCGTATGAGACACCTTCCGTACTTTTTCCGAAGATACGGAATATTCCTGTTAATACACCTAACAGTAAAGCAAATAAAATCTGGCCTTTGGGTGTAGCAGGGCTTGTTACATAATCAGTTGCCATAAAGAATGCTCCTAATAACAGACCACCACCAAGGATTTGCCCCATTAAATAATTCATATTGGCTCCTTCTCCTGAAAATAACAGAACGAAGACAGCCACCGTCAGAAGATAGATGACAGGGATTCTAAATGAAATTACTTTTCTGAATATGAGATACAGTCCGCCAAGAAGAATGGCCAGAGCACTGGTTTCACCAATGCTTCCGCCTACCGAACCAATTAAATTCCCTAATAGATTAACACTTTCACCGGATTTTAACATCTGTAAAGGTGTTGCCCCTGAAACTCCATCTGCCACTATAGCGCCATGCAATATGTAATCTGAAACTTTTGGGGAGCTTATCTGCTTTACGGCAAAATTAGCCATATCGTCTGAAAAGCTGATTAGCAGAAAAGCTCTGGCTGCTAGAGCAGGGTTCATAAAATTCTGTCCTAAACCGCCAAATACCATTTTAACGACTACAATTGCAAATATTCCGCCTAAAGCTGCCATCCAAAGCGGCAGGCCTACCGGAAGGTTAAAGGCTAACAGCAGTCCGGTAACTACAGCGCTGAAATCACCGGTGGTTACCGGCTTTTTCATAGCTTTACAATAGATATATTCTGTCAGTAGACAGACTGTAACAGTTGTTAATAGAATAAGTAATGCATTTAATCCGAAGTTATAAATGCCAAATAAACTAGCAGGCATAAGAGCAATAACTACATCCCGCATAATATGTTTCGTTGTAATAGGGCTTCTTGTATGAGGTGCCGCAGATACATGAAATAAATCGCTCAATTTTACATCCTTGTATCACAGGTTCTCCTGCGATACAGCCACTACCTTAATAAGTGAAAGAATACTTTCGTGGCATCCTTTCGTAACTNNTTTCTTTCACTCTGAGCTCCTAAACTTAAGCTCTCTTGCGTTTATCCAGTACTTCCTTTTTCGTCTGTATAATTGCATGGGTCAGTCCTCTTCTTGCTGGACATATATAGGAACAGCAACCGCAGGCACAACACTCCAATCCGTTATACTTAACAAATTCCTCTTCCTCTGAACGCATAGCAGCTTCTGCTATTTTATAAGGCATCAGCTGCAAGGGACATTTGGTAATACAACGACCGCAACGAATGCAGGCAGATTCCTCCACTGCTGCCTCATCTTTTAAAAATCCAAGCAAAGAGGAAGTTGTTTTTGTAACCGGTATATTAAGATTAAAGAGCGGAACACCCATCATAGGTCCTCCCAGAATAACCTTTTCCGGTTGGGCCCTGAAGCCGCCTGCTGCTTCCAGAACCTCCACATAACTGGTTCCTGTTCTGACTCTAAGATTCACAGGGACATTCACTGCATCTCCGGATACGGTTATTATCTTTTCAATAAGGGGAATCTGCATTGCAACAGCATTATATACAGATATTATGGTATATACATTATCTACGATACAACCTACATCAGCTGGAAGCTTTTTTGAATTCAATTTTCTTCCTGTTACGGAGTAAATTAAATGACGTTCACCGCCCTGCGGATATTTTGTGGCCAAACTCCTGACCTCTATATTACTTTCCTTCGCAGCCAGCTCCGTTAATATTCTGATAGCCTCCGGTTTGTTGTCTTCAATGGCTATAATACCTTGCGCCTTTTCATATAATTTCAGAAGTATTTGTAGCCCTTTGATTATTTTTTCCGGTTCCTCTAACATCAGACGGTAGTCTGAGGTCAGATAAGGCTCACATTCCGCACCGTTTACTATCAGATAATCAATTTTAGCTTCCTCTGCGCTTAATTTTACATGTGTCGGAAAACCTGCTCCTCCCAAACCGACTATTCCTGCTGCCTTAATCTGGTTTCTGATAGCTTCCTTTGAGAGCTTTCCATAATCCTGTTCCACACCAAAATTTTCGACAGATGTATATGTATGATCATCCTCTACAATAACAGCTTCATCAAATCTTCCAGCGGAAGTTAATCTCTTTTCAATGGCTTTTACAGTACCTGAAACCGAGCTGATTACATTAGCCGAAACAAATCCTGGAGCTTCCGCTAAAATCTGTCCAACCAGCACTTTATCCCCTTTAGCCACTATCGGTTTAGCCGGGGCTCCTATATGCTGTGCCATGGGAAACACCAACTCCCCTTTGGTTGCCAGAACTGTTATGGGTTTATCCATTGTGAAAGCTTTGCCGTCATAGGGATGGATTCCGCCCAAAAATGATTTTTTGCCCATATTAGTATTCCCTCTTTCTCATTATGATTTGAATCATGTTAAAATAAAAACAAAGTTGTTGTTTTTTAACATACAATTTTAATTATAGCATAAAATGTTCAATTTTTACAGCTTTTTTAAGCAAATTCTATAAAAATATACCAAATTACCTCTATTAAATCCCTTTAATTTTAAACCCTTGACGCCATCAGCAAATATAAGGTAACTATTGCATACTATTTTTGAATCACTTAATTTTCTAACCTTAAAAAGGAATGTAAATACCCCAAAAAATATAAATATTACTATATTTTTTTCATGAAATGCAATTTTAGCCTTGTTATTCCTTTAACACAAAATATGTACTATGACACAATAATACTTAATGAAATTGATATAAATTCTTTCAGATTTTTGTTCAGATTTAAGTTGCCGGTTTTTATCAAGACTTATGTTTACACTTATACCCAAAAAAAGAGATGTCTCAAAACCCTGAATCCTGTTTTGAAACATCTCCTTCTGCTATTCTACGGCTGTCTGTGTTTTTATTTTATTTTTTACTTTAATAAGTCTAACCAGATTACCCCGTTCATTTTCGTCCAGTTTCATCTGGATATAACGGATACTCTCTTTTAACTGGGGGATTGTCATAAATTCAAGTGCATTTACCCTTCTTCGAATCTTCTCAATCTCGTTTGCCAATAATTCACATGCTTTTTCCAGTTCTGCAAGCTTTATAATTTCTTCCATCATGGAGTGACATTTACGCAAGGAGACATCAAGCTCACTGCTGGTATAAGAAAAACTGTAAGGATAATTAATATCTTCCTTTGCCAGGGTATAATCAAAAGAAGGAACTCTAACACCCATTATGGATTTTTCAGATGCCTTTAAAGCTGCCGTACTCCCGGAAGCCATTAAAGCCTCTTCCAGAAATTCCGGAGAGATTTCCGCTCCTACAAGGGAGAAATCCTGATATAAACCTGTAAATTGATTTGTGAGTTTTAACCGTAGTCTTCTGCTCTCATTTAACAGTTCGATAAAACGGTGTACAAGTTCATCCTGTTTCCCTTTTAGCAGCTCATGTCCCTGTTTTGCCGTTGTAAGTTTCGACTTTAGTTCAGCTAACTCCATCCGGTTCGGATTCACATTCAATCTTTCCATGCCTGCTGCACCTCTTTTCTTATCTGATTTCTCCGCTCTTGTCCTCAGGAGAATTTCCGGGTAGGTATTTCTCAATGAACTTTTCTTTTACACGTTTCAGTTCAGATTTTGGAAGCATGGATAACAATTCCCAACCAATATCAAGTGTTTCCTCGATGCTCCTGTTAACGCTGAATCCCTGTGCTACATATTTGCTTTCAAAAGCATCTGCAAATTTAGCATATATTTTATCGGTATCGGAGAGAGAGGATTCACCAAGAATTGCTGATAATTCCCTGGCTTTCTTTCCCTGAGCATATGCTGAAAATAACTGATTCATGGTATCTGCATGATCTTCACGGGTTTTATCTGCTCCTATTCCTTTATCCTTTAATCGAGAAAGGGAAGGCAGAACGTCTACCGGCGGCCAAATATTTTTTCGGTACAATTCACGATTAAGTATTATCTGGCCTTCCGTAATATACCCGGTTAAGTCGGGAATAGGATGGGTCTTATCATCTTCCGGCATGGTCAATACCGGTATCTGAGTGATGGAACCCTTTCTTCCCTTGATCTTACCGGCACGCTCATATAAATTTGCAAGATCCGTATACATATATCCGGGGTATCCGCGCCTTCCGGGTACCTCCTTCCGTGCAGCCCCTACCTCTCGGAGAGCTTCACAGTAGTTGGTGATATCTGTCATGATTACCAACACATGCATATCTTTCTCAAATGCCAGATACTCAGCCATGGTAAGTGCCATACGTGGTGTTGAAAGACGTTCAATAGCCGGATGATCGGCAAGATTTACGAACATTACAGTTCTTTGCAGAGCACCTGTATTCTTGAAATCCTGAATAAAATATTCTGCCTCTTCAAAAGTTATACCGATTGCTGCAAAAACAACGGCAAAATTCGTATCATTTCCTCTTACCTTAGCCTGTCTTGCTATCTGCGCCGCCAACTCCTTGTGAGGAAGACCGGAAGCAGAAAATACCGGTAGCTTCTGTCCCCTGACCATGGTATTTAAGCCGTCAATGGAGGATATTCCGGTCTGTATGAATTCAGAAGGGTAGTCTCTGGCAACAGGATTGATTACAACTCCATTGATATCCAGGTATTTATCGGGATGAATCTTAGGTCCATCATCAATCGGTCTTCCCATACCGTCATAAATACGTCCAAGCATATCCATGGACACACCAAGTACCTGTGGTTTCTCCAGAAAACGAACGGAGCTCTCTTCCATAAGAATTCCGTCAGCTCTTTCAAAGAGCTGTACGACTGCACTTTTTTCATTAATTTCCAGAACACGTCCCTGTCTGATTTCTCCGCTTTGGGTTCTAACCTCAACCATCTCATCATAGCGGACATTTTCCACCTTCTCTACTACCATAAGAGGCCCAACAATTTCTGATATGGTACGATATTCTTTTATCATTTCCTGCCACCTCTTTCATTGATTAGGTTATCCATCTCCAAGTCGATTTGATTTTTAAGTTCCGAAAAACTTTCCGGTTTACTCTCCGGGATTTCCTTCATACGTCCCATTTTCTCTCGTACCGGCAGTTTCAATACTTCTTTCAGATAAACCCCTGCCGCCAAGGCTTCCTTGGACAGCTTATAGAATTCCAGGATTGTCTGAAGCATCTTAAACTGCTTGCCGAGAGTAGTGTATGCATCTTCTTCAACAAATGCATTCTGTTGAAGAAAATCTTCTCTAAGAGATTTTGCAACTTCTAACTTTAACTGGTCTTCCTGAGAAAGAGAATCATATCCGACCAGTCTTACAATATCATTCAACCGGCTTTCTTCCTGCAACAGTGCAAGTGCTGCTGTCTGACATCTTGAATAGTCCGGATCAACATTTTCATTTAGCCAGTCCGTGAGTCCGGAAGTATATAAGCTATAGGAAGAAAGCCAGTTAATAGCAGGGAAATGTCTCGCATAAGCAAGTGATGCATCCAGTCCCCAGAATACCTTAACAATACGTAGTGTGGCCTGGGTAACCGGTTCTGAAAGATCGCCGCCGGGAGGAGAAACCGCTGCAATAACCGTTAAAGTACCGGTTCTTTTATCCTGTCCCAGACATATGACTTCTCCGGCTCTTTCATAGAACTCCGCCAAACGGGAACCAAGATAAGCAGGATAACCCTCCTCACCTGGCATCTCTTCCAGTCGTCCGGACATTTCTCTTAAGGCTTCTGCCCATCTGGATGAAGAGTCAGCCATCAAAGCTACAGAGAATCCCATATCTCTGTAATACTCGGCAATTGTTATACCGGTATAGATGGATGCCTCTCTTGCTGCAACCGGCATATTAGAGGTATTTGCAATTAACACGGTACGTTTCATCAAGGATTCACCGGTTTTCGGATCAATCAACTCAGGAAACTCATTTAATACGTCTGTCATCTCATTACCGCGCTCACCGCATCCTACATATACTACAATATCAACATCTGCCCATTTTGCAATCTGATGCTGAACTACCGTCTTTCCACTTCCGAAAGGGCCGGGTACACAAGCTGTACCTCCTTTTGCTACCGGAAAGAAAGTATCAATTACTCTCTGGCCGCTTACCAAAGGCCGCTCCGGCATCATTTTCCGTGCAACCGGACGTCCTCTACGAACGGGCCATCTCTGAAGCATGCAGACATTAACTACGGAACCGTCTTCCTTTTCAACCACTGCAACAGTTTCTTCGATTGTAAATTCACCAGCTGTAATACTCTTTATGATACCGGCAACACCTTTTGGTATCATAATCTTATGTTGAATAATATTGTTTTCCTGTACCAAACCTATAATGTCTCCCTGGCGTACCTGATCTCCCACCGCTGCTACAGGTTCAAAATTCCATTTCTTTGCTTTGTTTAATGAATCAACATGTACCCCTCGATTGATGAAATCTCCGGATTTTTCAAGAATTTTATCCAATGGTCTTTGAATCCCGTCAAACATGGATTCCAGTAAGCCAGGCCCAAGTTCAACACTTAATGGCTCTCCCTCACCATACACTGACTCTCCCGGTCCTAACATGGAGGTCTCTTCATATACCTGAATGGATGCTCTGTCTCCACGCATTTCAATAATCTCACCAATCAAATGTTTCTCGGAAACAGTTACCATATCATATATTTTAGCAGTATTCATACCTTTTGCTATAACCAAGGGTCCTGCAACACTTGTAACAGTGCCTAATCTCAAATTTTACCGCTCCTCTCTGTAACTTAATTTTCTGGCTGCAGTATATCTACTCCTACCGCACGTTCTACATTCTGTTTCATAAGTTTCTCAGCAATCCCAAGAGCATCATTCCCAGAAGGTATAATCAGTATAGCTGGTAATACTTCCTTTCGATAGTGCTCCAAGGCTTCAAGCAGATATTGTGCTGCCTGTTCTGTAATAAGAATAACGGCATAACCTTCTTTTGCCAAACGATTGATAAGCTTCTGATTTTCCATGGCTTCAGTTACATCAACTCCAAAAACATCCGCTCCGAAAGCTTTAAATATCAATACGGATTCACGATCTCCGACTACTGCCATCTTATACATAGCTCTCACCCAGCTTTCTGATAAGTATCGTATTGGAGATCTGTTTTGCCTTACAGGTCAGAAGCAGCCTGATCTGACGAAGCTCATTTTCTTTTGCCATAAGATAAGCGTAAACAATTTCCGCACCATAGGTTATAAGCTTCGCCTTTTTCAGGTGTTCTATAAGAGCTCCTTGAAGCAATACTTCTATTTCTGAAAAATTATGATACTCTTCATAACTTTCCAAGCCTTTTTTTATTTCCTTACTGCAGTATTTATAGGTAAAGGCTGCTGTTATTGCTGACATTGGAAGGCTGTAGCAACGTAAAAATAAATCCTTGTCAAGATTTCCGCCATCCACCAGACAGAACTCCAGGAATGCTATATCCTTATGCATTTCCCTGGCTCTTAACATCGCTTTGATATTATAAAAATCAATCTGCATACCTATATGTTCCATAATCAGGCTGCTTCCGATTTTTTGAGCCAGCTGCCTCATGTATTCGAACATATGCTTATCCAGGATTATCTCCCGTTTCTGATTATCCTCCGTTGCTTCCAGTACCTTACCCATTATATCTTTGAGTCCAGCAGGTAGTTTCTTCAAACTTTCTGACTGTGTCTGCCCAGTTTTTAGAGCATAACGAATGGTGTGAATCTGATAAGGAGCTTCAATCAGCTCAATAACTTCTTTATGGGGACTTATCTCATACATCTGATTGATAACCCTGTTCCACTCTTCCTTTAGGCAATCTTCTGCCTGATCAAGGCTGCCAATGGAAGCCATGCTGTAATCATTGCCTTGCGAAAGTCCTTTAAGGACGTCTAAAAAGCTGTCCATTGCCACTAGATTATCCAGTTTGGTTCGTTTCAAAAGATTATTTTCAAGGGTTCTTATATAACTTGAAGCAGTTATAAAATCAGTATCCTTCAACTTCACTTCCCCTTTCCATATAGAATTTCCAGTACCTCACCTTCCGCGTCCTGCCTTATAATATCTATCCAGGTCTCAAAGGTATAGTTTTCTATCACTCCATTTTTCATCAGAATAAATCCGCCTCCAACCGGCTGGTATTGGATATTTGACAGGACACCGCTGTTTTCACTGATCTTGTCAAGTAATTCCTTTATGGCTTTATCATTTTCTTCTGTATTATATTTATCCGGAAGGAAGATTTCATAGTCCTTCAAATTCTTCCCAGAAAGGGTATGTTCTAAATACTTTAAATACTCCTCCAGACTTAGATCTTTCAATCTTCCTAATGCTTCAGAAAATACTTTATCTAACTGTTTCTGCTTAACGAACAAGTTTTTATCCCTGATCTCCATCTCTTTTTCAGCAATGACTCTTCGGTATATNNCATCTTCCTTGATCTTTTCACAATGAATAGTATTTCTTCTAGCCTCTTCCTCAAGTTCCACGCTTACTTTATCCAATGCCTGTTTTATGATTTCGTCAGCCTGTAATTTTGCATCCTCTATTATTTTGCGGGTTAAACCTTCTAAACTACCCAAATCTTCACTCCCTTTCAGCACACGGCAGGTTCATTATCTCGGATAGGTAACAAATAACATGATAATAGAAGCAACAAAACCTAAAATAGCGTATGTTTCAACGATAGCTGCAAGAATAATTCCTTTTGTGTTATGCTCAGGATTTTTAGCAAGAATCTGCATACCTGCTGCTGATACTTTACCCTGTGCAATTCCGGATAAAAGACCTGCTAACCCTACAGGAAGACCGGTAAAAAGTAAGTAGAGTCCCTGTCCCATGGTCGGTTCGTTACCAAGCTGTAAAAGTACCAGAAAGCCGATAATAAAGCCGTATAAACCCTGTGTACCTGGAAGCAGCTGCAGAATCAATNNGCAGCCGCCTGCCCTGCCAGCCCGCACCCCTTCATGGAACCAATACCAGCTAATACTACCGCAAATACCGCACCTAAAGCAGCAAATATAAATCCACCGTTTTCTAAAAAATAGTTCGCAATCGTCATTATTTAATCCTCCAGATAAATTATTTTTTAATTGTTATATTTTTATTTTCTATCTTAAACGGACGGTATGCTTTTCCTCCTCCGTTATAGAATTTACCAAAAAACTCTACATACTGTAGTCTGCAGCTATGAACATAAGCTCCCAGTAAGGATAATCCAAAATTCAGAGCCTGCCCGAACACTGCTACAATTGTACCAAAAAGTATCCGACCTACAGTGCCTGGTATAAGGCCGGATAATAAATTAAAGGAATAAGCAATATAAGCTCCTGATAAACCAAGAGCTACAATTCTTGTGTAGGATACGATATCTCCGATATAACCACTAAGACCGTACACCCCGTACAGGCCACCACCAATCTTGCCTCCAATAGATTTACTGCTTCTGCCCTGTGTTGCTGCAAGCCCTACAATGCAAACACCAAAGATCATACCATATAGCTTTGAAGTTCCAAAGCTCATAATGCCGGCACCTCTTAACAATAACAGAATACCACTGGATAGTGTTAAAATCCATAAAACGGAATCACAGATGATACCGACGTAATCCTTTTGTCTATAGCAGTTAAGGGCTTTCATGACCAAACCGCTGAAAATATGAATCAGACCAACAGCCATTGATAATACCAGCATGATTACAATATCAGACTGTGTATCAAGAATCGCCTTATGGCCTCCGCCTTCCACCGGAATAGGTGCAAAAAAGGTCAGACCAAACATACTTCCATATAAAATCCCGCCAAATATAACGGCAATACCCAGGTAGAAGAACAGCTGAATAGATTTTCTTCTCTTTTCATCCATATCCACAAACTTTAAGATGCAAAAGCAGGCAGCAGTAAGCAATATTCCATAACCTGCATCACCAACCATCATTCCGAAAAACACAAGATAAAATACAGCCAGAATACTTGTTGGATCCAGCTCATTATATCTGGGCAAACTAAACATCTCTGTGATACTCTCAAAGGCAGCAAATAATCCTTTATTTTTCAGCTTGACCGGAACCTCCACATCCTCACTGTCTACTTCCTCCGCAGCCATATAATACTTATCTGTAATTACCGTCTCAAGCATATCCTTCAGGGTTTGTAAATTTTCCTCAGGTATCCAGCCCTCCATATATACAATAGAATTGCTGTTCAGAAAATTATTCACTACTGCATTACGGCTCAGGCAGGTATTAATTGCATCCTTCTCAATTAGAACTTTATCATAGTCAGCTCCAAACTTTTGCAGCTCTTCATTGCATAATTTGATATCTTCCTGTATCGCATTCATTCGCTCCTGATTTAATTGCATTAATTCTATCGGAGTTTTATCATATACAAGGTCAATGATTGTGATTGCATGCTGGTTTAAGTAGTCTCTAACGTCATTGCTTTGACCTGCATGATCAACAAACAGATAAACTACTTCCTGTTTTATTCTGCCCAACTTTTCCAGATAAGCTTCCGGAAACTCCTTTGCCAGTCCGTCTATTTCATCCTGGTTATCTCCGCGAACAGATAGTAAAACTGCATAAACCTTATTGAAGTTCTTAAGCTCAGAAGCAGGAAAATCCAGGAATGAATAAGGCTCTAACTGCGCATTTTCACTCTTTCGTTTCGTATATTCCTGTGATAAGCTGTCTTTCCTTTCCAATATACTCCTTACTGATTCATGGAGTTCTTCTAATTCTCTATTCTCAAGATAGGAACAGCATTCTTCATAAGTAATATGGGGCCGCTTATCAGTAAGCTTCTTTTTCGGTACATATGGATTCAGTGCCTTTAAGGTATTCTCAACAGTTGTCTTATGTTCTGTCAAATTATTTTCCTCTACCGGCAGTGTTTTTGACAGAAAAAGATACTCCGGAGGCAGACCGCTCAGCTCTAATTCCTTGAAGTGAATATTTCCTGCTTTTTGAAACTCCTTCAATACAACTTCACGAACATCTTTAAATGTGATGATCGTTAATTTCTTCATTTTTTCAACTGCCATACGTTAATACCCTCGTTATTATTTGATTAACAGCTTCTTCCACCTTTGCTTTAGGCGGATTGTCCAATGTTTCATAGACAGACTGATTAACGGCTTCCAATTGAGTTCCCTGGGCTTCAGCCGCTTGTTCAGCTTTCTTTCTTACTTCCACTCTCCTTTCCATTGCAGCTTCCAGTAACTGCGTATTTTTTTGCTTTTCGGATATTCTCTTTTCCTTTACCAGTCTTGCTGCCTCCTGCTTTGCTTCCTCAGCAATGGCAAGTGCCCGCTCTTCCGCTTCTTTGATTGCTGCAAGAGTTTCAATTGACATAGAATCACTCCTTACTTTTATTATTCATATATGGTTTAAAAAAAAACTGCATTCTAAGCATCATGAGCCTCTCCCCC
Organism: Lachnoclostridium sp. UBA6558; assembly: GCA_002434335.1. Lineage (GTDB taxonomy): Bacteria > Bacillota > Clostridia > Lachnospirales > Lachnospiraceae > Anaerocolumna. The sequence goes on along the minus strand of DJJW01000074.1, from coordinate 9,577 downwards.
TATTAGCTCCGATGACTTGAAAACAGTTTCCTGTCCAACCGATTGATGTCAGCATTATTTGATATTTCTAATAAATGATAATATATTTTTTATTATTAGTCAACAAAGAATTCCAAAATGTGCACTTTTTCTAAATATTTCGATAAATACAAAAAATAGTTTAGCAAAAGCACAATAATCTAATAATTAACGCTATCTGTACCATTCCTTACCCGTGTAAACCATCAGCCTGCCTCTTCATATTCTCAATAACTACATCATATATTTCCCCTAATGAAGCACAATATTCAAGAACTTTCCAAGGTGTATTGGTATGAAAATGAATTTTTATCATTTCCTCATCACCAACTGCCAGCAAACAGTCACCTTCAATATTTGCAGTTATATATTCATTAATCTCTTCCTCTGATAAATTCTGCCCTTCTATTAATAGCTGAGTATCATATATATATTCAATCACTTAATATCCTCCTATTATTTCTTATAATAACAACTGTAATACAATCTGCAATAATTTTATCATTACCTAGGTTGAGCAGTCAAGTAATTCCATATCTTCAAATACGACAATCCACATTTATTATTCTCTATCCTTAGATGACTTTAAGGCTAATCTCACAGTTAATAAAATATATAAAGCAGACTGTCAATTCCCCCTGCAATAAGAAGTAAGGCAGAAGAAACAGTAAGTATGACACCAAGCAGATTAATGTGGTTAAAGTGTGCCTGCCATTCCTTTTCATAATCCTTCGATACACCATTCTTTTTACTTATCAGCATGGCAGCTGATATTATTAGTCCCAAAGCACCCAGGATACAAAGAGCACTTCTGACTACCGTAAGACCAGTTTGAAATAATCCGTGATTAACGATAAGTGCTATGACTCCAACCAGTATTATAATAATACCACTTGTTATTAGGCCTACGGCCATTGCTTTTAGAATATCCAATAAGTAATTCTTTACCTTCAAAGGCTGGGTCCTCCCTTTTGACTTGATGGGCTTGATATTAACTGTTCTTATGATATAGATGACATGCCACGTAATGGTCGTCCCCGACATTTTGCAGTTCAGGGTTTATTTCTCCGCAAGCTGCTTTTGCATATTTACATCTTCCTTTGAATCTGCAGCCTGCCGGGGGATTTATGGGACTTGGTACATCTCCTTCTAATTTGATGATTGTACGAGTGCTTTCAATCTCCGGGTCTGGTATAGGAATTGCCGACAGCAGGGCCTGGGTATACAGATGCAGAGGATTCCGGTAGAGTTTTTCAGAGGTTGTGATTTCTACTATATTACCCAGATACATAACCGCTACTCTGTCTGAAATGTGTTTGACCATGGAAAGATCATGCGCTACAAAAAGATAGGTCAGCTTTATTTCTTTTTGAAGTCTTACCAGTAGATTCACTATCTGCGCCTGTATGGAAACATCCAATGCAGAAATCGGTTCATCCAGCACCAGAAATTCCGGCTCTACCGCCAATGCTCTTGCTATACCGATTCGCTGTCTCTGGCCTCCCGAAAACTCATGGACGAATCTTCCGGCATGTTCTCTGTTCAGACCTACCAGGTTGAGATAATAATAGATTTTTTCATCTCTGTCTTTTTTGCCTGCAGCCAGTTTATGAATATCGATTCCTTCTGCTACGATATCTGCAACTGTCATCCTTGGATCAAGGGATGCATATGGATCCTGAAAGATCATCTGCACATTCTTCTTAAAGTTCTGCTTTTCTTTTCCTTTTAACTCGTGAACATCCTGTCCTCGATAATATACATTTCCCGCTGTTTTATTATATAAGCCAATGGCAGTACGACCACAGGTAGACTTTCCGCAGCCGGATTCCCCTACCAGACCTAAGGTTTCACCCTCCCTGATCTGGAAGCTGACATGATCCACTGCCTTTAGTACGGAAACACTGTCCAGGCTGAAATACTTATCAAGATTTCTTACCTCTAGAATTATTTTATTATCCTTCATCCTGTAACCGCCTCCGTTTCTTCTTTTATATCCTGTACAAAAGGATTATGAGCTTTAGGTGCTTCAGGGTGATGGAGCCAGCAGGCAGCGGCATGGCCTTCCTGAAAGGTTGTCATCTCCGGGGGTTCCTCACAGCAGATTTCCATGCAATATTTACACCGGGAAGCAAATGGACAGCCTTTTGGCGGTGCAATCAAATCCGGTGGCACACCTGGTATGGAATCAAGCTCCTGTTTATTTTCAAGATCCAGCCTGGGGACTGCCTTTAATAAAGCCATGGTATATGGATGCTTCGAATGATAGAAGATATCCATGCTGCTGCCGTACTCTACTATTTTACCGGAGTACATAACCATTATTCTATTGGCAGTATTTGCTACCACGCCAAGATCGTGGGTAATCAGTATTACAGCTGTGTTATTTTCCTGCTGCAGCTGTTTTATCAGCTCCATTATCTGGGCCTGAATTGTAACATCCAGGGCAGTTGTCGGCTCATCGGCAATCAGAAGCTTCGGATTACAGGCAAAGGCTATTGCTATCATAACTCTCTGACGCATACCGCCGGAAAATTCATGGGGATACTGTTTTACACGCTTTTCAGGGTTTGGTATTCCTACCAGGCGAAGCATTTTTTCAGCTTCTAAAAGCGCATCCTTTTTCTTCATCTGGCGGTGCATGGTCAGGTTCTCTGCTATCTGCTTTCCTACGGTCATCGTTGGATTAAGGGAAGTCAATGCGTCCTGAAAGATAATAGCACTCTCACCACCACGGTACGAACCCAGCTCTTTCTTTGTAAACTTTAATACATCCCTGCCCTGATATAATATCTTACTGCCGGCTTTTATCTCCATATTCCCGGTACTGCTTAAGCCTAATATCGTTCTTGCAGTAACAGATTTGCCGCAGCCGGATTCTCCAACAATAGCAAGGGTTTCCCCTTCTAAAAGATCAAAGGAAATATCCCTTACAGCCTGTACTTCTCCGGCATAAGTATGAAAAGAAACTCGCAGTTTCTCAACTTTTAATAATTTTCCCATAATGACTCCTCCTACTTACGCAGCTTCGGATCAAGAGCATCTCTTAAGCCGTCACCAAAAAGATTAAAGGCTAACACAATCACACATAACACTGCTGCCGGGAAAAATAGCTGGTTGGGATGAAAATCCATCGTTGTCTGTCCAAGAGAGATCAATATTCCAAGACTTGTGTTTGGTGCCTGCAGCCCCATTCCAAGAAAGCTTAAACCGGCTTCCGTAAAGATATAATCCGGAATACTGGAGGCAAGGTTTAAGATCAATAACCCCAGCGTATTGGGCAGCAGATGCTTTGTGATAATACGAAAAGGACTTGCACCCAGGGTAATAGCTGCCATAATATATTCCGATTCCCTCAGCTGCATAATCTGGCCTCTGACCTGTCTTGCGGTTCCGCACCAGGAAGTGAGACACATTGCCGTTAAAAGGGCAAATAAACTATTACCTAATACCATCATTACCAGCATGGTAATCAAAAGGGAAGGCAAGGAGGTAATTACCTCAATAATACGCATCATAACATTGTCCGTCACTCCGCCAAAGTAAGCCATTACACCACCATAGGCACAGCCTATGACTATTTGAATCAGGGTACATACAATAGCTACAATTAAGGAAGCTCTTGCACCTAACCACACTCGTGAAAATAAATCCCTACCCAAATTGTCCGTACCGAACCAGTAGGCAGGGGAGGGAGCCAGATTCTTATTCTTTGCTACTATTGTAGTATAATCATAACCTCTGATATAGGGTCCTATGATAACCATAACCACAAAGAGTACCAATACTACCAGGGAAGCCAGGGCAATTGGATTTTTACGCAGTCTTCGCCAGGCATCCTGCCAGTATGTTATAGTCGGCCGCACAATAAGGTCGCTGTCAAATCTGTCTTTTTCTATTCTCTTAAAACTGTTTTGTGATATAACTGCCATTAAAACCTCCATGATGCCAATATCAGGGCATCGCAAATTATGTTGGACGAATACCTTAAGTACATGCTATCTCTTTCCGCCCAGTATACGGATTCTGGGATCTACTACCGTATAGAGTATGTCTGTAAAGTATATTACAATAATATACATGGCAGCAAGAATCACCGTTTGCCCCATCACCACCGTTACATCCCTGCCGGAAACTGCATTTACATAATATAACCCAAGGCCCGGTATGGAAAATATCTTTTCAATAAAAAATGAACCGGTAATACACATGGCAATGGACATAGGGAGAAAAGTTATCACCGGAAGAAAAGAATTTCTTAACACATGCCGTCTGATTATCTGCCATTTGCTTAAGCCTTTTGATTCAGCTGTCAGGATATAATCCTGGCTTAGTACTTCCAGCATGGAGGTCTTAAGAAGCCTTGTATAAACAGCAATATACGCAAAGCTTCCGGTAACGGTAGGAAGTACGGTGTACTGCCAGCCGCCAAACCACTGTTCATCGCCTTTTGGCCAGCCTATTACCGGAAACCACCCAAGGCTGCCTGCAAATACCTTCTGAAGCAGCAAGCCCAATATCAAATGGGGAACCGATATGAGCAGGATGGATAAAGTAACTACTACATAGTCAATCCAGGTTCCTTTCTTAACGGCTGCTATTATACCAAGTATAAGACCAAGCCCAACGCCCAGTACCAATTGTCCGAAACCAAGCCTTGCAGAGGCCGGAAGTTTGGCTTTGATAATAGAGGGAACCGTCTCTCCTGGAAATATAACGGATTCACCGAAATCACCTGCTACCATTCCTTTCATGGTGATTACATAACGTTCCAGCAATGGTTTATCCAGTCCATATTTTTTGTACAGATTTATCTTTATCTGTTCCGGAAGTCTCTCTGCCCTCTCTGTCAATGCATCTCCCGGCAGTGCTGCCAGCAGGAAGAAAGTTGCCGTAGCAATGATAAATAGGGTAAATAACATTGTAAAAAATCGCTTAATACTATATTTTAACACTTCATTCATTCACCTTTCCTGTTATTATCACCAAAAGCAAAAGGGGCTGTTGTTACCAGCCCCAGAAGGTTCGCCTGCCGTAGTGGCCGTTGTACTAGTTATCGCGTCCTGATATATAAGCTCTGCTGAATTCATAATTCGTACCAAACAACGGGGTACTTAGATTCTTAACATAGGACTGAATGAAAATCTGTTTGTTTGTATAGTAAAGGGGCAGCACACCGGCATTGTCAGCAACCAGGTTCTTCTCAAGTTCGGCATAGATTTGGGTACGTTTGTCTGCATCACTTTCAGTTGCCAGACTTTCGAAGTTCTTGTCATAATCCTCATTATGATAACCACCGAAATATTTAGCGTAGCCGCTGCCGGTAATCCAAAGATCAATAAAGGTCATAGGATCGTTATAATCTCCGTTCCAGCCATTTGCCAATAGGTCATAATTATTACCGTCACGTTCTGTTACGAAAGTACTTCTGTCAGCTAAAACATTAATATCAATTTTAATTCCCAGTTTTTCTTCCCATTTCTGTTTGTAATATTCCTGGGTGGATTTCTCCTGTACAGTTGCACCCGTCGTAATAAAGGTTAAGGTTATCTGGCCTAAATCTGCGCTCTTGCCTTCTTCTGCAAGGCCTTCCTTAAATAAGGCCTGAAGCTTTTCTGCATCATTATTATACTCTTCGGTCAGTGCTTTTAAAGGTTCATCAACTACACTGCGGAATTCAGTCTCTCCAACCTGCAGACTTAAAGGAAGGATTCCGTAAGCGGGAACATTGATTCCGTTAAAGATCAGCTCATTGTATTCTTCTCTGTCAATTGCAAGAGATAAAGCAAGACGTATCTTTGCATTGTTCATCAGACCGGATTTCCCGCCGGTATGCTGGTTGAAGCCGATAAAACTCACGCTGGGATAGGTAGCTGATACATAGGTTAACTGACCTGCATCTGCTAACTGTTTCCACTTATCCACATAATCTGCGGAAGCTTCCGCAGCATCCAACTGTTTGGACTCAAGTAATAAGGACTGAGTTGCAGGCTCTTCTGCAGCTGTAAATACCACTTTTTGCAGTTTTACATTGTCAGCATCCCAGTAATCAGGGTTTTTCACTAATACCATGCTGTTTTCCTTCACCCACTCACTGATGGTGAAAGGACCGCTGTAAACCTGTTCAGCTATGCTGGTTGCATAAGTTTCACTGCCTTTATCAATCACGTCCAGTCTAACAGGATAGAAGCATACATTTGAGAGCTTCTTAACGAAATAAGGAGTAGGAGAAGTCAAGGTAATCTCAAGTGTTTTATCATCCAGCGCTTTTACGCCAACATCTTCTGCTTTTGCTTCTCCGTTAAAAAATTTCTCAGCGTTTAATATATCATATGCCATAAAGGAATAAGCAAATGCCTTCTCAGGGTCTAATAATCTGTGAATGGAATCCACATACTGACCTGCTGTCACCGCAACACCATCAGACCATTTATAATCACGTAATTTAAAGGTATATACTAATCCATCCTCAGATACTTCATAGGATTTAGCGCCGGCATTTGATATTACATCATTGCCGTTTTCATCCGTAAAGGTTCTGAACAGTCCTTCCTGTACCTGGGAAAGAATCTGGAATTCAGAGGAATTACGAACATCACTTACATCAAGGGTAAGGGGTTCATCAAATTTCAGGTTCAAGGTCTGATCTGCATCTAAGGCATCCTCTGATGACGCATCTCCTGTGCTGGACTCTTTATTACCGTCCACGTTATCACCGGCAGTTTCTGTATTACCGGAAGTATTGGCTGTATTTTTTGAACTGCAGCCGTAAAGGGCACCTGCTACGATTACGAATGTAAGCAGTACTGCGAGTAATTTAGATTTTCTTTTAAACATAGATTTTATCCTCCTCTATTATTCATATTAATTCGTGTATGTAATATAATATTCATGCTTCACATTATTCATACTATTCATACTTTATTAATATGAATTAAACACTGGATATTCTAGCACCATGCATTTCTTTTGTCAATTCACAAAAAGCCCTTTCTATGAGGAATAAAATTAGTAAATATTGCACAAAAATTTTAACATATACATGTATTGTACATGTATCCCACTGAAATTTTACAAATAAACCGGATAAATCCTGTGGAATGGAAACAAAAATAAGGTGTCCTCACCACTCTGTAAGGACACCTCTGGTTATTCTTTATTTTCATTTTCGGATAATAAATCTTCCATCCGCTTTCTCATCTCAGGCGACAGGCTGTCTAATAGATAACTACGGCCTTTCTGCTGCATTTCTTCATAAGCTGCCATTATTCTTTCATTTGCCCTTACAATTTCTTCCCTCAACTCTCTGGCAGATAATAAGTCACTGCCTGCACCTCTTATTATAATCTGCTGCAGACCATCAGAGGTTGCCACCGTTATCCGATATTTGCTTCCGTTGTCATGTGCAAATTTTTCAATATACTGATCGGCAGTTTGGGCTTCTCTTGTATAGACCATATGAATATTATGATAATCTATGATTTCTTCTTTATGACCTACCACCCCGTAGGCATCGAACACAACGATAATATGACATTTACGTATTGCCTGATAATTACTCAAGGCCTCCAATAGCTTAATTCTGGCAGCATCCATATTATTATCCTCTGCCAGTTCCGCAAGTTCTTCCCAGGCATAGATAACATTATAGCCGTCTACCAGCAGGTATTCTTCTTTTATTACCTTCTGACTGTTATTATTGACTGCCGGAGGAGCATAATAGCTTTCCCTTGCAGTTTTACGTTTCTTCCATACCGTCTTATTTCCCTGGTTGGCGTAGAAGGTAGAATTAATAATCTTATCAATCTCTTCAAGACTTATAAAATCCTTATCTGCCACTTCTTCCTGATTACGGATACTTCCTTCCTGCAAGGTACTTTTCTTCTGAAAATATCCCTCCAGATGCATATAATCTTTCACTTTATCCCAGCTTACTAAAAATCCGGCTCCATGGGAGCAGAATACGGAACCAGTGGGATTGTAAAGATCCCTTTCGGAATCATATCCTATACTTTCTATAACTTCCTCTGGGTTATGACATTTCTCATAACCTTTCAGACTGCAGAACAATCTGCCCAGTCCTTTGGTATAAGCGATTACTTCTCTCTGGTAATTACGCATGGTGACTACGGGAGCACTACCGGTTATTACTGCCATGTCACCGTTGGTTTCGGTTATTTCACAGGTTCCGTGCATCTTCTCAATATCATTCATGGCTCTTCCCACCATCTTTTCGGGAAGCTCCAGCTGGAAGGCGTAATAAGGTTCTAATAATATGGAATCTGCTTCCTTTAAGCCCTGTCTTACCGCACGGTAGGTGGCCTCTCTGAAATCTCCGCCCTCGGTATGCTTATTGTGTGCACGTCCGGACACAAGGGTAATCTTTAGGTCTGTTATAGCCGATCCGGTAAGGACTCCCGGGTGGATTCTTTCCTCCAAATGGGTCATAACAAGCCTCTGCCAGCTCTTTCCCAGTATATCTTCACTGCAATTTACAGCAAATTCAAGTCCGCTTCCCGGTTCGCCGTGTTCCAGTAACAAATGTACCTCTGCATAATGTCGCAAAGGTTCAAAATGTCCTACTCCCTCTACTGTATTTGCTATCGTCTCCTTATATACAATCCTGCCTGCATCAAAGGTAACAGAAACACCAAAACGGCTCTCTATAAGGCTCTGTAAGATTTCAATCTGTACCTCTCCCATAATCTGTGCCTGGATTTCCTGCAAAGTTTCATCCCAAAGGATATGAAGCTCCGGCTCCTCTTCTTCCAGCTGGCGCAGTTTTGGTATCATCATTCTGGGATCACAGCCTTCCGGCAGAATAATCTGATAGGATAATACCGGCTCTAAAACCGGTGTATCAGAGGCTTCTTCTATACCAAGCCCCTCCCCCGGTCTGGTCTGTGTAAGTCCTAGAACCGCACAAATACTGCCAGCTTCTATTTCGTTAACTGCTTCATATTTTAATCCTGAATACAGACGAATCTGATTTACCTTCTCTTGCCACCTGCTGCCGGAAAGTACATCCCTGATTTTTAGCCTGCCTCCGGTAACTTTAAGAAAGGTAAGCCTGTTTCCCTGTTCATCTCGGGTTATTTTATATACTTTAGCACCGAAATCTTCCCGGTAAGAGGGTATAAGAGAATATGTTCCGATTCCCTCCATGAACTGCTCCACTCCTTCTAATTTCAGCGCTGAACCAAAGAAACAGGGAAATACCTTACGATTANNGTCGGATTCCAGAAAGGCTTCCAGCATACTCTCCTGGCACATAGCCAGCTGGTCATAGAAATCTTCTGTGCCAGCCTGTCCAAAATCGATACAGCCATCCTCCAGTTCATTTTTAAGCTCCGCTAACAGCTTATTTCTGTCCGTTCCGGCCTGATCCATCTTATTTACAAAGATAAATACAGGAATCTGATACCTCTGAAGAAGCCTCCATAATGTTTTCGTATGCCCCTGGATGCCATCCGCACCGCTAACGACCAGAATTGCATTATCCAATACCTGCAGCGTTCTCTCCATTTCAGCAGAAAAATCCACATGTCCCGGCGTATCA
>DJJW01000068.1:1062-6037 GCA_002434335.1 Lachnoclostridium sp. UBA6558 | reverse complement strand
AAAAAGTATTGGGATGATGTTACTAATGGAAAGTATGATATACCTTACGGTATGACATCTGAGGAATATGCTCAGTATTTGAAAGGTTTGGATAAGGTTGATAAAGCTATTAAAGGGTCAGATGATGTAATTAAGGGTGGCAAAGAGACTGTTACATATAGAAGAGTTCAGGGAGGACAAGGAACACAGTCAAGCCAACAGAGAGTTGTAATAGATAACGATGGTAATGTTTATATTAATAAACCAGATAAAAATTTAAATATAAGTATTGATAATGGTGAACATTCACAACATTTTTTAAACAATAGACCAGGTGCAGATATATATGAATTTGAGGTTCCTAAATGGTTTGATGATATGGTACAAGAAAATACGATTCCTCAAGCAGGATATAAAAATAATCCATTAAATCAAGGTGGAGCTGCTCCAAAATTAACAGACCCAACAACACCAGGTAAAAGTATTGAGTTCCCATCACCATGGGTAGATTGGATGGAAGAGTATGCAACAAATGGTAGGATAATCAAAGGAGGACAATAACTTATGGAAAGATTGATCCCTGATAGCAATGAAAATATTATTGTGGGAGTTTTCTATAATGGAATTTTTAGTTGGTTTGTAACCGATAAAGAACTTTGGTTCCTAAATTACAGAAAAAGAATTGATGCGTTTAAAGAAAAAGGATTTGATGTAGAAGAATATATTGACGAGGTCAGAAAAGACATATTGATTTTGAATTCTGATAATGCTAAAATATTTTTAAGCAGAATTAAAAAATATGAAATTGAAGCAAAGGAATTAAGAGAACTTTTGGAAAAAAGCAGAGAATCAAATGATGATTCTTGGTACTATGATTTTCGTCCTAGTTTGTATGTAAATTTTGATTCCCATAAATTATTTTCTCTTTATTCAGAACCAGCTTCTTACGAAGAATATGCACCCCAAAATTGGGAAGCAAGGTATATTGATTTTATGGATATTATCCCTTATGAAGAGAAATATTGGTTAAATAGAGACTGTGAAGATTTATTATCAAAGGAGTAAGTATGAAAAAAACCATATCAATAATGTCAGAAGAATTTGAAAATGAAAAAACAGGAGAAAAGGTTGAGGGTGTTACTATAATGGTGGATGGAGTATTCAAAGAATTTTTGGATATAATTAAACATCAAAAGCCTCAATATGAGAATAATGTTAGTCTTATTCAAGATGCACTAATGAAAGGACTAGAGTCCATCAAAAATAGTGTTTAACAATTGATTTTCTAGCTTCAACAGACAACTCAAAACGGAGATATCGATAGGTTAATACACCTTGGAATATCTCCGTTTTCACTAATTATGTCAAAGCCGTGAGTTTGTTTATCAAATAAGGGGTATCTGATTGGATAAATATAAGTTGAAAGATTCCAAGTCAAGACCAGCTATGCGAAGTCAATCCTAAATGAATTAAAAAATACAGATAATTTTACGGATTCATCGATAGAACATATTTTTGAAGGACAGGTTAATGGAAGAGGTAAAGCTGTAGGATATCATTATGATGGGATAGAAGGAACTGTAGGAAAAATAATTCCTGGTACAGATTTACCATCAAATGAATTTGGTGTGTATAAAGCACAAGTTGAAGTGAATGGAACTCCAAAAACTGTTAATGGAGGTTTTTCTTCATTTTTTCCTGATAATATGCGCCCGCAAGAAGTTGTGGATTCAATTAATGAGGCATATAGTAATTGTGCATTGAAACCGGGAACTAGAAATACATATCAAGGTGTAACAAAAAGTGGTTTACAAATAGAAATGTTTTTAAATCAGGATGGAAAAATAATATCAGCATTTCCTAAGGAGTAGATTATGGAGTATAGATTTGAAGAATATAAATTAAATAATGGAATTGAGGATATAAGTGTTATTTTTGAAGATAATTATTATCAATTACTAACAACATTTATGTCTAGTGACGTGACCCCATTTGAAGCATGGACTAAAGAGGCATTTGATAAGGTACTGACTGGAGAAAGTGAATATGAAGAAGTAAATGGTAATGTTTGTTGTGCTGAAATAAGTCCAAAAACGACAAAGGTATATGATAATCTTGCAGAAGATGCCATGGGGAACTGGTGCGAAGTGGATACAAAGGAACTTCGACAACTAATTGATGAATGGTGTGACAAAGTAAGAGAATTTAAAAAAGAGCATCACAAATAAGCCATTTTAAAAATGGCTTTAGTAGCAATATAAATGCCAAAAGAACCCTATGCAGCAAACTTTTTCGGTTCATAAGGTGCATTGTCTCTAAGAACAGCATAAATAATAGTTGTCAACTTGTTTGATACTGCACCAACTGCGGTAAGATGATGCTTTCCTTGTGCACGTTTCTTTTTGTAATAATTATTAAGAGGACTGTTATGAAAGACACAGGTGGTAGCAGCAAGAAAGATGGCATGTCGTACATACGGAGAGCCTCTTTTAGACATATGATTGTGTGTACTGTTGAATTGCCCGGATTGTTTTACGGATGGATCAATTCCAGCATAGGCTACAAGTGATGAAGCATTTTTAAATCTAAATATATCACCGATTTCAGCAAGAATAGTAGCGGCAGCAACAAGTCCTATACCTGGAATTGTGTGCAAACAGCAGTTGAATTTATTATAGTAGGAGGCAATTTCTGTTTCCAAAGATGTAAGTTGTTCGTTAAGCAGATTTAACCTGTCAAACAGTTGTTTTAACTGGAAAGCAAAGGCATCTTGTGCTATCTTAATACCAAAGGTATTAGCTGCCGTTTCCCTTAGTTCAATGGCTTTTGAAATGGTGAGGCGGTTATGGCTTTTATCTTTTATTATGGCAAAGAGCTCATCCACGGTGGCTTCTGCAATGTACTCAGGGGTGAGATAAGTTTGTAGAATAGAGATGGATGAGCTTCGCCATATAGAAGAGAATAGTTTTTCATATTCAGGAAAAATCTGCTCCATAATCGTGTTAATCCGAAGTTTAATCTCAGTTCGATCGGATATAACAGAATCACGATAACGACATAACTGGCGCATGGAAAGAAGATCTTCATCAGCAAGCGAGGTTGTGGTAAACTGACCAAAGCGTATGACTTCAGCGATTAGAAATGAATCTTTGGAGTCATTTTTTGTCTGTCTGATATACATACTTCTAAGGCTGTCAGACTGAATAGGATTAATCACATAGATTGTAAAGTCTTTTGATTTAAGAAATGAATAGATCGAATACCAGTAGTGACCAGTGGCTTCCATACCAAAGATACAAGGTTCATTGCCGATATGTTTCAGTATATGCTGCATAAGTTTATCAGCACCTTTATGAGTGTTTGAAAAGCGACAGGACTTACCAATAAGTTTGCCAGCAGAATCAACAATCGATGCTTCATGATTATTTTTACCAATATCAATGCCAATGATGTACATATGTGTTTCCTCCTTTGAATGTAATAAAGTTAAAAATTTTAATAGATAGAATCCTCAGTTCTAAGCGGGTTACAACCTGGTTCGAGATACGAAGTACAGGAAGAGATTCCTGTCAACATCTAGCTAATACGCAATATCCTGCAAAGAAGAGGGAGCAGTCTCAGCTAACGAGGACACAAGAGCCTCAAGGGTGGCGACGCACACCTCTATCTATTACAGGAATTGTGATATAGGAATTAAAGAAAAGCAATAGATAGAATAGAAACTGCTAGTGAATTCCTATGTGTATAGCATACCAGGGTGGCAGTAAAACTATTTCAGAATTGATAAAAGAAACAACATGTAATGATGATATGTTATATAAATATTTATCAAAGCATGTTGGCACAGAAGCAGCAGAAGATTTTGTAAAGAATGGAAAATGGCCAGATGGTATACAGATCCCTAAGAATTCTTCTGTATTAAATGCAGATGGAAGTATAAATTGGTCTAAAGCAGCTGAGGGCGGATATACATTAGACACTAATGGTAATGCGATAAAAGAATCATTTACTCCACAAATTGGTGAAGTGATTGATAGATATGGTCAAGCAAATGGTCGATATACTTCACCAGTTGTTAATGGAAAATCTTTTGAATACACACAAAGGTCATTGCCATATGTGGAAGATTTGTCAAATTACCATCAATATCAAGTCATAGGAGATTTCACAAAGCTTGAAGAATACGTCAATAATTGTACGGATGTTAACCTAAAGACTCAAATTGATGCTAATGTTACAAAGTATTATGATGGTGATTATAGTAAGTTGTTATCATATAAAGGCGAAATTGCATCTGTAGATGGGTGGGGAACTGGTGGAGGGATTCAATATGAATTCTCACTTACCATTGAGCAACTAGAAAAATTAGGGTTACTTAAAGAAATTAAATAAGGGAGGAATATATGACAAGGCAAGAAGCTATTATTTGTATTGATAAAGAAGAACTTAAAGGATATAATTTTTTTGAAAATCGCTATAATAAAGAAAATGAATTAGTAATTCGAGAAGAAGGTGGGCAGTGGTATGTTTACGCAACAGACGAAAGAGCAAGTAAGGTCACTGGTTCAGAGAAAATGTTTGAGAGTGAAGCAGAAGCATTAGAAAATCTAATCAAAAGGTTAAGAGCAGATAAAGTTCTGAGAAATTTATAGAGTGGAGCTTGGCTATAATTTATTTAATTATATTATGGTTATACTTTAAGACTTCCACTACCAAAATCCCAGGCTCTTAATTCAATATCATGCATCTCACGAAGTGACGTAATCCATGACATGAATTAAGAGGCTTTAACAAAAAAATTTGCCTTGAGTATGCAATCGGATTTTAAGTGTAGTTCCAATAATCTCATATAAACGTACTTTTTGTAGCAAAACATTTGTTGCGAAAGGTGCGTTTTATTATATGAATTGTGATCCTATGTCAAGATTTAGTACAAGTTAAAATGGGAAGATTATCCTCATTTTGATTTTGGATCTATTTGCAAAAGACTATGATA
>DJJW01000068.1:0-852 GCA_002434335.1 Lachnoclostridium sp. UBA6558 | reverse complement strand
TAAGAACGGAATTAAGGTTACTGGGCTAGATGAGGTTGATAATGCAATTAAAGGTGGCGTAAATTCATTTAGTGAATTTAGTGATGTATCAAAAACTATTGGTAATAGAACAGACTTAACAGATGCTCAAAAATGAAGAGATTACAAGAATTGTTCGAAAGCTCAAGATATAAAGCTGATATTAATGTTCCAAGTGATTTGCAATATATAAATGGGTTTGATGCAAAAGGAAATGTTATTTATGATTGGCCAGATAAATTAGGATTTGATGAAAGCACAATAACATCCATTTCAAGAAACAATGGATTACCAGACACATGGGACATATGGCTATATGGGTGGTTCTAATTTTGCAGATGTACCTGTAAACGGTAAATATTCTTATAGTGAACGAGCAATTCCATATGTTGAAAATGAAGCAGCATATCATATTGGTACTTTTAATAATGAATCGTATTTTGATAAGATTGATGCGATAAAAAATAGTAATCTAGATGAACTTAATAATATTTTGAAAGCAGAAGGCATTGATGAAGTAGGTGCTTCATACTTTAAAAACTTAAAGAATTCATATGATNNTATAGATGCAACATACGGCTTAAAGGGTAATGCCGCTGCTTGGGGTGATATGATAGGTGGTGCTGGACAATTTGTTACTCCACTAAATGGAACCTCTATGTCAAGAATAGGAATTATAAAATGAAGGAGATATCATGACAAAAAAAGAATTTGAACAAAAACAAGATAATTTGCAAAAACTGGTTGGTCAATGGCAAATAGTTATTAATGAAGAGATGCTATCAGATTTTATTATGGGGTGTTTTTTTGATAAAATAAATCATTGCTGGAAGG
>DJJW01000070.1:36495-62200 GCA_002434335.1 Lachnoclostridium sp. UBA6558 | reverse complement strand
TATTTTCACCCCGGGCTATTTCTTTTAATTTATCTATGGTTTTTCTGCTTAGGTGAAAGAGCTTATAAGGTGCATCCTTTTCAAGGTAATCAGACTTTCCTAGAGTGACGGTAACCACTACACCTTTTGCATATTTCATCAGCTGTGTTAACAGACGGTACTGTGAGGGCGTAAAACCCGTAAAACCATCCAGACAGACNNCCTCCAGAATTTCTTCTGCGGTTATGTAGTTATCTTTTAGATATTCCTGAAAAGCTTCATAGACAAGCTTCACATCATGAATTTTATCCTTTAGCCTCTCTTTTCCTTCAAGACTTGCAGAAACCTTCTCCAAATCCTCTATACTTATGCTGTATTGATATATTTCTGATATCAGGGATTTCAGCTCTTCTGCAAAACCCTGTTTATTCACATCCTGGGAGAAGAATTTCAGTTCTTCTTTTCTCTGGGCTACCAGCTTTCTCAGCACCATGGTCTTACCGGTATCTTCCAGAACCTTTCTGCCATCACTGCCGGTCTCGTCAAAAATTCGGTAGGCCAACCGATTAAAGCTTAAGATATCGATATTCATAGTACCTTTAAGAGGATGCATGGTTACAATATCCTTTTGTGTCTGCAGGGTAAACTGCTCCGGTACCAGAACCAGGTAATTGGTATCCGGATATGCCATGGACTTTTCGATAATCTCATGATTAAGTCTGTAGGATTTGCCGGAACCGGAACGTCCCATTATAAATTTTAACGACATGCTTCTTCCCCTTTCGCACTATTTAAGGTAGTGAATGTATTATAACATGACTTTTACTTCAGTTAAATTGTATTCATATTTTTTTCTTGCTTCTAATAAAATATATAAAGGATTTATGGAGGCAGCTAATGTCAAAGTTGCATAACATTAACCAGGAAAGGCACGGTGCTAGGATATGTCGAATACCAAAATAGTTGTTCTTCACTTAAAGGAAATCATATATACAGTTCTGTTTGCAGGCCTGGGGATACTATTGATTATTCTGCTTGTAGTTATGTTTATGAATAAGGGCGGGAACGACACAGATTCAACAACGGATGCCAAATACATACCGGGGGTATACAATTCCACTTTTGTTTTAAGTGATACCTCTCTTAACCTTGAAGTGGTATTGGATAAGGACCATATTAATTCCATCCGTATCGTAAACATTGACGAAGCAGTATCTACTTTTTATCCTCTGGTAGAACCTTCTTTGGAAAAAATAGCTGCACAGCTATATGAAGGAACAGACATTAACAATATTGAAGTGACAGACAGCGGCAAATATACCGAGACATTTTTAGTTAACGCAATTAAAGCTACCTTAGCAAAAGCAGAAAATTCTGATAGTACAGAACATTCTGATATTCAATGACAGAGTACGATAAAGGGGCTTATGAAACCGGACCATATCCGGTGACAGAAGCCCCTGCATTATGTTACTTAAACCGATGCAGTGATACACTGCTTTTTACTTATTCTTTTGTTCCATTTCCTTATAGGGAGATACTTCACTTAAGAAGATAATTCCGATGATTCCAGGCCCGGTATGCGCACCTATTGCACAGCCTACAAAGCTTTCCAGGAAGTTGGTGCAGCCATACTTTTCTGCTAGGAGCTCTTTTACTTCTGTTATGGTCTTTTTATCATCCCCATGTACCAGGCCTATGGTCTGTACCGTAAGGTCTTTACCACGCTCGCCTACTATATCTATTATTCTTTTAATGGATTTGCCTCTGCCTCTTACTTTCTCTATAGGTTTTAAGGCACCGCTGTCATCCACTTCAATAATTGGCTTTATGTCAAGCAGACCGCCTGCAATCGCTGAGGTTCTTGACAGTCTTCCGCCCTTATACAGATATTCCAGAGTCTCTACCGTGAAGATATGTTCCATATTATTGCAATAGAAATCAATCGCTTCTAAAATGGTATTCTTCGGTACGTTATTTTCTGCCAGTAAAAGCGCCCTTTCTACTACCAGCCCAAAGCCTAAGGAGGCACATTTAGAGTCCACTATTGTAAGATCAAAATCCGGATATTCCTCTAAAAGTTCCTGCTTTGCTATATTAGCAGCATTGTAGGTTCCTGCAATTCCCGTTGAAAAACATATATATATAACTTCATCGCCATTTTTTGCGTAGGTTTCAAAATGTTTATGAAACATGAAGGAATTGATGTGATAGGTCTTAACATCTGTTCCGCTCTTTAAGATCTTATAGAACTCCTCCGGAAATATTGTTTCTCCGTCAAAATAATCTTTTTCTTCTATGACCACCGGTGTGGGAATAACATGAAGATTGAATCTTTTTATTAAGGAACTTGGCACATCCGAAGCGGAATCAGTGATTATTCTTAAAGCCATACTGCTGACACCCATTGCTATAGAGATCCTAAAAATCCTCATAAAACTAAGATTTAAAGAATACTCCAGGCCAAAATACAAATGGTTGTCTGTATCCTGACCTCACTGCCAAAAGCCGGAAGATAGGCAGCTGCAATTATCCTTTATCTTTATTTCTTCCGGTAATTCTCCCTGTAAAAATACTCTGCAAGCTTAAATTCAACGAATTACCTGCAGTGCTCCTGGGATCTTTTGTATAATCTATTTAAATTAATCAGAGCAAGAAAATCTAATTAAGAGTACGTTCCTCCGGAATTCAGAGGTCCTTTCCAATGAGGCTTGCTCCGTATTCACATGCAGAAGTTCTATAATTCTATTTGTCGAGGCTGTCCAGTTCTTTCATCCACAGAGATACGCTTGCATCACTGGGCATTCTTAAATCCCCTCTTGGTGATACTGCTACGGAACCGACTTTAGGACCGTCCGGCAGGCAGGAGCGCTTGAACTGCTGACTGAAGAAACGTCTGTAAAAGTTCTTCAACCATTTTAATATAATCTCTTCACTGTAATCCTGGTGGAAGGCTAACAGTGCAAGTCTGTATATTTTACCGGGTGTGTATCCAAAACGAAGGACATAGTATAAAAAGAAATCATGAAGTTCATAAGGACCCACCAGTTCTTCGGTCTTTTGTGCAATCTCACCATCTTTTGGCGGCAGCAGTTCCGGGCTTACCGGTGTATCCAGGATATCAAATAGTACTGTTCTTAGTGTCTCATTCTCCAGGGTCTGCGCATAATAGGCCACCAGATAACGAACCAGTGTCTTAGGTACGGAGGAATTAACACCATACATAGACATATGATCTCCATTGTAGGTTGCCCAGCCGAGTGCCAGCTCTGACATATCCCCGGTACCGATTACCAGACCATTGTATTTATTGGACAGGTCCATGATTACCTGGGTTCTCTCTCTTGCCTGCACATTCTCATAAGTTACATCATGTACAGAGCTGTCATGTCCAATATCCCTAAAATGAAGCTTTACTGCCTCCTGTATAGGAATTTCTAAAAATGTAGTTCCAAGTTCTTTTGCAAGGCTTACAGCATTTTGATAGGTTCTGTCTGTGGTGCCAAAACAGGGCATGGTAACTGTAAGAATTCCTTTTCTGCTAAGTCCTAAAAGGTCAAAGGCTTTGCAGACCACCAACAATGCAAGGGTAGAATCAAGTCCTCCGGAGATTGCAAGGACACTGGTATTAAGACCTGTATGCTCAAGCCTTTTCTTTAAACCATAAGCTTGAATATTAAGTATCTCTTCACAGCGTCTATCCCTGTCGTCTCTGTTACTGGGGACGAACGGAGCTTTATCTATATATCTGGTAATAAGGGTTTCAGAAGCTGCCAGCTCTTTGCCGAAAGCAAATTCTACATAGGTGTAATCTTTTCTTTCCGCCACCTGATAGGTAGTCATTCTTCTTCGCTCACTGATTAATTTCCCCATATCCAATTCAGTTACGGTCATTTCATTGACGAATCTTTTTGATTCTTTTACCATTGCTCCGTTTTCCGCAATCATATTATGAGCACCGAATACAAGGTCCGTACTGGATTCACCTTCACCGGCAGAGTCATAGACATAACCGCAGACCAGTCTCGCTGATTGCATCCTTATAAGATCCCTTCGATAGATATCTTTTCCGGTAGTCTCATCACTGGCAGAGGGATTCAGAATCACGGTGGCACCAGCCAGGCAGTGATTTACACTGGGAGCAAGAGGTACCCATAGGTCTTCACAAATTTCAACACCAACCGTCAGTTGTCTGAAATCAGATGCAGTAAACAGCAGATTGGCACCAAAAGGAACTGTTTCATCATAAAAATTAAAATTCTCTGTAATATCACATCCAGGATTAAAATGTCTCGCCTCATAGAATTCTGAATATCCTGGAAGGTTCTTCTTAGGCACTAAGCCTAATAGTCTGCCATTATATATCACTGCTGCAGTATTAAAGAGTTTTCCGTTACGTAATACCGGAAGTCCCAGAGTTATAAGCATTCTTCTATTCTTCGTAAAATCAACAATACGTTTTAACTCTGTCATTGCACTATTTATCAAGGTGTCCTGGAGAAATAACTCACCGCAGGTATATCCGGTAAGACAAAGCTCCGGTAACAGTAATATCTTAGCAGAAAGGCCGTCCGCCTCTTCAATTAACTTTCGAATCTGCTGTCCATTGTATTCACAGTCAGCGACCTTAATATGCGGAGTGGCTGCGGCTACTTTCAGAAAACCGTCTTTCATAACTACCTCTCATTTCTGCGTCTTTCGCACTTTATTGTGTCAAATTCCCCTGTCAGGCTATTATTAATCCTCTCACAGAATGGTCTAAATTAAAAACACTGTCATAGCAATAAATTATTTTATAGGTATATCCAAAGCTCGTCTATACAATTTTAATAAAAAAGCTTCCTAACCTTCATTCTATCAAAACTTCAGAATTATGTAAACAAAAAATCCTTTATATACAACACAAAAAAAAGGCAGCTTTCGCTGCCCCTTTATCTTTTGTCAATACCCCGAAACGCCGTTTCCCGTATTTTGACTCCTAGCGCAAGCTAGGTGGGTTTCCGCAGGTAAGCCTCTGTCTTCCACTGCAAACGGTGGCCTGACATAATCTTACAAATTAGGAATCCCGTATTATCTGATGTAGGTTCAAAATAACAGGAGTGTCGTACATTCCAGGAATTTCTTATGAACTTATTATAACCCAGACTTTTATTTTTTTCAAGGCTTAAATTGTGCTAATACTACTAAATATTTAACTCTTCTACATAATTTTCCAAGCTCTGAAAGGAAAACTGGAATTCGGTGCCTTTCCCTTCTTCACTGTTTACAGTGATTACGCCATCATGCTTTAAGGCAATCTGCTTTGCGATTGCTAGCCCCAGACCTGAGCCTTGTGCATTCTGCCTTAGCTTGGAACGATAAAATTTATCAAAAATAAAGGGCAGCTCTTCCTTTGAGATTCCAATGCCTTCATCTCTAATTGATATTAATAGTTTATCCTTTTTGCTTAAATTTATGTGTATGGCAGAATTTACATGGGAGAACTTAATCGCATTATCCAGTATGATTAAAAACATTTGTTTTAAACGGTCATAATCTCCCATCATGGTATAGGCAGGCTGATCCCCTGTAAGTATCATCTCAACTTCCTTATTTTGGCATAGGGGATGAAAGCTTTTTAGCAAATCCTCAAAAATCTGAGTAACATTAACCGGCTCCTTCTCTACCTCAAAATCCGGATTCTGCATTTTTGATAATAGAAGAAGATCTCCTACCAGTCTTTCCATACCCTTGCATTCACCCAGGATCTTAACATAGTACTGATATACTTTTTCTTCATCGGTTACCACACCATCCAGCAAGGTTTCCGTATACGCTCTGATAACAGTAATAGGTGTTCTTAGTTCATGTGATACATTCGCAAAGAAATCCGTTCTTATTTGCTCCCTGTTCTGTCTTTCCTCTTCATTTTCCTTCAGCCGGTCTGCCAGAATATCTATGGTAGTGGCCAAATCCCCTATTTCATCCTTCCGTTTCAGGGCTAATTTACTCTGGTATTTCCCGTCTGCCAATTGAAGAGCAGTCATTCTCATGGAGCTGATAGGCTTCGTGATACCGCTTGCAAATAATATGGCAATAATAAAGGAAATGAAAAGAGCAATTCCTACACTGGAATAAATCAGGGTCACACTGCTTCTGACAATATCCTCTTGTTTCTTAACATCGGAACGAAGCAGTACTACTCCTACAACTTCTCCGTTAATAATAACAGGGTAACCCTGGATTACAGAACTGCCGCCGAATTCTTCATAATAACCGCTTCGGTACAAGGTCTCTTTGTTAAATGCCCCTTCTATTACTGTTATGCAATCTGGTGATAATGCTACATTTTCCAGATTTAAATTCTCAAACTTCTTATCCATTGGATTATTGGAATTGGGATTTGAAATGGTCCAGATATCCAGTTCGTCAGGGTCCACATCCTGTATAATCTGCTGATTATCCAGATATTCCTCCGACTCATTATTGATAATAGCCTTGGACAAATCATCTATTATAAAGCTTGCCTGCTTGAACATTTTATTCTGATAGCTTTTTTTCGTTGCGCTTTCATACAGGTTTACAAAGATAAGACCAACCATTATGGCAAACAGAGTCAGAACAAGGGCATAGTTAATATATACTTTAAAAAAAAGCCTGTTAAAAGGCTTCCTCTGCTGCTTTCTATCCATTTATTCCTCTTTTCTGAATATGGAATTCATCTAACAATCAGTTATCAAGATCCTTTTATAAATATGATTTAAGTGTCAAATGCCTGAAAAGCTGACCCTTTGACACTCAAATCAAATATTCAACTACAAAAGGAGATTCCTATCATTTCTCAATAAAAAGTAATCCTGTTACTTATTTTGAGTTATGCCTCTTCTATCTCAAATTTATATCCTACCCCCCAGATGGTCTTAATATTCCATTCGGGATGAGGAAGCGCATCTAATTTAGCTCGCAGTCTCTTAATATGAGAATCCACCGTTCTGCTGTCACCAAAATAATCAAAACCCCAAAGACTATCCAGAAGATTATCCCTGGTAAATACTTTGTTGGGATTCTTTGCAAGAGTCCACATGGTCTCAATTTCTTTTTTTGTCAGGGACATTCTATTTCCGTTGATATGCAAAGTATATTCATCCAGATTTATTGTCATATTACATACGGTTATTGTATTTTCAGATGTGACTTCCTTCTCAGCCTTTGTCATTCTGCGAAGGACTGCCCTCACTCTTGCCATAACTTCACTTGGGCTGAAGGGTTTTACAATGTAATCATCTGCACCAATATCAAGCCCCATTATTTTCTCAAAGTCCTCGCCCCTAGCTGTAATTAAAAGCACCGGAACATTGGATACTGCGCGAATCTTTCTGCATACTTCATAGCCATCTTCTTTTGGCATCATAACATCCAAAAGGACTGCAGCAGGATTGTATCTTTCAAATAATCGAAAAGCTTCTTCTCCGTCACCAGCAATAACCGGTTCCAAGCCTTCTTTTTTGGAATAGGCTGACAAAACATCTGTAATGTCCTGATTATCATCGGCAATTAGTATGTATTGCATTTCTTTTCCTCCAATATCACTTTTAAGCCTTATTTCAAATATTATATGTTACTCTACATAGAAAAAGGCACATGAAAACTATGAGCAACTCATAAATCCACGAATTCCTCCTATATAAGTTGAATATTAGCTTTTTCTGTTCCCGCCTATCATAAAGGGTAAATCTTTTGTATTTATTGCTGGGTAAACAGTTAAACCATAATCGAGCTTATATATCTCTGATGTTATATAAATTGAATTACTTCGTTTATCTCTTAAAGGACTGGAATTACTGTGAAAAACTAATTATTCAATCCTCCTTGGATAGGATAAATCCAATATCAATTTATATCAGTAACAAATTTGCTTCATATACACCTCATTATATCTGTCTTAAGGCGTAAAAACAAGTGCTTGACGCATATTGGATGAAATTTGTAAGTACTGTAAGAAAAAATTAAGAAAAACCGCTTCATAGAAAGTCAGATTTCTCCAGGAAAGTACCTGATTATCCAGTTTCTATGCCGCGGTCATCAATTTACCACATTATGGCTGCTATTTTGCAGTTAAGGCATAAGCAGCAGCATTTTCTCCTCCAAGACGACCTGAGGTAAAGGAATATCCGATACCTACGCCATTTCCAACATAGGTATCATTAAATAGAACTCCCTCTGATTCCAATCCTACCGCATATAACCCTTTGATAGGTGTTCTTTCTTCATTAAGGACTTTAAACTTCGTATTTACAAGCAGCCCGCCTACAGAACCCAGATTGTTGATTTCAGCTACAATTGCGTAATAAGGGCCTTCCTCTCCCATGCTCAGCAGGTAATCAGAAGCTTTGCCGAACTCCGTATCTACGCCAGTCTTAGTAGCTTCCACATAATTATTATAGGCCTCGGTAAAGGTATCTACATCCATTCCTGCATTTTCAGCCAGTTCTTCTATGGTATTTCCCTTATAACCGTCACCGTTGGCAACCATGGAGTCAAATACCTTCTCTACCTCTGCCCAGGGATTCTCAAGGGTAAACTGGTCTGTAAAGTCTGCATAGAATTCAGGGGGCAGCCCTGGCAGTTTCGGAGCGTTGACACCGCTCATGCCTTTTTCCGCCAGTAAATCTAACTGTGCTTTTGATACGATTACCAGATGATATGCACCGTTGAAAGCACTGGTGTTAGCAGCTGCTACAGCTGTCAGTGTGGAAGCCTCGTCCCGGAACCTTGCTCCGGAAGGACCTACATTCATAAAATTTGGCAGGTAAGACAACATAAGAGGATAACTTGCCTGGAAGGAAGTATATTCTTTCTTTAGATTAGCTGTGGCTTTTGCCAGGGTCTGATGGAGCATCTGGCCTCCGATATTATCAGGCACCTTGGCTCCGATATCCCAGGCCATCTGAAGTCCTTCTCCAATATTTTGTCCAAGGCCACCATTAACCCCTTCAAAGCCAAATAACTCTTTTACCATATCAGCATTGGCAGCATAGCCGCCAGTTGCCAGGACTACACTTTTCGCAGTAATATTAAGTGTGGTTCCGTCTGCTTTCTCTGCACTGATACCGGTAACAGCACCGGCTTCATTGGTTAACAGCTTTTTACCGGTTGTTTCGGTAAGCACCTGTCCCCCTGCTTTCACGACGGATGCCTCCAGCATACTGCGAAGGATTTCCTGACGTGTGCTATAAGCAGGAAGTACATGGAGCTGTTCCCCACCAAAATTAAGGAAGGTGGTCTGATAGCCTTTTTTGGCAAGCCAGTCATAGGTTTCTCCGGATTTTGTTACATACTGTCTGATAGCAGCCGCATCTACTCTCCAGTGATTATTAACGATCCAGTCTGCTATTTCTTTCTCCACTTCCACCTTCACACCATTATCAAGAGCTGCAGAAGAGTTGTAGAACTTTCCTGCCCAGGATAAGTTACTGGCACCCCCGATTACCGCGGTTTTCTCTATAAGGATTACCTTGGCTCCTTTGTCTGCTGCCGAGACAGCCGCTGAGACGCCTGAGGCACCGGCACCAACCACTACTACATCTGCAGTCAGTTCCTCGGTCTTACCTTCGCCTTCTTTTACGGTTTCTCTGGCTTTTAATGCATCTACATCACCACCAGCCTGCTTTACTGCATTCTCAATAGCTGCAAGGATTCCATCACTGGATTCCGTAGCACCGGATACGGCATCCACATCCAGTGTCTGTCCATTTAATACTTTATCCTTTATGGTATTTAAGGCTTCATCCCCAAGACCCTCTGTCTCAGTCTGATTCACAATCTTAATATCGGTTATTTCTGTATCGCTGAAGGTCACCTCGATTTGAATAAGGCCATCCTTTCCTTCTGCTTCTCCTGTATAGGTACCGGCTTTATAGGTTACATCCCCCTGGGCCTCACCGGTTACTTCAGCCTTCTTATCGTTTTCATTTTTCTTATCATTCTGTTCCTTTTTGTTACAGCCGGTAAAGACAGCTAACAACAGCATGCAAACAGTTAATAAAATAACATATTTCTTCTTTTTCATGTTTTCCTCTCCCTTGTTGTGTATGATTTCTGCATTGTTCATGCAGTTTTATCATAAACCCTGGTGTTACACCAATGTCAATAGTTTGTTAAATAACAAACAAGTTGCACATTTTTTTCCAGGAGCAGAGGCAAAAAGCATATCCCTTTAATTTTCCACGGGTATATTTACTTCAATATAAGTACGGCGCAGCGTATGTGAGGTTTCCGTCAGAACAATCTTTCCAAAAATATCTCCTCCGATCTCATATCCCTTTTCTTTTATGTACTCCAGCATAAAGAAAATAGACTCCTTTGTAATATAATCGCTGGAGGATATGATCAGTGAGGATACACAGTTAGCAGGCGGAAGATACTCTACGCCTTCATCAGGTTTTAACTGTAGTCTCCTTGCATCCTCCTCAAATACAGCAAGTCCCCAATTATAGTCAAAACAGTTGTTTTTGTTTAAGACCTCTTGTCGATCTATATGAAAAGAAAAAAAGGTAAAGGGCAGGTATTTCATCCACTCCTCTACTATCTCAGTCAGCGAAGAATCTTTACGCAGACTGTTCTTTTCTGTCTGCTTTATTCGATAGACTCCTGGCAGTTCCTTCAGGCTGCACTTTTCCAGTCTGTGATTTATTTCTTCATATTCCAGGGTGATTTCTGACATTTTCTGAAGCAGCATGTTTTTTTGCTTAATCTCTTCCTCCAACTGCTTTTTTCTATCCTGAACTTTTTCAATAATAGTGTTGGGATCTGCTCTTCCGGTGAGACTGGCAGCTTCCTGCATAGAGAACTCAAGACTTCTGTACCAACGGCTCATTAACATATTTCTGGCATCAAAATCGTTAAAATACCGGTAGCTGTTTCTTTTATCTTTTGTCGGATTGATGATACCGTGTTTTTCATACAACCGCAAGGTATCAACAGTTACTCCCAGCAATTCTGCAAATTCCCTTATCGTATATTTCATTATACCCCTGCTCCTTCTTACTCACAGTCTTGTTAAATCCATAGTTACACTATTGTCATATTCTGTTAATCGTTAATCAATGAATCAAATAAACTGACATTTATATATAATATCTAAAATATCTTCATTAATCTATAGTCTTTCCCTATTACATCGTTTTGACCGTAGAGCTTTCATCAATCAAATAATATTCGTAAGATTCGTAAGAAAAAATTAAGAAATTGACATGATTCTGACAAATTAATATATTATTTTAGTAAGGTACATAATAAGATACATAGTCCGTGATGTTATATGAATTTCACGGAAAGTGTTGGAAACAGGCCATACTATTGATATAATAGTATATAGAAAGCCACCTTTACTTTCTGTAATATCAATGACCTGTCATTAGGAGGATAATGCCATGAAATTTGCTTTATGGAAAAAATGCCTTCTGGCATTTGGCATATGTTTATTCCTGTCTGTATTATTGCCGCCCGTATTCGGCAGTACTGCAGTTGCCAGTGCAACAACCACTGATGAAGAACAAAACAGCATTAAATTAAATGTAAAGAGTAAGTCCCTGGTAAAAGATTCTACTTTCAACTTAAAGCTGTACAATATTACAGAAAGCCAGAAAGTGTCCTACAAATCCGGTGATACCTCCATTGCAACGGTTGATGATTCCGGTCTTATAACAGCTGTTGACTTTGGAACTGCTTCCATAACTGTTACCGTTAAAGATGGCACTAAGACAGTTGCCACTTTGGATTGCAGTATTACCGTTGGTCCTGCGGCCTTAAGTATTAAACTTACCAAATCGGAGCTGACCCTGACAGTAGGTGATAAGACTTCCTTAACAGCGATCTTAAAGCCTAACAATACTGTAGAAGAAGCAAAGTTCTGGAGTAATGATTCCAATATTGCCAGTGTAAGCATTGGCGGAAGAATTTCAGCAAAATCAGCTGGCGTTACTTATATCTTCGCTTCTATCGGAAATGGTAAATATGATTATTGCAAAGTTACAGTAGTCGAGAAATCAGATACTACTCCCACTCCATCGGAAACAGCACAGTAAAACAAGAATATGCAGCTTATAAAAAGCCATAAAAAAGGCACCGTAAACATTTATTATTAAATGTCTATGGTGCCTGATTTTATGACTTTACACTTTATACTTCCTTATAATCTGAGGAATCCTGCTCTTCTTTATCCTGGCTGTATGGCTCCTCTGTATTTCCTTTTGACAGATTCTTCTTAATAGAGTCTGTCAGGTTAATTCCAGTAAGTGCTTCAATAGTCTCAGGAATCTGAGTTATAATATCTGTTACATAACCGGATACCTTAGAAGCTCCTGAGCCTTCTCCATTCTTGCCGCTGTCTATAATAACAATTTTCTCAGTCTTAGTAAGAGGTTCAGAAATAGAGGCAGCAATTTCAGGTAATTTCTCAATAATCATCTGTGTTACCGCAGCATCGTTATACTGCTTGTAAGCTTCGGCTTTCTTAACCATGGTCTGAGCTTCGGCAGTACCTTTTGCAAGGATGGAGGCTGCTTCCGCTTCACCGGTAATCCTGATTGCTTCGGCTTCCGCTTCTGCCTTAACCTTTATTGCCATACTGGCGGCTTCCGCTTCTTTTAATTCGGAATATTTCTTAGCGTCAGCTTCTTTGCTGATACGGTAAATATCTGCATCAGCTTCTTTGTTAACTGTAGCAAGTAATTCCTTTTCACGTCTGATAGCTTCTTTTTCCTGAATTTCTGCTTGTTTTTCCTTCTTGGTAAGCTCTACCAGCATGGCAGTTTCAGTAACTTCCTTATCCACTTTATTTTTCTGGATGGCATAAGCAGCATCCGCTTTCGCTTTTACTGTCTCTTGCTCCTGACGATAGCCCTGTATCTTTAATTCCTTTTCCTTATTCGCTTCCGCCACCTGGGTTTCTGCGACAATCTTTGCTTCTTCTCCCAGTCTCTCCGCTTCTGCTACCTTAATCTTGGTTTCCTTTAAAGCTTCAGCTTCAGCAATAGCAGCATTTTTCTTTACTTCCGCAATACGAGGTTTACCAAGCGCCTCCAGATAACCATTCTTATCGGAGATATCACGAATGGTAAATACCTTCAGCTCAAGTCCCATACTGGCAAGCCCCATGGCTGCAACTTCCTGAACCTGTGACGCGAACTTTTCTCTGTCTTTATAAATCTCTTCAACGGTCATTTTAGAGATAATCTCTCTTAACTTACCTTCCAATACATCTTTTCCAGTATCTTTAATAACTTCTATAGTCTGCTGTTCTCTGCCTGTATAAAACTGTTCTACGGCATTTAAAATACTTTCTTTATCACTTTTCACCTTAACAACAGCAACACCATCGGCACGGATATCAACACCCTGTTCCGTTCTTGCTCCTTCCGTACGAATCTCAATTTTCATATTTTCCAATGAAATCTTGTCGGCACGTTCCAGCAAAGGGATAACAAAACCACCGCCACCGGAGATAACCCTTTTCTTAAGACCGGTTACAACTACTGCCTTATCCTGGGGTACTCTCTTCCACATGGTTGTGACCAGCAGGATAACCAGAATAACAGCTCCAACAACACTTCCTGCAATAATAATAGCTTGTAATGGCATACTTTCTTCCTCCTATTAACACGTACTCCCNNATAGCCTTGTATAAAGGGCTTTCCTATAACCATGGTTTCCTAATTTATATCAGATACGATATAGGTTTAACCTTATGTATCAGATATTCTCTGTGGATGTAACATAAAATACATATTCCTCAATCCAGCAGATGGCGACACTTCCTCCTGCTTTAATCTCTCCGCCGTTAATGGTCCTAGCGGGTGAGGTATAACTGTTTCCGTTAATAACATACCTTATCTCTCCAAAGCCATTCTCCATTATGGTTTCCGATACAGTGGCAGGCAGCCCAACAAGATCCTGTACATCCGGTGTGCTGGTATTCTGGGCTTTCTTAAGGGGTGTTATGATAAAATGCTGTATTGTGAAACATACTGCAAAACCGGTAACTGCAGAAATGAATAACATTAATATCCAGAACAAGCCTGGAACCTTCTCCCACAGAATCCATCCCATACCGCCGAACACTGCTGAAAACAAAACGAAAACAATCGGACTAAAGGGAAGCACAATGGAACTTCCTCCAAAATCCAGGTCAAAGCCGTCAATCCCAACAATATCAAAGAGGCTTCCCAAAAGAACTGATATAATTATCAATGCAATACCTGCAAAAAAACAAACCTGAAATAGCAATAGCATTTTAACACCTCCTGTGTGGAGTTTTTTATTTCTTCACGCTTAAGTTGATTTTTATGTCTTTAACCTGTGTAATATAATCATATTCCATCCCGATTAATTCCATATTACACAAATATTAAAATTGGATTAGAATTTAATCCCGCCAGTGTGTCTGAAAACTGCCTGTACCGGGCTGACATTCAGAACGGTGCAGTGAGTTTTCAGACACACCCTAATATCTATTGTACTAAGGATAGAACTCATTGTCAATTTTAACCACGTAATTAGTAAATGTTTACTGGTTATTCTCTAATTGTTACAATAACAGCTGATCAGGCGTTTATTTATTACATAAAAAAAGCCTCTCTGGCAACCAGTTTCTAAGAAACTGTGCCAGGGAAGCCTTTTTGGCAGGATAAAACTATCTTATATTTAGTGCTTGAAATGCCTCATACCAGTGAATACCATCGTTATTCCATATTCATTGCATTTCTTTATGGAATCTTCATCACGGACGGAACCGCCTGGCTGGATAATTGCTGTAATTCCACCTGCATGTGCTGCCTCTACACAGTCATCAAAAGGGAAGAAGGCGTCAGAAGCAAGTACAGAGCCCGCAGCAGCCTCTTCACTTATAAGTTCTTTGCTATGCTCGATACTTTGTCTGGCTGCCCATATACGATTTACCTGTCCAGGTCCGATTCCGATGGACTGCTTATCTTTCGCCAGTGCAATACCATTGGATTTTACAAACTTCACCACCTTCATGGCAAAGAGCATATCCTCAAGCTCCTTCTCCGTCGGTTTTCTGTCAGTAACAACTTTTAACTCTTCTTCTAACAATAGTTTGCTGTCTATAGTCTGTACAATAAGCCCGCCGTTTACCTTTTTTAAGTCATAAGCATTTTCATCCTGGTGTACTTCTATATGCTCCAATTTCAGAACTCTTACATTTTTCTTTGCCTTTAAGATTTCAAGTGCTCCTTCTTCATAATCAGGTGCAACTATTACTTCCAGGAATATCTTACTCATCTCACCAGCCATATAGGAGGTAACTGTACGATTACATACTACGATTCCGCCGAAAATGGATACTTTATCTGCCTGATATGCTTTGTCCCAGGCTTTATCAATATTCTCAGCACTTCCTACTCCACAGGGATTTCCATGCTTGCAGGCAACTACTGTCGGTTCTGTAAATTCCTTTAACAGCTCCAGGGCACCATTGGTATCATTAATGTTATTGAAGGAGAGCTCCTTGCCATTTAACTGCAGGGCATCTGCCAAAGAACCTTTTCTTTTACCGATTTCACGGTAAAATGCTGCCTTCTGGTGAGGATTTTCACCATATCTCATGTCCTGAACTTTCTCAAAAGTAAGGGTAAGGGTTTCTGGAAGTTCCGTATCTTTTCTTTCCTTCTTCAGATAATCTGCAATCATTGTGTCATAATTAGAGGTATGCATAAATACCTTCTGCATCAGGTAGAACTTCGTCTCCAGACTTACCTGTCCGGCTTCTTTGAGTTCTGAGAGCACTTTGTTGTAATCGGAAGGGTCCGTAACCACTGCCACATCCTGATAATTCTTGGCAGCACTGCGCAGCATGGTGGGACCGCCGATATCAATATTTTCTACAGCTTCTTCTCTGGTTACACCGTCTTTTAATATAGTTGCCTTAAAGGGATAGAGATTAACAATTACAAAGTCTATCGGCTGGATTTGAAGTTCCTCTAACTGTCTCATGTGTTCTTCCTTGCTCCTCATAGCAAGCAGCCCGGCATGGATAGCCGGATGAAGGGTCTTTACCCTTCCATCCAGGCACTCAGGAAATCCGGTAACCTCCGATACTTCAACAGCATCAATTCCTTCCTCTTTCAGTTTCTTATAGGTTCCTCCAGTAGACAGAATCTCAACGCCTAAACCTTCCAGCTCCTTTGCCAATTCCACTATTCCGGTTTTGTCCGATACGCTGATCAATGCTCTCATTTTCATTCTCCTTTTCCTGTATTATTGACGCTTGGGGGATTTTAATCCTCAAGACAGCAAAAAACCGCCCGGGTAACCCGAGGTTCTGTATAGGTACAGAGCTACCAGGGCTGCCCAGGCGGTCGGCATTTATATTTTTGTACTCCCTATGGGTGAACTCCCATTTCCGCCAGTCATACAAAATCTAATATAAGTCTACAACATTTTATGTGCTGTGACAAGTATCTTTTGATATATTCTGCTTTTCTATTCATTTCTGCTTTCATACCGGTTTAGCCTATCTGCTTTTCATTGTATTTTACTGGTTATGACACTTCCGGCATACCCTCTTTTTCTTATATCTTCCTACCCTTTCCCTGTGTTATATTATCATTGGAAGAATAACAGAATAGAGAGCATGCCTATTCAAATATTACTGTAAAAAAACATGTTAATCTATTATTTGGCTAGTTATTTGCTTGGTTATTTCAAGAATTAATTATTCATTATTCGTAAATTTAGTTCTGCTACTTCATTTGATATTTTTAATTATGCCCCATTACCTTAACCTCCCACAAAGAATATCCATAAGGCAGTACTCTTTCTATTCCCTGGAATTTGACGTATCTGGCATTAACGGCAGAGAAATTCAGTGTTTCAATACCACCGCTGCCGTTAGACTGCTTATAGATACTGGAATAAGTGCTGCCATTGGTTGATACCAGTATCTCAAACTGCTTTCCGTAAGCAGCCTCCCAGTTAAGCACCAGCTGGCTGATGTTATAGGTTCCTCCAAGGTCAATGACAAACCAGGCATTATCCGCGAAATTTGATGACCATCTGGTAGCCATATTATTGTCTGTCAGATTGCTTTCACCAAAGCCGGCTCCTTCTGCTCCGGAAGAAGTTACAGTCTTTCCGGCTGCTACGTCTGTATTGGCACCCGGATTACCGGAGCCACCATCCTCTGGTGTTCCTTGCGTTACTCCGTGTATATAAGTAAGGGTCTGTGTATCCAGCGCACCATTTCCCGGGTTATAGGTAAAGAAATACTCTATCACATCTCCCTGTTTGACCGGATTAACGGTGTAGGTGAAGCTGCCGTTTCCACTTCCGCTCATGGCCACATTTATCTGACCGCCATTATTGATTTTATAATGTAAGTCTGCAAAAGTCGCTCCGTTTACATAGAATTCTAACTTATCTCCAATTTTCTTCAGCCCTTTTACACTGTCACCAATCACATATACAGTGGTGGCTGCCTTTACGGTAACCTGACAGCTTGCAGTTTTATTGCCATCTGCCGTCTTAACGGTAATCGTGGTCGTACCTGCAGCAACAGCTGTTATTTTACCGCTCTGATTCACTGCTGCAATACTGCTGTTGGCACTGGACCAGGTAACCTGTTTATTGGATGCATTTGAGGGACTTATCGTTGCATTGAGAGTAGCAGTTCCGCCAACTGTCAATTCTGTTTGTGAAGCACTTAAAACCACTCCTGCAACCGGTACCGTCTGATTTCCGCCTGCATTCACCGTTATAAGGCAGGCAGCTGTATAGCCTCCATCATTTGTTGTTGCTGTAATAGTTGTTGTACCGTTTGAAACAGCAGTTACCTGACCGGCACTGACAGTAGCTACCGATGGATTGGAGGAAGTCCAGGTTACATTTTTATTGGTTGCATTGCCAGGTGTAATAGTTCTGTTTATCTGGACTGTTTCACCGATGGTTGATAAAGCTGCAGTCTGTTTATCCAGTGTAATTCCTGTTACTGGTACATTACTTGGATTTTCACCATTTGTATCTTTGTAGACTCTTACATAATCCACCTGCATGTTTGCCGGTATATCTCCCGGATTCGGTGTAACGCCGCCATCGAACCATCCGCCTACCGCAAGATTCATAATAATATAGAACTCCTGGTCAAAGGGAGCATTGTTATTGGAAGGTGCCCCATTGGAGTACCACTGGTCATTTGTGGCTTTAAAGAAGCATTTACCGTCTACATACCATTTAATATTATCTTCTTCCCATACGGCACTGTATACATGGTAATCAGAATCTATCGTCTGTCCGTCGGGGAAGGAATAATCACCGCCAATATAAGTATTCGCAGGCCATTGTCCGCCAAAGTGTATGGCACCGCTTGAGGCACCCGGAAGACGTCCTCTTGCTTCCATTACGTCTATTTCACCGGAAGCCGCCCAGGTACCATACGTATCGTCATTGGGCAGCATCCAGAGTGCAGGCCATAATCCATTTCCTCTGGGAAGCTTTGCACGGAAATCAATTCTTCCGTATTTAAAGGTAAAGTTATCTTTTGTTGTAATCTTACCGGAGGAATAGGGTGCTACACGATTTGGATCCTGCGGAAAGGTCTTGGGGTCTTCTAACGCTGTTATCGTTAATTTGCCATTGCTTACTGAAATGTTTCTTTCACTGCTGGTGTAATGCTCCAGTTCGTTATTTCCCCAGCCCCAGGTACCGGGGTCATCATTGATATAATAGCCTGTGTTATAATTCCAGACACTGGTATCCAGGGAGGTTCCGCTGAATTCATCATTCCATACCAGATTCATTCCGGCAACCTCCGGATTTTCAGGTGTTCCAAGTTCTATATCACCAAGGTCTGATACATCCGGTCTTGGTGCGTCAGGGTTACCGATAAAGGTGTAGTATACATAATTCGTGCCAATGCTTCCGCCTTTTTGTCCATTGAGAGGATATCCGATTCTTATATCCATATTTACCTGAATCGGCTGGAACCACAGACCATAGATGTGATCTACCCAATATCCCCATTGGTTCTTATCAGATAAAGTATTATAGCCATTTCCGGAATAGCTGAAGCTGCTCTTACTAAAGTCACTCAATTCAACCCAGATACCATTCACTTTTATCTCATAAACAAACTTATCAAGTTCTGAGCTGACCGGTGCACCTCCATCAATTTTAGGTAAGGGAATACCGATTGCTCCGGTTTCACCGGCCGTATAAGTAGTCCCGTCATAAGCCGTGATATTATAATTATTTCTTACTGGCTGATTGTAGGTAATCGTGTATATTAAAGCTGCTTTAGAAGACTTTGATTCCAGTTTAACATTGATGGATTCTGTAACGGTAAACCAATAACCGCCACCTCCGTCCGTAAACTGTCCGAAATTCTTGTCATAGATCCATCCGCTGGCCGCATTATTGTCAATGTCTATCCAGGTACTGCTTGCCACCGGCTTCACAAATACCTTCAGATCCTCTGCAACAGCAGCATAAGTGATAGATGCATCTCCATTAAAGATCGGATATGTAAAGCCTGCTCCCCCTGTGACTCCTGCCGTAATATCAGGTCCCTGGGTAGCAGCCATGGAGGTGATTGTAGTTTTGGGCAAGTTGGTAAATACCAGCGTATAATCCAGGGTAACGCCTGTGGTTTTAGAGGCTAACCTTAGATATGTAGTCTCTGATACTGTGAACCAATATCCGTTAAAACCGCCGTCACTCCAATTTCCCCAGTTAACATTGTAAGTGAAACCTGTGTTATCGATATTTACCCAGCTGCCATTAACCTTTACGTTAACCGTTAAATCACTGGCAACCTCTGCCCAAGTGGCTGCGCCGCCGTTAAATATAGGCATTACGAATCCATAGCTTGCCTGTCCTACTCCCGATTTGGTGATAACCGGACCGTCTGCTGCTGAAAAATAAGACATAGATGTAATAGCTGTAGCCGCCTGAACCTGAGTTCTTCCGCCAAAAGGAGTAACCATACTGCAAAGAACCAGTATCATTACCATCATAAGGCCAAGCACTCGTCTGTTTAAGACTTTTCCCTTTTGCTTCGTTTGCTTCATTCATAGCTCCCATCTGCGTGCTATAGCACGCGTGTAAATCAGGGGGAGTGATAGATTCTTCTCTCACTCTTTCCTCCTTGTTAATCTGGTTAACAGTTCCTTAAGTCTATAGAAATAAGCATATCTGTTTCTATACGGCTTATTTCCCCTCTCATATTGTTACTTACATTGTAATTGGCAAATTCATGCAATTTAAAGGGGGGTTTTTTTATTTTAGTGTGTATTTTTTATTTTAAGGGGATTTTTTAGATATTTTGTATGCTATAAGAAGAAATTTAATTACGTAATTGTAGATATGTTATAAATTTAACTAAGATATCTTCTATTGGAAGTATTTATGTCAGACGGAATATTTCACTTTTTACGGAGTCAGCTTATGAAGGACAGAAGATGTGCTAAGGGGTATGCCGTGATACTTTGTTTCTAAATTGTCGCAATGTGCATACACTTCCCATGCTCCTATTCCGTACGTAGTAATGCTATGTTTCTAAATTGTAAGGTATACTCCCTCAAAGCAGGACGGTTCAGATTGGTGTCATGAGTTTTCAGATTTGCACACAAAGATGAGATAAAAGAATAAATAATAAGATTTTATATATGAAACAGAGGTGAATCAACAGAAATATCTTTTTAATAAAAAAGGCCTGTTTATTTCCACAGACCTTTTCTAATTTATCCGCAGAAGTTTTTCATCAGATGTTTTCATCAGATTTTTTTCATCAGCTTCTTTTTTAATTTCATGCTGTCATTCAAATGCCCTATTTGATGTCTGGTTATAGGCATAAGCAAGATCCCCGCAACATTCTTCCTGCCCCAAAAATCAAGCAGCCACAGTGAATCGGGATGTTCGGTTACACCACCTTCTTTAAGGATTCTGGCAATACCTTCAGGCTTAACCTTTCGCTTTAAATCATCCGGTGTCAAACTCTCTATAATACCTCTCGTTCTGACTCCAACTGCCTTGCGGTAATTTTTCAATTCTTCCATGTCTATGGACTTGCTTAAATCCAGAATCTCTTCATCCGTCATAGCGTTTCCGGTATCCGTGGCAGTCACTCCAAGACGTTTAAGCCAGTCTTCATTTAAGACCTGCTCTTTCTCCTGTATCAGGATATTGGAGGTTATATCTTCAATTCTTGTTATATGCCATATATTCCAGGCTATGGTTACGTCTTTTATTGTAGGCATAATAGTAAAGGCTTCTTTGGTCAGCCCATTCATAATTTCATCATAATAACTAGCCTCTGGATTATGTGATATCTCTGATGTATGCACAATCCCATGCAGGTACAGACACAGTTCCATTGCCTCTTTGAATTTTTCAGTGTTCAAGGTTAATTCTTTTAACTTTGCCTGTTTTGGATTCCAGTCAATACCTACCTGAAACATAATATTCCTCCTTAGATTATTTTTCTATCCCTGATAAAAGCTCTGTATTTTTCGGATACCAACTGTTCCTGTCCCTTAAGCATCAGCCGTATGGCATTTTCCAGCACATCTCCTCTGATACCTTCGGGCAGGCAAAGGTACTCCTCCATCTCCTGGCATTCCTGAAAGAACTCTTCCGAAAGATTCCCCTGTCTACTTAACACCAGTTCTGATACAGATACTTCTTTTCGTATGGTAACCACTTTTCTTACCTTACCGAAATGATTATCAAAATTCTTCTTAAGGTATATCCTTTCAGAGGAGGATTCCAGAAAAGCACAATAACCCATGGATTTCTGAATAAGACTCTGATACCAGGATAGCTGCTGGTCGTTCTTGTTCACTCTGGGATTTAAGATATATACAGGAAGTATTCCCTCTTCCCGGTAATAATCATCTCTTAGATAAAATTCCTCAATACCGGTGCTGTAAAGCCTGTATTCTACTGCAATAGAACATCCATCTGTAAAGATTATATAAAAACTGGTGTACAAACCGTTTTTTAGCTTGTATCTGGTATGTATCTCCGCCTGAGGAAAGCTCCTTTTAAGAAGGTTATACAATAAGCGTTTCCCTTTAAGAGCTTCTTCCGATTCCCTGTTCCCGGAATATTCGCAGGCAGTCGTATCATAATGAGCAAAGTAAGGTTCCTTGATCAGACCTGCTGCCAGGTATACCCGCGCTCCGCATTCACCACAAACCAGCTCTCCTCTCGAAGCAGCCATTTTCCACTTTTCCACCAAATCCACCCTGTAAAAGCCGGCAGCATCCTTTAACTCGTATGCACAGATCTCTTCGCCTTTATAGAAACAGTTTTCCATACTTTTGTTCCTCCGAATCCCTTACCGGATAATTCTGTACAGACCAGATTTCTGCCAGATTAAAACCATGAATTAATCAATCGTAATTTTACAGCTTGTTTTTAACAAATTACAGTATTCAATCCATTCCATTCAATAAGCAACTTCCATACCACTTCCATACCAACATATTTTTATATTTTTTATATAGGATTTGCTTAAATTATCCACAGAGGATATAATATTTATAAGTAGTGTACCATATAAAACCTGACATATAAACAAACTGAAAGGAAGAATTTATGAAAAAGTTCAAATTTTCCGATATCGGGATCGGGATATTGTTTACACTGTTCTTTATCTCTGCCGGTGTTATTCTGGCGGTAAATTTCCGCCCTCTTTATTACCTTGATATAAAATTATTAGAAATAGAAAAGACCTCCGGATTGGAGGCCTCAGTTATAAAGGAAAATTATGATGCGCTGATTGATTATAACTCTCCTTTCTTTCAGGGAGAGCTAAAATTTCCAACCCTGCCTTCATCGGCTTCCGGATTGGAGCATTTCGTAGAAGTTAAAAATATCTTTGTCAGTTTCTATGCAATATTTGCAGTTACCGCAATAGCACTGCTGCTTATACTAATATACAAGAAGAAAAAGAGAGATTACACTTACCTGCCTGTATCAAGCATAACCATACTGGCCTTGCCGGTTATTGTGGGACTCGCCTGTGCCATAAATTTTGACAAGCTCTTTATTATCTTTCATAAGATATTTTTCCGTAATGATTACTGGCTGTTCGATCCGGCTACAGATCCAATTATCAACCTGCTGCCGGATACTTTCTTTATGCACTGCCTGTTTATCATACTGGGTATCCTGCTGTTTGGAAGTCTACTTCTGTTTCTGATTTCCCGTATTATAAGGAAGCGTGATAATAAATTCCGTTCCAACACCTAAAGTACTGTTTAACTGAATATTACCGTTATAAAGTTCGACAATATGCTTTACAATGGAAAGTCCAAGGCCGGTTCCGCCCTGTTTACGGGATCGGCCTTTGTCGACCCTGTAAAAACGTTCAAATATACGTGCCAGATACTCCTTTTCAATACCGATACCGGTATCTTTTACAGAAAGAATCAGATCATTTTCCTCTTCCTTCAGACTAACAGTTATAGTCCCTTCCTCCGTGTATTTTATGGCATTGTCAAGAAGGTTAATAAGGAGCTGTTTCATTCTGTCAGGGTTACAGTAAAAAGGCTTCAGATACGGCTGAGGCTCAAATATAATTTGAATAGGAGAGTCCTGTATCTCCGGATGAAGCAGTTCTATCACTGCATTGACGCATTCGTTCAAGTCACTGGGAACTCTTTCAAATTCTCTTTTGGATTCGATTTCCTGCAGTATAAGGATATCCTGTATCAGAGAGAACAGGCGCTCTGCTTCAATATCAATAATATCAAGAAAACGGTTTGCTACTGCTTCTTCTTTCATTGCACCGCTTTTCAGTGTATCTATAAAACCTCTGATAGAGGTCAGTGGAGTCTTTAATTCATGTGTTACATTGGATACGAAATCTCGCCGCATATTTTCAAGCTTCTTTAACTGGGTGATATCTTCAATAATCAGAAGAATTCCAAAAGATTTTTCACCATCCAGCCCAAGGGGTGTTCCTGTTACTCTGATATAACGCAGTCCCTGACCTGAAATGGAACCTTCTTTCATAACGCTGCTTTTCATTTCCTTTACTTCATCTATAGCATCAAAAACTGCAGCATTTCTGAATAAGGCAAAAAGGGACTGCCCTGAGGTTATGGATTTGCTGTTGTTGCAAATCTTTTCAAAAGACCTGTTATAAAAAAGGATGTCACTGCTGTCATCAATAGCTACAACACCTGCTTCCATACTGCTGAGCATTGCTTCCAATTCAGCATTCCTCTGGGTAAGGCTTGAAATATTGGTTTTCAGATTCACCGCCATAATATTAAAGGCACGGGCCAATTTCCCGACTACCGATTTATCTCTGGTATAAATCTTTATATTATAATCTCCGTCGGATATTCGCTCTGCTGCTTTGGCAACCTCATTAATAGGTTTCGTCAGTAATTTTGTAAAAATTACGGCTGCTGCCATAGCCAGACCAATACAGAGAATAACTGTTATAAGCAGCGAATCTGCCAGTTTGTCATAAAGCCCCTGTAAAGTAGAAAAGGGCAGAGAGATACGGATTACACCGTCAAAATTGTCAGTATGAATAGGTACAGCACTATAAGAATATTCTCTCTTCATTGTCTGTGAATATCTGGTTACAGAAATACTCTCACCCTTTAATGCACTGATAACCTCTTCCCTGGATTTATGGTTTTCCTGCTTACCGTCAGTTTCAGAATCTGCTACTACATTGCCGTCCTGATCGATAATGGTGATTCTGCAGTTGTATTTATCCTCATATTTATCTACAAAGTCTTCATAATCCTGGGCGGTGTTAAAGGTGCTTAACATAAACATATCTCCAACCATTTCAGCCTGAGTAAGATAGCGTTCCTTACTCAGGCCATAAAGATAGTCAGAGGTCTCAAACCAGAATAAAATACCTGTTATTCCAAGGGCTAGTACAATGGTAATCAGATAGCTTATATAAAGTTTCTTCTGCATTCTAAACATCACCCTCCATTACGCAAATTTATATCCCATACCTCTTACTGTTTTGATATAAACAGGATGGCTTTCATCCTTCTCTATTTTTTTACGCAGGTTACTTACATGAACATCCACCGTTCTGGTCTCTCCGATGTAATCATACCCCCATACTTTTTCTAAAAGATTGTCTCTTGTAAATACAATACCTCTGTTTTTAGCTAAGAGATACAATAATTCGAATTCTTTAAAGGAAAGCTCAATCGGTCTGCCTTCAAAAGTTACAGTCCTTCTGGAACGGTTGATTTCCATGCTGTCTATAATCAGCTTCTCTTCTCTCTCATCCTCGGTCTCTGTTACCTTTGCTATCCCTTCTGTTCTGCGCAGCACTGCCTTAATTCTGGCAAGGAGCTCGTGGATACCAAAAGGTTTCACAAGATAGTCATCTGAGCCTACTTCAAGTCCTACCACCTTACTGATTTCGTCGCTTTTCGCTGTAAGAAATATAACAGGTATTCTGTGATTTGATTTGTCAGCACGTATTCTTCTAAGTACTTCTATACCATCCATTCCCGGCAGCATCCAGTCTAAGAGCACTATGTCAACCTTTTCTGCTGCCAGAATTTCCAGGGCATGCTCTCCGGATTCTGACTTTAATACCTTGTAACCGTCTCGCTCCAGGTTATAGGCCAGCAATTCCAGAATGTGTTCTTCATCATCTACTGCTAATATGGTTTTCATCATAACTCCCGTCTGTGTGCTTTAGCACACCTTTCAATCAGGAGGTTGAAAGCCGTTC
>DJJW01000070.1:0-36341 GCA_002434335.1 Lachnoclostridium sp. UBA6558 | reverse complement strand
TCCTGTAATGCTTCTTATCCGATTGCTAAATCACCTGTAACGATATAAGTAATCCATTCTGCAATATTCGTAGCATGATCTGCCATACGTTCCAGATATTTAATAATAAAAAGGTAGCAGATACACTGAGGCACCAATTCAGGCTTGCTCTGCATGGTAGCAGACAACTCCTCTGTAATTTTCTCAAAATTATTATCTACTTCATCATCTCCATCAATAACAGCCTTTGCTTTCACAAGATCTGCCTCAACAAAGCTGTCGATGGTATTGATAACCATTTTTTTCATAGCCTCAATCATAAAGCCTAAGGACTTGGGAGCTTCCATCTGAGGATATTTGTTAAGCTTGATAATATACTCTGAAATATCCGCACATTGATCGGCAATACGCTCAATGTCCGTGATGATCTTCATAATAGAAGTGATTTTTCTCAAATCTGACGCCAGTGGCTGCTGCTTGGCAATAATGTTAATGCATTCTTTCTCGATCTGTTGTTCCAGCATATCGATTTCATCGTCTCTGTCTATGATCTTCTTTGCTTTCTCAATGTCCTTATCATGGAGTACATCTATCATTTCATTCATAGACTGTTCCAGTATACTGCCCATTTTTATTACATCATTGTTTAGTTCCTCCAATTGTGCAAGAAATGTCTGTCTCATTAAGTACCAGCTCCTTATCCGCCTTTTCAGGCATTTTGATTATCCTTATCATAGCATTTTCTAATATAAATGCAAACCTTTTTCGCTGTGATTTCTATAAAAACGAAAAGGGAAAATCCCCTTACGCTTTCCTGGTATCAGCCAAATCTTCCGGTTATATAATCTTCTGTTTTTTTGTTTAAAGGTTTGTTGAAAATCTGTTCTGTATCTCCA
The DNA here is from genome assembly GCA_002434335.1 of Lachnoclostridium sp. UBA6558. GTDB lineage: Bacteria > Bacillota > Clostridia > Lachnospirales > Lachnospiraceae > Anaerocolumna. Next base: position 35,466 of record DJJW01000070.1, on the reverse strand, counting down.
TACTCTATTACTTCTCCGGTAAGGAAGAAAGCTGTCTTATCGGAAATACGTCCTGCCTGCTGCATGTTGTAAGTTACGATAATAATAGAGTAGTTGTTCTTTAGTTCTGTAGCCAGGTCTTCTATCTTTAAGGTTGAGATCGGATCAAGGGCAGAGGTTGGTTCNNGCTGCTGCTGTCCGCCGGAGACTGCAAGAGCACTTTTCTTGAGCTTATCCTTTACCTCATCCCAGATTGCCGCCTGGCGCAGGAGTTTTTCTACGATTTCATCTAATACACTCTTCTTCTTAACACCGTGTATCCTGGGACCATATGCAACATTATCATAAATACTCATTGGGAAGGGATTTGGCTGCTGAAATACCATACCAACCCTGGATCTTAACATAATGGCATCGAAATCTTTATAGATATCCACACCGTCAAGTGTGATTTCCCCTGTAATCTTTACACCCTCCACCAAATCATTCATGCGATTAAGGGTTTTTAAAAAGGTAGATTTACCGCAGCCTGAAGGCCCTATAAAAGCAGTAATCTTTCCTTTTTCTATATCCATGTTTATTTTCTTAAGGGCCTGAAAATTACCATAAAATAAATCCAGGTCCCTTATTGTAAATTTCACTTTATCGTTCAATGCATATCCTCCTGTTTTCATACATTAATCAGTTATCTGCTGCTCCCCGTCTTTTTAAGGAATACCCTCGTAATCATCTTAGATGCGATATTTAAAAGAACTATCAGGATCAATAATATTACTGCTATGGAACTTGCTGCCGACAAATCACCGGATTCTTTGATCAACCAGTACATTTTGGTTGTCAAGGTAGCTGCAGAGGCTTTTCCGCCTACCAATCCTTCCGGTATCTGTGCGATTGTTCCTGCCGTAAAGATAAGAGCTGCAGATTCTCCTACAATTCTACCGATACTTAATATTACAGCAACCAGAATACCAGGCAGTGCACCAGGTAAAATGATTCTGGCAATGGTCTGAAGCTTGGTAGCTCCAAGTCCGTAAGAGCCTTCCCGGTAGGATCTGGGGATTTCTTTTAAGGCTTCTTCCGTAGTTGAGATTATAGTAGGAAGCAATAATATACTTAAGGTCAGGGATCCCGCAAGAATGGAATATTGCATTTTTAATACCTGTACGAATAAAAGCATACCAAAAAGACCGTATATAATGGAGGGTATACCCGCCAGATTCTGAATGGCAAAACGTATGCTGTTTAGGATCCTTCCGGGTTTTGCATATTCATTCAGATAAATAGCAGCACCGATACCGATTGGCCCGGAGATTACCAGGGAAAGAAGAATAATGTAAATCGTGGATACTAACATGGGTATAATACCGCCGCCTGGTCTTACCACTTTAAGACGAAGCGTTCCTTCACCGTCTTTTAGCAGCTGTACGGCATCGGCAAAGGATAAGTCCTCGGTATTATCGGATCCAATCTTGGTTATCTCATCCGTCTTTTTCAGACTGTAAGGTGAATTCTTCAGGTTTAAGGCATCTTTAACCGGCGAATTTTTATCAATATTTACAATCACCAGATTCTTCTCGCCTTCCTTCACTGTAATGCCGAGAGAAGGGATATAGCCTGCCTTGCCTGTGTCTGCTTTATCTGCCTGAAAGGCAACATTTACAAAGGTAGTCTTATCATCCCAGCTTCTGGTCAGGAAATTGAAGTTAATTCCGGGTGCGCCTTTGTAAACTATGAATCCGACAATTATGAATAAAATACTTACGGTTACGGCTGCTGCGAGATATATTAATCCTCTTAAAATACCGTCCTGCATTTTTCTATTTTTATAATTCTTATTATTCATGCTGCTGCTCCTATGGATTTATCTTAAAGGGCCTTCATTCCCAAGCTTTTTCGTTATGCGGATCAATGTAAAGTTAATCGCCATAATGAAGGTAAACAGTATTACACCGGTAGCAAAAAGCATATCCTGATGCCTTCCGGAGGCATAGCCCATTTCCATGGCGATGTTGGTAGTTAGTGGTCTGATCTTTGAAAAAATACTGGTAGGTAGCCCACCGATATTATTACCTGCAATCATCATAACCGCCATGGTCTCACCGATTGCCCTTCCGATACCAAGTACAGTAGCGGTAAGGATACCGGATCGTGCAGCCGGAACAATAGCTTTGAAGATGGTCTGTATTTTAGAGGCACCCAGTCCATAGGAAGCTTCTTTATAAGATCTTGGTACTGCTCTTAAGCTGCTCTCGCTTAAGGAAATAATAGTTGGAAGTACCATAATGGTAAGTACACATATAACTGCCAGTAAGGACTGGCCCTGGCCGGTGGGCGATATCTTATTAATCAGGGGGACGATAACACCAAGACCGAAAGCGCCGTAAATAACGGACGGAATGCCGGCTAATAATTCTATTCCCGGCTTTAATATTGCTACTATTCTTTTAGGGGCTATTTCGGCAATAAATACAGCTGTCAATAAACCGATTGGAACCCCGAGCACTATAGCGCCCAGGGTTGCAAGGAGGGATCCTACTATCATGTAGAAAACTCCGAAAACATTATTGTTTGGATCCCACTTCATACCGGTTATAAAATCGAGAAAGCTGTAAGCATCATTTCCGAAAAAGGGTTTAAGACCTTTTGCGAATACAAAGACGATAATTGCAATTACACTTAAGACACTGACCAGAGCACTTAGCAAGAAAATTGTTTTAAACAGTGCTTCTCTGTATTCTATTGCCTTACCTGTCTTTTTATCATTACTTACATTTTTCATCATTAGTCTACCTTTATTCCTCCGTGTTTTTCAACAAATGTCTGTCCGTCTTCGCTAAGAGAGAATTCAATGAATGCCTTTGTAGCAGCGGAAGCTGAAGCCTCTTTGTATACGAAAAGGAAAGGTCTGGATAATACATACTCACCGGATTTTGAATGTTCAGGAGTACCCTCAACACCGTTTACAGTAAGTGCTTTAACGGTAGCATCAATATAAGAGAAGGATACATATCCAATTGCATTTTCATTTCCTGCAACTGCAGTCTGAACGTTACCGTTACCTTCTACAACTGTAGCACTTTCAGTAAGGCCGCCGGCATCTTCTAATTTCACTAACTCTTCAAATGCACTTCTTGTACCGGAAGCACCTTCTCTGGATACAACTACGATGTCTGCATCGTTTCCGCCGATCTGGCTCCAGTTAGTTACCTGTCCGGAGAAAATCTTAGCAAGATCTTCTGTGCTGATATCTGTTAAAGGATTTGCAGGGTTAACTGCTACTGCAATACCGTCATAAGCAAAAGTTACTTCTTTAATGTCAGCTGATTTTTCTTCCTCTTTTAAATTTCTGGAAGATGCACCGATATCATTTGCACCGGATGCTGTATCAGCGATACCAGCGGAAGAACCTGTTCCTGTATAGTTAATGGTTACATCAGGATTTAAAGCTGTGAACTCATCGATCATATCGTTTAAGATTTTTTCAACTGATGTAGAACCTGTTATGGTTACTGTTCCTGATATGCCTTCTGCAGGAGTTTCTGTTGCTGCATCTGTAGGCGCTTCTGTTGCTGCCGGTGTGTCTGTTGCTGCCTGAGTAGGTTCTGCTGCGTTACCGGATGTATTACTATTGGAACTTCCGCATCCTCCAAGAACGCCTACCATGGCAACGGTTAAAAGAACTGCCAGAACTTTATTTCTGATTTTCATTTTTTTCTTCCTCCTTGATTTGGGATCCCCCTGAGTTATTTCATATTTGTTTGACTTACAGGTTGTATTCTACTATTCCTTTGTAATTGGTGTATTTTTGTAATGTAAAGTTTTTGTAAAGTCGTTTAATCCTTGAAAATATCAGGTTTTAGGCGTTGTGTAATACTATTTTTACCGAAAAACTCAAAATAAATCCTTGGATTTTTATATTTACAGGCGGTTGTAACAGCTTTTGTAAAGTATTAAGCTACCAACGACAGGGTTAGTTTTATGAATGAAAAAGCTGGTAAAGTTATTTAAAGTCAGGTTACATAGGTAGGACAGAAATTTACGCAAAATAGAAAGCTTCATGCTTTCTATTTTGTGTAAATTTCCTGAAATCGTATGAAACCGTGGCTTTGATACTTAGCTTAATATTACGTTATTATTTAAATATGGAAAGAAAGGTGAAGAAGAAAAGTAATTATCATGGCAAGGATACGAAAGAGGATAACTACAAGTATTTTTTCTATTTATATATTCCTTTTCTGTTTCTTTACAGTTACAATTTACTTACCCCACTTCCTATGTTAAAATACTTCTAATGATGAGAACTTTAGGAGGATAAGGGTATGAAGAAACAGGATTATATCACCTGGGATGAATATTTTATGGGTATTGCGATTCTTTCTGCTGAACGCAGTAAGGACCCCAGCACAAGTGTCGGAGCTTGTATTGTAAGTCAGGATAATAAGATTCTTTCTGTTGGTTATAACGGAATGCCTATTGGCTGTTCCGATGATGACTTTCCCTGGGAGAGGAACGGAAATCCCCTTGACACCAAATATTTCTATGTATGTCACGCTGAAATGAATGCCATACTTAATTACACCGGTCCTGATATGAAAGGTGCCAAACTCTATGTTACCCTCTTCCCTTGCAACGAGTGCACAAAAGCCATCATCCAGAAGGGAATCAGCGAACTTATCTACCTCTCGGACAAGTATGCAGATACTGACGCTACGAAGGCAGCAAAACGAATGTTAGATGCTACCGGGACTACATACAGACAGTATCAGCCAATTAACAGGGATATTACGATCTCTTTATAATTGCTCTTAAGAAATTAATCATTATTCTTAAGTTATTCTTTCTTGCATTCCGGTTTATATTTATGGGATGATAATATGTAAGCAGAATGAAACTTTTACTATAATTCAGCTTATATAGAAACTAACTTTCAAAAGAGGATCTCATATACTATGAACGCCAAGGACAAGCGCCGCAGACGAAAACGCAAACGAAAAATAATAAATCTTACTGCTGTTACCAGCCTTTTCATGATTATGGCTGCAATTGTTGTTATAATGATTTTATCGGTTCTGAAATACCACAGGGAGGCTCCCAATGGTTTCGCTTATTATACCATTGCACCCCCTCCCATTACGGAGATGTTTCTTACGCCCAATGATTATTCCAGGCCGGAAGAACCACTTAAAAAGGTTAAGGGTATCGTAATACATTATACGGCGAATCCCGGCACCTCAGCTGAAGCAAATAGAAATTACTTTGAGAATCTTAAGTCCCAAACCAGAATCTCTGCCAGCAGCCACTTTGTAATTGGATTAAACGGTGAAATCATACAGTGTATTCCTTTAGATGAAATGTCCTTTGCTTCCAATGAAAGAAATGTTGATACTATTTCAATAGAATGCTGCCATCCGGATATTTCGGGGGAATTTAATAAAAAGACTTATGAATCCCTGATTGCCCTTACTGCCTGGTTATGCAGCAAATACAATCTGGAGGATGAGGATATCTTAAGACATTATGACGTTACCGGGAAACTCTGCCCCTTATATTACGTTGAACATGAAGACAAATGGGAAACCCTGAAAGAGGATGTTTTCGCATATATAAAAGAAAAGGAAGCTTCAGCCGAACTGGACTAAAGCTTCCTTTTTTTCTGGTTATTTATTCAACACTGTAGTTAGGCGCTTCTTTGGTAATATGGATATCATGAGGATGACTTTCCTTTAAGGAAGCAGCAGAGATCTTAACAAAGCGTCCGTTCTGCTTTAGGTCCTCAATGGTCTTGGTTCCGCAGTAACCCATACCTGAACGAAGACCACCCATTAACTGGAATACTGTATCTTCTACATTTCCTTTATAGGCTACTCGACCTTCCACACCTTCGGGTACAAGTTTCTTGGCATTGCTCTGGAAATATCTGTCCTTGCTGCCGTTTTCCATTGCTGCAATTGAACCCATTCCACGGTATACCTTATATTTTCTTCCCTGGAATAATTCAAATTCTCCGGGACTTTCTTCACAGCCTGCAAAAATGCTTCCCATCATACAAAGATTAGCACCGGCTGCAATAGCTTTCGTAATATCTCCGGAGTATTTGATGCCTCCATCGGCGATTATAGGTATATCATATTTCTTAGCTGCTGCATAGGAGTCCATAATAGCAGTAATCTGCGGAACACCAATACCTGCAACAACTCTGGTAGTACAGATGGAGCCAGGCCCAATACCGACCTTAACCGCATTGACTCCGGCTTTGATAAGATCTTCCGTTGCTTCTTTGGTTGCAACATTTCCTGCTATAATCTGAAGCTCAGGGTAGGCTTCCCTTACCATACGTACAACTCTCAATACATTAGCAGAATGTCCATGAGCTGTATCTATAACAATCGCATCTACCTTGGCATTCACCAATGCATCTACTCTCTCTAAAATATTTTCTGTAACACCAACTGCTGCTGCACATAAGAGTCTTCCCTGGGCATCCTTCGCTGATAAAGGATATTTAATCTGCTTCTCGATATCTTTTATTGTAATCAGACCGGATAAGTTACCGTCTTGATCTACAATAGGAAGTTTTTCTTTTCTTGCAGCCCCAAGAATTTTCTTTGCTTCTTCAAGTGTAATACCAATAGGTGCTGTAATAAGGCCTTCTGAAGTCATGCTTTCCTTTATTTTCTTAGTAAAGTCTGTTTCAAATTTAAGATCACGATTGGTAATGATACCAACCAGACGCTTTCCTTCTGTTATAGGAACACCTGATATTCTGTATCTTGCCATTAATTCATTGGCATCTTCTAATGTATGTTCTGGAGACAAATAGAAAGGATCTGTAATAACACCATTCTCGGATCGCTTAACCTTATCAACCTCTTGTGCTTGTCTGGTAACTGACATATTCTTATGGATTACACCGATTCCACCCTGTCTTGCCATGGCAATTGCCATTCTGTGTTCTGTTACGGTATCCATACCAGCACTCATCATAGGTATGTTTAATTTGATAGTCTTAGTCAGATAAGTTGAAACATCCACTTCATTGGGTATTACTTCTGAAAAGGCTGGTACCAGTAGGACGTCATCAAAGGTAATGCCTTCACCGATTATAGTTCCCATCTTATTTTCCTCACTTTCTTTTCTGTTAGCAATAATTATTTTTAGTTAATTTTTAAAAGTATAACGAATTAAATTATGCTTGTCAACTAAAAAAAATAGTTTTTGTCTTTGCTACAAATACACCAGAACATTAATGTCCATTCCAGGAACACATTCGTCTTTCTATACTGAACAGATAATTTTATCTTATATCATTTATAATTTGGGCTTTTAATATACGGTATTTTCCAGCTCACTTTCTTTATATAAATAAAACTCAATATACCGCTTATCAGGCCTTAGTGCCAGATACCTTGGCTCCTGTTAATTTATGCGTTCCAATAAGTTATTCAATAGAATTATTTTCTTGGTATATAGAAAAATAAGCTGACTTAAAATATCATAAAAAAAGTACCCGTAAGACCTTATCCTAACAGACACAGTCCTGGGTACATTTCTTAAGCTTTTCCGCTTTTATCTATAAATTTCTGTATTAATTCTTTTGCGAAATGTGTGATTAATTTTCTATTGATTTCAATAGATTAAAGACTAAAATTTATAAGTGAAGCTTAATACTGCACAAGTTTTCTGGGGTTCTTCATCTTGATACAATTTAACATTTTCTCATTAGGCTCAAATAAGATCTTTAAGTTCTTCTCGCCCTGACGATAAATGATTACATAAGGGGTAGCTTCCTTATTACCGGAAGAGTAATCCTTCACATCGCATTTAATGTGATTATAGCTATCCAAAGCATGAGAACCTTGAGGAGCCATTACTTCTACCTGTTCAAAATCAATTTTAAGTGCATTCTTTCTCTTGGATTTACCCATAATCTTATCGAAATCCAACTGCCCGTCACAAAATACATACTCATATTCCATACTAAGTCTCGGAAAGAAATAAAAAATACCTACAATTACTATAGCTGCTACAAATAACATGATCTGGTTGCTTAATGATATAATGAACAACAGAACAGCTGCAAATATCAATAATATTCTTATAGCATATGTCCCAGCAGTTTCCTTTCTCTTGACTCCTGCCTCTGCATATAACTCGTTCATTTTTATGCCTCCTAACCTTATTTTATGCCTTAATCCTATTATACATTTTGTCATAATTATTATAACAGGCTGCTGACCAATCAGCTTTTTTTCCGAACGGCACGTCTTTAAATTCATTATACTAGAAAAACTCACAAAGGAAAAGCCTTAATAACAAAATAATTCTAATATCTTTATAAAAAGTTATAAAAAATTCAAGAAAATCAGTAGCTAAAAAAGCTGTTTGAACTCTCTATGAAAAGAAATTCAAACAGCCATTTGGTATTTATTCAAGTATTTATTTCGTTATTTATTAACAGGAAGAGATAGAAATTACATCATTCCCATTCCGCCGGCACCTGCGGGCATTGCAGGCTCATTGGATTTTATATTAGCAACTACAGATTCTGTAGTTAACAGAGTTGATGCAACGCTGGTAGCGTTCTGAAGAGCACTTCTTGTAACCTTGGCAGGATCTAAGATACCAGCAGAAACCATATCTACATAAGCTTCTTTCAGAGCATCAAAGCCAACTCCTGGCTCTTTCTCTTTTACCTTGCTGGTAACAACAGAACCTTCAAGACCTGCGTTGGATACGATGCAGTGAAGAGGAGCTTCCAGCGCTTTCAGGATAATGTTAGCACCTGTCTTCTCATCTCCTTCTAAAGTAGCTGCTAATGCAGCAACATCTTTGGAAGCATGAATGTAAGCGGAACCACCACCTGCTACAATACCTTCTTCAACAGCTGCTCTTGTAGCTGCAAGAGCATCTTCCATACGAAGTTTCTTCTCTTTCATTTCTGTTTCAGTTGCAGCACCAACACGGATAACAGCTACACCACCTGCTAATTTAGCAAGTCTTTCCTGTAATTTCTCTTTATCGAATTCAGATGTAGTTTCTTCAATCTGAGCTTTGATCTGAGCAATTCTTGCATCGATATTGTTCTTCTGTCCTTCACCATCAACGATGATAGTGTTTTCTTTCTGAACTTTAACAGATTTCGCACGGCCTAACTGGTCAAGTGAAGTCTCTTTCAGATCAAGACCTAAATCATCAGAAATTACTGTACCGCCTGTAAGAACAGCGATATCCTGAAGCATTTCTTTTCTTCTGTCGCCATAGCCAGGAGCTTTTACTGCAACAACGCTGAAAGTTCCTCTTAACTTGTTAACGATTAAGGTTGTTAATGCTTCGCCTTCGATATCCTCAGCGATTATTAAAAGTCTTGCACCAGACTGAACGATCTGCTCTAATACAGGAAGAATATCCTGAATATTGGAGATTTTCTTGTCTGTGATCAGGATATATGGATTATCTAAGTTTGCTTCCATTTTGTCCATGTCAGTTGCCATGTAAGCAGAGATATATCCTCTGTCAAACTGCATACCTTCTACCAGGTCAAGCTCTGTCTTCATAGTCTTGGACTCTTCAATTGTGATAACACCGTCATTGGATACCTTTTCCATAGCGTCTGCTACCATTTCACCAACGGAGTCATCACCAGCGGAAATAGCTGCAACTCTTGCAATCTGCTCTTTGCCGTTAAGTTTGGAGCTCATTTTTAAGATAGCGTCAACTGCTGTATCAGTCGCTTTCTGCATACCTTTTCTTAAAATGATAGGATTAGCACCTGCTGCCAGGTTCTTGATTCCTTCGTTGATCATAGCCTGTGCAAGAACAGTAGCTGTAGTAGTACCATCACCTGCAACATCATTGGTCTTTGTTGCAACTTCTTTTACTAACTGAGCTCCCATGTTCTNNACACCATCGTTTGTAATTAAAGGAGCACCGTAGGATTTATCAAGTACAACGTTTCTTCCCTTAGGTCCCAATGTAACTTTAACTGTATTAGCTAATAAATTAACGCCACTTTCCAGAGCTGCTCTGGCTTCTGCACCATGTTTAATTTCTTTTGCCATTTTAATAACCTCCTAAATTATTCTTAAATAATCGTAAACTTCCTACCTGGTTAGATACAACCCGCGCAAAACATACCAAAAGTATATTTTGGCACTGTATAATACGAAATCTTTTATAATTAGTCTTCTACAATAGCAACGATATCGTTCTGTTTTACAACGATGTATTCCTGATCCTCTAATTTAACCTCTGTTCCGGAATATTTAGAGAAAATAACCTTGTCTCCAACCTTTACCTGCATTGTCACTTCTTTACCGTCCACAACACCGCCGGGACCTACTGCAATAACTTCCGCCTGCTGAGGTTTTTCCTTTGCCTGACCAGGTAAAACGATACCTGATTTCGTTGTTTCTTCAGCAACAAGCTGTTTTAAAACCACTTTGTCTCCTAAAGGCACTAATTTCATTTTCATTTCCTCCTTATGATATCAATATTTCATTAAAAAAGGCATATTTTGAGTTTTATTAGCACTCACTTCTATTGAGTGCTAACTGATAAACATATATTAGTAAATTTGCATTTATAATGCAACTATACTTTCCGCTCAAAAACAGGTAAAATAGGCAAATATATAGACTTAACTTCCGAATAGTCCTCTTATCTCATTTTTTCTCACTTTTTTATAGTTTTACCAGACGATTACTATTATATAGGATTAATCCTCATATAGCAATCCTCAATTACGCGCTTTAACTATTATTTACCACATATTCAATTTTATTCCTTCTTTCTTATATGAAAGGACAGTCTTATACCAAAAAAGTAATACCAGCTTTTCGTATCATCTTATTGCTAACAGAAAACAATCGGTTAAGGGCGGAAAAACGTTTATCTGAGAAAGACCACCGTTGACCTCTTAGGTAAATAACAATATAATGTCTTTGTTTCAACAGGTAATTACTGGATGACTATTTTAGGTGTCAGGCAATAAATGAAATAATAAATCTTAAGATAATGTTAAGGTTAACCATGTTTAATTGAAAGGTAGGGTTACTATAATGAACTTACGGCTTGAGGGTATGATGAGAAAGAAGAGAGGTGAAACCATGAGCAAAACTATTCTGATTGTAGATGACGAGAAAGAAATTCGTGAGCTTTTGCGATTATATATAGAAAAGGAAGGCTATATTGTAATACAAGCTGAAAATGGATTGGAAGCGCTTAAACAGTCCGCATCCGTGCGAATTGATTTGGCTGTCATTGACATTATGATGCCCGAGCTTAACGGCTATCAGCTAATCAAAGGTTTAAGAGAGCGCAGCAATCTTCCAATTATCGTTGTGAGTGCCAAAACGGAGAATCATGAGAAAATACTGGGACTTGACCTTGGTGCGGATGATTATGTGACAAAACCCTTTGACCCTTTGGAGGTAACTGCCCGTATCAAAGCTCAATTACGCCGTTATAATGGGGGTACGGGGGATTACGAGACAGATTTACTGACAGCAGGCGAACTGAGCTTGGATATTTCCGCTTGCATCCTTCGCTTTGACAGTGAAACAATCCCTCTTACCGCCACGGAATTTAACATGATGAAGCTGTTGATGCAAAGTCCCGGCCGCGTATACACCAAACAGCAGATTTATGAAGCCGCATGGCAGGAGGCAACTATTGTGGACGACAACACCGTGATGGTCGCTATCAGCAAGCTCCGCAGCAAACTTCCTGACCATGGCTCGGTATCCATTGGAACCGTCAGAGGCTTAGGTTATCGTCTGGAGGTGCGTACTTGAAGAAAAAACTTAGTTTCAAAAAAGTCATCATGCGAAGATTCGTAGGCTACATCATCGGAATTGCACTGACGCTTCTGCTATTGGAGCTTTTATTCAGTCTGTTTACCTGGAATAACGGGATGAACTTCTCGGAACTAGCATCTTCCCCTCTGGCCGATGGGACACAACCCCTTCAAATCATGCTATCCGTTATCTGGATTCTTGTCACTGTAACAGTTTATTTTATAGGAATTGTCCTTTTTGGGCGCGGAATCAGCAGGAAAATCATGGAGCCTGTTCAAAAAATGGAAGAAGGTTTCAAAGAGGTTACGGCCGGCCGTTTGGACACTAGACTGGAATTTGAAACAGAGACGGAATTTGGCGAAATGCGGGATGCCTTCAATTATATGGTGCAAAAGCTGAAAGACTCGGAAGAAAAACGAATGACAATGGAAAATGAGAGGATGCAGCTTTTCTCCCATATCGCTCATGATTTGAAAACCCCCATGACAACGATTTCCGGTTATGCAGGGGCCTTGGCAAATGGTATGGTAGATACCCCGGACAAACAGCAGGAATACCATCTGGCAATCAAAGCAAAAGCCGGGCAGATGAACCAATTGATTGACCAGCTGCTTTCCTATTCCAAGCTGGGCACACCGCAATACCGCATGAATTTTGAAAAGGCAGACCTGGTCGAGCTGCTTCGTGTATCTTGTGCCACTTTGTTTGGCGAAATTGAAAGCAGACAGATGAACTTGGAACTGCGGCTGCCGGACAAACCTGTATATTACCTGGTGGATTCTTTGGAAATTAACCGGGCCATCAGTAATCTGCTGACAAATGCAATTCGTCATAACCCTGTGGGCAGCTTATTGTCCGTGGGGCTGATGGATGAACCAGGCAGTATTCAGATTCAAATTGCCGATACCGGAGCAGCTATCCCGAAGGCTATCGCGGGGAATCTGTTCGAGCCTTTTGTTTCCGGCAGTGATTCAAGAAGTACCAGCAGTGGTACGGGACTTGGGCTTGCCATTGTGAAAAAGGTGATGGAACAACACTCCGGCGAGGTCTACGTAATGGATTCCCCCGCTCCTTTTACAAAGATGTTCGTTCTGATATTTCCAAAAACATCCAGTCACATATAAACAAGGGGACAAGTGCTTATCGTTTTGTCCTGTGTAGTCCTAATGCAATACCGGGATACACATGACGTATGCAGAAAAGGGGTATATATGTATTATAAAATGATTAAGAACGATATACATAAAAGTAAGCTGATTACCATCACAATTACAGTGTTTATCCTCATTGCTGCCATGCTTACTGCTCTGGCTGCATCCCTGACCTTAAACCTGTTCGGCGCTATTGACAATATGCTTCTTTCGTCAAAATCGTTCCATTACATGCAGATGCACACAGGCGACGTAGATATGGAACAGTTGCATAGCTTCGCGGATGCGAATGACAGTGTAGAGGATTATCAGGTATTGGAGTTTCTCAACATCGAAGGTGCGGATATTGTCATCGGGAACGATACCCTTGCCGGAAGCATACAAGACAACGGTCTTTGCGTGCAAAGCGAGAAGTTCGACTTTCTGCTTAACTTAAATGGTGATGTCATCCATCCCGCAGATGGTGAAATCTATGTCCCCATCTATTACAGGCAGGAAGGAAACACCATGCTTGGGGATACGGTGACAATCCACGGAATTTCCTTTACCATCGCTGGTTTTTTGCGTGATTCGGTTATGAATGCGGCGCTGGTAAGCTCCAAGCGGTTCCTTGTGAACCAGGCGGATTTTGAAAGAGTCCGTGCATTCGGGCAGTTAGAGAATCTTATTGAATTCCGGCTGACCGCGGACGTTTCCTTCCAGGCTTTCGAGGCAGCCTATCAAGGCGCGGGGCTCCCGGCAAACGGCCCTCCCCCTATCACTTATACTCAGGTGAAGATGATAAATGGTATTACGGACGGTATCATGATTTCCGTGCTGATGTTGATTGGAGCCCTTGTGATCCTAATGGCATTTTTGTGTATTCGCTTTACGTTATTGGCCAAAATAGAAGAGGATTATAAGGAAATAGGTGTACTGAAGGCGGTTGGAATGCGAGTATCACAGATTAAAAAACTCTATCTTATGAAATACGGCGCTATTGCAGGTGCGGCATGCATGCTGGGTTTTCTGGTTTCCCTTCCACTCCATGCTCCTTTCATGAAAAATATCCGACTGTACATGGGTGAAAGCGGTAACCCGCTACCCGGCCTGTTTTGCGGGCTTTTGGGGGCGGCGCTAATCGGCGGGAGTGTCATGTTGTATGTAAACAGCGTGTTGCGACGCTTCCGTAAAATATCCGCGATGCAGGCGATTCGATTCGGTGCACCACAGGAAAAATCGATATCATCCAGAAACTTCCGGCTGAGTAATAACAGGCTTTTTTCCAGGAATATCTTTCTTGGAATCAAGGATATTGTTTCCCGGAAAAAACTGTATGTCACCATGTTGATGGTTCTGGTCATTTCTTCTTTTCTTATGGCTGTGCCTCAAAATATCAGCAGCACAATTTCTGCGGAGAACTTTATCACCTACATGGGTATGGGCATTTGTGACGTAAATATCGGGGTGATGCGAACACAGGTAGAGGACGTACTGGGAAAAGCAGCGGAAGTTGCTGACATGCTGGCAAAGGATGAGAATGTTGAAAAGTATGCTTTGTTCACCGGTATGATGTTAGACCGAAAAGCAGACAATGGGACGATAGAGAAGCTGCGGGTGACATTTGGTGACTATTCCGTCTTTCCCATTACCTACTCCAAAGGCCGTGCACCACAAGCAGAAACGGAGCTCGCCCTCTCCGTCCTCAATGCCAAAGACCTTAATAAAACCCTCGGGGATGAAATTATTTTAATCGTTAACGGTGCAGAAAAACACCTGACGGTCTGTGGGCTTTACTCTGATGTCACCAATGGCGGACGAACAGCACAAGCCACTTTTGCCGCAAAGCACGAAGATATTTTAAACGTTGGAATTGCGGTTACCTTCCGCGACCGCCAAAGTGTAAAAGCAGCAATATCACAGTACAGGGAGCAGTTTCCCTTTGCAAAAGTTACCGGTATCGATGAAAGTATTGGGCAGATGCTCGGCTCTATGCGAGACGCCATCAGGATTGCTTCTGTTGTTGCTACCATAGTAACCGTCCTGCTATACCTACTGGTCACAGTGCTGTTCCTGAAAATGCTGGTTGCGAAAGACCGGTATCCCATCGCCATTCTGAAATCAATGGGCTTCACCAGTGCAGATATACGCTGTCAATATCTTACACGCTCCATTACTGTGCTGGCACTGGGCTTAATCATCGGTACCATTCTGGCAAACACGCTGGGAGAACTTGTCGGCGTAGCAATCATATCTTCCTTTGGTGCAACTACCTTTCATTTTGTGGTAAATCCCTGGTTTATCTACCTCGGGTCACCTCTGCTGCTTACAGGTTGCGTTGTCGCTGCTACCATGCTTGGAATTTCCGGCATCCAGGCATTAAAAATTTCACAGCATATGAAGGAGGCTTAACATAATGAATAACATCATTACTGGTAAAAATCTCGTAAAAATCTTTGGCAAGGGGAACGAACAGGCGAAAGTATTGAACGAAGTAAACGTAGAAATAGCAAAGGGTGAATTTGTTGCTGTAATGGGACCGTCCGGTTCTGGGAAATCCACACTGCTGTTCGTGCTCAGCGGCATGGATGAGATAACAAGCGGATTCGTTAAATTTGGAGATACAGAACTGGCTAAGCTTCGCGAAAACACGCTTGCGGATATTCGCCGGACTCAAATGGGTTTTATATTTCAACAGCCCACAATGCTTAAAAACCTGAATCTTTTGGATAATATCCTTCTCCCCGCTACAAATGAAGGCAAAAAAAGATAAAGCAAGTTTTACGCGAAAGGCGAAAATCCTAATGAAGAAAACGGGGCTTGACGGCCTTGAGAGCAGGAATACCACGGAGGTTTCGGGCGGCCAGCTCCAACGGGCCGGAATCTGCCGAGCCCTGATGAATAGTCCTAAGATTCTTTTTGCCGACGAACCAACCGGCGCGCTCAACTCCAAATCGGCAGAGGAAATCATGGGATTGTTGCTGGATATCAACAAAGAAGGCACCGCCATATTGCTTGTGACCCACGACGCGAAAGTCGCGGCTAAAGCTGACAGGGTTCTGTTTATGAAAGACGGAAATATCGTTGCTGAACTAATGCTTCAAAAGTTCAACGGCAGAGATATGGAGGAACGAAGGGAAAAGGTCCTCACTAGGATGGCTGCTGTAGGTATATAGACGCAATTAAATATCACAAAAACTCCTAGACACAAAAGCTCGCCTCGGCTTCACTTACCATCGAAAGGGGGATTTTACCGCAATCCAATCAATGTTCGGATTGTGTCAATGAAATAGACCCTATTGCACGGACAACACCTTTGAATCATATGCCTCGAGTAAACCTAGCTTGTACAATCTCTTTCCACATGCTATACTCTTAGTAAGTATTTTAACCATCTCGATTTCATGCAATAAATCCGCAACTTAACATTGAAAGGAGTACAAAAGCATATAAATGAAAGAAAAATTATACACCATACCGGTTAACGATGCCTTTGACAGTGAATGTGAATGTCCCGTCTGCTTTATGCGAAAAACCCTGGAAGATAATGCAGTTGAATTTACTATGGGCCCAAGTTATATGGAGGATGATGTAAGAGCTGAAACGGATAAAATCGGCTTCTGTAATTATCACCTAAGCAAGATGTATGAGAATCAGAATCGTCTGGGTCTTGCGCTTATGCTAAAGACTCATATGGATAAAACAATAAAGGATTTGGAGCAGATATCGCTTAAGAAAGTAAAGGGACCCGGGTTATTCAAAAAAAATACGGAAGCCTCTCCCGTAAAAGAATACACCGATAACTTGAAAAACTCCTGCTATATCTGCAATAAAGTCGAGAATACTTTTAAGCTGTATATAACCACCTTATTTTCTTTGTATAACAGCGAAGAAGCTTTCCGACAGAAATTTAAAACTTCAAAGGGTTTTTGTAACACCCATTTCGGTCTGCTCCATGAGGCTGCTCCTAATCATTTAAGCGGAGATAAGTTAGATAACTTTTTGAAAGAATTAAATCAGGTGTATTTAGAGAATATGAAACGAGTACGAGATGACCTGGAATGGTTTATTGATAAATTTGATTACCGTTATGTCAATGAGCCCTGGAAGAATTCAAAAGATGCGCTGCCAAGATCCATGACCAAAACTAATAGTACGCTATAAGGTACAGAACAGACCGGCTGCGGGATATCCAGCTATAAGTAATAGCTTATGATATCCTGCCGCCGGTCTGTTCTGCCAGTCTATATATTTGAATAAACCACTGTTAACTTTGTATTCGTTTACCTTATCCAGGCGCAAAGTGTCTGAATCGGTTATTTAACAAAGAAACTTAATTTGATAAATGAATTAAAATTCATTTATGCATTCTCATCATCCAGCTTGAGCATATCTTTTAATTCCCTTGCTTTAGACTTGATACGTTCATTGGCATCTCTGGAAATAAGAACTCTTGATATCCATCTGCTGGATTCCTCCGGTCTGCCGCTTCTTCTGGCCAGGTCAGCAATCAGATACATCATGGTATTCTCATCCATACCACATAAGGGGAAGGATTCTTTGGAGAAGGCTTCCATAAATCCATCACAGGCATTTTTTATAAATTCAAACTCTTCCTCATGAAGATTTTTGATTTCTTTCTTGATTTCCTCTGTCTGTTTCTGTTCTGCTAACGATTCTGCCTTTCCTCTGAGCAGCCAGGCTGTCTTTAAACAGGTATATGCTCTTTCGCTGATCTTTCCCTTTTTTACAATGGTATTTACCAAAGCAAGCTTATGTCTTGAAATAGCTTCATCGTAAGAAAGCACTTCACCTTCTGCCGCCAGACCTTTAAAGGATGCTGATATATTTTCCTTAATCAGTTTAGCCTGGGGTGATGTCATATAGTTATAGAACCTGTTCAGTGCTGCATAACCGCAATGAGGGCATGCTATAACATCATATTTAAGAGAATCCATATGCTGGTATTTGGGACGTAAGTCCGTATCAGCGGAGATTAACTTAACTTTACCGGTTTTTACAGTTTTCGTTTTGAAGCTTTTATCACAAACAGGACAATTAAAGGATTTCTCAAAGATAAAATCAGATTCCACTACCTGAACCTTCTCTTCGCCGCCACCCTGCTCTACCTTTTTTACTTTTTCATCTGTTGCATATACATCCAGTCCGGACATTTTACCCAGACCAAATTCCTCTAATCCTGAAAATATGTTAGCCATACTACTCTCCTCCTTTACTCAGGCTTGTATGAACTCTTTAATGACACAATTCTGTTAAATACCAGGTTTTCTTCTGTCGAATCTTTTGAGTCCACACAAAAATATCCGTTTCTTAAAAACTGGAAACTGTCATAAGCTTGTGCCCCTTTTACACTTTGCTCGATTCGGCAGTCTCTTAATACTGTAATAGAGTTCGGGTTTAAATTAAGACTTCCGTCTTCATTATATACCCCTTTCTCTTCATCGACAATATTTTCATATAACCTTACCTCAGCTTTTACAGAAGTTGTTGCCTCCACCCATTGGATGGTCCCCTTAACTTTTCTGCCGCTGAATCCGGACCCGCTTCTGGTCTCCGGGTCGTAGGTCGCATGAACTTCCGTTACGACTCCATTTTCATCTGTTACATAATCTGTACAGGTAACAAAATAAGCATTCATAAGCCTTACTTCATTGCCTGGGAACAAACGAAAATATTTCTTCGGAGGTTCTATCTTAAAATCTTCTCTGTCTATATAAAGCTCTCTGCTAAAAGGAACCATTCTCGTACCCATTTCTTCATTTTCCTGATTATTGGATACTTCCATCAGTTCCACCTGGCCTTCCGGATAGTTTGTGATAATTAACTTCACAGGGTCCAGAGCCGCCATAACGCGAGGTTTTTTAAGCTTTAAATCTTCTCTGATACAATACTCTAACATGGAATAGTCTACTGAACTCTGGCTCTTAGATACACCGCAAAGCTCCATGAACAGCTTAAAGGATTCCGGTGTAAAGCCTCTTCTTCTTAAGGCACTGATGGATACCAGTCTTGGATCATCCCAGCCATCTACGATTCCGTCCTCTACCAGCTTCTTTATGTATCTCTTTCCGGTAATTACATTGGTAAGATACATTTTTGCAAATTCTATCTGTTTCGGAGGATTCTTATACTCCAGTTCTGTAACCACCCAATCATACAATGGTCTGTGATCTTCAAATTCCAAAGTACAGATTGAATGGGTAACGCCTTCTATGGCATCTTCAATTGGGTGTGCGAAATCATACATAGGATAGATACACCATTTATCCCCTGTGTTATGATGAGTCATTCTGGCAATACGGTATATAATCGGATCTCTCATATTAATATTAGGAGAAGCCATATCTATTTTCGCCCTGAGGACTTTGGAACCATCTTCATATTTGCCGTCTTTCATTTCTTCAAACAGCTTCATATTCTCTTCAATGGTTCTGTCCCTGTAAGGACTTACCTTGCCTGGTTCTGTTAAGGTTCCTCTGTATTCTCTCATTTCTTCTGCTGTCAGATCACAGACAAAAGCTTTTCCCTTTTTAATCAGCTTAACTGCACCTTCATACATTTGCTCAAAGTAATCTGATGCAAAGAATAATCTGTCTTCATAATCTCCGCCAATCCACTTAACGTCTGCTATAATAGACTCTACAAACTCCGTTTTTTCTTTGGTGGGATTGGTATCATCAAAGCGCAGATTGAATTTTCCGCCATATTTCATTGCCAAACCGTAGTTCAGCAAAATGGACTTGGCATGTCCAATATGCAGGTACCCATTAGGTTCAGGAGGAAAACGTGTTACTATATTGGTACAGCGTCCCTCTTTGATGTCTTTTTCGATAATCTGCTCAATAAAATTCTTTGAGGCAGTCTCACTTTCAGCCGGATTCATCTCACCGTTTATTTCTGTGGTTTTGATGTCTAACTCCTTATCCATGGCTGTGTTCCTCCTTTTATCTGGTAAAGTAATAGCTAGTTTATAATAACATAACCAGCTTAATTAGTCAAAGAAGAGACCTTAAGTATTTCTGCCAGAGCAGCCATAAGTGTCTCCATCTCCCGGTCAGTTCCAATGGTAATTCTTAAATAGTTATTAATCCTGGGTTTGTTAAAGTAACGTACATATATATTCTTTTCCCTTAGTGCCAAAAATATTTTCTCGGCAGGTATTTCTTTATGAGCAGCAAATATAAAGTTCGCCCTGGAATCTGGCATGGAAAATCCAAGCTCTAATAATTCCTCCTTCACCCAGGCTCTGGTATTGATTATTTTATCCAGCATCTCCTTGTGATAAGTTTGGTCCTTTACGGCTTCTGCTCCGTACAAAAGAGAGGGCAGATTCATTGTATAGGAATTGTAGGAATATTTCACATCATTCATGGCCTTGATCAGGGCAGGTGCACCAAAAGCATAACCGATACGTATACCTGCCATGGAATAGGACTTGGAAAAGGTCTGCACCACCAGCAGGTTTTCAAATTCTTCCAGCAGCGACAGAGCGCTCACTCCGCCAAAATCGATATACGCCTCATCTACAATAACAACGGTTTCTCGATTATTTAATAGTATATCCCTTATTGCCTCTAATTCCATACACAAAGAAGTAGGTGCATTAGGATTCGCTATAACAATCCCACCATTCTTCCGGTAATAGTCTTCTTTACGAACTGAAAAGTCTTCCTGCAAAGGCAGGGTGACATAGGGAATCCGGTATAAACCTGCCCATACTTCATAAAAGGAATAGGTGATATCCGGAAAAAGAATAGGTTCCTCCGCGTTAAAAAAGGTAAGGAAAGCTGTTCCCAATACATCATCCGAGCCAACTCCTACAAAAATGTGCTCCTTCTTCACTCCATAGGCTTCACTTAAGGCTTCCGTCAGCTCACTGGAGGTAGGATCCGGATAAAGCCTTAACTTATCCATATTTAATTCCTCCATCGCTTTCTTAACCTTAGGTGAAGGCGGATAGGGATTCTCATTGGTGTTTAATTTTATCATTCCTGGTATACTAGGCTGTTCTCCCGGAACATAGGGTACAACCTTTCTGAAATACTGTTCCCACTGGTTCATAGGTGACCTCTCTTCTTTCACTGGGTATATCGGATCATTATACAAGGTATTTTACAGGTTATATTCATCGTAAAGCTTCTGAAAGCCTGGTAAGGCTCCTTCAATGCTGCTCTTTCCCACGCAGTAAGCAATGCGGCAATATCCCGGGCAGCCAAAAGCAGAGCCGGGTACTACCAGAATGTTATATTTCTTTGCCCTCTCACAAAAAGCTTTATCATCCTCTTCTAAAGTCTTAACGAACAGATAAAATGCTCCCTGCGGTTTGACACAGGAATATCCATATCCTATGAGACTATTGTAGAGAAGCTCCCTGTTCTCATTGTATACAGAAACATCTACTTCTGAATCCAGGCATTTTGCAACCACTCTCTGAATAAGAGAAGGAGCATTAACAAACCCAAGTATTCTGTTGGCAACATTCGCTGCTGCGAATATATCTTCATAATCATCTGCTTCCTTTGGTATTACAAGATATCCGATACGCTCTCCTGGAAGAGACAGTGATTTACTGTAAGAATAACCTACAATCGTATTCCTGTAGTATTTCGTAATATATGGTACGTCTACCTCTCCATAAACAAGCTCCCTGTAAGGCTCATCGGAGATCAGATAAATAGAAGTTTTTAATTCTTCCTGCTTCTTTTCCAATACTTTTGCAAGTTCCTTAATAGTCTCCTCTGAGTATACTACACCTGTAGGATTATTCGGAGTATTAACAATAACTGCTTTTGTCTTTGCTGTAATCTTCTCTTCCAATTCTTTTAAATTAGGCATGAAGGTCTGTGTATCGGGGCTGATCACTACCAGCTTGGCATCATAATTATCTGCGTAATTTCTATACTCTCCGAAAAAAGGAGCAAAGGTTATTATTTCTTCACCGGGGTTTATTAATGTCTTTAATATTACATTTAATCCGCCTGCGGCACCAACGGTCATTAAGATGTTCCCTGCATGAAATGAGGTACCATGGTGTTTATTTAAGAAGTCTGCAATTTGCTCCCTTACGTCTTCATACCCGGAATTGTTCATATATCCGTGCACCATGTTGGTATCTTCATGGGTTATAATGTCTATTACTGCCTCTCGTACGGAAGAAGGGGGTACCACACTGGGGTTTCCAAGGCTGAAATCAAATACATTCTCTTTTCCGTGAATTGCTGCCAGTCTTTTTCCTTCTTCGAACATTGCTCTGGTAATCGAGCTGTTCTTTACCATAACACTCATCTTTTCAGAAATCATAGATAACCTCTTTCCTTTTTTATGTGTCTCATTGTATTTCTTATCAGTATAGCATACTGATATTCTTGAATACAAGACATGCCATCGAACTATTTTTTATGACCTGGAACCTATTGCTTATGCCTCGAACTATATTGCTTATGCCTCGAACTATTGCTTAAGACCTCGAACTATTGTTTTACGAGGTAAATAATTTTTCACACGAAAAAAGACTGTTGCATTATAAACCAATGATGCTGCAAGAAGCCCCCTGACTTTCCCCACTGTGGCTGAAGTACATATACCTAATTTTGTGTGCTATAATCGTACATTTTAATACACAAAATCTGCAATATGTCTTTCAGGCAGTACATTAAAGGAAATCCAAGGGGCTACTTGCAGCTTTACATTCGTTTTGCAACAGTCCCTGACATGCTTAATTAAAACGTATATCCAGATAATCTCTGACGATCTTAACGCACTTATCAAAACCCAGCTGCTTGCTGTTCAGGCACAAGTCGTAATTCTTTGCATCTTCCCAGTCTCTGCCGGTATAATAGCGATAGTATGCAGCACGGCGTTTGTCTGTCTCAATTATTTTCTTTTCCAGTTCTTTGGCGGGTAAACTAAACATTCCTTCCAATCTGGTTACACAGTCCTCTAAAGAAGCATGTATAAAGACTTTAATTACATTGTCCATATCCTTTAGGATATAGTCTGCACATCTTCCTACAATAACACAGGACTCTTCTTCTGCCAAACGTTTGATAACCTTTGCCTGGTAACTGAACAAATTATCATTGGAGACAAAATCTTCCCTGTCCGGCTGAATCAGCTCGCCTTTATATTCCCTTCTGGCTATACGGTATAACAGGCTTTGCTTCAACTGCTCATCAGCTCTGCCGAACAGTTCCTCATTAATACCGCTTTCGTCGGAAGCAAGGCGCATCAGCTCCCGGTCATAATAATGGATTCCCAGCTCTTCGGCAAGCATCTTCCCCATGGTTCTGCCGCCGCTGCCGTAACCCCTGGCAATGGTAATTACATAATTTTTCATATTGCCCTCTTTTCTGAATATTCAATCCTCAACAGAATACTCTTTAATCTACTAACTTCTGTCTGTGTACCTGTTATACCTTAAGACCAGTACAAATGTATTACTCACCCAGGTAAGCCTTTTTAACAGAATCATCATTAAGCAGATCACTTGCCTTACCTTCCAGTACGATTTTACCGGTCTCTAAAACATATGCTCTGGAAGCGATGGATAATGCTTTTTTTGCATTCTGTTCTACTAACAGAACGGTTGTACCGCTTTCACTTATTTCCTTTATTATATCAAAAATCTCTGAAACAAACAAGGGAGATAATCCCATGGAGGGTTCATCCATTAATATGATTTTAGGCTGAGACATTAGGGCACGTCCCATTGCCAACATCTGCTGTTCACCACCGCTTAGGGTTCCGGCTATCTGATTTTTTCGTTCTTTCAATCTGGGAAATCTGTTGTAGACCTTGTTTAAAGTGTTTTCGATTTCCGTTTTGTCTTTTCGGGTATAAGCACCAAGTTTAAGATTCTCATATACTGTCAGTTCTGCAAATACTCTTCTGCCTTCCGGTACATGAGCCATTCCCATGGTTACTATTTTATGAGCAGGTACCTTTGTAAGATCTTTGCCTTCATACATTACACGGCCTGATTTCGTGCCAAGCAGTCCTGTAATGGAATGGAGTATCGTAGTCTTACCCGCACCGTTGGCTCCGATCAATGCGATAACTTCCCCTTCATTTACCTCAAAGGATACTCCCTTTAATGCCTGAATAACACCATAATATACATTCAGGTCTTCTATTTTTAACATTGTCATTGTACCCCTCCTTTATTCTCCCAGATATGCGGTAATAACCTCGGGATCATTTAAGACTTCCTCAGGAGTACCGGATGCAAGTTCCGTGCCGAAATTAAGTACCAGTATCTTCTCACAGATACCTGTTACCAGCTTCATATCATGTTCAATTAATAAGATCGTAATGCCATATTGCTTTCTGACCAGCTGTATGGTATCCATTAACTCAGCGGTCTCATTGGGATTCATACCGGCTGCCGGTTCATCTAATAAGAGAAGCTTAGGATTCGTAGCAAGCCCTCTGGCAATTTCTAATTTTCGCTGTTTGCCGTAAGGAAGATTTCCTGCAAGATAATCTGCCTCGTTGTCCAAATCAAATACTTTCAGTATTTCAAGTGCCTTTTCATCCATCTCACTTTCTTTTTTGAAATAGGACCCCAGATGAAGAAAGCTCTCTGCCAGGGAGTAGGTATATCTGTTATGAAGAGCAGTCTTAACGTTATCGAGCACAGTCATCTTCTTGAATAAGCGAATATTCTGAAATGTTCTGGCAATACCGGACTTACAGATTTCAGACGGGGATTTCCCGACCATATCTGTACCGTCTAATTTGATAGTACCATCCGTAGGTTTATATACGCCTGTCAATAAATTAAATATCGTTGTTTTACCGGCTCCGTTGGGTCCGATAAGACCATAGAGCTGTCCCTTTTCGATGGAAAGGTTTACACTATCCACCGCCCTTAGTCCTCCAAAGGAGATACCTAAATTATTTACTTCCAATAAACTCATAATTTTTCTCTCCTTTCTATTTGATTCTTGCCTTTAAGGTTGGAAATTTAGGCAGTTTAGGCAGCTTACCGCTGTCCTCCAGCTTCTGACGAATTTCAGAAGAATTAAAGAGCATGATTATAATAAGTGCTAATGCGTAAAGTAACATTCTGTATTCACTGGCATCTCTTAAGAACTCAGGAAGCAGTGTAAGGATAATGGCCGATATAACAGAACCTCGTATGCTGCCCATCCCTCCAAGTACTACGATAACCAATATCTCAATGGATTTATTGTAATCAAAATTTGTAGGCTTTAATACACTTAAGTTATGTCCGAAAAGAACGCCTGCAACTCCTGAAAAGAAAGCGGCAATTACAAAAGCCATGATCTTATAATTACTTACCTTAATACCAATCGATTCTGCAGCAATGGAATTATCCCTGATGGAACTGATAACTCTTCCGTAACGGGACTTTACCAGATTCGCCAGTACAATCAGAGTAATGATTACCAGTGCATACACCCATTTATAATTTGTATATCTTGGTATACCGCTTAAGCCTCTGGCTCCTCCGGTAAATCCAAGGAAGTTGATTACAGAACGAACAATCTCACCAAAAGCAAGAGTTACAATGGCAAGGTAATCTCCGCGGAGCCTGAGCACCGGAATACCGATTACTACACCAAGTAAAGCTGCCATGATACCGCCGATAATAATACCAATAATGAAAGCCAACGGACCCGGAAGTCCGGTATGATCCTGTGCAAAAATTGTAAAAAGGGAGCCGGCGTAAGCACCGATTGCCATAAAACCAGCATGTCCCAAAGACAACTCTCCTAAAAATCCAGTCGTAATATTTAAGGATACTGCTAATATTATGTTAATACCTACAGGTACTAAAAGGGATTTAAAATGTCTGGTTGCGAAATCCCCTTCCATGACAAGCATGAGCACTATATAAATAATAACAATTGCAGCCAGTTTTATCAGGTTCTTTCCATTTAAGATACTGCCTGTTTTTTTCGTGATATCTTTCCCCATACGCCACCTACACTTTCTCTATACGGTTCTTACCAAGAAGACCGGAGGGTTTAACCAGCAGAACGATTACCAATACACCAAATACGATTGCATCAGCTAATTCTGTTGAGATATATGCTTTGGAAACACTCTCAATCACACCTAAGAGGAGGCCGCCAAGCATTGCTCCCGGTACACTACCAATACCGCCGAGTACGGCAGCTACGAAGGCCTTGATACCAGGCAAAGCACCCAGAGTCGGTTCAACAGACTGGAACTGACAAATAAATATAATACCCGCCACTGCGGCAAGAGCCGATCCAATAGCGAAAGTCATTGATATGGTTCGATTAACATTAATTCCCATTAATTGAGCTGCTGCTTTATCCTCAGAAACTGCTCTCATGGCACTGCCTGCTTTTGTTTTATTGATAAACAAGGTTAGGGAAGTCATACAAATAAAGGTAACCACTAATGTCACCAAAGTTATTCCAGGTATGGTTATACCTGCTATTTTAACTGCCTTCAGGTTAATGATAGATTTAAATGTTATTGGATTAGCCGTAAATATTAGCTGGGATAAATTTTGCAGTAAGTAACTTACACCAATTGCTGTTATAAGAACTGCTAATGGCGGTGCTTTTCTTAGAGGTTTATAAGCAACCTTTTCAATCACAACACCTATAATTGCACATACTAAAATCGTAAATATAACAGCAGGTACCACTGGCATCTTGAGCCTAGCAATAAAAACATACAAACTATATGCACCAACCATGATAATATCACCATGGGCAAAGTTAATCATTTTGGCTATACCGTATACCATTGTATAACCCAAGGCAATTAAGGCATAGATACTCCCCGACCTTAAGCCGTTTATTAATTGTTCAATAATACTTTCCATATCGACCTCTTTCCTGAATATCCAACCCGCAGAATATTCCTTCTTCATAAGCTTATTCGCTTGGCCCGGAAGCCTTCTCCTTCAGCTCTTCCGAATAAAGCGAATAGTCTTAAGTTCACCTGATTAAAAGAAAGAATTTGGACCAAAGGCAGTTTCCTGTCTTCCGTCCAAAATTCTTTGATTTACAGCTCTGTAAAATATATTACTCTACTGTTTTAGCAGTATATTCTCCGCCTTTGATTTCTACGAATTTAGCACCTTTATTTGGTTCACCATCAGCATTAAAGGTAACGGTTCCGGTAAGTCCCTTTACTTCAATCTCAGTCATAGCCTTGATTAAATCAGCACTGCTGGTTTTACCGGCTTTTTCAATTGCTGCCTTGATTACATATACGGTATCATAACCATCTGCTGCGAACTGATCAGGTGTTGCATTGTATTTTTCTTTGTATTTTCCAACAAAGGCCTGTACAGCTGAATCTGCGTCTGTTGCAAGGAAAGGACTTAAGAATACAGCACCTTCCAATACCTTTGTATCTACTACCTTATCGATTACACCATCCCAGCCGTCAGAACCGATAAAAGGAAGTGTGATTCCAAGCTCAGAAGCCTGTGTTGTTATATAAGCTGCATCCTGATAATATACAGGAGCAAAAACAATCTGGGCGTCGGTTCCTTTAATTGATGTAAGCTGTGTATTAAAGTCTACTGCATCGGTTACGAAAGCTTCTTTTGCTACGATTTCACCGCCCAGTGCTTTTACTTCGCTTTCGAAAGCATCTGCTACACCGGTACTGTAGTCATCCGCATTGTTATAGATAATTGCTACTTTTTTATAACCTAAGGTCTCAACTGCATACTTTGCCATTGTCTGTCCCTGAAGAGGATCGGTAAAGCAAAGACGAAAAGCATTGGGATTCTTGGTTAAGTCTGCTGCTGAACCGGAAGGGGTAATCTGCAGGATTCCATCCGCACTGGTCTGATCAGAAATTGCAAGACCCGCACCACTGGTTACGGTTCCAAGTAAAGCCTGGATACCTTTATCCATTAATGTGTTATAAGCTGCCATAGCAGTATCGCCATCAGCTTCATCATCTTCAAACTGAAGAACTAATTTCAGTGTCTGGTCCCCTGCCTTAACACCGCCTGCATCATTGATTTCCTGAATGGCAATTTCAGCGCCCTGTTTTACAGAGATACCATAGGAAGCTGCTGCTCCTGTTAAAGGTCCTAAACCACCGATTAAAAATGTACCATCTCCGGAAGCAGTATCGTCACCGCCAGATCCTGTGCTGTTATTCTTTGTACCGCAGGCTGCTAATGAAGCAACTGCCAAAGTACCTAATAAGCCAAGGCTTACAACTCTCTTTAATAATTTTCTCATAAGTCTCCTCCATCATATTAATATATCTTATACAGCTACAACTGAACCATTGGCATATTAATGCATTAAAGTACTAATGTAAAAACAAAAGCTTATGGTATATTATAAGCTGTTAAGTAATATATATAGTATATTGAAAAAAGGCGTTCAAAATACACATACCTTGAACGCCTTTGTTCTGTTTTATCTTACTATTGTCATTTTCATTTGTCAACAAAAAATTGATTAATCGATTCATTCAAATAATCAATCATGTACCAGGCTGCATTAGTTACACTAATGATGCTTTGCCGGATATTTGTGATAATGCCGTATGAAAACTTACCTTTTAAAAATTATCATAACCGGCCAGCTCACCACCGCACTTATCACAGAAGTCGAGACCTGCAAGAGTAATCCCTCCACAGTCAGGGCATATCATTTTCTCAGGTAATATCTCCTTCTCAACAATCTCGTACTCCATGGATTCCGGGCTTGGTTCTGTACTGAATTCTGAAGCTTCCAGATTTTCTTTTTTTATCGTTTCCTTTACACTAGTGGGAACTGTAGTATTACCGGTTTTATTTGGCTTAGCCACATTTACCAAACCCATAATTTTCTTCAGGATCACTTCCGGTTACCTCCTAAATAATATGGTCTTCTTCTCTATATTTATTCATGAGCCTTTTGAAGATTTCTCCGTTGGTAGGCGGTGTATAGGTTATTGCATTGGCACCTGCCTCAATGGTTTTTAAGATACTTTCTTCTGTAGGCCCACCGGTTGCAATAATGGGTATTTTGGGAAATTCCTCCCTGATCTGTCTAACGATATCATTGGTCCTGCCGGCACCGGATACATTTATGATATCCGCACCAGCTTCAATTCTGGCACGAATATCCGTTTTCTCGGACACTACGGTTATAACAATGGGAATATCAATTTTCTCCTTTAGATAAAGAATGGTTTCATTGGGTGTAGGCGCATTTAATACAACTCCTACCGCACCTTGAAATTCCGCATCTTCTGCCAGATTAAGTACCCTGGGACCTTTGGTGGTACCACCTCCGACACCGCAGAATACCGGGACATCCGAGCAGTTTATTATAGAGTGGGTGATAATCGGTTGTGGTGTAAATGGATAGACTGCTATAACCGCATTGGCATTACAGTTTCGTATTATAGCTACATCTGTAGTAAATACTAGGGATTTAATTAGTTTTCCAAAGATGCGGATCCCACTTGCATGATCAATCGCTTTGGGCACACGAATCATATGTTTGCGTAAAACACCGTCAATTTCCGGCAGGAATTTCTCCTCCATGTCTTTTTCCGCGGGCCTTGTATTCACTCCTTACACCTGCGGAATACACCTCTCTCCCATTTGTTATTTTATTTATCGCAAGTACTTTTATACGGATTCTTCCAGCAGTATATTATTATAGCTGCTTCCCCTCATCTCAATCTGAGGTACTCCCTTTTTCTCAATGTAATCTCTGGTAATGGTAACTTTTCCAATGTTGATATCTTTTGGTATTTCATACATTATATCAAGCATGCACTCTTCGATTATAGCACGCAAAGCTCTGGCTCCGGTCTTCTTCTCCATGGCTTTTTCTGCAATAGCTTCCATTGCGCTTCTGTCAAATTCCAGACGTACCTCATCTAAAGCAAGAAGTTTCTGGTATTGCTTTAAAATAGCATTTCTTGGCTCCATTAGGATCTTGATAAGCATGTCCTTTGTTAAGCCTTCCAGAGAGTATATAATCGGAAGACGTCCTAAAAATTCCGGTATCATACCAAACTCTCTTAAATCCTCTACCGCAACCTTTAACAGCAGGTTTGGATCATCGTCATATTTATCCTTTAAATCTGCACTAAAACCAATGGAGGACTGTTTGTTCAGTCTGGCTTTGATTATGGTATCCAGGTCCGGAAAAGCTCCGCCACAGATAAAGAGAATATTCTTGGTGTTTACAGTAGTTAAAGGTACCATCGCATTTTTGCTGGTAGCACCTACCGGTACTTCTACTTCGCTGCCCTCTAAGAGCTTCAACAATCCCTGCTGAACGGACTCACCACTTACATCTCTGTTATTCGTGTTCTTTTTCTTTGCAATCTTATCGATCTCATCAATGAAAATGATTCCCCGTTCCGCCTTCTCCACATCATTATCAGCTGCTGCCAGTAACTTTGATAGGACACTTTCTACGTCATCACCGATATAGCCGGCTTCCGTAAGAGAGGTAGCATCTGTGATAGCTAAAGGAACGTCCAGTAGCTTTGCCAGGGTCTTTACCAGGAAGGTCTTACCGCTTCCCGTAGGTCCAATCATAAGCATATTGGACTTCTCGATCTCAATATCATCCATGGTATCCGTTGCGACTCTTTTATAGTGGTTATAAACAGCTACTGAGAGTACCTTTTTGGCATGTTCCTGCCCAACGACGAAATCATCCAGTTTGCCTTTAATTATATGAGGGGAGGGAATGTTTCTTATGTCCATTGTCTTGGCATCGGCTTCTTCCGTCTCCTCTTTCTTTTTCTTTAACTTCTGACTTTTTGGTACTTCCTTTTGCACGTTGTTCATATTCATCATATTAGACGGAAACCCCATCAAATCCATATAGGGCATTCCATTGCTGTTAATGGTGTCAAAGGTCTTTTGCATACAGTCGGCGCAGATACAGATGTTATTTGGTATCCTCATCATCTTTCCGGCTTTGCTCTCAGGTCTTCTGCAGATATAGCAGACTGTCTCGTAATCCTCTTTGTCTTTTTTCTCTGTATCCTCTATATTTATATCTTTCAATTCATCCTTTAAATTATCATCCCTTACATCGTCTTTCATTATATCATCTCCTTCTCCTTAAAGCCAGCTTTAAGGTTTTGCCGCTATCACCAGTATGAGGGGGTAAATATTCAATAAATTAATATATTGAATATATTTTTATATTATAACGTAGCAATTTGTTGTATACAATAGAATAATATTGAATTTTTTCTAAAATAATTATTATAAAAAAACAAACAGACTGCCATAAAACAGCTTTTTTCAAACAGCTATCTTACCGCAGCCTTTATATAACCTATATTTATAACAGTTTTATATATTGGAGCAAGGGTTCTTAACCTTCCCAAAATCATTTGCTCCGATATATAAAAAATAACTTATTGATTGTTGTTGGCCTCTGGATATCCGGTTAGAGTAACCTCAAAGGTTTTCTCTTCAAATTTACCATTGGTATTTCGTTTAACCGTAATGGATATCTTAGTTCCCACACGGTAGGAATTTACCTTTTCCTTCAGCTGAGTACCTGCAGTTACTTCCGTATCATTCACCTTGGTAATAATATCACCGGCCAAAATACCAGCATTAGCTGCACTGCCGCCTTCTACTGTTTCTTTTACAAATACACCTACCGGCCAGCTGTACATTTGAGATATCTCTTCTGTAACATCCTGAATAAGTACGCCTAAATAACCTTTCTCATTCTCGGTCAGTACTTCTCTGCTCATTAACTCATCAATAATCGGTATGGCTCTGGAAATAGGAATTGCAAATCCCATACCTTCGACTTCACTGGAGGCATATTTAACGGTATTAATACCAATTACATCTCCGTTCAGATTAATCAGGGCACCGCCACTATTACCCGGATTGATAGCAGCATCCGTCTGCAGCAATACCATCTTCTTCTCATCCACCTTGACCTCACGGTCTTTCGCACTGATATAACCTACTGTGGTAGACTGTCCATAACCTAAAGCATTTCCGATAGCAACCGCCATCTCCCCTACTTTCACTGCATCTGAATCACCAAGCTTCGCAATCTGTATGGTCTCTAGGGTGCTGGCTTTTATTTTACTTAAGTCAATCGTAATAACAGCAAGGTCTGCAGTGGAATCTGTTCCTTTAATAATAGCCTCTGCTTCTGTTCCGTCAATAAATTTAACATTGATCGGCTTTGCTCCTTCAACCACATGGTTGTTCGTGGCAATCAGAAGTTCCTTATCGTTCTTTCCTACGATAATTCCTGATCCGCCGCCTTCACTTTCCTGGTCATACTGCTGACCGAACCAGTCATTATACGTTTGGGTATAGGTTGTAGTTATCTGTACGATAGAAGGCATGGTCTTATCGATAACATCCGTAACATCCGTTTTCTGTGAGATCTTACCATCCGTAACAACAGTTGAGGATAATAAAGGCCCTTCATTGTCCTTGCTTAAGGAAAAGCCGCCATTTCCGCCAAAACTCATATAAATTGGTTCAGCATTAGGATTTACCTTATAATAAACCGTGTTAAAGCCTACAAAAGCAAGGCCTGCTATTAAACCGAAAGCCACAGCGGATACTGCCAGTTTTCCAGCTTTTTTAAAGAACTTGTTTTCTTTCTTTTCCTTTATGTCTGACTGTACATTATAGGCAGACTGATTATAGTTGTAGGAACTATTGGAATCATAATTTTTGTTTTCTTTAAACTGTTGATAATTCTCATAATTCTGACTGCTGCCGGTACCTGTTATCTGCTCTGCCCAAAAACTGTAGGTACCCTGAGCCGGCTTACTTAACCGATATATACTGTCACTCTCTTCCTTCTTCTCATTTAACGGTTCATTTATTGTACTGTCTGCCGAACTCACGTCAGTACCGGTAGATTCAAAATTATCACCGTTTGTGATTTCTTCCTTCTTCTTTTCATTTCCAAAGAATTCATCTGACATAGTTGTTCACCTTCCTTATTTATTACTTTCTTTATTAGATGCTTTCTTCCTTCATCATTTTATTGATTTACGACATCATTCTATCAGTATTTTGTGTAGAGTCTGTGAAGAATAAAATATAAATTACATTTTTTTATCAATAAACTGTAAAGATAAATTGTCAAAACAATAACTGGCAGAATCATAATCGGCATAATTATAACTCACATAATCATAACTGCCATAATCATATCTGCCATAATCATATCTCACTTAATCATAACTGTCATAACCATAACTGTCATAACCATAACTGCCATAATCATAACTGCCATAATCATAACTCACTTAATCATAACTACCATGATCATAACTGCCATAATCATAACTCACTTAATCATAACTACCATAATCATAACTGCCATAATCATAACTCTCTTAATCATAACTGCCATAATCATATCTGCCATAATCATATCTGGCATAATCATACATCCATATAATAACATACGATTTCAGGGGAATTGCACACAATAGAAAGAGCGAATGCGCCTATGGAAAGGTATTAGAAGCCCTTTTCTCTGCATCTTTTGTGCTATAATGTAAAACAGATTGTCTGAGCGTAGCGAGTTATCTGTTTTGCATTATGCCAAGCACAAAAGATTCAGAGAAATTAGGGCTTCTTATACCTTGCAATCGAAGCATGAGTTCTTTCNNCAATTCCCCGTCCCCCTGTTAACCCCCCCACCCTTTTGCCTTCAATTATATTTAAACCTATCTGCACTTATCCAATACAATAAGTTCACAAACACTCCCTAAATGAATCTTAAGAATTTCAGTTAAATATTAAGAAAATTTTGTATTGTGGAAATTCTTTCAATCATGTATTATAATAATGTCATTTAAGGACAAAATTAAATTAAAGAAACCAAGAAAAAATGCCGTTGGGCAATGGAGTTTTGAATGATAAAAGACAATGAAAAGACTTTAAACCGAATAAATGTTGTAGCTGATGGCATTATCCTGATTTTGGCATATATACTTACCTATTATCTTCGTTTTTTTACTCCGTTGCGGTATCTTGTGCATTTTGATCCCAATGCGGGTTACTATGATATTTTTATTTATATTAGAATACTATATCTGTTAGTACCGGGATATCTGGTAATTTATTATATTTGCGGGTTGTACAGTGCAAGTCCTATTCAAAGCAAAAGACTTACCATGTGGAATATCTTTAAGGCAAATATATTAGGTACATTATACTTTACCTTCCTTTTATATGCAACCAACGAAAGCCATTATTCCCGTTATCTGATTTTTATCTTTTTTGTAGTTAATATACTATTGGATTTGATTTACCGTTTGATTGTCAGCGCCATTCAAAGTGCCGCGAGAAAAAAAGGATACAATCAGAAGAAGGTACTATTGGTCGGTTACAGCAGAGCGGCTCAATCCTACATCGACAGGCTCCTTGCCAATCCTCATTGGGGGTATGCCATATATGGTATCCTGGATGACAATGTAGGCAGTGATACAACCTATAAAGGCATAAAAGTTATTGGATCCATTGAAGAGCTGTCAGAATTACTTCAAATGAATAAACTGGATGAGATCGGTATCACTCTGAGTATCGATGAGTATTCGAAGCTGTCAAGAATCGTAAATTTATGCGAGAAGTCGGGAGTACATACCAAATTCATTCCGGATTACCAGGACCTTTTACCGACCATTCCTTATACGGAGGACTTAGACGGACTACCGGTTATCAATATCCGTAATGTACCTCTTACCAATTTTGTTAACCGAATCATGAAAAGGGCCGTGGATATCTTTGGTGGTATTTTTGCATTACTGCTTTTTTCAATTCCTATGATTATTGTAGCCCTTATTATTAAAGCTACTTCCAGCGGACCGATCATCTTTACCCAGGTTCGTATAGGAAAGCACAATAAGGAGTTCAAGATGTATAAATTCCGCTCCATGGAGCTTCAGCACGAATCCAAGGAGAAGAAAGCCTGGACAACCTTTAATGATCCCAGAGTAACAAAAATTGGCAAGTTTATACGCAAAACCAGCATCGATGAATTACCGCAGTTATTCAATGTACTGAAAGGTGAAATGAGCCTTGTGGGACCCAGGCCAGAACGTCCCTTTTTCGTAGAGAAGTTCAAGGAAGAAATTCCAAGATACATGATAAAGCATCAGGTACAGCCTGGTATAACCGGCTGGGCTCAGATAAACGGTTTCCGCGGAGACACCTCGATTCGTAAGCGAATTGACTGCGACTTGTACTATATAGAGAACTGGACACTTGGTCTGGACTTTAAAATATTATTTCTGACCATTTTCCATGGTTTTGTAAACAAAAATGCTTATTAAGAAGGTCGTAACAGAAAATTGTTAATGTTTTCAAGTACGTCCTGTAAAAGAAAGGTAAATATCATGGCTGTAAAAAAGAAAAGAAAGCGCTTTAAGACGAAAGTTGTTATTATATTTGATTTAATACTTCTGCTTCTGGTTGTCAGTGTAGGTTACTATTTCTGGAAGGCCTCCAAAATGCAGGTGGATAAATCCGGAGATTCCTCCATCGTTACCAACAATCCGGATAATGAGGATATGGAAGGATATCGTAATATAGCCGT
>DJJW01000083.1 GCA_002434335.1 Lachnoclostridium sp. UBA6558 | reverse complement strand
GGTTATGGCAAGCTTTGCTATGTTAGGTGATATTATACTTGCTGAACCAGGTGCTCTAATTGGATTTGCAGGGCCAAGAGTCATTGAGCAGACCATAGGACAGAAACTGCCTGAAGGTTTTCAGAGTGCTGAATTTTTACTGGAGCATGGTTTTGTTGACAAAGTGGTAAAGCGTAATAAGTTAAGACAGACCTTATCACTATTGGTAAAAAGCCAGAATGCAGGTATAGCTTGCACAATGGACGAATAGATTCGTGATTCAGAATGTGTATAGAGTGCTTATCTCGGGTATTTTTAAGAATTTTTTAATACTGAAAGAATGCATGCAAAAGTACGCAGATGGGAGGTAATATGCCGGCAGAATTATCAGCGTGGGAACGTGTTGAAATAGCAAGAGGAACGTNNATCAGCGGTATCTTTAATAAATTTACAGAGCTCCACGGTGACAGGCAAGGGAAAGACGATGGTGCGGTCATCGGTGGAATTGCTGTGATAGACGGGGAATATGTAACGGTAATCGGTCTTCAAAAGGGCCGTAATCTCAAAGAAAATGCCAGGCGTAATTACGGAATGGCTAATCCTTCAGGATACCGTAAAGCCTTAAGATTGATGAAGCAGGCAGAGAAATTTAACAGGCCGGTAATCTGCTTTGTAGATACCCCTGGAGCCTATCCTGGCATAGAAGCAGAAGAAAGAGGTCAGGGAGAAGCAATAGCCAGAAATCTCTTTGAAATGTCTGGTCTTAAAGTACCGGTTCTAAGTATTATTATCGGTGAAGGAGGCAGCGGAGGAGCCCTTGCTTTAGCAGTAGCAAATGAAGTATGGATGATGGAGAATGCGATATATTCCATACTATCACCGGAAGGCTTTGCCTCCATACTCTGGAAAGACAGCAAGAAGGCAGCGGAAGCAGCAGAAGTGATGAAGATAACGGCAAAAGACCTCCTGGAGCTTCACATTATCGAACGGATTATTCCGGAAGAAGAACCTCTGAAACTGGAGAATTTGTGCTGTGTGGCAGATTCCTTAAGGACAGAGATTCTATCCTTTATACTTTCCTATAAAAATAAAGACACTGACGAAATAACGCAACAGCGTTATGAAAGATTTCGAAAAATATAGCCGCTTATGGTGCTGAAGATTGTTGAAAGATGAAGAAGATATTTTCGTTCTTCATCCGGAAGACAATGTCTTCAGCATTTTTTACGGTATTCTCTGGCAGTCATACCAAAATATCTCTTAAAGGCATTGGAAAAATGTTCGGATGAGGAATATCCGATATCCAGGGCAATATCAGTAATACGCTTATTGGGATCCAAAAGAAGGATTAATGCGGCAGACATTCTGGCCTCTGTTTTTTTCTGAAGAAAGGATTTACCATAGTGCTTTTTTAAGAGCCGCTCTGTCTGTCTTGGGCCTAAGCCTAAGCGTTCCGATAAAATGTTTAAAGAGAGCTTCTTATACTCGTATAAGAAGTATTCTTCTATTATGAGGAATTTTCCATAACCCAGATCAAAAGGGATAGTCTTTTCCTGATTTATTGGAATACATACATAATTTCTGGTCATCTTTATGATAAGCTGCTGTAAAAGAGTTTCTACCAGTTTATGATAACCGTCATATTTTTTCTCCAATTCATAAAATATTTGCTGCATCAGAGAATGAATATTCTGACTGTCCTGACCAAACCAAAAGGCTGTTTCTAAAAAAAGCTGCATGTAATTATCAGCTTTTTTTTGTTGTTTTCTTTTACTTAATTTTTCCGTTTTCAGATATATACAATATTCAAACATGGGATCCTGTGCATCGGGTATTTGCTCATGTTCCACATGAGGGCCGGTAATATACAGAGTGTTAGGTACAATAGGATAAAGGACACCATTGATCTTGACGTTTCCTTTACCATGGGAGATGTAATGGATTTCGTAACTGTTGTCACTGTGACTGTGACAGGGTATTGAACGCAGAAATTGCTCGTATACAAAATGGAGAGATGAAATCCTGTACTGTTCCATATAAAAAGTAATGTTAACGGTATCATAATAAAGCTTCAT
This sequence comes from Lachnoclostridium sp. UBA6558, assembly GCA_002434335.1. Lineage (GTDB taxonomy): Bacteria > Bacillota > Clostridia > Lachnospirales > Lachnospiraceae > Anaerocolumna. The sequence goes on along the minus strand of DJJW01000083.1, from coordinate 21,405 downwards.
ACAGTATCCTTTCTGTTCAGAACATAGTACTCCCTTGCATAAATTTCACTTAATTCAACACCCGCTATTTACGCGATTCTGCTTTGGTGTAAATTGGCTTAGTACCACTACGCCTCATTCCCTCGCCTTGCCTCAGAACAAATATCATTCACTAAATTTAAGCGAAATTTATGAAAAGCAGTACTAGAATGATTTTCCTCTCTATTCTAACGAATAGAAGCAGGTTAGTCAAGAAGTCAATATGCGCTAATGCGACATATATGCTAGAGAATAGTCAGGTTTAGCCCTTATAAAGGCAGATTGTCTGAGGTAAGATTAAGAGGTATACAGTTACTATTAAAGGTTTGCGAAAAAAGGAGGAGGTAGTTATGTTAAAAGGCATATCGGCTATTTTGTCACCGGAGCTTTTAAAGATTCTTTGCGAGATGGGGCACAGTGACAGAGTGGTCATAGCAGACGGGAATTTCCCGGCTGAATCTATGGGAAAGAACGGTATAGTCATACGTTGTGATGGCCACGGTATTCCTGAGGTTCTGGAAGCAGTGTTAAGCCTGTTTCCACTGGATAGTTATACGGAGCATCCGGTCAAGCTGATGGAGGTGGTACCGGGAGACGAAGTCGAGACTCCAATTTGGGATACCTATAAGAAAATACTAAAAAAATATGATACCAGAGGGGATGGAATGATAGGATATACGGAACGTTTCCGGTTCTATGAAGAGGCTAAAACCGCTTATGCAATCATTGCAACGGGAGAAACGGCATTATATGCCAATGTGATGCTGCAAAAAGGTGTAATCTTACCCGATTAAGCAATACTGCCCTATGCTAAAGCAATCAGACAAATTTCAAGTTACAGGAGGTAAAGAGCTTTATGCTTGTAAAAGCAACATATTTTCAGAACAGTGTAACAGCACCATTGGTATATGGTGAAGTGGAGATTAAAAATCCGCCGCGTAAGAGACTCAGGGGAGAAGAAGAAAAGGAAGGCATTCTGGCTGAACCTGTAATCGTAGGTTTTTGTGGAACAGATAACGAATTGATGAGAATGGGAAAAGAAGGTCTTCTGAGCAGTAAATTCCCTGAGGGCACCAACAGGCTTATTAATGGGCATGAAGGCGTGGTATGGATACCTTCCCAGGAAAGGTTTGCAATCGTTTTAATCCGTGGAGGCGACAGTTATGATCCCACCCGCTATACGGAAGAGGAAACTTATTTCGAGTATGGCTGTGACCAGGCAGACGGATTATTCAGTGACCGGAATTATTTTCATCCGGATATGCTGCTGCCCATACCGGAGGGTTATGTAAGGGATGGTAAGCTGGACCTTTCCTTTGCAAAGAAGATGGTATTCCCGGACCCTTATGCCTGTATGGTATTCCAGCTGGAAAGAATGGAGGACTTAGGCAGTGCTCATAACTTTCGGATAGAAATGGCGCGGAGAAAATGTGACGAAACGGAAGGCCGAAGCTATGCGGCTGAGGCGATTTTTGACAGAACCGTTATATTTGGGCTAGGTACAACCGGCATGTTTATTGCAGACTTAATTAGAAGAAATCATAAAAAAGCAAAAATTATCTTTGTAGGCCGAAGTGCCGGAGATTCCCCTAAGGTTCAATTTGCCATTAAACAGGCCGGTGGACTGTACGTACAGAATAACTTTGGTACGCCGGAGGAATTGGCGGCTGCAATTATAGCTGCCGCAGGAGGCAGAGCTACCGCATTTATAGGAGTCAGCGGAAGCGAATTAGAACATAAAATTGCTTTTGAACATAAAGTGCTGGGCTGTAATGGGATTTTTAACAGCTTTTCCCTGGGGCCTGAGATTACTTTTAAAACAATGCCTTTTGGTTTTGAAAACCATCTGATATTTGGCTCTATTAATTTCAGACAGGATCACATGGAGAAGGCCATTCAGATATTGGCAGAGAGCAGATATGATGAAATTGTCAGCATTATTGATAAGGATGAATTCACAGAAGATCCCATAAAGGCCTACCGTGAGAAAATTTACAGTAAGGAATCACCTATGAAAACAGCAGTTATTTGGAATGAGAAGTATATTGACAAAACCCGTTAAGCCATAAAGGGATAATAAATATTGATAAGGAAATAAAAAGGGAGAGCTTTTATTATAGAGCCTCATTAATAGGAAAGGACTTAATTTATGAAAACGGTACTGATTTCTGAACCATATAATATTAAGATTGTTGAAACAGAAAAACCAGAAGTGAAATCAGGGGAAGCCTTGCTTAAAATCCTCTATTGTGGTATCTGCGGTGCAGATGTTGCAAGCTATACTGGAAATCAGCCCTTTACCACTTATCCCAGAATTCCCGGGCATGAATTCAGCGCGGAGATTATTAGCATACCGGAAAATGATAAAGAGCTGAAAGCAGGGGATATAGTAACGGCTAATCCTTATTTTAATTGTAATAGCTGTTATTCTTGTGAGAGGGGTCTTGTTAACTGCTGTATGGATAACCAGACAATGGGGGTACAACGGGACGGAAGTTTCAGTCAGTTTATCACTATGCCGATAGAACGGATTTATCCCGGTAAAGGCCTTTCTGCGAAGGAATTAGCCTTAATTGAGCCCTTTAGCATTGGTTATCATGCTGTAGCAAGAACTACCATTAAACCTACGGATAAGGTTTTGGTAGTTGGTGCCGGACCAATCGGTCTTTTTGCCCTGATATCCGCCAAACTCAAAGGTGCAGAAGTTTATATAGCAGATATTCTGGATGGCAGGCTGGAGAAAGCGAAGGAATTCGGAGCTGACGGAGTCATAAATACAATTACCTCCTCTCTGAAAGAGGAGACGGACCGAATTACAAAAGGAGCAGGATTTGACGTATGCATAGAAGCCTGCGGGCTCTCTGCGACCTTTTTAAATTGTATAGACTGTGCTGCCTTTGGAGGGAGTATCATTTTAATCGGAAATGGTAAGAAGGAAACCACCTTCCTGCATTCAATCATACTAAAAAAGGAATTAAATATATTTGGCAGCAGGAATTCCTATGCAGAGGATTTTACAGAGCTGATTGATATTGTGGCCTCCGGTAAAGTAGATATTATGAAGATGGTAAGCTGTATTTACCCCATAGACCAGGCAGATACAGCCTTTAAGGCACTTGCAGAAAATGACGGTTCTCTGGAAAAGGTACTGGTAGAATTATGATAATCGATGCACATGCACACCTATGGAATAAACAGCAGGGAATTGTCAATAGTAAACCTGTTGTCGGACTCTTTGGAGGACGCAGTAATTTTGGAGGAGAGCTGCGGCAAATGCTGCCGCCTTATCTGTATGAGGGTAGGAATACTGCGGAAGCATTTTTAGCCAATATGGATTACGCAGGAGTGGGGGGCAGTGTTATAACACAGGAATACATCGACGGAAATCAGGATGAATATCTCCTTACTGTAAAGTCAAACTATCCGGAGCGTTTTAAGATTTGTTCTCTTTATGAAGAGAAGGATAACTACAACGTAAAAGGATTTGATGGAATCAAAATTTGTGCGGGACGTTTAAGCCATAATTTGTATTCGTGCAGCCCTTTATTTCAAAGAGCGGAAGAAGAAAACCTGTTTATCTCCATTGACCTGGCAGAAGGGAGTTCCCAAACTAAGATTCTTGAGGAATTGGTTCAAAGCTTCCCAAAGCTTAAAATAGCCATCGGACATTTTGGAATGGTTACTGTTAAGGGGTGGGAAGAGCAGATAAAGCTTGCTAGATATCCGAATGTCTATATAGAAAGCGGTGGTATTACCTGGTTGTTCCATAAGGAATTTTACCCTTATGAATCTGCAGTACACGCTATACTGACAGCCGGAGAAATCTGTGGTATGGATAAGCTGATGTGGGGGAGTGATTATCCCAGAACCATGACAGCTATTACCTACCTTATGAGTCTGGACTTTGTAACAAAATCCAAATTGCTCACAGAAGAAGATAAAAAGTTGTTCCTTGAAACAAATGCAATGAAATTTTATGGTTTTAATGAAATTAAAATGATAGAAAAAGTTAAAAATATGGTGGAGGACTAAAAAGAAGAAGTTAGATTTCTTAAAAATAAAAAAGTTATACTGATTTCATAGTTATATAAGAAAATTACCGTATAAAAAAATTAACGATATAAGAAATTACCGTATAAGAAAATTACGGATATAAGAAAAATTACCATAGGAAATTACCGATATGAAAAATTACGGATATGAGAAATTACCGATATGAGAAATAACCATAAAAGAAATATTATTTACCTATATAAAATTCATAAAAATTCAACTTATGCCAGCTAACTTACAAATGCAATTCGACTCTTCGAATATATTATGTTTCCGGATAAAGATCATAGAAGCTCTAAAAAAATTGCCAGCCATAATATTATATAACTCTTATTCCCAGTATTTTTTACTTGTTCTTTTAACATACTAAAATAAAGTGGAGTAGGTAAGTAAAATCTTAATATCTAAACTGCTGATTAACGAATGTTCTTTTTTTAGGATATTCAGAAAAGAGGTGTTATGATGGACAATAAATTTAATAACCAGATCAATCATATATCAGGAAAGGTCAAAGAGGTTGCCGGAAAAGCAGTTAATTCAGACCAGTTGGAGCTAAAAGGTAAACTGCAGCAGGTGGGCAGTGATATCAGCCAAAAAGGGGAAGAAATAAAAGAAAAAGCTGCCGGAAAAGCAAACAAAATCATTGACAAAATAAAAAACGAGAGAGGATGGTAATAAGATGCCGGAGATTACTAATATTATTGTTTGGTTAATTCTTGGAGGTGTTTCTGGTTGGATAGCCAGTAAGATTATGAAGAAAGACAGCCAGATGGGTGTTGGTATGAATATCCTTGTAGGTATCGTCGGTGCATTTATCGGTGGATGGCTGGCAGGTATTTTTGGTTGGGGACCTGCAACAGGATTAAACATCTGGAGTTTTATTGTATCCGTCGTTGGTGCAGTTATACTGCTCTTTATAATCGGTTTATTTAAACAGAAGGATTAACCTGAATATATTAGNNTTTATTAGAAAATGAGGCTGTTGCAGAATTGCAGCAGCCTCAACTTGTGAAAGTGTTTATCAATTCATTTTGCAGCGTATCACTTAAGGAGTTGCTTCAAGATTCAAATTGTTGTAATCCTGTTGGCAAAAATGATTCTATGATATCACAGGGAAATCAGGTGCGATCTTTCAGTTTTGAATAAGGTTTTACCTTTGCTACATTCTTATAGGCAGGACGAATAATCTTGCCTGCATTAATGAGCTCCTCCATTCTGTGAGCACTCCAGCCGGATATTCTGGCGATAGCAAAGATAGGAGTATATAATTCAAGAGGCAGATCTAACATACTGTATACAAAGCCGCTGTAGAAATCCACATTGGCACTGACACCTTTATATATCTGACGCTCTTTCGCAATTACTTCCGGAGCAAGAGTTTCCACCATGTTATAGAGCTTGAACTCTTTGGCACGTCCTTTTTCAACGGATAATTTTTCAACGAAGCCTTTAAAGATTTCGGCTCTTGGATCAGAAATTGAATATACCGCATGGCCCATACCATAAATAAGGCCTGATTTATCAAAAGCCTTTTTTTGAAGTAGGGCAGCCAGATACGCACGTACCTCATCTTCGTCTTCCCAGTCTCTGATGACATTTTTCATATCCTCGAACATTTGGATAACTTTAATATTGGCACCGCCATGTTTAGGACCTTTTAAAGAGCCCAAAGAAGCTGCCACAGAGGAATAAGTATCCGTACCTGTAGAGGTTACTACATGGGTGGTGAAAGTAGAATTGTTACCGCCACCGTGTTCTGCATGGAGAACAAGGGCAACGTCAAGAATTTTTGCTTCCAGAGGTGTGTATTTACTATCAGATCTTAATAAATGCAGGATTAATTCGGCAGTTGACAGATTAGGATCCGGCGTATGTATAACCAGGCTCTGTCCGTCATGGTAATGACTGTAAGCCTGATAACCGTAAACGGATAACAAAGGGAATAAGGATATCAGCTGCAGGGATTGCCTTAATACATTAGGCAGAGTAATATCATCCGCCAGATCATCGTAGGAATACAGAGTCAGAACACTTCTTGCCAAAGTATTCATCATATCCTTACTGGGAGCTTTCATAATAATATCTCTTACGAAGGAGGTTGGAAGTGAACGGTATTCACCTAATAATGCCTTGAAATTTGTCAATTCTTCGACACTTGGGAGCTTGCCGAATAACAGGAGATAGGTAACCTCTTCAAAACCAAATCGATTATCTTCAATAAAACCCTGAACGATCTGTTTTACATCGATACCCCTGTAAAAAAGCTGTCCTTCGCAGGGAATGTACTCGGAGTCGACAATTAAGTGGGAACGGACTTCCGCTATTTCTGTAAGACCGGTTAAAACACCCGCTCCACTGACATCCCTAAGACCTCTTTTTACCTGGTATTTGGTGTAAAGAGAGGAATCAATCACACTATTTTTGGCACAAAGATCAGAAAGCGCCAGAATCTCCGGTGTAATACTGGAAATGTTCATATTACTCATAACAGCCTCCTTTGGGGTATATTTTTTGTAATACTATGTATTATTTTGCATTTATTAGTATTATTTAATCAAAATTACTTTTCTTGCAAAACGATATAGTATATAGTTTAACATAAAAAGGAGCATTCCACAAGTAATAAGGATAAAAATACAAATAGAGTGCTAATAATTATACATTTTTATGTGGGCTTTATATCGTAATAGAATGCAAGGTCCAGGTGCATATTTGCATTGCATTTTTCTGGTAAAGCAAGTATGATAGAAGTGTAATAATAAATACTTTACTGGCAAGAATATACATAACAAATAAAGGCTAGAGAAGGGACAGGAGGCATAATGTTACTTGATGATTTTATTTATTTTAAAATAGGTAAGAAAAAGCATATTGCATTAATCGCTCATGACGGTAAGAAACAGGAATTGGTGAAATGGGCAGATAGACATAAGGATATACTGAAAAGTCATTTTCTATGCGGAACCGGTACAACGGCAAGACTTATCTCTGAGCAGACCGGTCTTCCCGTTAAGGGTTACAACAGCGGACCTTTGGGAGGTGACCAGCAGATTGGCTCAAGAATCGTAGAGGGAGGAATTGATTTTGTCATCTTTTTATGGGATCCTTTAGAGTCCCAGCCTCATGATCCTGATGTCAAGGCCTTATTACGAATTGCTGTGGTTTATGATATTCCCATAGCCAATAATCTGGCAACGGCTGACTTTTTGCTTGCGTCTTCCCTCATGGAAGAAGAGTATGACAGAAAGGTTGAGAATTTTAATAAAACAATGAAGGAGAGAATTGAAAAGTTCTCTGCTCCGCAATAGGTCCGTTAACAGAAAGCATGTTATGGGTTTTGTGATTTTGTATGTATGCTACCTTCGAAATTGGTAACAATGAAACTGTCTGATAATACAGAAAGGCATGGTGCAGAATGAGCAGAATTTGTTTTTTTGATACAAAGCCCTATGATAAGATTTATTTTGATATGTTTAAGGACAAGTTTGGATTTGAAATTGATTATTTTGAACCGAAGCTGAATGCAGATACAGCCATTATGGCAAGAGGTTATGACGTGGTCGTTGCTTTTGTAAATGATACCATTGATGCAAAGACCATAGATATTCTCTATAATGAAGGTGTAAGGCTAATAGCAATGAGGTGCGCAGGCTATAATAACATAGACTTCAAAGCGGCTTATAACAAAATACACGTAGTCAGGGTTCCTGCCTATTCACCTTATGCAGTTGCAGAGCATGCAATGGCACTACTCCTGACCCTGAACCGTAAGATTCACAGAGCCTATAACAGGACCAAAGAGCATAACTTCAGTTTAAATGGTCTTACCGGATTTGATTTGTACGGAAAAACCATGGGCGTCATAGGTACCGGTAAAATTGGCCGTGTATTCATTGATATCTGTAAAGGTTTTGGTATGAACGTGCTTGCCTATGACCCATACCCTGTGAAAGACGCAGGTATTCACTATGTGGACCTAGATGAACTATGCAGGGAATCAGATCTGATATCACTCCATTGCCCACTTACGAAAGAAACGAAGCATATGATCAATAAAGATACGATACAACAGATGAAGAAAGGTATCTATATTATCAATACTTCAAGAGGAGCCCTTATTGACAGCGAAGCTTTACTGAATGCTATTAAGGAAGAACAGGTAGGCGGAGCAGTTCTGGATGTTTACGAAGAAGAAACGGAGTTCTTTTATGAGGATTTATCCGGAGAGATCATAAAAGATGATATCCTTTCCGGTTTGATTTCAATGCCAAATGTAATCGTGACCTCCCATCAGGCTTTTCTTACCAGGGAAGCACTGAATAAAATTGCTGAGATTACCCTTCAGAATATAAAGGATTATTTTGACAATGCAGGCCTTGCAAATGAAATCTGTTATCAGTGCATTAAATTAAGTAATTGTGAGAAAACTGATAAGAACCGATGCTTTTAAGGTTGTAATCAATTTCATTTTATGCTATAATTTAACTGCTTTATAATATGTTGGATGAGGAATAATATACCATATTATTCTCTGACGAAATAACAGAATATAAAGAAAAAATACTACTTTAAGGAGGTGTTTTACATGAAATACGAATGCCCTTGCGGTTATATTTATGATCCAGAGACAGGCGATCCAGATGGCGGTATTGCACCCGGCACAGCATGGGAGGACATACCTGAGGATTGGGTATGCCCAGTTTGCGGATTAAGCAAAGATTCATTTACACAGATTTAATTGAAGTTGACATAAAAAAAAGAGCTCATGCTTACCATAAGTACGTGCTCTTTTTTCAATGTGCATACCAAATCAAATCAATGAGAAGTGGGAATCAGCTGTTAATTCTGATTCTGCAAGAAACGAAAAGTGGAGGATAGAGCTAAGATGAAAGAGTTAAAAGGCACACAAACAGAAGCTAATTTAAAGGCAGCTTTTGCAGGAGAATCCGAAGCAAGAAACAAATATACATATTATGCTTCAAAAGCGAAAAAAGAAGGTTATGAACAGATAGCAGAACTTTTTCTTGAGACTGCAAATAATGAAAAAGAGCATGCAAAACTATGGTTTAAACTACTTCATGACGGTATGCCGGATACCTTAACCAACCTTGCTGATGCTGCCGCCGGAGAGAATTATGAATGGACCCAGATGTATGACGAATTTGCTAAAGTAGCAAAAGAGGAAGGCTTTGACCAGATTGCAAGGCTATTTGCAGGTGTTGCCAAGATCGAAAAAGAACATGAGGAAAGATACAGAAAGCTCTTAAAGAACCTAGAAGAGGGTGTTGTATTCTCCAAAGACGGTGATACTGTTTGGCAATGCGCTAACTGCGGACATATACACGTTGGAAAGAAAGCACCGGAGAAATGTCCTGTATGTGATCATCCCCAGGCATACTTCCGTGTTCTCGCAACAAATTATTAATCAGATTACTGATAGGTGCCAATGGCACGGAAAGGCAGGATATTATGAAGAAAGAAGCAAGATTTTTTAAATGTAAACATTGCGGAAATATCGTAACATTTTTTTATGAGTCTGGAGCACCTTTAACATGCTGCGGAGACAAAATGGATGAGCTGGTTGCCAATACCACAGAAGCAGCTACAGAGAAACATCTTCCGGTAGTAGAAAAGGACGGCAATACCGTAACTGTCTGTATTGGAAGTGTAGAGCATCCTATGACAGAGGAACACTACATCCAGTGGGTATATCTTGAGACCACAAAAGGTATTCTTGCACGTTTCTTAGAGCCTGGTGAAAAGCCCAAGGCTGTATTTAACCTGACGGATGAAGAACCGGTAGCAGCTTATGAATACTGTAATCTTCATGGACTCTGGAAAACTGTACTGTAAGAAGATTTCCAAACAGATAACCGGCCTTTTCGTGGTTTACGAAAAGGCCGGTATTTTATATAATAAACAGTAGTATAATGTAATCAGGATTTTACCGGCAGCAGTAAATGCAGGTATAGGGATTCTTAGAAATGAGGTAGCTATGGTAAACGAGCAGGATATGAACTACATAACCCACTCTCTGGGATTTTGGGAGGACCTGTCTGAAGGACAAAAAAACCGGTTATTAAACAGTACCGTTCCTGTCAGATATGAAAAGGGAGCAAAAATACACAGCGGAAGCAATGACTGTATCGGAATCCTGTTGATTAAAAGGGGAGAATTGAGGGTCTATATCCTGTCGGAAGAGGGAAAAGAAGTTACCTTATTCCGTTTAAGAGATGATAATATCTGTATATTGTCTGCCTCCTGTATTCTGGAGAACATTACCTTTGATGTGCATATAGATGCAGAAAGTGACAGCGAAGTACTGCTTGTGGACGCTGCTGCCTACCAGCAGATATGTGTACAGAATATTTACGCTGACAACTTCACCAACAGACTGATAATTGAAGCTTTCTCAGAAGTTATGTGGGCTATGGAGCAAATTTTGTTTATGAGCTTTGATAAAAGACTGGCAATCTTTCTCCTGGATGAAGCATCAAGAAGTGGCTCTGATAACATCGAACTTACCCATGAACAGATTGCAAAATATATAGGAAGTGCCAGAGAAGTAGTATCCCGTATGATGAAATACTTTGCAGGGGAAGGAATAGTGGAACTCTATCGTGGTGGAGTTAAGGTCATTGATAAAAAGAAATTAAGAGAGCTGATACCATAGGTTTATGAAGGTCTTTCGTAAGGTATCACTCATATCAATAATGTGACAGAAAAATGAATAGAGGGAATTGCAGGACAAAAAAAGTAAAATGGAAATATTTATAAATAACTCCATTTTACTTTTTCTGCTGAGACCTATGAAAAAAGCATTTAAGACAAAGCTTCTGTAAATACTGATTCCACTGAAGCTTTTGTTACGGCGCCTTCATGAATCTTAACGAAATCCACGTAAAAGGTCGGAACATAGTAATAATCATATTGATTTGCAATGTCAGGATGAAGTTCTTCATCAATATACTCTATCTGTACATCCTTGTAAGCCGGATTATCTTGCAGCAGTTCTTCTATAAATCCGTGAGCCCGGAGGCAGTGTGGACACCAGCTAGTCTCGAACATAATTATGTTTTTCATGGAATTTCCCTTCTTTCGTTGATTTGTTCAAATATTATATGTATAATTAGTTGTATGCAATTAAATAATATATATACAAACACTATAGCACCTTTTATGATGAGTGTAAATACGCAGATACAGTCTGTTCGTGGGACTGTCTTACCAATAAAGAGGTTTTTAGTTGACTATCAGAGCGTTTACGGCTAAAATGTTTCTAGGAATATTGAAGGAGGACGAAAAATGAAAACAACAGAGATAGCTGCAGGAACCTATCAATTATCGGTTGATGTGGAAAATATCTTATTTGAAGGCTTATGGGATATACCCAAAGGAGTAACTTTAAATTCATATATAATAAAAGGTGAAAAAACAGCCATTGTAGATGGAGTATGCGGTTGGGATGGAGTGCCTGGGAATTTATTCTCTCTGTTAAAAGAGCTGGAGATAGACCCTGCTTCCATAAAATATCTCGTAGTAAACCATGTAGAACCTGATCATTCCGGCTGGATTGAGTCCTTTAAGGAGATAAACAGCGATTTTCAGATTCTTTGCTCCAAAAAAGGAAAAGAACTGCTGACTGCATTTTATGGACTAACAGATAATGTTACTGTAGTAGGTGATAATGATACTTTTGATCTTGGCGATGGACATGTTCTTCAGTTTGCGGAAATTCCTAATGTACACTGGCCGGACACAATTGGAACCTTTGATCAGTTAACAGGTGTATTATTTTCCTGTGATGCTTTTGGTTCCTTTGGTAAATATGAAGGAAGAATTTATGCCGAAGAATTCAGTGAAGCCGAATTAAAAGAATATGAGAAGGAGACCATAAGGTACTATTCTAATATTGTATCCTTTTTCTCTCCTCAGGTAAAAACTGCCATAAAGAAAGTCACTAACCTGCCTCTTAAGCTGATAGCACCAGGACATGGACTCTGCTGGAAGAATACAAAAGCGGTAATGGATGCTTATGACGCCTATGCAGATTACCAGAAAGGACCTGCAAGAGAAGAGATAACCTTCATCTGGGGTTCCATGTACGGTATGACTGAAGCTGCTGTTAAGAAAGCCCTAAAGGTTCTGGAAGGAGAAGACATTACCGTTCATGTTCACAGAGTACCGGAAGATTCCTGGGGTACAGTACTCACCTCTGCCTGGACTTCTACCGGTATTGTACTGGCAATGCCTACCTATGAATTTAAGATGTTCCCACCTATGAGTGCAGTCCTTGAAGAGCTTGGAAAGAAGAAGACCTTAAATCGTAAGGTATTCCGATTTGGCTCCTATGGCTGGTCAGGCGGTGCGGAAAGAGAACTTGCAGAAATCAATACCAGACTGAATATGGGCTGGGAGTTCTTAGAGCCTGTTGAGTTTAAGGGAATTCCTGGTGAGGAAGACTTTAAGAAGATAGAGACACAGCTGAAGGAACTTGTTAAACAGGTGAAGGAAGCTGTAAAAGGTTGATAAATAATAAAAAGGTGCCTTAAGGGCATCTTTTTTTATAATATGAAAAAATCTATTCGGCCAAGTGTTTATAAAGAAGTGTTAAAAGATTCGACTAAAATATAGGATTATTTCTATTAACTATCTCTAAAACAAATCAATAAAAACGTTTTCTATTAAAAACAAGTCAAATATAAGAACTGGTATTCTGTTTGTAATATAATCTGGTACAATGATTTATAATCACTTTAACAAATGTTATAAAAATAAACAAATAAATATCAGTATAATATACAAACATAACAATTTCTGTTGGAAAAAGTTAAAATAAAAATGTTTTTATATTGCCATCCTGCAAAATCCGTACTATAATCAATTTAGAAACATGGTATCTTAAGTATCTCAAAGGGATTGTCCGGTAAAGTATGATGCTGTATAAATGATGCAGTATAAAATATACTGCTTAAGTGATACAGCTTAGGTAATGCGGTTTAATCAATGAAGCTTTATATGCAAAGGAAGAAACGCAGAATACAAAGGAACATCCCAGGAAAGGAAAGGATTTATACATGAAGAATTATTATCTGGATGGAAAGGCTTACGTACTGGAAGATTATCACAGACTGCCGCCTTTTTCAAGTTTTCTCCCCGGTCTTGCCGGAATTAAAGGAATTCCAATGTGGGTTTACTATACCAACAGAGGTCAAGGTGTGAACAGCTTTGGAGTACATCATAAAAACAATGCGATTATGGAATTCAATCCAGCCAATACAGCTTATGAAAATACAGCAATTAAGGGATTCCGTACCTTTATCCGCAATAACGGAACAGTTTATGAACCTTTCTTCTCCAGTGTTACAGAAGCTAAAAGAAAGTTCATTATCAGACAGAACAGCTTCGAAATAGAAGAAACATCTGCAGACGCAGGAATTAAGGTAAAGGTTACATATTATGTTCTGCCTCTTGAGGATATCGGAGCATTGGTCAGAAAAGTGGAGATTACCAATCTTTCGGAAGAAGAGAAAGAGCTTGAGATACTGGATGGATTGCCTAAGATTATACCCTTTGGCATGGGAAACAGTGCTTATAAGGAAATGTCCAATCTCTTAAAGAGCTGGTCGGATATTAAAAATATTGAGAATAATGTTCCATTTTACGCAATGAGATCCTCCAGTGATGATTCAGCTGAGGTGGTGGAAGTTGAAGGCGGCTATTATTACCTTACAATTGCAGAGGGTGAGGTAACCCCTGTCATTTATGATGCAGAAGTGGTCTTTGGATATGATACTACGTTTATGACTCCGGTTCCATTCCTGAAAGAAGGTCTTGGCATTAAAGAAAAGAGTCAGTGTTTTGCTAATAAAGTGCCCTGTGGTTTTACACCTCTAAAGACAAAGCTCTCCTCTGGTGACAGCTATACCTTCCATACCATGGTTGGGTTTGCCCAGACAGCGGAGCAGATTAATCAGAAACTTGAACTCTTAAAACAAGAGAACTACTTCTCTGAGAAGGAAAGTCTTGCCGCTTTATGCTGTGAGGAATTAACAAAAGATGTTAAGACAGTGACAGGAGTCCCTCTCTTCGACAGCTATGTTGAGCATTGTTACCTGGATAATTTCTTAAGAGGTGGTTATCCCTTTGTCTTTGGCGAAGAGGATAAAAAGTCAGTCATTCATCTCTTTAGCAGAAAACATGGAGACCCTGAAAGAGACTATAATTTCTTTTCCATAAACGGAGAGTATTATTCTCAGGGAAACGGAAATTTTAGAGATGTTAACCAGAACAGAAGAAATGATCTGCTCTTTAATCGTCAGGTAGGAGACTTTAATATAAAGACCTTCTACCAGCTGATACAGATAGACGGCTACAATCCGCTGGAGGTAAGACCTTCAACTTTCAAAGTAGCAAAAGCGAATATAATTGAGGCAGAAGCGTTCCTAAAGGCAGCAGCGCCAGACAACTGGAAAGTTCTGTTTGACATAGCGAATAAGCCGTTTACGCCCGGTAAGATAGCCGGTATCTTAAGCCGGTATTCCATAAAGCTTACACTTACAGAGGATGATTTCTTAGTAAAACTGCTGGCACTGTGCGAGCAGAATATAGAAGCGGGATTTGGCGAAGGATATTGGAGCGATCATTGGGACTATAACCTGGATCTTATTGAGAACTACCTTAAGATTTACCCGGATAAGAAGAAAGAGCTTTTATATGGAGATAAGTCCTATCGATATTATGACAGTCCTGCAAGAGTACTGCCAAGAAGTGAGAAATATGTAATATCAAAGGGTAAGTTAAGACAATACGGATCGCTTATACACGATAATGAGAAGGAAAACAAAGAAGGCTTTCATAAGAACGGAACCAACTGGCTGAAGAATAAAAAGGGTGAGTATGTTCAGTCTTCCCTAATGGCTAAACTGATAAATCTGTCACTGATAAAATTCACCATGCTGGATCCGGAAGGTCTGGGGGTGGAGATGGAAGGCGGAAAACCTGGCTGGAATGATGCTATGAACGGGCTTCCCGGTTTATTTGGAAGCGGTATGGCAGAGACCCTTGAATTAAAGAGAACGTTGGAATTTGTAGCTAAGGCTTTGCCTCTTGATAAAGCATTCCTCTTGCCGGCAGAAGTATACAGCCTTTTGATAAAGACCAGAAATCTGTTAAAAGAGCTTACGGATGGGGCGGTTACACAGTTTGAATACTGGGATCTTGTTACCACTGAGAGGGAGAAATTCCGTGATGGTGTTAGATATGGTCTGGACGGAGAAGAAGTACTGATAAGCAGTGAAGCGGCTGCTGAAATTATAACTGCATTTCTAAGCAAAGTCAGAGAGGGTATTGAGAAGGCAAAAGAAATTGGAAATGGAATCATACCAACTTATTTTACTTATCATGCAGATGCTTTTCTGCCTATTACCGATGAAACAGGAAAGGAAATTATCACGCCTTATGGATTACCTGCCGGTAAGGTACCGAGCTTTGAACGTGTAATGCTTCCTTTCTTCCTGGAAGGACCCGCAAGGTATTTCTCTCAGGCGGAGTCGGCAGAAGAAGCCCAGGCACTTCATCAGAAGGTAAAGAAAAGCGAGCTTTATGATACCAAACTCAAAATGTATAAGACCAGCGTCTCTTTGGAGGATATTTCCATGGAAAACGGAAGAATCAGGGCATTCACTCCAGGCTGGCTGGAAAGAGAAAGTATCTTCCTGCATATGGAGTATAAATATCTATACGGAATGCAGACAGCGGGACTTTGGGAGAGTTTCTACGAGGAACTGGTCAATACACTGATACCTTTTCTGCCTCCCGAGATGTATGGACGAAGTATACTTGAAAATTCCTCATTCCTTGCGTCCTCTTCCAACCCCAATGAAGAAATTCATGGCAGAGGTTATGTGGCAAGGCTTAGCGGTTCCACTACAGAGCTTATCTCCATGTGGTCATTGATGTTTATTGGAAATACAGTGTTCACCTCTGATGAAGAAGGACTGAAACTTCATCTGGAGCCGAAACTCCCGTCCTGGTTCTTCAATGGGGAGAATGAGGCATCCTTTACCTTTCTTTCAAACTGTACCATTGTTTATAAGAACCCCACCGGTAAGAATACCTATGGAGAAGACCAGGCTGTAATTTCTCATATAATCACAGACGAAGGCAGGAGAATTGAAGGGAATATTATAAGCGGAGATATGGCACATGCTGTAAGAGAAGGAAGAATTAAAAAGTTAACAGCTTATTTCAACTGATTTAACCATAGCAGTTTAATTATGTTTAAACTTTGCTCTATACCTTAGAATGTTCTTCGATACTATCCGCACCTAGCAAATATATTATGTTTATAATTTACCTACCAGGTATAAGAGAGCTTACTTTATTAAAATGGTGTTTTATAACTGGTAGCAGTAGAAAGCTTAAATAAAAACTTCAAATAATAGGAGGCGCCATATGGATTTAATTATTACTACCTACAAAGACCAGGTAAGAGATACCCAGATTCAAAGAATAGACCTTGCCGAAGATAAAGGTGCGGCAATGAATGTTGTTAACCTGTATCCGAATATGGAATACCAGACTTTCCACGGCTTTGGCGGTGCCATCACAGAAGCAGCGGGTTATTCCTTCTCGAAACTTACGGAGAAAGGCAAAGAAGAAATATTGAAAAAATATTTCAGCAATGAAGGTTTAAGATATCATTTTATCCGTACCCACATTGACAGCTGTGATTTCTCTATCCGTAATTATACGGCAATGGAGGATTCCAAGGATAGAGAAATGACTTCCTTCTCCTTAAAGAGGGATGAAGAATATATTCTGCCCTTTTTAAGAAAGGCAAGAAGTGCAAAAGGAGAAGATTTTGACCTGATGCTTACTCCCTGGTCCCCTCCGGCATTTATGAAGACCAACGAGGACAGAAACAACGGCGGTAAACTAAAGGAAGAATACCGTGAATTCTGGGCAGAGTATATCTGCCGTTATATTAAGGAGTATGAAGCTTTGGGATTTCCGGTAAACCGTATAACAGTGCAGAATGAGCCGGATGCGGTACAGACATGGGATTCCTGTACCTTTAACCCGACTGAGGAAAAGGAGTTTTTAAGAGACTACTTATATAAAGCACTGGAAAGAAACGGGTTAACTCATGTAAAGATCAATATATGGGACCATAATAAGGAAAGAATGTTTGAAAGAGCCAGAGCTATCATTGATGAGGAGACAGATAAAATGATAGATGGGGTAGCCTTCCATTGGTATACCGGAGATCATTTTGAAGCTATTCAATTGACCGGTGAGGTATACCCCGGAAAAGAACTGCTCTTTACGGAAGGCTGTGTGGAATACAGCAGATTTGATGCAGGCCAGTTAAGAAATGCCCAGATGTATGCTCATGATATTATCGGAAACCTGAATGCTGGCATGACGGGTTTTATAGACTGGAATATCCTGCTGGATGAAAAGGGAGGCCCCAACCATGTAAATAATCTGTGTGATGCTCCCATTATGGTAAATACAGAAGACGGAAGCTATGAAGAAAAGCTGTCTTTCCACTATATCAGACATTTCAGCCATTACATTGACAGAGATGCAAAACGTATAGCGCTGACAAAATATACGGATAAACTGGAAATGACTGCCTTAAAAAATCCCGATGGAACGGTTGTTCTTATAGTACTTAACAAGCAGGGGGAGGATATGCCTCTTTCCCTGAGGATACAGGGCTTAAATACAGAATTTACAGTACCTGCCGCATCTATTGTTACCGCAGTGATTTAGCGGATTTAAAAGGAGGCGGCTCCATATGAATGCAAGTGCTTTTCCTACAGATTTCCCAGAGAAAAGCACTTGCTTTTTTATACAGATTTAAGTTATAATATGCTGGANNGCCGATATTACAACATTTGTCGCCTAAAGAAGAATAGGAGCAGCCTTATGTCAGAAATTCAAGGAATCAGGAATCTTTCATATACATCCGGAACATCCGCCACAAGCGAGAAGAAGGCTTCTTCCGCTGAAAGCTTTTCCTCCTACCTGGGAGAAACGGTGAGTCTGGATGCCATATTCAATGAAGCAGCAGAGAAATATAACGTACCGGTTAACTTGCTAAAGGCAATCGGTAAGCAGGAATCGAATTTTAAAGCAGATGCGGTATCCAGAAGCGGTGCACAGGGGATTATGCAGTTAATGCCAAGAACTGCAGCTTACCTGGGAGTTACCGATTCCTTTGACGCCAGACAGAATATCATGGGCGGAGCTAAGTATATAGCAGAAATGCTTGATAAATATGACGGAAACGTTTCGCTTGCATTGGCAGCATACAATGCCGGCAGCGGAAATGTAGCCAAGTACGGAGGAATACCTCCATTTGAAGAAACACAGAATTATCTTAAAAAAGTTATGGGGTATATGCAACAGGAAGTAGAGGCCGGCGGTAGTGTAACCGTGAAATCAAATGCAGCTGCATATGGTAATCTACCTAATATAGCACAGATAAAGAATAATTTAATAGGAATAAATACAGAGGATGTGTCAACCAGTACCGACACATTAGAGGAGCTTTTTTCCTATGATGACTTTTTAAAGTTTTTAGAGATATTTATGGAAGATGATAAAAACAAAAAGGAAGACGAGAAAGAAAGCTATTTTTCTAAGGCCATCAGCTATAATGCTCCGATTCTGAATTTATTCAATAGTTAGACAATAGTGCCTATTCCTTTTGTTTGCGCTGCAGAAAAAGGAAGTAGGCATTTATTTACATAATCATAAATGTGAAAGGGTGAATTTATGAAACAAATCGGTGAAGTTATTCAAGAGATGATAGAGTACTATGCAGGAGATACCAAAAGGATAAGCCATTTTTTAAAAGTATACGCATATGCAAAGACAATTGCAGAATTAGAAGGGCTGGACAAAGAGGCAAGAGAAATACTTGAAGTTACGGCTGTAGTACATGATATAGGCATCAAGGTAAGTGAACGTAAATACAACAGCAGTGCGGGTAATTATCAGCAGATCGAAGGACCTTTGGTAGCTGACCCTATGCTTGTGAAGCTGGGATATGACAGACCTTTTATAAAGAGAGTCTGCTATCTGATAGCGCATCATCATACATATCACAATATAACCGAGAAAGATTATCAGATACTGGTGGAAGCAGATTTTTTAGTTAATCTGGAAGAAGATAAGGCCTCTGAGGAGACAATTCGCAATGTATACCGAAATATCTTCAGAACGGAAACAGGAAAAGCAATTCTTCAGAATGTCTTTAAAATAAAAACTACTGTATAGTTGATACCTATAAAAGTATATGTTTATGTAAATATATAAAAAGGTATATGTTTTTAATCATACATGTAAAAATTATATATTTCATCATGCATATAAAACATGATATCAAACATATAAAAGGTTTTATGTTTTAATCATACATATAAAAGGTTCTATGGTTAAATCATACATATAAAGGGAATCTCTTTTAAATTATACATACAAAAGTATATGTATCTAAATCATAAATATAAAAAGACATATTAAAATGAAACATATAAAATCAGATATATAAATGAAACATATATAAGATGAATAGGGGTGTACCATACTCTCAAGTATTTTAGTGCTTCTACAGGAAAAACATAAAAGTTCAACTTATCTAAGACGTGGCTTAAAACTGTAATAAGCTTTCAGACACATCTTAGGCAGGTTCTTATAGAATAGGAAATAGGAGGGACATCATGGAATTTCAATTTTATATGCCTACCAGGGTTATCACAGGAGAAGACTGTATCCGAAAGAACAAAGATGCTTTCAGAGCATTGGGAACAAAGGCGCTGATTGTTACCGGTGCCAAATCTGCTAAAGCAAACGGTTCTGAGAAGGACGTTACAGAAGCCTTGAAACTTGCAGGCATTGAGTTTGTAGTATTTGACAGGGTAATGAGTAATCCTACCATTGCATGTGTTTACGAAGGCGCCGCAGCGGCAAGAGAAGCCGGAGCTGATTTTGTAATTGCCATCGGTGGAGGTTCGCCTATGGATGCCGGTAAAGCAATCGCACTTTTAGCAGCCCAGGACATATCCGAAGATGACCTCTTTAAGGGACAGTATGAAAATAAGATTCTTCCTATGGCATTTGTACCTACCACAGCAGGAACCGGTTCAGAAGTTACCCCCTATTCCATCCTTACCAACGACAAAGCCCAGACGAAGACCAGTATTGCAACCCCTCTGCTATTTCCCGCCCTTGCCTTTTTAGACGGCAGATATACCAAAGGCCTTGGTATAACGACAACCATTAATACGGCAATTGATGCGCTTTCTCATGGCATTGAGGGAATGATTTCGGTAAAAGCCAATCCGGTATCCGATGTACTTGCAAAGGAAAGTATCCGGCAGATCGGAGAGTGCTTTAAAGCCTTAAAGGAAGGAAGTCTGACGGCAGCTCACAGAGAGCAGCTTTTGTATGCCTCCATGCTTGCAGGAGTGGTAATTGCCCACACCGGGACCACCGCGGTTCATTCGATGGGATATTCCCTGACTTATTTTAAGGATATAGACCATGGAAGAGCCAATGGGCTCTTACTGGCAGAATTTATGAAATTTACAGCAGCCGGAAGACCGGATGTAATTGAGCGTATCATAACCGCAATGGGTTATAAAAAACTAGAAGAACTTAAAAAAGACCTGGAGGAACTTTTGGGTACCAAAGAGGCTATAACAACAGACGAAATATCAAAGTATTCCTCCATAGCCATAAAGGCTAAAAATATCGGCAATTGCCCCGTTATACCGGAAGAAAAGGATCTTATAAAGATATATGCAGAATCCTTTGGATTATCCGTATAGGCAGCCCGTTATGATTAATCNNCACGGCATGTGTATCGGACAATTTATGGGGAAAGGCTATAGTGAGGAATTCGTAGCCAATATGTATAAAGTAATTGAGGAACTCGATAGCAATCCCGATGAAACCATAAGGCTTGTATGCTCGGTAGATGTTATCTGCTGCAGCTGTCCTCACAATGAAGAGGGAAATTGCAGATCAGGGCAGAAAGTGGCAGAGTATGATTCCATGGCTCTTAAACTATGCGGTCTATCTGATAATGATATTGTGACCTGGCGGGAATTTAAGAAACTGGTCAAAGTTCATATCTTAGAACAAGAGAAGCTGAACCAGGTCTGTCATAATTGCAGCTGGTTGTCCCTATGTGAGGAGTGTCAGGGATTTCGCTATATATAATACTGATTTTTAAATAGGAAAGAACGCAAGAATACAAATAATTAAAGAATAATTAAACAGTAAATAAACAATAAATAAAAAAATAAATAAAAA
>DJJW01000044.1 GCA_002434335.1 Lachnoclostridium sp. UBA6558 | reverse complement strand
GAGCATGAACTTCTCCTTTTTTAACTCGCAGCGTTACATCATCAAGAGCTTTAAAATTACCGAACTCTTTCGTGATATGATTCATTTCAATGACATATTCCATACAGTCCTCCTAAGCTTTCTTTAAAAATGAGGGTACTTAAACTAATAGGTACCCTCATTGTTATATAAGTTGAACTTTCGTTTTCTTCGGTTAAAAACTTATAACAGCTTATATATAAATAAGATTTATGCGTTAATTACTTAACTACTTCAACCTTTACACTTTCAACAGGAAGACCGCTTGCATCCGCAATAGCTGCACCGTCAGAACCAACTGCTGTTGTGTCATTTAAGATAGTAACTTCTTTCTTAACAATCTTATCATAAATTGCTGCATAATCATCAGCAGTGAACTTTGTAAACTTGGAAGTTTCCATAGGAAGCTCAACACCTTCTGTTGTAGCATCAAGTGTTACAGAAGTTCCGCCGGGGAATGCATTTGCGTAATATGTTGCTAACGCATCATATACGGATTTCTTTAAGTTTTTCATAGAAGAAGTGATAACTGTATCAGACTCGGAAGACTGATCAACGTCAACACCGATTACTTTTGCTCCTGCAGCTTCAGCAGCCTTCATAACAGAGTTACCAACAGCACCACCGCAAGCAAAGATTACTTCAGTTCCTTCATTATACCAGGAAGCTGCTTTTGCCTGATTGTCAGGTGTAGCATCAAAGTTACCAACGTAAGTGTATTTAACATCAACACTGCCAGCAGCGAGACCTAATTCTTTTGCTGCATACTCAGCACCCTGTACAAATCCGTAACCATAACGGATAACCGCAGGAACAGCAATACCACCCATGAAACCTAACTTAGTGTTGCCTTCTTTTACGATTGCATAACCGGCAAGGAAACCAGCTTCCTGCTCAGCATAGAAAATGGAATAGGAGTTGGAAGCAATATCAGGAGTATAATCACCAGCGTGAGGAACACCATCTAAGATGATGAATTTTACATCAGGATATTTTGTCTGAGCTGTATGAACAGGTACTTCGAAAAGGTATCCGGGGCAAACGATAAGTTTTGCACCAGCTTTTACTGCAAGGTCAATGCTTGTCAGGTAAGCTTCATCGGATTTCTCAGTAGGTTTGTAGTATTTGTAAGTCTTGTTGTTTTCTTTTGCATAAGCTTCAACACCTTCCCAGGATCCCTGGTTAAAGGACTTGTCATCGATTGTACCGATATCGGTAATCAGAGCGATTTCATAAGTGTCAGAACCGGAATTGTCAGTTGCTTCAGGTGTTGCTTCTGTTGTAGCTTCAGGAGTAGTTGTAGCTTCTCCGGTAGAACCAGTGTTGGTGCCATTGTTGTTGTTCTTTGAGCCACATGCTGCTAATGAGAATACTAAAGTCATGGCTAAAGCAATACTTAATGCTTTTTTAAATAATTTCATTTTTTCATTCCTCCCTAAAAATATGTTTTTGAAAACTTTTCTTAAAATCAGCCGCACCGGGCGACCGCTTTACAGACATTAACTCCAAACCGCCTTTTCTATTTCAACAGCGATTCTGCTTTTATGATGTGCTTACGCAATTTCCAGCGCAATCTTCATCATGTCATGGAAGCTTTCCTGGCGTTCTTCTGCCGTTGTTGCTTCTCCTGTAACAATAGAATCGGAAATAGTACAGATAGCCAGTGCATTCTTGCCGGCTCTTGCAGCGTTCATATAGAGAGCCGCTGCTTCCATCTCCACGCAGAGAACTCCCATTTTAGCCCATTTCATAGTACCCTGGGAATCATCATAAAAAGTATCTGAGGATAGGAAATTACCCGCCATATAATGAATTCCCATCTCTTCTGTCACTTTGATTGCTTTGGACAGAAGCTCGTAGGACGCGATTGGTGCGAAAGTGCCGGGCAGTTCAAACTGGCTGGCGAAAGCTGAATTGGTGCAGGCACCCATAGCAAAAGCTACATCTCTGATCTTTAAATCCTTATGCATGGAACCGGCAGNNCACATCATAAAAATGATACAGTTCATAGGAATATATACCAATGGATGGCATCCCCATTCCACTTGCCATAACGGATACCTTCTTGCCCTTATAGGTTCCGGTATATCCGTTCACTCCTCTTACAGGATTTACTAATACAGCATTTTCAAGGTAATTGTCAGCTACGAATTTAGCTCTTAAGGGATCTCCGGGCATCAATACGGTTTTTGCGAAATCGCCCTTCCCTGCCGCAATATGCGGTGTAGGTGTACTCATAGTGTTCCTCCTCTTTGCATATTTTAAATCATTGTGCACAATCTGTCTATTGGAAACATTCGAACCAAACGATACTGCGTTTATGAATGAATATAGCTGTTTTCACTTAATAATCTTAAAAAAATTCACCAAACAACTAATTAAATTAAGTTTACTGCAATTCAGCCAATAAAAACTCCAATATATAACAATTATTTAACTTATTAATAACCCTCCGTCTTTAAGCCCTTTACAAAGTTTACTGCAGAGCTTGTGCCGATTCTTGCACATCCCGCATCGATAAAGGCTTTCAGGTCGTCGAGATTTTTTACTCCGCCGGCAGCTTTTATCTTCACATTGGGCCCGATATGCTCTTTGAAAAGATTTACATCTTCCAGCGTAGCTCCTCCGGTACCAAAACCTGTGGAGGTCTTGATAAAATCAGCTCCCGCATTGGTAACAGCATGGCACATTGCAATCTTTTCCTCTTTGGTCAGATAGCAGGTTTCAATAATTACCTTAAGGATTTTATCCCCGGTTATCTGCTTAAGCAGAGCAATTTCTTCTTCTACCTTCTTGTAGGCACCGTTTTTAACATCTGTAATATTGATAACCATATCAATTTCAGATGCTCCGTCTTCCAGAGCCTGCCTGCACTCAAAGGCCTTGGTCTCTGCAGTGCTGTATCCTAAAGGAAATCCGATAATCGTACAAATATTAATCTGATCACCGTATTCTGCTTTAATACGTCCGATATAGCTGGGCGGTACACATACAGATGCCGTGCCATACTCCAACGCTTCATCGCATAATACCTTTATATCTTCCCAGGTTGCCACCGCTTTTAATTGGGTATGGTCAACATAACGCAGCATTTCTAATTCATTCATAACAGCCTCTTTCCCAAACCTTCCTTGAATTTTTGAGTATTTGGTGATTGGTACTACCTTACTAAAATTTCACTAATGCAATACCAGGAAACTACACAGCTACAGTATTTCTTATAGTTTTATAGATAAAACTTTTTATTCATAAGAAATGTATTACAGCTGCTGATTTTAGAATTTACTTCTTTCAATTGTAATATGCAGAACAAAACTTCTTTCAGCAGTTTTCAAACACACCCGAAAGATTATCTTACTTCGTATTTCTGCAAACAACCGCATTTTATGCATAAATATAAAACCATGATACCGAAAGAAATTACGGTTAGTATATGGTTTTTTACAAATTTAAAACATAGATTCAGTAATGTCATGCAGTTAAAATAAGATTATGTACTATAAAGATAAGCAGCAGAATATGAAACAGTTGCTCATATACAGCATTATCACTATTATCTTTTGTAAGTGAGGGTGCTTTGCTCCGTATATACTATCTGTTTCCTTACCTCTATACTATCACTTTTCCCTGCACTGGTCAACAAATTTTTGTGATACTTCTCACATTTTATAGCGCAAATTGTGATACTTAGAGCAAAACTTAAGGTGTTAAGAATAGTATTGAATATATATCCACAAAATGTTATAATACTAACATAAATTATGAAAAGTCAAAGGGGAGTAACTATGAGCAAGAAGACGGACCGGCTCAGCCGGCTTATTGATATTATCAAGACCAAAAACGGAGCTACCGTTAAAGAGCTTGCTGCCCTTTTAGACGTATCAGAAATGACCATACGCAGAGATCTTGCAGTATTGGAACAGAATTCCATCGTGAATAATGTCTATGGAGCTGCTATCTACAATCCTTCTTATGACAGCCTTTCAGAAAATCAGAAAGAAAATGAGGATATAATAACTTCTCCGAAGGGCATCGCTTCCCGGAAAAATATAGCTTACCAGAAAGACATTGCTTCCCGGAAGAGAACCGATCTCCAAAAGGAGCCTACTTCCGGAAAGGGCTTCGCTTCCTGGACAGAAGCTGCACTCCAGAAGGACGTTTCAATACAGGGGGCTATTACTCTACAAAAAGAGAATGCTTTTCCGAAGGAGAACAATCCGAAAGAAAATAATCCTCTTTATGAATTAAATCATGCCAAAAACACACAGGACACAGAAAAGAAGAGTATTGGTGCATTTGCTGCTTCTTATATAAATGACGGTGACATTATAGTAATTGACACCGGTTCTACCACAGAAATGCTGGCAGAAAATATTCCGGATGATTTAGAGGCAACCATTCTTTGTTATAATGCAAATATCCTTAACTCCTTAAGGTTAAAAGAGAAGCTGACCCTGATATTTTCCGGCGGAAAATATCATCCTACCACTCAGATGGTGGAAAGCCCTCAGGGAGTTGAACTTATAAAGAGTATGAGGTTTACAAAAGCCTTTATATCTGCAGCCGGTATTCATGCGGGACTTGGTGTAACCTGTGTCTTTGATTATGAGGTAGCTACCAAAAAGGCTATTATGGATTCCTCCGTTGAGAAAATTCTTCTTTTTGACTCCAGCAAATTCAATCAGGTAAAGCCTGCTTATTTCGGCGATATAACCGATTTTGATGTTATTATTACCGATAATGATATATCTGATGAATGGAGAGAATTAATAAATGCTCTTAATATTAAGCTATATACGGTTCCTGTTTAACTTTAAATATTAACGCCATAATTTGGGCTTCACCATTTAAGCACAATATCTTCAAGTCTGTTTGTAACTATAGTTATAGTTACAGTTACAGTTACATAATTCTATATTTTTAATAAATATAATTCAAGTGTTAAAAATACTAAATTCTTGTTATCATCCGATTTCAGGTGAATTGTGCAAAACAGAAAGAATGAATGCGCCTATGGAAAGGTATTAGAAGTCCTTTTCTCTGAAGGTTTTGTGCTATACTGCAAAACAGATTGTTTGAGCGAAGCGAGTTATCTGTTTTACAGTATGTCAAGCACAAAACCTTCAGAGAATTAGGACTTCTTATACCTTGGAATTGAAGCATGAATTCTTTCTGTTTTGTGCAATTCACCGTCCACTTGCTAAAACTAACCTACCGCACTCCTCATATATAAAAGCTTCAGAGTTTATCAGGTTTGATAATTACTCTGAAGCTTTAGAAGTTTAGTGCTCTGCTGTCACAATCGTTATCAACTGCTGCAAGCAAATATTACTGCTCTTATTTCTTTCTCTTCATTAAAGGGAATTCTCCATTCTCTCTTAATTTCTTAAGCTTCTGAGTTTTAAAAGCTTTAAATCTGTCGGAATCCGATTTATCAAGAACCTTATACTCAACCATCTTATCCAATAATTTGGCTTCGTCTTCCATCTCCACTTCTAATAATGCATAGATATCTTCTTTCTGTTCCTTGGTAAGGGATTGCCAGGCATTTTCTGCTTTTTGAATTTTCTCATCAAAAGCAGCATCTTTGCTGTCCTTGTCATGTTTTACCTCTGACAGTGTTGCCGATTCAGTATTTGTATCCGCTGCGTTTACTGTTATCGTTCCTAATCCGGTTAAGCCGATAAAACCGGCCAGAGCAAGACCGTATAACTTCATTTTGTTCATTCAGCTTCCTCACTTTCCTGAACAGCAAAACACTAATCTTCTATCTTAGTGTTTCCGGTAATTGTGAAAAAATTGTGAATTTTCAGAAAAGTTTAATTTTCCAATAAAATTCAATAGTCATCAGACATAATCTGCCTTTGTTCTTCATAAAAACTTACACAATCTTTACAACAGCTCACTTGCTCTCTTTCGCCTGCTTCGTTAACATAAGAATTTAGAACAGTATAACCGGCGAAGGGAGAATTGCCATGGTGAATCAATTTCAACTGCTGGAAAATATATTAGAAGGTCAACATATAACACCTGTATATCAACCTATTGTATCCTTAATTGACGGACAGATTTATGGATATGAAGCTCTCAGCAGAATATCTGCCAAGGAGCTTGAAATGAACATTGAACAAATGTTTAAAATAGCCGATAAGCTAAATAAATCCTGGGAGCTGGAAACCTTATGCAGAACAAAGGCTCTGGAACATTCTATTAATCTAAAGGAAGGAAAAAAGCTTTTTCTTAATGTCAATTCCAATATCATACATGACAAAAACTTTAGAGAAGGATTTACCAAAAGCAGCCTCACTGCCTATGGGCTGGACTCAGGAAATGTCATTTTTGAAATCACAGAGCGGGTCGCAGTAATTGACAACAATGCTTTCCTAACCTCTATTAACCATTATAAAAGCCAAAACTACGGAATAGCCATTGACGACTTTGGTGCCGGTTATTCCGGTCTGAATATCATAGCAAGTGTCAGACCGGACTTTATTAAACTGGATATGAATCTTGTCAGAAATATAGATAAAGATGAAATAAAGCAGCTGGTATGCAAAGCTATGGTTGACTTCGGCAGAAATGCAGGGATCCAGTTAATCGCTGAGGGAATCGAGACAGAAGAAGAGTTAAAGACTCTGATAAAACTAAATGTTAATCTTGGACAGGGTTATTTTCTGGGATATCCAAGAGAGTTCTTTCAAGAGGTAGAACCTTACAAGATTGATTTAATCAGATCACACCGCTCAAAAATATATACGGATAATATCAAAAGCTCTGTTTACCCCATTATCGGATATCTCGCCAAACCAGGTGTTACCTTCCCGCCGGAGGTGATAGCAGAGGATCTGTATGAAAATCTAAGGCTTAATCCCTCCATTACAGAATTTACTGTAGTTGATAAGGAGGCAGCCACAGGCTTTATGACCCGAATGGCTTTAAATGAAATGTTAGGCGGCAGATACGGCTTCAGCCTGTATTCCAAGAAAAAAATACAGCAGCTGATAAAGACGGAATTTCTAAGAGTCAATTACAATGTACCTGTCAATCAGGTTTCCAGACTTGCCATGCAGCGACCCTTTGAGCGATTGTACAATCCCATCGTAGTGGAAAAGGACGGTAAATACTTCGGTATCGTTACCATCAAAGACTTATTGGATGCCTGTACAAAAGTGGAAGTGGATACTGCAATGCATTGTAATCCCCTTACCGGTTTGCCCGGAAACTTGTTGATTGAAAAGGAAATCTTAAGCCGTGTCTTTGGAAATACCCCTTATTGTATTACCTATTATGATATTGATAACTTCAAGGCTTATAATGATGCTTATGGTTTTCAGAATGGTGATATAATGCTTGTATTAGTGGCTGACATTCTGAAAGAATGCGCTAAGAAAAACGAATTTATCGGTCATATAGGTGGCGATGATTTCATTGTGATCTGTGATTATCATGGAGGTGAGGATTATTGCAAAACCATTATAGATCATTTCACCTTAAAAGTTTCTTCACTTTACCGGGATGAAGACTTGGAGAATGGTTATATCGTATCCAAGAATCGTCATGGAGTAACAGAGAACTTTCCCATAGCCAGCTTATCAATTGCAGGTATCTCAAACCAGGTAAAAACCTATCAAAGTATAGATGACTTTTCAAAGGATATCGCAACGCTTAAGAAAAAATGCAAAAGACAGCCCGGTAATTACTATGAGATACAATAACTAACCTTTGACTTTTTCTTCCTGTAATGCGATGATAAGATGGTACATATTATTTACAGCATGGAATCCGTGTGAGCATAGCTGTTTCGATGGATTCCTGACAAAAAAAGGAGAGGTTTACATGGAAGAATGGAAATCAGACCGTATAGCATCTGCATTAAAGGGCGAAAATCCCACCGTAATAACAAGGATGAAGAGTGGATTTGTGGTACTGGCAGATCCTCAGTTCCTGCCGGGTTATTGCATCCTGCTCTCCTATCCTAAGGTATTCAGCTTAAATGACTTAAATCTCTCACAGCGATGGGACTTTCTCCTTGATATGAGCTTAATCGGTGATGCCCTGATTGAAGTGTGCAGCCCGGTAATACGTATTAATTATGATATTCTTGGGAATACCGATAATTATCTCCATGCCCATATCACTCCCCGCTATGAATGGGAAGGGGAAGCGAAAAAGCATCCTATCTGGGATTATCCGAGAGAATACTGGAGTCTTGACAAATATCAATTCTCTGAAGAAAAATGCGGGGAATTAAAGGAGAAACTGAATAGGAAATTGACGGAATTAATGAAAGTAAATTACCTTTGATACTTAGCTCTTTTAAGACTTAGCTCAGCGGCGCTAATTTTTACTGATAAGAATTAAAACTAACATCAATACACAGCTAGTCTACTCTCCAAGAAAGGGCGAGTACATCATTAGAGCATGATTTACAACAATAAGCTCTTCACACAACAGCTCCTCCTTTTTATTAAATATCTGGCGATACAGTTCATTATGTCTGCTGAAACCACCCCAGAATTCACTTCTCATTACATGATTTTTCTCTATAATCTTATATGTATGAGCTTAAGGTGAACTTGCTCTTATTTCACCATTTAGATATTCCTCATCCAGCCACACACAGAGCTGGAAATCTTCTGTTGTATCATTTCTTATCATAAGGTCACCATAAGGATAGAAACAGGTGGCACCACTGCCGAAGGGCTGGGTTCGGTTAGCGTCCGGAAATACATCGTAGCCATGTCGATGTCTTTCTACCACTGTTAATGGAGTATGCAGCACCATCCAATAAATAAGGTTAGACAGCTGGCACAGTCCGCCTCCCGGTCCATAATGGAAGGAACCTCCCTGTAATACCATTCCGTCAACATACCCTTTTCTATAGGAGGGTTTTCCGATCAGTTTCCAATAGCTGAATACCTCACCGGGACGGATTACGATTCCATTTAGCCGAAGGGCAGCCAATTTCAAATTAATGATTTTATTATACTGGTATTGCATCTCCACATCTTTGAGTTTTCTTAGCAAAATAGTTCTATGACTAAAATCCAGGCAGGGTAAAGGTGTCTCCCTGGAGGATGCAAATTCTTTATTCCTGTCAGCCATATAGCTTTTCTTAATAGAGAATAATATAAACGCCCGCATTATAAGCGAAGTTTGGATCGGTTTTTAGGCTGTTGTATAACATTTTCTACTTTACACTTTTTTATCCGATTATTCTTTCGCATCTTCCCATCCTCCTTATAACAGCAACTATTGATTATCAGAAAAGTTATATCCCAGGAATCTAAGATTCACATTAATAATATTACATATTTTTACTGATTCAGCAAGTAAGATATGCTTTTTCTTACATTTATCTGGAAATTATTTTGAATTAAATGGACAAACCTTTGCCTACACGTTAAAATTAATATAGAAAATATAGTAAAAATATATTCTAAATGTTGTCTTTGGAAACGATCTGAAACTATTGAAAAGTATCTATTTGTCCTCTCTTTTTTGTGCAACAAAAGAGAGGACCTGTTCCTGTTTGATAAGTATACTAGATAGTAATAATACATCGATTTAATGCTAAATAGAAAACCAGTACATATAGAAGTATATTTAACTTGTATGAAGTATCACCCCATTACAATACTTTCAGCTAGTAAGATTATAACGTCATATAGTATCTGCTTGCAAACGACTATGAAAAATTAAAGATCTATTACTTAAATATATAAAAAAGATTACTGATAGCACTTTAGTAACAAATACATCAAGTCAACCAGCAGTAAGCAAATCAACTTAACAAGTGAAGAAAAGTTCAATATGAAAGGATTCCGCAATAACTTCTTTCACTTTATTTCTGCGGCTATACTCTGAAGTTCCAGGGTATTGAGGTAAAAAAACATGGAATGGGTAGAACGGCTCAATAGTGCCATAAATTATATAGAAGAACATATTTACAGCGACATAGACATCAATGAAGCCTCCAAAATTGCCGGTTGTAGTTCTTATCATTTTCAGCGCATGTTTGCCTATATGGCAGATGTTCCTCTCTCTGAATATATCCGAAGAAGAAAGATGTCTCTTGCCGCAGTCGAATTACAAAGCTCAGAAAGTAAGGTATTAGATATCTCTCTGAAATATGGCTATGATTCTCCTACTGCTTTTAACAGAGCATTTAAAAACATACACGGAATAGCCCCCTCCCAATCCAAAGAATGGGGAGTAGTACTAAAAGCATATCCTCCTATCAGTTTCAAGATTTCCATCAAAGGAGATGTTGCTATGAATTACCACATTGAAAGGAAAGAAAGCTTTCGAATCATTGGTATTTCTGTTCCTCTTGAATCGGAAATTGAAAAGAATTTTGAAGTTGTTCCGGATTTTTGGAACCGGGCAGCCATGGAGGGTACTTTACCTCGCCTTGTGTCGAAAATGAATGGGGAACCCAAAGGGGTATTAGGTGTAAGTTCCTGCAATGAATCAATGAACTGGAGATATTACATTGCGGTCTCCTCCTCTCTGACAACTGATGAATTCGAAGAATATCAGGTTCCTGCTGCTACCTGGGCTATATTTGAAGGCGAAGGAACGAATCAATCCATACAGGAACTGGAACGGCAAATTGTAACAGAATGGCTGCCTACCTCCGGTTATGAGTATGACAATGCACCAGATATTGAAGTCTATCTTAATCCCGATCCGCAAAATACCCGCTTTCAGGTGTGGATACCTGTAGTCAGAAAGGAAGTGTAACATTGGTTCATTTAGTATATTGTGATGATGCTGGTAAAAAAGGTGAGCATGTTCTTGACAAGATAAAAAACGGAACCAAAACTATGCTTGTACGTGGTGCTGCCGGCAGAAAAATTCCTCATAGCAGAGTATTTGAAGGAGAAGTCTTATATTTTATGGAGAAGGGAACAGCTAAAATAACCATGCGCGCAACGGTTCGCCAGGTAAAGAATTATGTCAAGTTAACAAATGAGGAAATTAATACTCTGCTGGAAGAAAACCAAAATAAGCTTAATCTGTCTGATAAACAGAAAAACCGCTGGCAGAAGAAGTGCCTTTGCCTTGTGGAGTTTACTGATGTTACAATAATTGAACCTCTGGATTTCGAGCATCAGGGAAATATGGATGACTGGCTGATACTAGATAAAATTGAAGATGTAGTTGCCGGAACAAGCATACCCTATATTTATGAGAGATCCAAGTTCCACTCTTAAAGATCAAAAAAAATTGCTCCCGCAGATTACTACCTTCCTTGCTGTTGCTGCATTTAATGTTACTACTGCATTTAATGCTATTATTTCATTTGATGTTATTACAAACATTTACTGCTATTACTGCATTTAATGGATTATTACTACATTTACTACTATTACTACATTTACTGTTATTACTACATTTACTGCTATTACTACATTTATTGCTATTACTTTTATTCACCTAGAACAGCTTGTACCGGACCTTCTTCAAAATCCGAATACTGCTATTCAGATGTTCAAAATATGTATGATATAACAATGAGACAGGAGTTATTATGGCTGTATGGAATCCATGGCATGGCTGCCACAGATATAGTGAGGGTTGCAAGCACTGCTATATTCATAAAGGTGATGCAAAAAGAAAAGTGAATACAGAGAATATTATCCGTACAGATAACTTCTATGCCCCAACAGCAAGAACCAAAAAAGGTGAATACAAAATCAAGTCCGGTCAATTTGTAAACCTTGGTTTCTCTACAGATTTTCTCTTAGAGGATGCCGATCAGTGGAGATCGGAGTGCTGGCAGATGATAAAAGAACGTAACGACCTTACATTTCTCTTTCTTACAAAACGTATTACCAGGTTTATGGAATGTATTCCATCTGACTGGGATGCGGGTTATGACAACGTGATTGTTGGATGTACCATAGAAAATCAAGCAAATGCCGATAAACGCCTTGCTGTCCTGCAAAGCTTACCTATTAAACATAAACTGATAATCTGTCAGCCTTTATTAGAGGAAATAGACCTGGAGAGATATTTGGAAAATATTGAACTGGTTGTAGTCGGAGGAGAATCTGACAAATATGCAAGACCACTGGATTATTCCTGGGTGCTTTCCATCAGAGAGCAATGCCTGAGAAGGAATGTATCCTTCGAGTTCAGGCAATGCGGTACTCATTTTATTAAAGATACCAAGCACTATATCCTGCAGGTCAAAGACCTTCGCTCACAGGCCAAAAAAGCGGATATTAACTGGCAGGCTGCAAAGCAGTAAGCCATGAATATCTACCGCTATGCAGCCCTTTATAATAATTTCTATTTATATTTTATGGTTGGTTTATAGTAATATAGCTTCAAACGTAAGCATGTTTCTGGTGCAATATCATTTTATCTCACAAGGAGAATCTTCTCCTCTAACACCGCTTTGTATGGAAGTAATACCACATCTTACCATGGATTCGATAGCCTCCTGCGTATAAAAAGCATAATGCTGGGTATACAAAACATTTGGGAATTGTTTCAGATACAAAAGAGCTCTGTTATCCACAATCTTTGTACCAACATGTACATGCATTACGCCTGTTTCCTCTTCCAGCGTATCAATTCCGGCTCCTCCTACCCGCTCCTCCTCTAGCGCTTTTATCAGACTCTCTGTATCTATAAGTTGTCCTCGGGCTGTATTGATTAAGATTACACCCTTTTTCATCTTGTATATACTCTCATCATTTATCATATGATAATTCTCATCTGTAAGTGGGGTATGCAATGTTATAATATCACTTTCTTTATATAACCGCTCCAGCTCCACATATTCTGCCAGACCTTCAATAGAAGGATTCCGGTATCTGTCA
The DNA here is from genome assembly GCA_002434335.1 of Lachnoclostridium sp. UBA6558. Lineage (GTDB taxonomy): Bacteria > Bacillota > Clostridia > Lachnospirales > Lachnospiraceae > Anaerocolumna. The sequence goes on along the minus strand of DJJW01000044.1, from coordinate 34,184 downwards.
TTGGCAAGAATCTTACAGCCAAATCCGCTGAGATTCCTTATCACCGTAGAGCCAATCTTACCGGTGCCGATAACTCCTACCGTAAGGCTTCTCATCTCCCGCCCCATCATACCATCCAGAGAAAAATCATTTACCAGAGCACGGCAAATGGAAATCTTAGCTTTTCTAAGCATTATGAGCATCATCATAACTGCAAAATCAGCCACATTGTTGGGATTGTAGTAAGCATGGTAAGCATGGATACCAAGTTCCTTTACTGCTGTCATATCGAAATGATCATAACCAATGGTTCTGGTTGATAGGTGCATAATACCATATTCATTCATTTTAAAAAGGACTTCCCTGGAAACATTGCTATATCCTAATACAGAAAGTCCGTCAAATCCCCTGGCTTCCTCCAAAGTCTCCAAGGTAAGGTGTTTGTTCGTAAGTACTATTTCGTCCGTACTTTCCTTCTGGATTGCCTTGAAAATATCTCTTTCAAATTCTGCTACATCATATACGTAAATTTTCATTTCTGGCTCCTATCTGTATGCATTTGCAATGCATTTCTCTCGCTCATTCCGAAAGCATTCCGTTTTATAGCATAAACAATCAATGCCTGTAAAATCTGGAATGAGTACCCTTTGTGCTCATTTTAGAGTTTTTCTGAAGATACTCTCTTCACTCTTGCTTTTTTCTGTTATATATTTTATTACTTAGCTGTTTTAGATTAGATGCTTCTTGATTTTGATACTACTCCACTCAGAATTTATTTTGTGCTATTAACTCTACTTGAGAATAAGGCATTCTTGATTTTTTGGTGACCTCCTCAACTGTCATCCCCGACTTTAATAATCTTCGTACCACATAATCCATGGTCTCCCCAATCTCAATAACATGCTTGTCCGGATCATAGATACGTATTACTCGCTGTCCCCAATCGTGTTCAATGCATTTATTCAAATATTCAATAGAAAAATTACTGTTCTCTAATACATTCAAAAACCCATCGATATTATTTTCTTCAAAATACAATTCTGCATCATTACCACCTATTGTTACAGCCTTTTCAATATAATCTTCCCATAACTTCTTTTCTTGTAATACAAGCCCTTCGGTTAAGATTACATTTTCCCCAAAGTCTGAAACTACCTCTAAGCCAAATAAAGTTCGATAGAATTCTTTGGATTTTTCAATATCATGAACGACAAATAGAATGTTCTTAAGCTTCATTAATACACTCTCCTATATTCAATATTAAATCTATAACGCATTATTTTAATTTTATATTGTAGTTACCATTATTTTATCATACATTTTCTTTGTTTCATATAATGCCATTTAAATATTAATTCACTCTTTACAAACCAAAATTAATCATAATATATTTAGTTAAAACCAATACACCGGATAATTGTAACAGTTTAAAAATTTTCAGCAGCATCAAAGTTAATTTTTACAATTCGATGATTGAATTACTTGACATTTGATATATTAATCAATAGAAAAGCCAAAATCGAAAACAACAAAAAGCTGGATTTCCTAGTAAAACCAACATGACAAATACTTTTTACATACCGATTTGGCTAATGGAAAATCCATTTGATAGAAATAATTCATTTCAAGTCATATCATTGGTTCAGGTCAAGAGAACAACCGCATAGAAAGGAGGCATGGTTCAATGGAACTTAACACCCAGATAAAAAAGTATCGTGCAAAAATGAATTTATCCCAGGAAGAGTTAGCTGAAAAAGTCTTTGTTACCAGACAAACCATCTCTAATTGGGAAAACAGCAAAAACTATCCTGATATTCATAGTCTTTTGTTGCTTAGTTCATTATTTAATATATCTCTTGATCAACTAATTAAAGGAGATATCGACATTATGAAAGAAGAAATTAAAGAATCCGAACTTCACAAGTTCAATCACAATGGTACTATTTTCACCATACTTTTGATTGTAACCATACTCTCATTTGTTCCGCTTACAATATTTTTGAACATTTATGGTTTCCTTATTTCAATTATTTTATTTATCATAACTTTCATCTTTGCACTGAAAGTAGAACGATTCAAAAAACAAAATAATGTTCAGACTTATAAGGAAATTGTAGCATTCACAGAAGGTAAACGATTAGACGAAATTGAAAAAAATCAAGAATATGGCAAACGTCCATATCAGCAAATTTTGTTAATGTTAGGAAGTGCTTTGCTAACTTTGTTCATTTCTCTGCTCTTACTTTGGTTATTGAAACCGTTCCTATAAATATATTGTTACTTTGGTTATTGAAACTGTTCCTATAAATATATTGCAATGAATAAAATAGTCCAGGTTGCTAATATATAAGATGATGATAAGAATCAATGACAAGAGATAGTGATACAATGCAATCTATTCACAATAATAAGTCCCTCCTAATTTGATAGATTAGGAGGGACTTATTAGTTAGTTACTATCTTTTATACGCTTTTTTACGAAATGATATTATAAATTAGAAATTATCAAATACTATGTCTTAAAATCTGCTTTTTTAACCAACTATAGCAATCATTATTTTAGCTACTGTATATCACTATAATTTTCTTGCCTTGATTACAAATGTTACAGGTAGCATTTTTGCTTTCTTAGCAAAGTCACCATCCTTATATAACTGGATAACCTCATCATCAGACTCCTCAACCATTTGCTCTATGAGAAAGCCTGCTTTTGTTAATGCATTGATATAAGTTGATAGTTTACGGTCCGATAAAGAAATCGCACCTCCATCCAAAGCTACAGAATACCAGGATTCATCAAAATAGCTTTTTTTAAAGATAAGCGAATCATTTTCACTGGCAACGCATTTATGTATAGGGTGAGACCAGCTAAAAATAAAAACACCGTCTTTTTTCAGATAAGAAGCAATCCTGGTAAAGGTACTTTCAAGATCAGTAGCCCAGCCCACACCATAAACCGAATAAACATAGTCAAAATAATCAACTGGTATTCCACATTCTTCTTCCATGGGAGAACAAATTAATTTTGCAGAATAACCACAGGATGATAAGTACTGCTCCGCTTTTTCTATCTGATTCTCAGAAATGTCTATCCCCCATAATTCAGAAGCATTGTGATCCCCATGGTATTGCAGTGAATGCCCGGTTCCGCAGCCGATTTCCAACAACTTTTTTCCTGACACCTCACCAAAAAGATGACACTTTTCCTCCGAGACAAATGCTCCATACATAGGAAGTGCCGTTGTACCTATTACCTCATTTCCTTTTGTATCCCAAAAAGAACCGTTGGTTTTATGAATATTCTCCTTGTCCATTTCAACCGTAATGGCATATCCCACTTCACCAGCTCCTATAATATTTGTTCTGTGATTAGGATTCTTTTTCATACCAATCCCCTCCATTAATATTAGTTTGAAGGTCAGGCGTGGAAATGTTTTCAGCGCTACCCCTTCGTCTCGAGTCAAAGAAGGCGCTGCTCCGTGAAACCGGCTGAAGGCTCTTGAAAAAGCAGCTTGAGAATCATATCCATAGCGCATAGCTACATCTATTATTTTTTCACCTTTTCTGATATCTTCTGCAGCTACTGATAATCGCCTGCGGCGAATGTATTCGGACAATGGGATCTGTGCTAAGAAAGAAAAAATTCTGCGAAATTCCCACTCTGAACAGTTCAATATTTTTGCTGCAGCATAATAGTTAATATCTCCTGATAGATTATTTTCTATATAATCAAGTGCTTGGTTCATACACTTCTGCCAATCCATAACCTCACCTCCTGTTACTAATATAGCAAGAATTCAGGGACAAATCATTGCATTGGGTGTATTTAGATGCAATGGAAATGTTAGTTTGAAAGATATATATTACACTAATATAATATCATAGAAATAGCTATATTGGATTTACTATTTATTAAAGGGTAGGAACTCATTTAGAGTTGTAAAAAGATTATAACGGTAAATATCGTACTCATTAAAATAACAACTGGTGGTTTTTATAAAGGTTTAGTTCAAAATCTTGAATCGTTTTAATTGTATGATCGCCAATACTTTCTATCATATTGTCAGTGCCTTCAACAATTCCACATCATTTAATTTGTCTAGCGTCAACAAATCTATATTTATCAGATTGTATATTCTTTAACTCCCTCAACTCGTGTAATTGCTCTTCTGTCGGAGTTAATTCTATAATATCTGCCATTAATAATTCATAACAATTGAAATGTCTACTATATTCTATTTTTGTAAAATGCCTTCCACAATATCTATACTGAATATGTTTAAAATGTTAAAATATTTGAATCAATTAATTCCTCTTTAAATTCTCTGGTTAAATTTTCTATTAATTCTCTACCTTTTGTTTTATTAAATCGTTTTACAAATTTTTTAAGATTTTTTACGGGAACATGTAATCGATAATCATTACGGGATGATTCATCCAGTTGTATTTTATCATCATCAACAATTGAAAACTTGTTTGATAGATATTCTTTTTCAGCTTGAAAACACTTATATGCTCCACCAACAGACTGATACTTTTGTGTTCCTCTTCCATTCAATACCAATAAATATTTATCATCAACTTTTATACGAAACAAGTATGCAAACGAAATTCTGACTTTATCATTTTTCTTTAATATTTCTGCTCTTAACAATTTTCGTAATTCTACTTGCCATAAGTTAACATCTGATAAATCAACCATTAGTTTTTCCATATAGGGCAGCAAAATGCCTAGCAATATTCCGACGAAGCTTCCAACTACCGGTATACTTTTTTTCTCTGTAACATACAAACTTATAGATAAAATTGCAATTATTATTAGAAAAAATATTAATTTAGCAACTTTCTTTTTCATCTATATTCTCCTTCTTGGCCCGAGCGCTTGGATGAATACCTCCGCCATACCATACACCCGCTAAAACCCATAATTCATAGAATTCTGTCCATTCAGTTGCCCAGGGTATATATGAATCTATTAATAAAGTTGACGGTTTCCAATCATCTATTTTAGGATGTTTTAAGCACAATTCTAAGACTTCTCTTTTAATGCTCCATGAAAATGCATCCCATATGTATGAATTTCTGTCGAGTTACTCATATCGATATTTGGTTCTAGCAAATACACAGACACAACGCCTATATAATTATAATCAATTCTAACTTTGTATTTACCTTGTCTTAATTCAACCTCTACAGAAAAACTATATTTACTTTTTGATACAATTTTACAGTTCTCCATTTTTTTAATTGAATCATATTTTTATGCATGAATAACAGATTTTCTTTCAATTATTATCACCACCAAAATATGTATGTTTTTCATATCCTTTATCAGATGTATTAACTGTAATTGAAGCAGTATTACGGTCAAACCGCAATTTACTTTTTTCAACTCGCTCATGACAATACCATATCGATTAAACGCCCCAATACCTGCGTTTTCTCCAAATGACTTTAGGATTCCTGAGCGTAATTCTATTTGGTTATTTTCAGTAAATTGTTCTGGATGAACTAAAATATCTATTCTCGCCTGCTTAATCCACTCATCAAATGCATTTTTTAGTGAACTATTATCTTTCCACTTCTTCAAAAAGTTTTCTTGTGAATTTGATGGATTTAATAAGCACCATTCTCCATCTAAATTTTTCTTAATAAATTCCGGAAATCTTTGAAGCATGTTTTTTATCGTCAAATATACATTTTCTTTTTCACTCATATATGAATATGAATTATCGTATGTCAATGCACATAATGTTGTAATAATAATCGAAGAAGGTCTATCATCACTATTATCTTTATCAGTGAAATATATATCCTATGTCTTTTTAAAATCTGAATTGCTTTTTGTAATGGAGTCCTAAATTTCATTAAGTCGAGTTTTTCTACTTCTGTAATAACCTTTTCAAACTTCATAGCATTTTTAAACCATTCAACATATCCTTTTGGATTGCTTGGATCATAATAGTATGATTCTCAAGAAGTTCTTTTATTCCATTTCTTAACTCTTCAGGACTATAGTTCGGATTTTTTACAAGCACAACTAAATCCACATCATATTGTTCATCTTCGTTTAATGGCTTTACAACTGTCCCTAGTTCAAAAGGCCCTTGTGGGTAAATTATAACTTCCCAATCTTCATTTGACGACTTAATATATTCACCAAGTGCTGTATATGCAGTTTTCGCCTTTTCCAACATTGTTTCTGTAATATTTAATTCCTCTGCCAAAGAATTAAATATCATCCCAGCTTTTTATCTTTATCCATACCTTCTCCTCCTACAATCTCTTCTCCAGTTCCTTCTTCCGCTCCTTCCAATCCGGCATTAGCATTGCTACAAAATCGTAAAACTTCTTGGAATGGTTCGGATGTATGAAGTGCACAAACTCATGCAACACAACATACTCATTACAGTTTCTTGGTGCTTCTATCAACTTACTATTGAGCGTTATAATTCCTCTCTTAGGCTGACATGATCCCCACCTAGATGTCATATACCTTATTTTTATTTGTGGATATACAACATTGTATTTTTTGAAAATGTGATATATCTCAGTTGAAATCTCATGAAATGTTGCTACCTGTAAATTCTTTAGCCAGTCATTCATAAGTTTTTCTTTTCGTTTGAAATTGTTTTTATTTTTCACAGATAAAAATATAAATACTCCATCTGTAGAAACAAATTCCATAGTTTCCTCTGAGACCTTTAAGCGTAGACTTTTTCCTAATATTTCAAAACTTTCTCCGCTTACATATTGTCTTGGAGCAACCGTAACATATTTACGATTTTCTTCATACTTGTCTAAAGCGCGTATAATATATTCCTGTTTCCCCTTAACAAAATCATCAAGAAAAACTACTGGCACATTTTCATTTGCAGAAACAAATACTTTCCCGTCTGGTTTAATCCTTAGGTTAATATTTTTAACCTGCTTTCTGGTAAGCTGATATTCTAATATCCTTTGCTCACAAACTACTTTTCTTATTTCCGCATTATTTTCTATCAATTTTTGAATCTCCTTAATGCAGTTGTTTTCACATTTTCAATAACCTTATCGACTACTTCAAATGATAATTTCATCTTACCTGCACATTCATAGTCATAGAATAAATCATCTATATCCTGAGCAATTTTATCGTGTATTGACTTATTATTTGTCCAATCTACTCTACTGTGTTTTTCAATAATATCTGTAATCTGAATTGCTATATCCGCGATTAAGTCCTGTTTTGTTGTACTACTGCCAACATTATAAGTAGATTCTTCAGCCACCATACAAACATTACTTGGTTTGTCAATTTCATCATTAAGAATAGCTCCAACCACTCCATAAAACGCCTGGGCATGAACATTATTCTTTAATCTATCCGGGTATTTTATATCCGTTACTCCATTAGCATAATCCTCCATAATAGAACGCATCTTTGACAGATATTCTGCATCTGTTATCAACTTTTCTTTGTATTGCTGCAACGTATCTTTAATACGCTTTGAAAAGCTATCATAATATGCTGGGTTCTCATCATGTTTTTCACTAATACTTTTTGTCAATCTAGATTCGATTGCATCTGCTTTTGAACGAAGTGTTCCAAGTTCTGCTAGTTCTTTTTCAAAATCAGACTGATTAAGAATATCTACAGGAGCAGTAATTTGTTTTAACCCTAACACCGATAAATGATTATCCAACAAATTCTGCATTAATGGCTCATATTCACTATTATCAATCGTGTCACAGTAGCGTATTTTTAAGGAACGCCTCACTTTTGAGTAGAAGGCAAATGCATCTTGGTATCGTTTTCTTTCGTCCTGCGGTATATTTTCATATGCCACTTCTGAATTCATAATAACAGATAGATGTTTTCCAAATTCGCAAAGCAGATTATAAAAGTCCTCTCGTTTCTTGTCATCTGCCAAAAACACTTCAATTTCTTCTGTATCACTTTTGTTTTTAACAGATGAGAACAAATCATCAAGATGAGAATAAGCCTGTCTTAACTTTGCAACAACACTAATAATATCGACAATGGCTCCTTTTAAATCTCCTGCTTCAAAATTTTCCAACCCTGCTCCACTATACATATTCATTGCATCATCAAGCTTCTGAATTAATCCTCTGTAGTCAACAATCAAACCATAGTCTTTTCCATCATAAAGACGATTTGTTCTGGCAATTGCTTGTAAAAGCCCATGTTCCTTTAATTCCTTATCTATATAGAGAACTTGACAGAGTGGAGCATCAAAACCTGTTAATAACTTACTACAGACTATCAATATATCTACATCCCCGTCTATGAAACGATTCTTTACAGAATCTTCATAAGAGTCTGAATCCCCATACTTGTTCATCATCTTTTTCCAGTAAGTAATTACTCTGTCATCTGCACCTTCATCAATATCATCCACACTTTCTCTCATATCGGGAGGAGATATACACACTTCACAGGTCAAATCCCCAAATTGTTCAAAACAAGCATGATAAGAAACAGCATCTCTCTTTCGATTTGTAGCAATTATAGCTTTAAATCCTGTCTCTTTGTATCCTTCTACAAAATGATTGTTAATGTCTAAAGCAATCCTCTTAATACGAGCCTCCGTAGATGCTAAGTGCTTCATGCTACTCCACTTTTTCTTTAAATCTATCTTTTGTTTTTCATTGAGTTTCTTCGTTGTTTGTTCAAACCAAAGATCAATATTAGCTTCATCAACCGCTTGTTCAACAAATCGTCCTTCATAAATCAAAGGAACAATGGCTCTATCATCAACACCATCTTTAATGGTGTACTTATGAATTAGTTTGCCAAACTTCGTCATCGTGTTTTTTTCGCTCTTCATAAGTGGAGTACCTGTAAAACCTATATAGCAAGCATTTGGGAAAACTACTCTCATCTTGGTGGAAAGCTCCCCATAATTGGATCGATGACTTTCATCTACCAATACAAAGATATTTCTATCCATAACTTTCAAGCCACTATTTTCAACCGTATTAAACTTATTGATAATTGTTGTGATAATATCCGATTTGCCTTCATCTATTAAGTCCAACAGATTTTTACCACTGGTTGCTCTTGCTGGTCTACATCTCGTATGGGTAAATGTCTTTGCAATCTGCTTATCCAATTCTTTACGGTCTGTAACAATAACAACTCGTGGTTCAAACTTTGCCATCTCTAATAAGGTGTATTTTGCAAGCATTACCATAGTAAGTGATTTTCCAGAACCCTGTGTATGCCAAATCACACCACTTTGACGATTTCCAGCTGAGTCATCTGTATTAATAGTTTTAATAATTTCTTTAATCGCAAAATATTGTTGGTATCTACATATCTTTTTTACATTTGCATCATATAGTACAAAGTACTTTGTAAGTTCTAATAAACGCTCCCTTGAAAATAATGCAATTATACTATCGTCCTGAACTGTTGATACACGATCTGATATGCAACGAGTTTTAGCAAGTTCAAGGAACTCTTGATCTTCTTCCTTCCACACGCTCCAAAACTTCTTAGGTGTTCCTGTCGTTGCATACTTTACCACGTTCTTATTGGTAGACATTACAATCTGCACAAACTTAAATAGTTGTGGAATATAATCTTCCTGTTGATTTCGAATCATTTGTTCCGTTCCCTGATCAACAGGAATATGTGGTGCTTTGCATTCAATTACAGCAAATGGAATTCCATTTACAAACAGCACAATGTCCGGTCTAGCATTGTGTTCCCCATCATGACTTTCAACAGAATATTCTTCTGTAACATGAAAAACATTATTTATCAAAAATCCTTCTGGTGACCAGTCAATATATTTCAAATCAAAGCTTAAGACTTTACCTCCACCTACGGTTTCCGGATAACTTTTCCCTAGTAAAAGAGCATCGTATATCTTCTCACTTGTCTTTATTAATCCATCTGTCAGAGGTTCATCTAAATCGTCAATTGCTCGTTCAATATTGGCAGAAGAAAATTCCTGTTCTATTCCACCAAATTCAAAACGATTTAATTTTCGGAGTTGATTCCGAACAATTCCTTTTAATAATACCTGGTACCTACTCCCTCTTTGCACCATGCAGTCATCGGGTGAAATATAGGTATAATCTAAATTCTTTAATAGTTCAATTGCGGGATATTTACTTATGTTGTCTTCTAAATACAAATTGCTGTCCAACCAATTCACCTCCGTCCTAATTGACTCTTACAATGCCAGATAAAAGAAGCTGCATAATGACTTTCTTTTCAAGTTTAGTTTGCTCAAGTTTTTTTTCTAGTAGTTCGATTTCTTTATCAGCAAGTTTTAACACCTTAGCAATTTTTCTTTGCTCTTCTAATTTTGGAATTATAATATCAAAATCCAAAAAATCTTTTTCTGATAATTCTTTTTGCCCTGTTCCATTTGCAAAAAAACTTTTTCTTCTGATAAAATCATTTTGGCTTAGATAATATAATAAGAAATATTTGTCACAATACTTTTCTTGAACTTTAAAACTCATTATTGCATTTGAACAAATCGCTCCACTATATTTCTCATCTACTAGAGCTATACTTCCATTAAAATAGTTTTGTTTTCCAATAATTATTTCACCCAAAGTCCTTACATAAAATGGTCTAGAATCCGCCATTTCACGGGATGTATTCATAAATTCTATACCTCCACAATTCAACTTTATAGTTATTCTTCTATATGCGCTTGTGTCAGTAACTCTTACTTTTGACCCCTCTTTTACAACATTTTTAATATATTTTTTTTCCCATTCACCACCAAATTCAGAAAAACGAATTTTACCAGTTAATAAATTTTGCATAAGCCAATTTTTCTTATTATGTTTTTTTGTAATATCTGTATTAAGTAGACTAATTAATTTATCAAAACTCTCTAGAATACTAATTACTTTTTGTTGTTCTTTCTCTGATGCAATTTGCATATGAAGTTTTGACAAAGCGTCCTTTGTCAATTTATATCTACCAGCTCCTTGACGAGTTATAGAATTAAATAAATTACGATGTTGAAAAACATACATAAACCATTTAATATCACATCCACTTTTATATTGAATCACGTGTGCATGGTTATTTACTGAATACTTTCCATCTACATGCATAGTCATTTCCTTATCTTTATATTTCAAGAAATGATCACCATCTTCTCCGATTAAAACAGAAGGTCCTTCAATTGTATAACAATCAATATAATCTTGAACTTGTGTTGGACCATAATATGGAAACTCACCTTCCATCATATCCCGATCCTGTTCACTAATTGGCGTTCTTAGATCATTTCTTATTACTACTGCATCTTTAATTTTCTTAACCTTCCATTCGCTAGGGATAATACCAACATCCGTTTTAACATATCCATTAGGTACTTCTCTTCGTTTAATTTTTTCAATTTTTTCCTTTATATCATCTCTCAATTATCCCCACCGCCTTTTCTTACCTGTTCAATTCTATTTGCTTCTTCCTTCTCTATCTGTTTAATGCTCTTGCTTGGTGTCGGTAGGTCTTCTGGCATTGTTCCACCTAATTCTTCAATGGTCTTTCTGACTTTTTTCCCAACTTCATAATGCACGTCACCAGCTTCTTTTTTACCCTGTACATTTTCTCTTCGCAATTTTTCATCGGTCTGTGTTGCTCGGAATAGATTTGCCGCAAGTTCTGTACTGCCCATATGATCAAGAATCTGCTGGCTTTTCTTTAAACCTTTTTTTGTATGAATCTCTTTTGCGCCAAGCCCACCATACAGTCCTTGATAGCCTCTATTTTGAAAGATAGCATAATCTCTTGCTTCCACAATGCCCGCATTCTTTGCAGCATCCGCTAAAGATTTATTATGTTCTTTCATTTCATTACGGATCGCAAGTCGCTTTTGGTCTTCGCTTAGATTTTCATAATCCTCTATTAACTCTTGCTGTCTTGTTTTTACTGCAAAATAAGTTTGACCAAGCGAAATTATCTTCTTCCTTGTATCAGCATTCATTACAATCAAATAACACGCATATCTTGAGAGTGCAAAGCTGTCGAATTCTCTCTCAGCTCCACTTCCTATCTGGACCATCTCGCCCACCTGAGCGAAATGGTCATCCACATCATTCTCACTTTGCTGGCAAGCTGTCATAGCTTTCTTAATGACAGGAACAAATTTATTAAATTCCGAATAATCCAGTGTTTTGGCAAATTCTCTTGCATACCAAAATTCTTGACCATCTTCATTAACATGCTTAATGCTTTCGAATACTGATTCATTATATTCTAATACGTCACTACTCATAATCCCAACTCCTTAATATATGCATCCATCTGTTCTTGGACAAGTTTTAATTCTGCTTCTATACTTGCAATATTTTGACGAACTTCATCAATATCTACTAGTTCTTCCTCTTCAAAGGTATCAACATAACGAGGAATGTTGAGATTGTATTCATTTTCTTTAATTTCATCTCTCGTTGCTTTATAAGCATACTTTTCTACTGTTTCATAGCTTTTGTAAGTATCAACGATTTTCTTGATATCAGAATCTCTAAGAACATTTTGATTCTTTCCCTTTTCAAAATTGTCATCTCCGCTTGCATCTATAAATAATACATCTTTGCGTGTACGGTTTTTCCTAAATACAAGAACGCACGCCGGAATAGAGGTTCCATAAAATAGATTTGCAGGCAATCCAATTACAGCATCCAACAAATTAAATTCAATGATTTGCTGTCTGATTCTTCCTTCAGACGCACCTCTAAACAAAACTCCATGAGGTAATACAACTGCCATTCTTCCATTTTCAGCATCCAAACTGTTTAACATATGAAGAACAAAAGCATAATCTCCCTTACTTGTTGGCGGAACTCCCCAATCAAATCTATGGTAGATATCTAGATCTGCAGACATCTTCGCTTTCTTTTTCTCGTCTGTAGATTCAGGTAAAAATCCACTATCCCACTTATCTAGGCTGAAAGGAGGATTTGCAACAACACACTGGAATTTCATTAATTTATCATCTTCTAAATTCTGTGGATTTGCTAAAGTATCTCCTTGCCAAATCTTAGCGTCATCGATTCCATGCAAAAACATATTCATACTACAAAGTGCCCATGTCTGCATATTTTTCTCTTGTCCGTAAATTGCCACTTTTTTCGTATGTGCCTGTGCATAAGCTTTTAACAATAGACCACCACTTCCACACGTAGGGTCGTAAATTCTATCATTTTCCTTTGGTTCAACTAACGTTGCAACAAGTTTTGATACTTGACTTGGTGTAAAAAATTCTCCACCTTTTTTACCTGCATCAGAGGCAAAATTAGCAATCATATATTCGTATGCATCTCCTATGATGTCATTACTTTCTAACATTGATGGGCGCAAATCAAGAGTTTGAAAATCTACTAATACATTCTTGAGTGTCGCATTTTTTTCTTTCTTCTCACCAAAATCTACTTGTGAATTAAAATCGATAGCACGGAATACATTTCTTAATTTCCCACTGTTATGTTCTTCAATATTATTTAGTGCAACATTGATCTTCTGTCCTATTTCAGAATCATTTCTATTTGCATACAGATATTCAAACGTAGAATTATCATCAAGTACAAATGGCTCACGACTCATTGCTCTTTCCACTCTTTTTTCATCTCCAGCATACTGCTGCCTATACTTCTCTTTTGTTTCCGTACAAACATCACTTAAATATTTCACAAACAGCATGGACAAAATATAATCTTTGTATCTTGAACTATCTATCTTACCTCTAAAGCTATCACAAGCTTTCCATAATACTTTTTCAACATCATTCTTAGTTGTCTTCATGTTTTTTTCTCCTCATTTCCTTCTGCACTTTACTAATTAATTCTTTATAATACACTTCTTTCTGTCCCATAAGCTGGTCAAGCAAGCATAATTCTTTCTTTGCTAATAAATTTAACTCTGCTATTTTTTTCTGCTCTTCTATTGTAAGAACCTCAATATCAAAATTAGCATATGAAGTTGGCTTAATTGTACCAATAACTGTACTGCTAATATTCTGCTGTAGTTCTGACTTTACCTTTTCTGTATTTAGTAACCAATATAAATATTCAGGAATAATTTTCTTTCCATTTGAACGTATGATTACAAAATGTGATGGTATTACAAGTCCGCTAAGCATTTCATCAATTAACACAGCTGTATATGGAGTAGTAAGACGCACTACAACATCACCGGGTTGTGTTAGATACTCCGCTCTTAATCTTTCATTTGCTAGAAACTCTTCTAGAAATTCTTCATCAATATATCCTCTACTATTAATAGCTTTAAGATTCAATTGCCTATACTTAGCTTTCATGTCTGATGGATTTTTGGCTTGTTTTCTTGCTGTAACCAAGCCTGTTTTTACTGTTGCCAATTCATCTAACTTCACTTTTGTCCTCCTTTTTATTTCCATAAAATGGAGCCACCAACACTCTCCGAAATCAAGAATCAATTATTTCTTTCTTTTTGGAAATTTAAAATATTTACCATTTTTAGGATATATTCTTTTACCATTCTTAGTGATATACCTTACAATTACATATTCTATTACATCATCTTTTTTTTCTTTTTCGGTCAATAAATTTCTCCTTTCTCATAAATAAAATCCATGACCTGATATTTTATTATAAACACGATGAAATGTTGTGGGCGGTTCCAAACCAGTTCTCACAGATTATTAAGTTGTGGAGCGCCAACTTCGCAACTCTTTTTTGTTATGTATGTTTTGTAACAATTATTGGCCAAAATTTAACTACATCCTTGTTAGCTTGACTGTATTATAACAAAATAAATTCAATCTGTCAAATTTATTTTGTTATGTGTATTTTAAACACAAGAAAGAAGGATGCTTTATCTCCCTCTTCTTTCCCTTCCACCATTAATTCCATCTCTTTGCATCTGCATAGAATAATCATAAATCTTCTGATAATCCTCATATCGCTCATCAAAATCCATATCAACGCTTAATTTCTTCAATACAGCAGTATGAAGTGCCAGATTATAATGATTATCATCCATCCGAAACTTAAAAGATTTTGCTTTCTCTGACACCGTCAGATACCAGTAAGATAAACCTTCTCCCTGTAGCTTATTACATATCCGTTCGGCATTCTTACTGATACTAATTTGTCTAGCCCCTTCATAAATTGTATCAAATTCCTCCATAACTTCATCAATACTGTAATCATGACCAATCTTCTGAAAGTACTGCTTTACCAATCGCATAACATCTAAGGAATCAGCATAATCTGAAATTGCAAAAAGCTCCACCTTGTCTTCTCCAGACAAAAGGCTATATTCTGCATAAGATTCAGGCATTGTCGCTCTGGCATCATATTTAAGATCAAAATTATCTCTAACGTATACTTCCTCACTCAAATCAATATCCGTGGATTCCATAGCAGTAAGATTATCTTCCACAGGAACATCCGAATCGTCAGATATAACTTCTACCTGAGGTTCTAATTCCATTTCCACTGGAGCACTTCCAACAGGAACATCAACTTTCTCAATATATTCTGCCTCTTTAACATCTGAGTCAATTACTTCATACAGATAACCACTTCCAATGACAGGTTCATCCTCATCAATCACACCAATCGCAGTATCCAGTCGTTCATAAATACAATTCTTAACCAGCTTCAGCTGATACTTGACATCCTTTTTTTCCAGTTTCAGTTCATCAAGTTCTTTCTCCATTCCTAAATTCCAAATCTGAAATTCTGACCAGTCTTCCTCCGATTTACAAGCATGTTTCTTTACAGATTTTATTTTGTAGATTTTCTTCTACCTAGAGTCGATTTCATTCCAGCGCTCTTCCTGTTTTGCATGATAATCCAGTAATCCTTCAAATGTTTCTATATGATTCTTACATATGAGTAAATACTCATCTTGTAGTCGTTGAAGTTCACACAAATCTTTGGCATATTTAGCAGAACCGACATAGAATCTTTTTTGTTCAATCATACGCAAACGATAGATTTTTGGGTAATATTTCTTCTGGAATGGCATCATATTTGACCGCTTATAATATAATGGATTCATGGAATAATAGTAGGGAATCATTTTATACGAGTATTTCATAGCATAGCCAAACTGTTCTTGCGTAAACATTTCATCCATCTTCTCTAATTTGTGATATAATCTCCGTCCTGGCATCTTCACAGTCAGATATTCCTTCTTCTTAAATCATACCCCAGACGCTTCATCAAGAATTCAAAATGCTCCATACTTCCTGCATAAGCAGCGCAAAATTTAGCATCTCGTAGAATCATTTCTTTAAATGTCTGCTCGAATTCCCATTCTTTTCTAGGAAAATTCTTAGGTTCCTTACTATACCCAGCAGGCATTATGGAAAGTCCATATTCCTTGCAAAGCTTGTTTGTAATCGTCTGTATTTTATACTTCCAATCGCCCTTCTTGTATTCGCACTTTCTGCCGTTTTGCATATCTACGCTATTCCATACAAATCCTTATTTTATAAAGCTTTGCGGGCTCAAATTTTTTATTCAAACTCCAGACTGACAGTTCGGTGTATAAACAGAAATCGTTGATTTTAAGGGATTATTAATGAATATAAATAACTATAATATGATATAGAAAAATGAAAAAATACAATTTTAATACAATGAAGTACATCTAGTCTTATTTAAATTATAGCGCCAAAACAAAACCTCAATATCTAACTTTTAGATAGGCGCAGCTATTTCTTTTAAGAGAATTTTGTATAAATAGTTAATCCCCAAATTAAGAAAGAAGCGATATAAACAGGAACAAAGGTAAATAGCTGCTTCTCTCTTGCTTCATAAGTAGTATCAGATGGTACAATTTTATATAATTTTGAAATTGTATACTGAATCCACAATAACTGTAAAAAGAATAAAAACTCCCAGCCTAACATAGTGAATGAGTAAAAAATATTCTGTGTATTGGCATTTATTTTTTCTAAAACTGAGTAGTCAACCAACATTAATCCAGCAGTAGCAAATATANNTATCGGCTACAATTTTTAAGGAAAAATATTTCATACTCACAAAATTAGTAATCGCAGACTGTTGTTTATTCCACCCACGAAGAATAAAAAGTATACAGAGAATTACTAAAATTATAGATAACTGCATCATGGTATTTCGTACAGGGAAATAAACAATTGCCGTTATATCCGTTAATGTACTAATTGCATTCACCTTAATATAACTGACGAAATTTATTGCCATGGATAAATAAATCAAAACTATGGCAAATTGAGTTATTCTCTTTGATTTCCAACGAGCATTTTTTAGTTTAATATTATCTATATTACCAGTCGGGTAATGCGATACTGTTATATCGTATTTAGGATTGATTTGTTGAATAATATTATTCTGAACATATTGATATGTACTATTAGAAGATTTTTTTCCAAACAATTCATATATTGTCAAACCAATAGTTATTACATTCAGACATATTGAAATAATCTCTAACATGAGTCTTCCTCCTTGATAAGACATTATATCACATTTTCCTTTAGATGTTTCTGTGTAAATATCAAAATATTTTTAAAAATTCCCATTACAACATCAGAGCTATAATTCTCTAAAGAATTTTAAATTGCTTATAATATTAAATAGTTGTATAATATTTCTAATAAACTAACTCTTTAGGAGAAAAACATATGAAGGATTTAAGTATGTGGGAATGACCAATTTACAATATTAGATGAAAAAACAGATGATTTGTTGGACACCGCCGATACAATTAGAATTAAATGTTCTGATTGTGGAAAAATTTTAACAAAGGCTGAATTACTGAAAGAAAATCAATCAGTAATAAACGCTAATATTGAAGACGCAAAAGATGAAGCCATGAAGGAGATTAAGAAAGAGTTAGCAAAAGCATTTAAAAAGTTGAGGTAATGATATGAACCCTGAAATAGTAAACCAGTGGGATATTGTTAAGGAATTAATTAAAGATATAGCTATATATATTATGCCGATTGCTGCTTTTATTGTTTCACTTATTGCTTTAAAACGTTCTAAAAACAGTGTTGAAGTTCAACTCCAATTATCAGAAGTCGAACAAAAACTAAAAGAATATGATTTGGCATTAAAACCCAAGAATTGGAAAAATCAAGGCACAAGAAGAAAAAAGCGTTTATTGAAGCAAGGATTATTAATATCTCAAAAGGCAAATATAAACTAAAAGTATGGAATTCAGGCAGCGAAAAAGCCTACAAATTACTGTATCAATCCCATCAGAATACGGTATTATTCTTATGAAAGAAAAAATGCCTTTTGAATATCTCGAACCCAATAATAGTTTTGAGGAACACGTAGTAATACATATAGGCACTTCTTCTAAATTTGAGGTCATTTCATCATGGGAAAATGAAGATGGCGAGAATGTTACAAATACGCAGTTAAGAAGCATTTAAAAAAACAGTAATTTGCTTCCCATATGATATACAAGTAGTTAGTCTGTAAGGCTAACTACTTGTTTCATGGAAAGGAGATTTATTCATTATAAGCAAACGGGACAATCGAATCCAAGCTAGTGACAAGTCACTGGTTTTTTCGTTTTTAGTCAGTTATTTATTCTCTATATTTAGTGTGGTTGTACTTCTACTGAATATCAGAGATACTGCGGACAAACTCTTTCAAAATGGCAGTATAAAGTTCTCAATCCACCTACATAGCTTTATCACTTTTTATAACAGCTCGACTGACAGTTCTAAGTCTAATCAAAAATTTTGGGTCTTAAGGGATTTGCAATCAATATAAAAACTATAAATTGATATATAAAAATGCAATGGAGTACAATCAGATTCTAATATTTTTTGTTTATTAAAATAACCTCAATATCACTTTCAAATTAGGCGTTCAGCAATGAACGTCTTTTCTCTTACCCAAAATTAGAAAGGTCGTGATACCATGTCACCGCTAAACAGCAGGAGCGTCCACCGCCCTAAATATTATCTCAAAACCAGCCAAATAAAACTGGCAGGAATACTCCTTGTTCTGCTTAATTGCGCCCTTACCTGTCTGAATGGGATTTGTCAAGGGTGCGAAGCACAACACTTGACCTTGATGAATCTCATTTAGACGGATATTCTCTGCAAAGCAGAATGAGGGTATGTGTAAACTTGCCGGACTTGCAGGAGTACACCGTATCAAAATTCATGCGTTAAGGCATTCGCACGCTTCCCTGCTCATCAGCATGGGCGAAAATCCTTTACTGATAAAAGAGCGTCTGGGGCATGAGAAGATACAAACTACATTAGGAACATATGGACATTTATAACCGAACACTAATCTTGAAGTTGCAAAAAAATTAACGGGTATTCTTACCTATACCACCGCATCACGCAGCATTGCTGATTATACAAGCAATCAACATACTGCTATCTATCACAGAGAAGTGGAATAAATAATGCAATCGTAATGCAATAAAAAAGAGAAAAGCCGCTAGTTCCTTGTGTTTACGGGCTTTGCGGCTCTGCTCCAACTATTCAAACTCTATAGTAGCCGGTGGTTTCCCCGTGCAATCATAGAGTACTCTATTTACATGTTTTACTTCATTTACAATCCTAGAAGACACCTTACCAAGTACTTCCCAAGGCAGCTCTGCTGCCTCCGCAGTCATAAAGTCTGTCGTTGTAACAGCTCTTAACGCAACTGCATAGTCATAGGTTCTCTCATCCCCCATAACACCAACAGAACGCATATTAGTAAGAGCGGCAAAATACTGTCCGATGCTTCTATCAATACCTGCATTTGCAATCTCCTCACGGTAGATAGCATCCGTATCCTGAATTATCTTAACCTTTTCCTCTGTTACATCCCCGATAATACGGATAGCAAGTCCAGGTCCGGGGAAAGGCTGTCTGTATACAAGGTTTTCAGGTATTCCAAGCTCAAGACCGGCTTTACGTACTTCATCCTTGAACAAATCTCTTAAAGGCTCGATTATCTCCTTGAAATCCACCTAGTCAGGAAGCCCGCCTACCTTGTGATGGCTCTTGATAACAGCAGATTTACCCAAGCCGCTTTCGATAACATCAGGATAGATGGTTCCCTGTACTAAGAAATCTACCGTACCGATTTTCTTTGCTTCTTCTTCAAATACACGGATGAACTCTTCTCCAATAATCTTTCTCTTTGCTTCCGGTTCGGATACACCGGCTAATTTATCATAAAATCTCTGCTGTGCATTTACCCTGATAAAATTCAGGTCAAACTGCTCGGTAAAGATCTTCTCAACTTCATCTCCTTCGTTCTTACGAAGTAAGCCGTGATCAACGAAGATACAGGTTAACTGCTTTCCTACTGCTTTGCTAATCATAACTGCAGCAACAGAAGAATCAACGCCACCGGATAATGCACAGAGAACTTTTTTGTCACCAATCTTTTCTTTCAGACTGATAATGGATTGCTCTGTAAAGGAATCCATTTTCCAGTCTCCGGAACAGCCGCATACTTCATAAAGGAAGTTGTAAAGCATCTTGGTTCCTTCCTGGGTATGAACTACTTCAGGGTGGAACTGTACTCCATAAAGCTTCTTTGCTTCCAGCTCAAGTCCTGCAGCCGGACAGGAATCAGAAGTTGCAGTTACTTCAAAGCCTTCCGGTAAATTCTCTACATAGTCAGTATGGCTCATCCAGCAGACTGAGGTCTCGGTAACTCCTTTGAATAAAAGGGATTTCGCATTGACTGTTACATCTGTCTTACCATATTCTCTTTTTGTTGCACTGGTAACTTTACCTCCTAAAAGGTGTGTCATCAGCTGGCAGCCATAACAGATACCAAGCACCGGTATACCAAGTTCGAAGATTTCCTTATCGCAGTGAGGTGCATCTTCTGCATATACACTTGCAGGACCTCCTGTAAAGATGATACCTTTGGGTGCTATTTCTTTAATCTTTTCAATGCTTGTATTGTAGGGCAATACTTCACAGTATACATTACATTCTCGAACTCTTCTTGCAATGAGCTGATTATACTGTCCGCCAAAATCAAGGACAATTACCATTTCCTTATCCACTGGTTTTTCCTCCTAATGCTGTTTGTATATTCATTTTTCTCAACAGTGACCGTTAATATTCTTCTGTATCCTCTATAGGATATCCAGACCAAAATATTTTTTTATTATATCAGACTTTCTTACAACTGGCAATGCTATATTAATTACCCCTATTTATAACTATTTTTTACCTTATTTATTTTAAAGGAATAAATATATCATCTAAGAAAAAAAGCAGCTCGCAAAGCTGCTTTTATGACAATAACCATTGTTACAATTATCGTAACTTACCGATATTTAAGTCAGAGCCAAAAAACAACGTATTACATAATACTACAACTACACACCGCCTTGTAATCTGCAGAATACCTTCTTATAATTATTTTATATAAACATTAAAATAATTCTCTAAGATATTTTTTTATCTACTAGACCATTTGCAGAAAATCAACTACAAAATAGTCTAACCATCATATTCCCCATCAGGTCAATTCGTCCAGGTTCTTATAATAGGACACTATAAACCCCCCCATAAAGATCTCTGCCTCTTCCACCTGTAGTTCTTTAATCGCTTCCGTTATACTCTCCTTGGCGCTTGAGAACTCCGTATTACCAGCCTTCTCCTCTTGAATACATTTTATAAGGGCTGAAAGCTTATCTGCTGCTTTTACCAGTTTCCATATGTATTCTTCTTCCTGCTTGGGAAAAAATATAGATTCATAATCTTCTTTTAAATCCTCCGGCAGCATAGAGAGCAGTCTTCTTGCCGCTTCTGCTTCAATCTCCTTAAAGGCTCCCTGTATGTTCCCGTTATAATATTTGATTGGTGTTGGCATATCCCCAGTGATTATCTCTGTGGAATCATGGAAGAGAGCTATTAAAGCAGCTCTCTCCCCATTTAAATTCTTATTTAATCTTTTATTTCCTATGACCGCAAGGGCATGGGCTAATATACTGACCTCAAGTGTATGTTCAGAAACATTTTCAGATCTGGAATTTCTCATTAATGCCCAACGCTCAATATATTTCATGCGAGACATCATAGCATAAAAATTACTCTCCATTTATACTACCGCCTCTTTGTGATCTTCCAGCATCTTCTTAATATAGTATCCGGTGTAGGATTTAGGAGACGCTGCTACTTCTTCCGGCGTACCTTTGGCAATTACCGTACCGCCTTTGTCTCCGCCTTCCGGCCCCATATCGATAATATAATCCGCTGTCTTAATTACCTCCAGATTATGCTCAATGACCACAACTGAGTTGCCACCCTCAGAAAGACGTCTGAGTATCTCAATAAGCTTATGAACATCCGCAAAATGAAGTCCTGTAGTAGGCTCATCCAGAATATATATGGTCTTTCCAGTACTTCTCTTACTTAACTCAGTGGCAAGCTTTATTCTCTGTGCTTCACCACCAGATAACGTTGTTGAGGGTTGTCCCAGTCTGATATAGGATAAACCTACATCATAAAGGGTCTCAATCTTTCTTCGGATAGAAGGCATATTTTCAAAGAATTTCATTGCTTCTTCTACTGTCATGTCAAGAACATCATAGATATTCTTACCCTTATAACGTACTTCAAGAGTTTCACGGTTGTAACGTTTACCGCCGCACACTTCACAAGGTACATATACATCGGGAAGGAAGTTCATCTCGATCTTTAAGATACCGTCACCGGAGCAGGCTTCACAACGACCGCCTTTTACATTAAAGCTGAATCTTCCTTTGGTATAACCCTTCATCTTGGCATCAGCTGTTGCTGAGAATAAGTCTCTTATCTGGTCAAATACACCAGTATAGGTTGCAGGATTGGATCTTGGTGTCCTTCCGATAGGTGACTGATCGATGTTGATTACTTTGTCCAGCTTGTCGATGCCAATCATAGCCTCATGTTTACCGGGAATACAACGTGCCCTGTTTAAGTCTCTGGATAATCTCTTGTTAAGAATTTCTGTTACCAGTGAGCTCTTACCGGAACCGGATACTCCGGTTACACAGGTCATAATGCCTAAAGGTATATCCACAGAAACATTCTTAAGATTGTTTTCGGTAGCACCTTTTATAGTCAGGTATCCCGTAGGTTTCCTGCGTTCATCAGGAACGGGAATTTTGATTCTTCCGCTTAGATAAGCACCGGTGATGGATTCTTCCACCTTCATAATCTCCTGGGCAGTTCCCGCTGCAATTACCTCACCGCCGTGTTCACCGGCTCCGGGCCCTATATCGATAATATAGTCTGCTGCAAACATGGTGTCTTCATCATGTTCAACTACTATTAATGTATTTCCTAACTCTTTCAGGTTCTTAAGAGTCTTAAGAAGTTTGTCGTTATCTCTCTGGTGGAGTCCAATACTGGGTTCATCCAGAATATAAGCAACACCTACAAGTCCGGAACCAATCTGTGTTGCCAGACGTATTCTCTGTGCTTCTCCACCGGATAGGGAACCGGTAGCACGGGAAAGAGAAAGATAATCTAGTCCTACATCCATTAAGAAACCGACTCTTGCGCAAATTTCCTTTAACACCAGTTCACCGATTTTAAGCTGGGTAGGTGTCAGTTTGAGATTGTTTAAGAAGGCACTTAAATCTCTGATGGAGTAATCCGTTACTTCTGATATATTTTTATCTCCCACAGTTACTGCCAGAGAACCTCTTTTCAGTCTTCTTCCTCCGCATTCCTTACAGGGGGTAGTCTTCATAAAGCTTTCATATTCTTGTTTCGTTGTTTCAGAACCGGTCTCACGGTAACGGCGTTCCAGATTCTTAATGAGGCCTTCAAAAGCAACATCATATACACCTTCGCCTCTTTGTCCCTTATATCTTACCTTAACGACTTTTCCGTTGGTGCCGTGCATAAGCATATGCTTGATATTATCCGGAAGTTCCTCATAAGGTGTATTAAGGTTAAAGTTATATTCCTTTGAAAGTGCTTCCAAGGTACATCTGGTATAGCTGCTCCTATCCGTTGCAGACTGCCAGCCAAGTGCAGCAATGGCACCGTCAGCGAGACTGATAGAACCATCGGGAACGATCAGTTCTTCTGCAAATTCCATCTTGATACCCAGACCGTGGCATTCCGGGCAGGCTCCAAAAGGATTATTAAAGGAGAAGCTTCTTGGCTCGATTTCTTCAATGCTTATGTTACAATCCGGGCAGGCAAAGTTCTGACTGAAGCTTAAGGGCTTTTCTCCTGCTACGTCTATCATTAACAGGCCTTCTGAAAGTTTCAGAACACTTTCAATAGAATCGGAAAGACGTTTCTCAATTCCTTCCTTCACAATCAGACGGTCTACGATTATCTCAATATTATGTTTAATATTCTTTTCCAGTTTAATCTCTTCTGTCAGTTCGTATAGATGACCGTCAATCATAACACGGATATAGCCGCTTTTCTTAGCCTGCTCCAGTAATTTGACATGTTCACCTTTTCTTCCCCTTACAACCGGTGCCAGGAGCTGAATTCTGCTGCCTTCCTTTAACCGCATGATTTCATCTACCATCTGATCCACGGTCTGCTTCTTGATTTCCTTACCGCACTTAGGGCAATGAGGAATTCCTACTCTGGCATAAAGCAAACGAAAATAGTCATAGATTTCTGTAACGGTTCCAACAGTGGAACGTGGATTACGGTTGGTAGACTTCTGGTCAATGGAGATTGCCGGTGACAATCCTTCAATGCTCTCTACATTTGGTTTTTCCATCTGTCCCAAGAACTGTCTTGCATAAGATGAGAGAGATTCCATATATCTTCTCTGTCCCTCTGCATATATGGTATCAAAGGCCAGAGAGGACTTGCCGGATCCGCTTAAGCCTGTTAACACTACAAATTCATCCCTGGGGATATTTACT
Organism: Lachnoclostridium sp. UBA6558; assembly: GCA_002434335.1. Taxonomy (GTDB): domain Bacteria; phylum Bacillota; class Clostridia; order Lachnospirales; family Lachnospiraceae; genus Anaerocolumna. Next base: position 9,370 of record DJJW01000044.1, on the reverse strand, counting down.
GTGACATTCTTTAAATTATGTTCCTTGGCTCCTCTTATCTTTATATAATGTTTCTTATCAGCCATTTTAACCTCTTTCTTCCTATCAAAGCTCAGCTTGATATTCATTAAATAGCAGTACTTCTATGTTTTATTAACCTTATTGCCAGTGTACAGACATCATCTTTCATTTTGGCGCATTTAATGCAGTCTGTATATATTTAATTAATTCCTGTTATGGTTAGAAATCTCAATATCGTAATCAAGCAATTATCTTTTCATTATTCATTATTAAATAATATCATAACAACTAAATCAGTATATTATAAACTACGAAACAATCTATAATCAGAATACCGAGTGTTTATCTATAGTCTCTTTCTTGCGAACAAGGCATAGAATAAGCTGGGTGTTTCAAATTAGCAAGCTGCAACTAACTGCTTGGACAAATCTCACCAAATACAACACCTGTAATTTATGCTAATGCCGATAATGCTTTGTACCAATACTCTAATCTTCCATATCATGGAGCTGCTTCTTTAATTCCAGCAAATGATCTCTTAAGTCGGCTGCAAGTTCGAAATTCAGCTCTGCGGCTGCTGTCTGCATATCCTTGGTAACTTTCTTGACAACCGCCTCCAGCTCTTTGCGGGACATGGATTCCGGATCCTTATCCATCTTATAGAAGTTCTTATCGGCCTTTTTCGAAATTCGTATTAGTTCTCGTACCTTCTTCTGAATGGTGGTAGGTGTTATACCATGCTCTTCATTGTATTTCTGCTGGATTGCTCTTCTTCGGTTGGTCTCTGATATCGCTTTATTCATGGAATCCGTTATCTTATCCGCATACATGATAACCCGTCCTTCGGAGTTACGGGCTGCACGTCCGATGGTCTGGATAAGCGAAGTCTCTGAACGTAAGAAACCTTCCTTATCAGCGTCTAAGATGGCTACCAGAGTGATTTCCGGAATGTCAAGGCCTTCTCGAAGTAAGTTAATACCCACCAATACATCGAATACATCCATACGCATGTCACGGATAATTTCAGATCGTTCCAGGGTATCGATATCGGAATGGAGATATTTCACACGGATTCCGACTTCCCTCATATAAGCAGTCAGATCTTCCGCCATCCTCTTGGTCAGTGTGGTAACTAATATCTTATTCTTATTCGCTACCTCCTTATTTACTTCACCAATCAGGTCATCAATCTGTCCGTTAACCGGTCTGACCATAACCTCCGGATCCAAAAGACCGGTAGGTCTGATAATCTGTTCTGTACGTAATAATTCATGTTCTTTCTCGTAAACAGAAGGGGTAGCAGATACAAACATCATCTGATTAATCTTATTCTCAAACTCTTCAAAATTCAGAGGTCTGTTGTCCTTAGCAGACGGCAGACGGAAACCATAGTTAACCAAGGTACTCTTTCTGGCCTGGTCGCCTGCATACATACCTCNNGGGACTCGTCCACGATAATTAAGAAGTCATCGGGAAAATAATCTATCAGGGTATGAGGGGTACTTCCCGGCTCCAGTCCTGAAAGATGTCTGGAGTAATTCTCAATACCGGAGCAGAAGCCGGTCTCCCGAAGCATCTCTATATCAAAATTCGTTCTCTCAGCAATTCTTTGCGCTTCCAGGAGCTTGTCTTCACTCTTAAAATATAGCACTCTTTCATCTAATTCTTCCTGTATCGTCTTAATGGCACCCTCTAATTTTTCCTGGGATACTACGTAATGGGAGGCCGGAAAGATTGCCATGTGTTCCAAGGTACATTTAATCTCTCCTGTAAGTACGTCAATCTCTGTTATCCGGTCAATCTCGTCACCAAAGAATTCCACGCGGACAGCCCTGTCATCGGAAGTAACAGGGAATATCTCTACCACATCTCCGTTAACACGGAAGGTGCCACGCTTGAAATCCATATTGTTTCTGGTATATTGAAGGTCTACCAGCTTTCTTAATATCTCATCTCTCTCCCTTACCATTCCGGGACGCAAGGATATTACCATCTCCTGATAGTCAATGGGATCTCCTAAACCATAGATACAGGACACACTGGCTACAATAATTACATCTCTTCGTTCTGATAAGGCTGCTGTAGCAGAATGCCTCAGCTTATCGATCTCATCGTTAATGGCTGAATCCTTCTCAATATAGGTATCAGTTGAAGGCACATAGGCCTCCGGCTGATAATAATCATAATAGCTGACAAAGTACTCTACGGAATTCTCAGGAAAAAACTCTTTAAATTCACCATACAGCTGCGCTGCCAGGGTCTTATTATGTGCTATTACCAGAGTTGGCCGGTTAAGTTCCTGAATAACATTGGCCATGGTAAAGGTCTTTCCGGAACCGGTTACGCCAAGGAGAGTCTCAAACTGGTTTCCTTCCCGAAAACCTTGCAAAAGCTGCTTTATCGCCTCCGGCTGATCCCCAGTGGGAGCATATTCCGAAACAAGCTTAAATTCACTCATTTTACTATCCTTTCTTATAGCGCACTGCCTTCTTACGACCATCTTACTTCATGGAGGGTTACGACACTTGCAGGACGCTGCATCCTTCCTCGTTAACTTTCGCCTTTATAAGTATGGGTTTCTGATATTCCTTTCTAAACCGGAATTCAGAATAACCCGTATATTTACCAAATATCAATTTCATGTCATTATATCATACCTGTAAATTGAATGCAATAATTTCTCGAATGTTTGTTCTGTATTTGCATAGAGAAAAACAGCCAGCTGTTATCGGTTTTCTTGTCACATTTTACAATAATCTCCGATTATATGCTGGCTGTTCACTATATGATTATTTATGGGTATTGCTTCAAATTCGAGTTGACGAAAAAACCCATGGGACGCTGCTAGTACCGCACGCTCTGCCTCGCTCGGGGGAACTCGGCAGAGCTCAAAAAGTGTCTCCGTGAACTATTTCCGGCAAATTAACACTTTCACTTTGTTTACTTATTTTTTTGCTTTGATTTCTTTATTCAGAATACTGATAGCCTTCTGAAGCTGATTATCTTCCTTCTTTTCAATTACGACTTTCTGGCGAAGTGCATCATTAAGCTCAACTGTTACATCAGGTGAAATACCAATCTTATGGATGTTTCTACCCTTAGGAGTATAATATTTGGATACAGTAACTTTAATTGCAGTACCATCGGTTAAAGGAAGAATGGACTGAACAATACCTTTTCCAAAGCTTGTAGTTCCGACAATTGTTCCCTTTTCATAATCCTGAATGGCACCAGCAAAGATTTCAGAAGCACTTGCGCTGTTTCCATTAATCAGCACAGCCAAAGGTTTCTTGAATTCTTCTTTGCTGTCGGACTTGTATTCTTCACGGTTGCCGTATTTGTCTTCGGTATATACAATCAATCCGTTGGGGAGCATACGGTCCAGCATATCCACCACGGTATCAAGTAATCCGCCCGGATTATTTCTGATATCTATTACAAGACCTTTCTGTCCCTGTTTCTCAAGGTCTGCAAGTGCCTGACGGAATTGTTCTGCTGTAACCTCATCAAATTCAGAAACAGCAATATATCCTATCTTATTATCAAGCATTTCATACTCGATGGTAGGCACTTCTACTTTACGTCTGGTTATTGTAAATTCAATGGGATCAGCTTCACCTTCTCTGACAATGGTAACATTTACAGTGGTACCTTCTTCTCCTTTGATTTTACCAACAACTTCCGTGATATCTTTACCTGTTACCTCTTCCTCATTTACTTTATAAAGTACATCTCCCGGCAGAAGACCTGCTTCATAAGCAGGACCGCCCACAAAAGGTTTCACGATAGAGAGCACTCCCGTCTTAACATCGGAGGAAACGGTTGCACCGATACCATAATATACACCGCTGGAGGATTCCATTAAGGCTGTATACTCCTCTTTGGTATAATATACGGAATAAGGATCATCAAGACTTTGCAGAAGCCCTTTGTAAATACCCTCTGCCATGGTATTCTTATCTACCTTTTCCATATAATACTTATCTATCAGGCCTTCCAGTTTATCGATTTTCTTAAGGATATCCTGATCTGTTACCTGTTCCGCCGCAGAAGCACTGGTGTTCTCTGTCTTAAAAGTATCATTTTCCCTTAGCAAATTCTCATTTATCTTATTGGCAAAGACCGTTACAACAATTGCTACAATAACAAAAGTTGCAGCTAACCCGGATAAAAATCCGTTCAGAAATTTATTCTTCATTGCTTTTACCTCTTTTCCGGGTCAGTCGGTACAATGGCTGCCCCTAATTTTAATATCCTAACATAACTGGTTACCACAAGTGTAATTTATTGTTTTTCAATCTCGTTAGTAACTGACGTAGTTCATGGGATTCTTATATTCACCGTTTACAGTGACAGCAAAATGCAGATGAGGCCCGGTGGATATTCCTGTTGACCCTACGAGAGCTATCGACTGTCCCTGGCTCACTTCATCGCCTACCGATACCAGAAGCTTAGAACAATGCATATAAATCGTGTAGGTACTGTTACCATGATAAATCATAATGTAATTACCACCAGAAACACTATAAGAGGCGGTTACTACACTTCCTCCTGCAGCCGCAACAATCGTTGTACCGGTGGGGGCGCCAATGTCAATTCCTTTATGGTATGTACTGGCACCTTCCGTAGGCTGGTTACGGTAACCAAATCCGGAGGTTATTCTGCTGCTTGAAGGAACCGGCCACTTAAAGCCGTTTACCGTAGTTCCTGAAGAACCGCTGTCACCAGAGGAGGAATTGTTGTCCGTAGAATTCTTGTCTGAATCAGAGGAGTTTTGATTCTTGGCTTCTTCTTGCTTTCTTCGCTCTTCCTCTTCTTTTCTTTTACGTTCTTCCTCTGCTTTCCTTCTGCGCTCTTCTTCTTCGATTCTCTTTCTTTCAGCTTCTAACAATTGCTCGATAGCTGCTTCCTGATCCGCGATTTTCTGCGTATATTCAGCTGACAGTGCCTCTGACTGGTTTATACTCTTCTGGTACTTGACAACCTCCGCATTCTTATCCTTCAGCAATCTCTCGATGGTACCCTGTTCAAAGGTAAGTTCATCCTTTAAGGTATTCAAATCCTCCAGTACCACCTTCTGCTCAGCTTCTTTTTCTGTTACTTCTTCTTTTAGTTTCTTGTAGCCTTCTAAAAGTCCATTATCATACTCTGTGATTTTCTCCTTATATTCCATTTGATTCAGCATATCGGAGAAATCCTCTGACTGCAGGAGTATTTCTAGAATACCTGTATCGCCGTTCTCATACATATATTTAATGCGGCTCTTCATAACAGAATACTGGTCTTTTTCTTTCTCTTTCGCTTTTACTAAATCTTCTTCAATAATTTTCAAATCACTTTCTGCTGTCTTTATCTTCTCATTGAGTTTATCAACTTCCTCGGTAAGATCATTCAGCTCCAAATCTAATTTCTCGATATATTTAAGTATATCATCTTTTTCTTTTTCTAATTCCTTAATTTTCGATTCAGTTTCTTCCTTTTTTCGTTCAAGGGCTGTCTTATTCTGTTTCGCTTTATCAATTTCACCAGCATAACTCAAGATATTCTGAGTAGCAAATATCAGAACCAATAATACTACCGGAATAAGCTTTAAATTTCGATGTATTAACTTTTTAAAATAAACAGGACGGCCTTTTCGATCTGTAAACTGTATCTTCTTCATTCGCACCTCTTCCCCTTTTGCATTGCATGTCTACTTACCTTCTTTTAAACGCAGCTGCTTTCTGACAGTGAGATAGCTGCCAAAGAATCCGATTCCCACTCCCAAAATAAGGCTTAAGGGAACCAGTGTTTTAAATATACCATTAACTTCAATAAATTGAAAGGTCCTGAATATATTATTATATTTTCCGGATATGTAATCTATCAATCTATTATACATAAAATAAAGAAATACCAACGGAATTACTGAACCTAAAAACCCGATTGTAATCCCTTCTACAATAAACGGTGCTCGGATAAAGGAATCCTTGGCTCCGATTAATTTCATAATTGAAATCTCTTCTCTTCTTACGGCAATACCCATTGTTACAGTTGTGTTAATGAGGAATATGGCCACCCCAAAAAGTATAATGATAATTGCTCCCGACACATAACCTACTAAAGCATTAAAGGTTTTGAAGGTATCTGCGATTGTGTCCGAATGATTAACCTGCCTTACTCCATCCAGTCTTTCTATAAAAGATACCAGGTCTTTTTGCATGGATACATCATTTAATTTGACCGTATAGGATGCAGAATCCTTGAGAGGATTATCTTCCCCAAAGCTTTCTGCCAATTCTTTATTCAGATATTTTTCTTTATAGTTATTCCAGGTTTCCTCTGCGGAGACAAAGGTAACCGAAGCCACTTCTGCTCTCGTTCTGATCTCATCTCCTATAGTATCTATCTGTTCCTGGCTGATGCCTTTATCAAAAAATACCGTTACACCAACAGAGGTCTCAGCGGTCTTAACCATAAATTGAAAATTAGCAACTACAAAGTAAAAGATACCAAAAAGAAACAAGCAGGCTCCAATAGTTCCCACGGAAGCTGCTGAGAACATCCTGTTTCTGCGGATATTCTTAAAGCCCTGTTTCATGCTGTAAATTACCGTATTAATACGCATGGGAATATCCACCTCTTTGCTCATCGCTGATTAATATGCCTTTACTCATAGTAATCACTCTCTTTTGCATTTTGTCTACAATTTCCTTGTTATGTGTTACTACAACTACGGTTGTTCCTCTTTTGTTAATATCCTCAAGCAAACGCATGATTTCCCATGAATTCTTAGGGTCAAGGTTACCGGTAGGTTCGTCTGCCAGTAAGATGACCGGATTATTCACGAGGGCTCTTGCTAAAGCAACTCTTTGCTGTTCACCACCGGAAAGCTCTGTGGGCAGGGATTTCTGCTTATCTAAGAGCCCCATAAGCGATAGCATAAGGGGTACCTGTCTTCTGATGGTGCTTGCGGACACCTCGATTACCCGCTGGGCAAAAGCAACATTTTCATATACGTTTCGATCTTTTAATAATCGGAAATTCTGAAACACAACTCCGATTCCTCTTCTGTATTTTGCAACCTGTCTGTGTCTCATTCTTGTCAAATCTTTAAAATTTACATATATTTTCCCACTTGTGGGTTCAATTTCTTTTAAAATCAATTTTATCAGCGTTGATTTTCCTGAACCGCTGCTGCCAACTATAAATACGAACTCTCCTTTTGTGATCTGAAAGCTGATATTATTGATAGCCGGAGTCCCCTTTTGATAGGACTTTGATACTTTGTCAAAAACTATAACCGGAGCATCTGCTTCTTCCAAACTCTTATTTCTATTGTTATTCATTCCTAACACCTCTCTAAAACCTGGTGAACTCCTCATCCTTTTGTTTAATAGCTTATTAATAATGAACGCTTAAACGCTGAATTAATAACGAATCAATAATTACCGCCCAATAACTGCCAATTTATCAGTACGATCCATTAGCACCAATCTATCCGTACTGATTTATGAGTATATATCCATCAGTATTAATCTATAAGTACCATTCCATAAGCATCGATTCATTTGTAACAATCTATATGTAACGTTCCATAAATCTCAATCCATCAGTGCTAATCCACTCGTAACGTTTCATAAGTAACGGTCTATACGTATCGTTCCATATGTATCAATTCATCAGTACTAACCCATCCACAACGTTTCATAAGCAACAATCTATAAGTAATTTTCCATAAGTACTAATCCATAAGTACCGATTTAAAATATCGCACTATAAGTAACGTTCTACAAGTACTAATCCGCAAGTATGAATCCATAATTAACGTTCTATAAGTAACGTTCCCTAAACTAATACATAAGTATCATTTATAAGTAACATTCCATAAGTATCGATCCTGTATACCAGTGAATTTCTCTCAAAAATTTCAAACTACCAATTTAATTTATAAATTTCACATGAATCCTATGTAAAAGAATAGAGGGGGGCTCTCAAAGAGAAAGCCTTACCCTCTTACTAAACACTATAATATCTCCAGCTTTTCTCTAGTATTCCAGTGTCTCCATGTACTTCATATATTTAACAACCATTAAGGCAATTTTGAAGGTGATTGCATCTTCAAAAACCCTTAAGTCCAGATTGGTGCTCTTCTGAAGCTTATCCAGACGGTAAACCAGAGTATTTCTATGAATATATAACTGTCTGGAAGTCTCTGATACGTTCAGATTATTTTCAAAGAATTTGTTGATGGTAGTTAAAGTTTCCTCATCAAATTCATCAGGAGATTTTCCGTCAAAGATTTCCTTTATGAACATCTTGCATAAAGGCATAGGAAGCTGGTAAATAAGTCGTCCGATACCTAAATTGCTGTAAGCCATTACATTTCTGTCACTGTAGAAGATCTTTCCAACGTCCAGCGCCATCTTAGCTTCTTTATAGGATCTTGAAACATCCTTAATCTCATTTACGATCGTACCAAAGGCTACATGAACTTTGGTCATTGCTTCTGTGTTAAGCATGTCCAGAATTATCTTAGCCGTCTTATTCATATCGTCATAAGTTTCATTGGGCTTTAACTCTTTTACAAGGATAATGTTCTTCTCATCAACTGCAGTTATAAAATCCTTGGTCTTGCCTGAGAAAAGTCCTCTAACGGTTTCAAGCGCATTAATGTCTTTCTCGTTCTTTGTCTCAATAATAAAGACAACTCTTCTTACATCAGTCTCAATATGAAGCTTCTTTGCTCTGTTGTAGATATCTACTAACAGAAGGTTGTCAAGGAGAAGGTTCTTAATGAAGTTATCCTTATCATATCTCTCCTTATATGCAACTAACAGGTTCTGTATCTGGAAAGAAGCAATCTTACCTACCATATAGACATCATCACTGTCACCTTTTGCTAATATTACATATTCTAACTGGTGCTCATCAAACACCTTAAAGAACTGATAACCCTGAAGCACCTGGCTGTCAGCAGGGGATTCCACAAAGTTCAGAACTGCATTTTCATAGTCATCTGCATTATTTATAGTGGTTGCCAGAGTCTTTCCTTCTGTATCCATTACACAGAGATCTATTCTGGTAATACCTTTTAAGCCTTCAATGGTGCTCTGCAGAATTTGATTCGATATCATATTGTCACTCCTTTTTTTATTCGTTCTTAAAACCAAAAATTTATAACCCCTATTTTAGCATTGTTTTCGTAGAAAGTAAACTAAATTTACACAAATTTAATAATATTATTCGTACAATACTGTTAATTCCTCTGATTTTCTATTTAGTTTACTCATTAAACTTTAATGGAATGTTTATATTTATACTTTAACTTTTAATTAGCTAATTTTAATTACTTACCTTCAAATTTTACCTGGACTTGTGTCAATAACGT
>DJJW01000062.1 GCA_002434335.1 Lachnoclostridium sp. UBA6558 | reverse complement strand
TTCCGGGGTTTTATCGGGTTCTGGTTTTTTATGGTCTTCGCCCTTTTTATTGTTGGTTCTATTTTCGATGCCTGCTACCATGGACATTGTTATCGGTTTATTATCCCATTCAGCGGCAAAGAATTTCCTTTCCGAGAACACAAGAATAACTCCTCCCATGTCGTCTAACCCATAAGGGGAATTCATAACGTGTGCAGCATCGGTTAGAATCTTAAAATCACCTGTATTATTTTTGATAAGAAGGCTACCAAGGAGTATACCTTCTATACCGGAGGAGTTTCTTTTAAAGGAATAGACTTTAAGCTGTTTTTCATTCAGCCCCAGCGCCGTCACGTGAATGGTGTACTTACACTGCCCGTTTCTACTCTCAACTCTGGCATAGCCTATGTTATTTCTTTTTTTACCCTCCTCATATAGGTACATGTACGAAACCAGTCGTTTATAATCAGCCATAATGGACTCCTCTTTCTGTGCCAGAGTAACCTCAGGGTTCTGGTACAATCATTGCACTGTTATACTTATAACAATTATATTTTCATGGATGGAATTTTAGACCTTCCTATAAAGTTATTTAATAGAAATGATCTCTGTATTTACCTAATACAACTGCCTAAGTGAGAAACGACATTGTCTAAATGAGAACGAGGATATAAAGATAAAAAAATAAAGTTAACCCTTGTTTCCTACTCTGCCAGACAATTGCAACATAAGATAAATGTTATTGTGGGCAGAAGAAACAACGTTCAACTTTATTAGTGTAAATTTCAAACATATCTCAGCTCTCTTTCGATACTGCTATCCTATCGCTATTTTAAGTTCCCAATGCTTTGATCTAAGTTAGAAAGTCTTTTCCCATAGATTTCAGGCAAACTGTGCAAAACAAAAAAGAACACATGGGCCTATGGAAAGGTATTAGAGAATTAGGAACTCTTATACCTTGGAATTGAAGCATGCGTTCTTTTTGTTTTCGCAGTTTGCCGTCCCCTTGTTAAAGAACTAGTATTCCCTATACAAACAATGCTGCCACCAGTTCGTTTACAAGCTTGCTGTCTGCCTTACCTTTCACCCTTGGCATAAGCTCTTTCATAATCCTTCCTTTGTCTTTTGCAGTAGGTGCCGTAATTTCAAGACCCGAAAGAACCTCGCTGATTACTGCTTTGATTTCCTCCTCGCTTAGGAAAGCGGGAGCGAATTCACCAAGTACAGCAAGTCTTAAAGTGCATTCCTCAATAATTTCTGTTCTGTCAGCAGGTGCAGATTCCAGAGTTTCCTTTAACTGCTTTATTTCCTTTAATACCACCGCATCCTCTTCTTCGGGAGTTAAATCAGCTCTTTTATCAATGGCCACATTCTTTAGAGCTGTAAGCAATGCTGATAAAGCATCCTTTCTTCCTTTATCTCCTGCTTTCATAGCCTTTACCATTTCTGCTCTTACGATTTCTATCTTTGTCATAATTTTTACCTCCTGTGTTATTCTTACATTCTATTAAATTATTATTTTAAGTAAGTTTGATTACCGGTACCGTTGATACTTCTTATACGTATCTTAAATAAAATACTTTTCCGGATAGCTCCTATTTCTTTGAACCTTCATTCTGCTCTTTGATCTGTTCCACCAGCTCACTTAAATACATCCAGCGTTCCATCTTTTCTTCCAGGTTCTTTTCCAATTGCTCCTTTTCTGCCAGAAGAGTATTTAATTTGGTATAATCAGAAGCTGCCTTAGCGGATTCTTCGTCAATGACCTCAAGACGTGCTTCCAATGAAGCAATATCCCCTTCTATGGTTTCATACTCTCTTTGATCTTTATAGGAGAGCTTTAATTTCACGTCCTTGGTCTTTCCCTTGGAATTATCATTGCTTTCTGCTTTCTGAACAGGTGTTATATTCTCAGCGGCAGCCTTATCTTCCCTAATCTTATCTTTATAGTCCGTGAACCCGCCTTCATACTGTTTAATCACACCGCCCGGCTCAAAGGCAAATATCCGGTCTGCCATCCGGTCCAGAAAATACCTGTCATGGGATACGGCAAGTACGATTCCGTCATAAGTATCCAGATAATCCTCCAGAATAGTCAGAGTTGTGATATCCAGATCATTGGTGGGCTCATCCAGTATCAGCACATTGGGTGCCTCCATGAGTACCTTTAACAGGTACAGCCTTCTTCTCTCTCCTCCGGATAATTTGGATATCAGTGAATATTGCAGACTTCCGTCAAATAAGAATCGCTCCAGCATCTGTGAGGCGGTAGTTGTTCCGTCGGCTGTCTCAATATATTCTGCCACATTTCTGATATAATCAATCACCTTAAGGCTTTGATCCATATATTCATTTTCCTGTGAAAAATAACCGATCTTAACAGTCTCTCCCTTATCGATAGTGCCTTCATCGGGCTTTAGGTTATCTGTTATGCATTTTAGGAGGGTGGATTTTCCGCTGCCGTTGGGGCCGACAATACCGAGACGATCTCCTCTCAGCATAATATAGCTGAAGTCCTTAAACAGTACTTTATCGTCATAGGCTTTGCTGATACCATTTATTTCTATGGTCTTTTTCCCGAGTCTTGAAGATAAGGCATTAATCTCCACTGCCTTGTCTTCTTCTATGACCTTTCGGTTCTTAAGCTCTTCAAAGCGCATGATATGGGCTTTCTGCTTGGTGGAACGGGCTCTGGCACCTCTCATCATCCATTCCAGATCCATGCGGTACAGGCTCTTTTTCTTTCGTTCCGTTGCCGCCTCCATATCCTCTCTGGCAGCCTTTAACTCAAGAAATTTGGTGTAATTGGCTGTATAGGTATATAAAGACCCCTTATCAATCTCAACAATCTTATTCGTAACCTTATCAAGAAAGTATCTGTCATGGGTTACCATGAGAAAAGCTCCCTGGTATTTCTTTAAATACTCCTCAAGCCACTCTGCCATGGTATCGTCCAGGTGGTTGGTAGGCTCGTCCAATATAAGTATTTCAGCCGGTGTCAGCAGGGTTCTGACTAAGGCTACTCTCTTTTTCTGACCGCCGGATAGGGTGGCCGTACTGCCTGTAACATCGGTAATGGACAGTTTAAGCAGCATTGCCCTGGCTTCCCCTTCCAGATCTCTGTATTCTTCTCTGGCCTTTTTCCCCTTTATTACATTTTCTAAGATATTAAGATTTTCATCAAATTCAGGTATCTGAGGCAGGAATTCCACCCGTATATTTTTCCCCTTGACCACGCCGCCTTCGTCCGGTTCTTCCAGCCCTGCAATTATTCTAAGTAAGGTTGATTTGCCGGTACCGTTTATACCGATAATTCCAATCTTGTCTCCTTCGTTTATACCTAAGGATACCTTGTCAAAAAGTATTTTATCTGTAAAGCTTTTGCTCATTTTCTCTACATTAAGCAGATTCATCGTATTTGACTCCTTTAATTCCTGCCCTGGTGCCGCTCGTCTCTGCACCGGTTGGATGCTTTCTTTACAAAAGCCACCTTTTCATTCTCCGCTATAAAAGGATAACATAAACCTATAAAATTGGAAAGTATTAATTCAAATGGAAAACAGGGCTTAACCTTAAAAAAAGTTCCTTTTAACATCTATTCTGACCTAGGAGAAATTACCTTCATAAAAAATTTAACGATAATCCTTGATAATTTTTATTCATTTTCCACATACAATATATTGTGTGTATGTGTTATAATACTACACAATATGGGCGATTATCAGGTGGTTCAGCTGGTAATTACCCGAGTTAAAACAGGTAATAAATCAGTACTTACCTAGGAAAAATCAAGCAAAGAAGGTTGTGGCGTCAAATGATAAAAGTAGTAAAAAAGGATAATACCAAAGAAGAATTCAATGTGCAAAAGGTTATTAACGCAGTGGACAAATCCGCTCAACGTGCTTTGATTCGTTTTACGGAGGATGAGCATAATTTCATCTGCCAGTTTGTTGAAAGTAAAGTCTTTCATATGGACAGAGATGAAATATACATAAACGAGATGCACAATATCGTTGAAAGTGCACTGGAACAGACCAATCCTCTGGTTGCAAAGAGCTATCGGGATTACCGTAATTACAAACAGGATTTCGTACATATGCTGGATGAAGTATATAAGAAAAGCCAGTCCATCATGTATATCGGTGATAAGGAAAACAGCAACACCGACAGCGCACTGGTCTCTACAAAGAGAAGTCTTATCTTCAACCAGTTGAATAAGGAGCTTTATCAAAAATTCTTTTTAACTACGGAAGAATTACAAGCCGCCAGAGACGGCTATATCTATATCCATGATATGTCTGCACGAAGAGATACCATGAACTGCTGCCTTTTCGATGTAAAACATGTATTGGAGGGCGGGTTTGAGATGGGTAATCTTTGGTATAATGAACCAAAGACTCTAAATGTTGCCTTTGATGTTATCGGAGATATCGTTCTCAGTGCTGCCAGCCAGCAGTACGGCGGTTTTACCGTACCAAGTGTTGACCTGCTGTTAGAGCCTTACGCAGAAAAATCCTACAAGATACTTTTTGAAAAGTACCTGGAACTTGGCATTCCCGAAGAAAAAGCCTCCGCAGAAGCACTTAAGGATGTAAAGCTGGATTTTGAACAGGGCTTTCAGGGTTGGGAATATAAATTTAATACTGTTGCATCAAGCCGCGGAGATTACCCTTTTATAACGGTTTCAGCCGGTACCGGAAGAGGCCGGTTTGCTAAGATGGCTTCCATTGCCCTTTTAGACGTAAGAAGAAAAGGTCAGGGTAAGAAAGAGTGCAAGAAACCTGTGTTATTCCCTAAAATAGTCTTTTTATATGATAAAAACCTTCATGGAGAAGGCTGTGAACTGGAAGAGGTATTTGAAGCCGGTATCCTATGTTCCAGCAAGACTATGTATCCGGACTGGTTAAGTCTTACCGGTGAAGGTTATGTTCCCAGTGTTTATAAAAAGTACGGTGAAATCATCAGCCCCATGGGCTGCAGAGCTTTCCTCTCACCCTGGTATAGAGAAGGCGGCATGAATCCGGCTAATGAAGAGGATACGCCTGTCTTTACCGGCCGCTTTAACATTGGAGCTGTTAGTCTTCATTTGCCTATGATCCTTGCCAAGGCAAACCAGGAAAGCAAGGATTTTTATGAAGTACTGGATTACTATCTTAACCTGATTCGAAGACTTCATATCCGTACCTACGACTACCTGGGTGAGCTTCGTGCTTCCACCAATCCTCTGGCTTACTGCGAAGGTGGTTTCTACGGCGGACATCTTGGAATCCATGATAAAATCAAGCCCTTACTAGAGCCGGCTACTGCCTCTTTTGGTATTACTGCTTTAAACGAATTGCAGCAGCTCTATAACAAGAAGTCACTGGCAGAAGACGGCAGCTTCGCCATTGAGGTATTAACCTACATAAATAAAAGAATCAATGAGTTTAAGGAAGAGGATCATCACCTTTATGCTATTTATGGCACACCTGCTGAGAGCCTCTGCGGTCTCCAGGTACAGCAGTTCCGAAAGAAATACGGAATTATTGAGAATGTATCTGACAGAGAGTATGTAAGCAACAGCTTCCACTGCCATGTTACGGAAGAACTGACTGCCATTCAGAAACAGGACCTGGAGCAGCGTTTCTGGGATCTTTCAAACGGCGGTAAGATTCAATATGTGAAGTATCCCATCGATTATAATATGAATGCTATCAAATCCCTGGTCAGAAGAGCCATGGATATGGGCTTTTACGAAGGTGTGAACCTTTCCCTCGCTTATTGCGATGACTGCGGCCACCAGGAGCTTGAAATGGATGTCTGCCCGAAATGCGGCAGTTCCAATCTTACAAAGATTGACCGTATGAACGGATATCTGTCTTATTCCAGAGTAAAAGGGGACACCCGTCTCAATGCGGCCAAAATGGCGGAAATCAAGGAAAGGAAAAGCATGTAATGCGATATCACAATATAACCAAAGACGATATGCTTAACGGCACCGGTCTTCGTGTAGTACTGTGGGTTGCCGGCTGTAATCATGGCTGCAAGGGCTGCCACAATCCTGTAACCTGGGATCTTAACGGAGGTCTTGCATTTGATGAGGCAGCAAAAGAGGAAATATTTGAACAATTAAGAAAGCCCTACATTGAAGGCATCACCTTAAGCGGCGGAGACCCCTTGCATCCAGCAAACCGTAGTGGTGTGGCAGCCTTGGTGGAAGAGATAAGAAATACCTTCCCTGACAAGAATATCTGGCTCTATACAGGATTTTCCTGGGATGAGATTAAATATCTGCCTTTACTTGAACAGGTAGATGTATTGGTAGACGGCAAGTTCATGGAAGGGTTAAAGGATACCAAACTGCACTGGAAAGGCAGCAGTAATCAGAAGATTATTGATGTTAAGCGTACTTTAGAGCAAGGCTCGATAATACTTATTTCACGATAAACAATTTTTCTCCTTGAGTAGATGTTGCTTTAGAGAAACGCAATATACATCCCACTTCAGGTATTTTGAATATAATATGCACTAGGTTTACTTTATGACTACTCCATCCAACCTATGGAGAACACTGGGTAGTAGCAACTGGATTTCAGAAAAATGTTGAATATGTTATTTCAAGTTATATCCAATGATACTATACTCTATAATGGTAAGTTTTATATTACAAATCGGGGTAGTATCAATATAAACTACCTAAGTACTTTATATTAATCAATAATCTAAGTCATCAACCACCAGTTGAACTAGTTGAACTGGTGGTTTGTTATACACTATTTATTATTTGGACTTTTTTATTTGATATTATCCATATGCGCAGGAAGTCCATTTACCATAATAGGCATTACTTCCCCCATAATCAAAGGTCTTGCATATTGGATAAACTCTTCTGTAAGTCCGTCATCGCCTTCCTTAATCCAGCTTAGGGGAACTTTCTTCTCCATATTGGCAATCTGCTTGATATTATGAGTCTCATAAGCACACTGATAAGGTGAATCAGATACTCTTTTTATTACTGCCATTTCTCCGGTGATACCTCTGGCTACTGCCAGCACACCAGCTTTCCCGGCTTCAAAGGCTTCTGTAATATCAGAAAGGGAAGCTAAATGAGAAGCACAACGCTGTAAGGTGTTAAGTTCAATGGCTCTGGTCTTGCAGTTTAATTCCTTCTTTACCAGCGCTGCAAGATAGGCCCCTGCACCTGTCAGCATGGTATGACCGAATTCATCGATATAGGAGTCCTTATCGGACAATTCGCAGACAAACCTTCCGTCTGCCAGATGAATTCCCTCTGATACCGCGATAACAACCGATTTCTTTTCCTGCTGTAAAGCCTTTATATCCTTTAAGAAAATATCCTTGTCAAAATTCTTCTCCGGCAGGTAGATACGGTCCGGTCCCTGGCAATCCTTATCCTTACACAGTGCTGCAGCTGCTGTAAGCCAGCCTGCGTGTCTTCCCATGATTTCTATGATTGTAAGATTATTCTGATCATAAACCAGACTGTCTCTGATAATTTCTTTTGTTGCAGCTGCAATGAACTTGGCAGCACTTCCGTACCCCGGGGTGTGATCTGTAATCTCCAGATCATTATCAACGGTTTTCGGAATTCCTATAAATTTTATAGAACTATTTACCGCCTCTCCATACTCAGAAAGCTTACGTATACTATCCATGGAATCATTTCCGCCGATATAGAAAAAAGCTGCAATTCCATACTCCTTAAGTATCTGAAACAATTGTTCATAAGGGGCCGCATCCTTTTCATAATCCGGTAATTTATAGCGGCAGGAGCCTAAATAAGCGGCAGGAGTTCTCTTTAACAGTTCCAGCTCCAGATCACAGGTTATTTTCTCAGAAAGGTCAATCAGTTTTCCCTTAAGAAGCCCCTGTATACCGTTTAGCATTCCATATACCTTGTCTGCGCCTGCTTCTTTTCCTGCCTTAAATACACCTGCAAGGCTGGAGTTAATGGCGGCAGTTGGTCCGCCTGATTGTCCGACTACAATGTTTCCTGTTATTTTACCTATGTGCATTCTACTATCTCCTTCTGGTTAGAGGTTTCTACTTTTACCTGGACATTTGCCAGTAAAAGATATCATTCCCAAAAGGATATGTCAATATAAAAGGTTGTTTTTTCGACATATTCCGTTGACTAAACGAATGTCAGGAGTTCAGTTTCTTGTAAATTAAATTGCTTAAGACTGCAAAATCTTCAAGTTTCAAAGCCTCTCCTCTGATACTGGGAGACAGATTAAGTGCTGTTATTGCCTCTGTTATAAGTTCCTTGGAGAGCTTAATTTCATCACTGTTATTAAGTCCGTTTGCAAGGGTTTTTCTTCTTTGATTAAAGGAGGCACGGATTAATTTAAACATCAGTTTTTCGTCCTGAAGCTTAACCGGCTTGTCCTTGTGAAGAGAGAGCCTGATGACGGCAGAGCCTACATTCGGTCTTGGCATGAAACAGTTTGGCGGTACATTGGCTGCAATGTAGGGTTCTGCATAATACTGAACTGCCAGGGAAAGAGCTCCGTAGTCTTTGCTGCCGGGGCCGGATTGCATACGGTCCGCAACCTCTTTTTGCACCATAACGGTAATGTTATCTACGGGTACGTGTGCTTCCAGCAATCCCATGATGATTGGAGTAGTTATATAATAAGGAAGATTCGCCACAACTTTTATAGGTCTTCCGCCATTCTTTTCCTGTACCAGTTTATTTAAATCCAACTTTAAGACATCTTCGTTGATAATACTCACATTCTCATAGGGAGATAGGGTATCCTCAAGAATCGGTATCAGATTCTTATCTATCTCAACGGCGACCACCTCTCTGGCGGCTTCACACAGGTATTGCGTGAGAGTTCCGATACCGGGACCTATTTCCACTACCATATCATCTTTTGTCACCCCTGCAGCTCTGATAATCTTTTCAAGTACATGAGTATCAATCAAAAAGTTCTGCCCGAACTTCTTCTGAAAAACGAAGTGGTATTTATTTAATATTTCTATGGTTTCCTTTGGATTTCCCAGTGTTGCCATCCATTCATCCTTTCTGTGGCATACAATGCCTTTCACAGTTATTTTATTTTATATACATCTTTCGCATTCTGCTCCGTTATTTGAATGACTTCTTTGTAATCCAGCCCTTTAATTTCCGCTATCTTTTCCGCTACATAGCGCAGATTAAGGGAGGAGTTCCTCTTGCCTCTGTTAGGCTCCGGTGAGAGATAAGGTGAATCCGTTTCCAACACTATATTTTCTATAGGTGCGTACTCTACCACTTCCCTGAGCTTTTTAGCATTCTTAAAGGTTAATACTCCTCCGATTCCCAGATAGAAACCCATATCAAGATAGGACCTGGCCATTTCTTTTGCATAGGAAAAGCAGTGTATAATACCTCCTACGGACTTAAGATTACAGCTTTGTATCAGATCAAGGGTATCTGCTGCTGCATCTCTGCTGTGAATGATAGCGGGCAGATTTGATTCCTTGGCTAATTCCATCTGTCTTTCAAACCATAGCTTTTGCACTGTACGTTCCGGTGTATCCCAGTAATAATCAAGTCCAATCTCACCAATGGCAACTACTTTAGGCTCCTTTACAGCCTCTCTCAGCCAACTGAAATTCTCCTCGTTTAGCTCTGCTGTTTCGCTGGGATGTACTCCTACAGCTGCGTAAACAAAGGGGTATTCTTCTGCCAGAGCCAGAGAGTTTTTGGAGCTTTGAAGGCTTGCTCCTATATTTACTACATAACCAATTTCTGCTGCTTCAAAGCTGTTAAGCAATTGCTTTCTATCTTCATCAAATGCTTCATCATCATAATGAGCATGGGTTTCAAAAATCATAGATATGCCTCTTTTCTTCAAAAACAAAAAACACTATTCTTTTCACCTCATTGTTCCTTCCAGTAATTCGATAAAAATTACCAGCTGCCTGTCCATTAAGACATTATAAGTGATAAACCTGTTCTT
Organism: Lachnoclostridium sp. UBA6558; assembly: GCA_002434335.1. Taxonomy (GTDB): domain Bacteria; phylum Bacillota; class Clostridia; order Lachnospirales; family Lachnospiraceae; genus Anaerocolumna. Next base: position 32,561 of record DJJW01000062.1, on the reverse strand, counting down.
TGTCCATGTTTTCTTCCATATTCGTTAAGCATTCCCTGACTATGCTTTTATTACCTGTATCTTTTATATTTGTAAAGAGAAACTATTCATAAGGACTGTAATTATTGGCTGGCATCCATTTACTTTCAATGTAATTTAATTTAAGCCGGCAATATTTCTCTCCTGTATAAGTTGATTTATTCTACCCAAACCTGGGCCTTTCCGAAAAAGGTTATCTGCCCGGATGGATAAAAAATATGACTTATAGCAAGCAATTAACACCTTAAAAATAATAAAACTCAGAGTTAGTATGCGCATTTTCTATTATTTTAGAAAGGAGATTTATATGGATATCACACCTCAAAACTTAAATGCAATGCCAAAGGATACACCAGCTAAAGGAATTCCTTGTCTTCCTTTTGATAACCAGGAGACGCCAGCAGCTGAGCTTCCACTGGCAATGGTAGTCATAAGGAAGCAATGTTTTAAAGATTTAAATCTGCCGGATGAGGCTTTAAATGCCGGTACTCTGTTTAAGGAATTAGACCTGCCCTTTTACGGAACAGGAGGTGCTTTATTATGAATGAAGATAAATGCAGTGCTATGAAAAAACTTCAGGAAATAAGTTTTGTACTGGATGAGTTACGTCTGTTTCTGGATACTCACCCTTTTGACAAAGAAGCACTTGGCTGCTTTGAAAATTACCGGTCAGAAAGGGAGAAAGCACTTTCAGAATACGAAACAGCCTTTGGTCCCATAGAATCCTACCGGGTAAAAGAAAATACTACTTGGACCTGGGTGGATGATCCCTGGCCCTGGGAAGGAGTGATATAATATGTGGACCTATGAAAGAAGACTGCAATTTCCGGTTAAAATAACCACCCCGAATCCTAAAATGGCACAGCTTATTATCAGTCAGTTCGGCGGTCCTGACGGCGAGCTGGCTGCTTCCATGCGTTATCTGTCACAGCGTTATTCCATGCCCTATAAGGAAGTTACCGGTCTGTTAACAGATATCGGTACAGAGGAATTGGCTCATATGGAAATTATCAGTGCAATTGTATACCAGCTTACAAAGAACCTGACACTGGAGGAGTTAAAAACCGCAGGTTTTGATGCCTATTACATTGACCATACAACTGGACTCTGGCCACAGGCTGCAGGCGGTATTCCCTTTAATTCATGTTTCTTTCAGTCCAAAGGCGACGCTCTTACGGACTTAACAGAAGACCTTGCTGCAGAGCAGAAGGCAAGAACCACCTATGATAATATTCTTCGGGTTGTAACAGACCCAGAAATTGCCGAACCCATACGCTTCTTAAGAGAACGTGAAGTCGTACACTTCCAGCGGTTTGGTGAGGCCCTGGTAAGAGTTCAGGAGCATCTGGATGCAAAGAATTTTTATGCAATGAATCCGGAGCTGGATAAGATATTAAAATAATTCCCTCGGAACGATTTACGAAAATGAATGAAAAATAAAAGAAGCTGTATCTCAGACTTCCGTTAAAAAACTGAGATGGCAGCTTCTTTTCTTACTTCTTTTTATAATTCCCGCTGTTACACAGGGCAATCTTGTGTTTTTAATTGTGTTTATTACGTTTCATTTCCCATTGTAAGCCGTCATCTGCCTGCATATGTGGCACTGCCAGGTGTGAATCATGCTTTTTCAATAATTTGTATACAACTATTAAAATCATATCCTCATCAGAATACTAACAGATTTCAGCACCGGGAGTCATATCTTTCTCCGGAATCATTAATGCCAGTTCTCCGTTTTCATTTTCTGCGCATAACAGCATTCCTTCGGACAGGATTCCAGCCAGTTTGGCAGGCTTTAAATTCACCAGCACCATAACCTTCTTACCTACCATCTGCTCCGGTGTGTAGTATGCCTTGATACCTGATACTATCTGCTTCACCTGGCTTCCGATTCTGACCTGGGAGCAGAGAAGCTTTTTGGACTTAGGCACTTCTTCACAGGCAATGATTTCACCAACCTGGAACTGCAGCTTCATGAAGTCGTCATAGGAAATCTCATCTTTAGCTGGTATATCTATTACATTTACGGGCTCTTCTGTCGTTGTTTCTTCCGGTTTGATTTCTGCTGCTTTTGCAGCTTCAACCTTCTCAAGTACTTCCTTGATATCAAGTCTTGCAAAAAGAATTTCTGGAGTTTCTGTTACCTTGTTTCCATCCGGATAAAGTCCGAATTCTTTTAATCCGTCGATATTCCTTAACTCTGTATTAAGCTGAGCGAGGATCTTCCCGGCAGTCTCAGGCATGAAGGAATGCAGCAGGCTGGCTCCGATGGTAATGCTCTCAACGAGGTTATAGAGAACCGTTTCAAGTCTTTCCTTCTTCTCCTCTTCTTTTGCCAGTACCCAGGGCATGGTCTCATCAATATATTTATTGCAGCGTTTAAAGAGTGTAAAGATTTCAGTTAATGCATCTGCGACTCTTAACTGCTCCATCTTAGCCACTACCTTATCTGCGGTCTTAACTGCAAGCTCTTTTAATTCTTCATCTACAGCTTCTTTTACACCCGCATTTCTTACCATTCCTCCAAAGTATTTGTTGGACATGGAAATGGTACGGTTAACAAGATTGCCAAGTGTATTTGCAAGGTCAGAATTCATCCTCTCCACCATAAGCTCCCAGGTGATTACACCGTCGTTATCAAAAGGCATTTCATGAAGGACAAAATATCTCACGGCATCCACACCGAAGAAATCAACCAGCTCATCGGCATAGAGTACATTTCCTTTCGACTTACTCATCTTTCCTTCTCCCTGTAACAGCCAGGGATGACCGAATACCTGCTTCGGTAAAGGAACTTCAAGAGCCATAAGCATAATTGGCCAGTAAATGGTATGGAATCTTAAGATATCCTTACCAATTAAGTGAAGGTCTGCCGGCCAGAACTTATTATAAAGCTCTCCGTGGCTTCCGTCAGTGTCATAACCAGGACCGGTAATATAATTGCTTAAGGCATCCAGCCATACGTACACCACATGCTTCTCATCAAAGCTTACTGGAATACCCCATTTAAAGGAGGTTCTGGAAACACAGAGATCCTGTAAGCCCGGCAGCAGGAAGTTATTCATCATTTCATTCTTTCTGCTCTCTGGCTGAATGAATTCAGGATGTGTCTTAATGTGCTCGATAAGTCTGTCTGTATAATTGCTGAGCTTTAAGAAATATGCCTCTTCCTTTGCCGGCTGAACTTCACCGCCGCAGTCCGGACATTTGCCGTTAACCAGCTGGGAAGGTGTGAAGAAGGATTCACATGGAGTACAGTACAAACCTTCATAATGTCCCTTATAGATATCACCTTTTTCATAGAGCTTCTTAAAAATCTTCTGAACCTGTTCCTCATGATAGCTATCTGTTGTACGGACAAATTTATCATAAGAGGTATTCATCATATCCCAAATATCCTGAATCTGGGCAGCCACTCCGTCTACGAATTCCTTGGGGGTAATCCCTGCCGCACCGGCTTTGTTCTCAATCTTCTGTCCATGCTCATCCGTTCCTGTTTGGAAAAACACTTCATAACCTTCCTGTCTCTTAAATCTTGCTATACTGTCCGCCAGTACGATCTCATAAGTATTTCCGATATGAGGTTTTCCTGAGGTATAAGCTATGGCAGTTGTAATATAATAGGGTTTCTTACAGTTACACATATATTTTCCTCCTTTTACTGTCCAATAAATATAAAAGAGCCCGCCAGACTCTTAAGCATGTCATGTGCATCCAGCCCGCCGGGGCTTTTATGTAATAGGGGTACTTTCCTATTACCGGACGCAAGCTCTTAATACACAAAAAAAGTCCCCGTCTTCTTTAAAGACGAGAACAATATCCCGTGGTACCACTTTAATTCAGCCTGTATTGGCCCTCTTCTCCTGCAATTTCTACAGGTCGTCACGATAACGGGCGCTTCCCGTCGCAGCCTAAAGGTTCTCCATTCGGTGCGAAGCTCCAAGACCATCTTCAGTAATCCAAACGTGACCCTTTTTCAGCGTTACAGGGCTCTCTGTCCACGAAAAGCTTTACTTACTCTTCTTTTCTCAGCCTTTAATTATTATAGTTTAGTATCGACCGTTTTCAACGGCATCATACATCAATTAATTTTTAGCATAACATCCCACCAAAATTTTGTCAACTACAGCTTTTAATTATTTTAATTACCGTTCCATAAGGCAAATCTTTTCAACTCACTTTTCCGTGTGATTTTTATATTCGCTGACCATTGAAATTCTCTTATCTTAACTTTTCCCTTTCATGTATTTGTACCAGAGCGTATATGAAAACTGCTTGACTTTTAAATCCTACAGTTGTAATATATAGGCACATTTATAAATCTTACATTTGTAATATTAATAATATTCTGTATCTCTGTTCTATCATTGCAATAAATTTAAATCCATGAAAGGAGTCCATATTTTTCAGTAATCAGACTGAAACTGGACAGTAATATGAAGAAAAAAAAGAAAACAAATTAAGCCCTGAAGATATTTCTTGAGGTGAATTGCTCTATGGCTGTAGCCCTGGCTTTGCTTGCCGTAATCTATGTATTTCTAAAAGACAGTAAAGCCCCGGAGGAGATAATAGTTACCACACCAAAGGATGTTCTATCAGCGTATGTGTCAATGCATTAACTCATGCAGCAGAATATACCTGATTTCCTCACGGCTCTGCTCTTTTACTGCCTGGATAGGCAAAATAACAACTGGTTTGAAGGTACCAAGGACAATTGGGGATTTTATATAAGCACTGCTATATATTTCAATCTTCTTTTTTATACCTGCCTCTTTTTTGCATTCTTCAAATAACCTTCTTATCCCTGCATCCTGTAGGGGCAGGGAAGCCTTAAACAGCCTCTTAAGCCGCAGAAAGGAAGCTGTGGTAACAGTTCCCATAACCAGAATACCAAAAATCCACACCAGGGCTACTATGAGATAAGCAACAGCTTCCCTTTCCTGTCTGACTGAAACCGTAAAATTATTCATCCAGTCTTTATCAGCTGTCTCCACGACCTTTTCCTCTTCTGGCAGACTCCTTGCGGAAGGGGATAAGGCAGTATTTAAATTTGGAAAAAAGCTGCTGCCATAGGATAAAGAAATTCCCGGGAGAAATGGTACCGTAAGTGCAACAAGCAGAAAGAACCAGATAAGATAATGTGTTCTGGAAGATATTTTTTTCCTGCAATTTTTTTAACACCCAAAATCAGTAGTACAAGAAAGGAAATAACCAGTACTGCAATAGCAAAGCGAACTATAAAACCTGCTATCATTTTTTATCTCCTTTCGGCTTCTTTAACAGACTGCGAAGTTCCTCCAGCTCGCCCTCCGTGATACTGTCACTTCCCAGATAGCTGGTTAACATAGAGGTCAGGTTGCCATCATAAAATCGCTTTAGAAAATGATTGTTTTCGTGCTCCAGGTACTCTGTCTGCTCAATTAATGGTGTATAAACAAATACTCTGCTCTCCTTATGAAAACTTATGGCTCCTTTTTGAACCAACCTTTTTAACATTGTCTGTATGGTTTTAGGACTCCAGCTGGTTTCAGCTGTCAGCTTTTCGGTTACCTCATTTGTGCTGATAGGTGCATATCTCCATATTATTTTCATAACTTCATACTCTGCTTCTGATATTTGAGGTAATTTTTTCATAAGGCCTCCCTAATTCTTACATTTGTAATAACTTGATTATACCCCCGGTATTACGGCATGTCAAGTAATAGAAAGCTTTCATCTGACCTGATTTCATGAATGGTTTTGATCTATTTAACATAAGTTATTATTACAGGATTTCTATTCTCTGGTGGATAATCCTATTTACCCAAAGAAAGGTATGAAGTATATGAAAAAAAGAAAGAAGTTGTTTCCGTTTCTGATTACCGTACTATTGCTGGTGATAGCATTAACAGGCTGCAGCAAGAAGGATAATGCGGAAACCACGCGGGCCAAGTTCGACAGCTTTACCAATGATGTATTTAAGGCGGAAGTGACACAGGATACTTTAACCCTTAACTTTTCTGTTGCCAATCCCCAAAATTACGGTATAGATAGTTACCCTGTTACTTTTGGCCGCTATTCCGTCAGTGAAATGAAGAAATCTCTCATAACTGCAGAAAATTATCTGGCTGCCCTTAAAAAGTTCGAGTACAGCAACTTAAACACCAGCCAGAAGCTAACCTATGATATATTATCAAGCTATTGGAAATTAGAGCTTACCGGCGGCTCCTATCTTTTATACAATGAAGTTTTAGGACCTACCACCGGTCTTCAGGCACAGTTACCGGTGCTGCTGGCCGAATATAATTTCTATACCAAGGATGACATTGACATTTACCTTAAGCTTCTGCCACAGATTACTGAGTACTTTGAGGAAATATGTGTCTTTGAACAGCAAAAATCAAAGGCTGGTCTTTTTATGAGTGACACGGTAGCCGACAGCATACTAAAACAATGCAGATCTTTTATTGATGATCCTGAAAACAACTATCTGATAGATGTATTCAACGATAAGATTGAAACTTATGAAGGTCTTACAAAGAAAGAGATAAAGTCCTACAAAGCAGCTAATAAAGAAGCAGTCCTAAAAAGTGTAGTTCCCGCTTATCAGCTGCTAATTGATACTTTAGAAGGCTTAAAGGGAACGGGTGTGAACGAAGGGGGTCTTGCCAATCTGCCAAAGGGTAAGGAATACTACCGCTATCTCCTTGCTTCCGGAACCGGAACCTCCCGCTCGCCGGAAGAGCTTATTAAAATACTTGATGACTCAATTACCAGTAACCTAAGTGCTCTTAACGCTCTGGTAGATAAAGATCCAAAGCTCTATGAAGAGGCTTCCACAGTTTCTTATCCGCTTTCAGAACCCAAAGAGATACTAGAATATCTAAGAAGTGCAATAGAAAAAGATTTTCCGGTGGCTCCGGATGTAAACTTTACGGTTAAATATGTACATAAGTCCCTGGAGGATTATCTTAGTCCGGCTATGTACCTGGTACCGGCAATTGATAATTTCAATAATAATGTAATCTATATTAACAGCAATCCAGCCTACGACCATCAGCAGATCTTCAGCACACTGGCACATGAAGGCTATCCCGGACATTTATACCAGTCTGTTTATTTTAGAAATACCAATCCCCTGCCTTTAAGAAGCCTGCTGAACTTCAGCGGCTATGCAGAGGGCTGGGCAACCTATGTGGAATTCTACTCCTACCATATGGCAGGCTTTGCAGAAGCAGCCTCCTCCTTTTTAGACCATAGTATGGCAGCTAATATGGCCTTATACTGCCGTCTGGATTTAGGTGTAAATTATGAAGGCTGGACTGTAGCACAGACCGCCTCTTATCTGAAACAATTCGGCATTACAGATAAGTCCACTGCCCAGGTTTTATTCACAACAATGGTAGAAGAGCCAGCTCTTTATCCACAATACGGCGTCGGTTATCTGGAATTTATGGAGCTGAGAAACATCGCAGAAGAGAGTCTTGGCAGCAAATTCAATATAAAAGACTTTCATAAATTCGTTCTGGACATCGGGCCAGCTCAGTTTAAAATAATCAACAAGTACCTGGACAGCTGGCTTAAGGCACAGAACTAAGCCACAAATCAACCTTCCAGGTACCAGAAACTAACTTAAATAATGCATACAGTGAACTCTGCTTTACGAACCATTTGATTTATAATGTCTCATGCCAAACTTCCAGAAAAGATAGCAGGGAATCAAAAACAGTACAGCAATCAGGGGAAGAAGCATATACCAGCTCTTATCTGATTTACCCAGCACATATAATAAGGGGTAATATTGGATAAGAGCGTAGGGTACAATAAAGGTGCAGAATAAAAGCACTTTCTTCCCATAGATTGCGATTGGATACTTACCATGCTNNCTCTGGCTCCGTCAGTAAGAATATTCATAAACTCTAACCCCTCCAGCGTAAAAAAGCAGATAGCCGCATAAATCAAGAACAAACCGGAGAAAACTGCGACTCCTCCCATCATCATAAATATCAATGTCATTATTCTTGACATATTCCATTCCGTTTCACTTTTATATACTGCGTAAATAAACATAATTACCGCCTGTAACATACGTCCAAGTCTGGTAAGATCTATTTTGGTACCCAGAACCTGCAGAATCTCATTTCTGGGGCGCACCATTATGCGGTCAAAGCCTCCACTGGATANNAAGCCTCTCGCAAAACACTCGGCAAGAGCAAATTGCATTAGAACCACCGAGAAACATAATAAAACCTCATGAAAGGTGAAACCCTCTACCTCATGAAAACGCAGAAACATAAAATATATACCAAGAAAAACATTAAACGATACAAGAAACTGCCCCAAAGCAGTCAGAATAAACGAAGTCTTGTATTCCATGGCGCTTCTGACCTGAATGGACAGATATTTTAAATAGAGTCCCATATGACCTCCTTTTTGTAATTTCTTTCAGATCCCGAATTCATTTCCTCACTCCTCAAGATTCCTTCCTTTCAAGACTTTGCTTAGCCTCCAAATGCAGTAACTCTTCTTAAAGCTCTGGACAGCATCATCTTCCCAATAAGAATTAATGCCATCAGCCAGAATAGCTGCAAGAGGATTCCTTCGTACAGCTGTGCACCATAGACATCTCCGCTATAGATTCTAAGGGGTAGATTCTGCATGGAGGCAAAAGGAAGAAATTTTATGATTCTTTCAACCTGCTCCGGAAAAAAGGGCAAAGGTATAACTGCGCCGGTCAGAAATTCTGCCAGAGCTGCCGCCACTATTCGTATCCCCAGGGAGGAAACCATATAAAAACAGCAAATATATATGATCATACAGAAAGCAATGACCACCAGAAAAGCTGCGGTTAAGGAAAACAGAAACCACAGTGCCGCAATCACATCTTTTGGAAGAGCCAGACCATAGGGTTCCGGCAGAAAGGCAGCTACCAGCAATATTGGAAAAGCTCTCAGCACCGCCTTTGACAATCTGGACGCCATATTTTTTACAAACCACATCTTATAGATTGATATGGGGCGGCATAACTCATAGGCCACATTTCCGCTGATTATCATGTCAAAAATCTCATTTTCATAGAACCATACCATGTATAGGGATAATAAGGCCTGTTGCAGCCAGACATAAGAACACAGCGCTGAAAATTCCATTGGAAAGGCCTCCGGATTGTAGGAATAGAACGCCTTAAACATCAATATCTCAAGACCGCCCCAGGCAAATTGGGTTGCTATTCCTGCCAGGGCAGCCGCTCTGTATTGCAGTCCATTGGTAAACCGTATTCGAAAAAAGGACAGATATTTCTTCACTCAGAACACCGCCTTTCTATATCTCATACTGCTTATAAAGCTGTACGACCACTTCATCAAGAGATGTTCCTGCAACGGAAATATCGGATATTTCGATCTGAGATGTCAAACAGGATATTGCCTCTGAGACTTTAAGAATTTCAGTATCTACCCCAACCGTAAGAATTCCCTCTATTGCGGATTCCTTCGTGGCACGCACCTTTGAAGCTTCCGTCATGCCTTCTCTTAAAACAGGCTTCTTACCGGAGTATTGTACTGTTATCAGCTTGTCCCTGGAAAAACGCTCCCTTACTTCCTCCAGCTTGCCATCCAGCAGAATTTTACCTTTGCCGATTAAGAGTATTCTCTGGGTAAGGGCCTCTATATCCTGCATATCATGGGTGGTCAAGATAACCGTAGTACCATAGTCACGGTTTCTCTCCAGGATAAAATTCCTCACTGCAATCTTTGACACCGCATCCAGTCCAATGGTAGGCTCGTCCAAAAAGAGTATCTTTGGATTATGCAAAAGGGAAGCTCCGATTTCACATCTCATCCGCTGTCCTAAGGAAAGCTGTCTTGCCGGCGTCCTGAGGATATCTTTCAGATCCAGGAGTTCCGTTAATTCCTCCAGATTCTTTTTGTAGGCTTTCTCCTCCACCTGATATATGTCCTTTATCAGCTCAAAGGAATCCAAAATAGGTACATCCCACCAAAGCTGGGAACGCTGTCCGAAAACTACACCTATCTCCTTCACATGCTGTACTCTTTCCTTCCAGGGAACCCTGCCGTTAATCAAACAGTTTCCCCCATCCGGAGTAAGAATTCCGCTCAATACTTTAATGGTGCTGCTCTTGCCTGCTCCATTTGGCCCTATATAACCAACCATCTCACCATCTTCAATGGTAAACGAAATATCGTCGAGGGCTTTCACCTCCTGATACTCTCTGTGTACAAACGCCTTCATGGCTTCCTTAAGACCTGCACTGCGCCTTGCAACCTGAAAGGCCTTGGTAATGTGACTTACCTCAATCATTAAATGCTCCTCTTCTGTGCATGAAAATGCACTACTTATATAAATTGAACATGGCATTTAACCTCTTCCGGATATAACGTGCCTGGGCTCCTGGCATTTTATATTAAAAAAGGCAACAGCTAAAATTCAACTTATATAGAAAGTTTGTGTATATTTCTAAATGGCACAAACTTAGGTTTCCTGGTAGTAATATCTTTCATCTTTCATCATCAGAGGGCATTTCCGTAAATTCTGCAGGCTAATAATCTTATAAAAATCCTGTTCCGATTTTTCGGACAATATCCATAAATGAATCAAATTTCATAATATCTTGCCAAGTCTAACTTTCCTGGATTTTGCCAGAAAAGCAATGGTAAAACGAACTTTGCGAAAGGAATTATATTATATACTTAATGGGATTATGTGTCAAATCTATTCCCTGCTAACAACTGACCTTCTTTACTGACAACTGTTTTTCTCCACTAGCAACTGTCTTTCTCTAATGACAACTGCTTTTCTCCGCTAGTAGCTGTCTTTCTCTACAGTAACCCAGAACCTTTTTCTAATGTCAGAATAGCAATTTAGTAAGAAATACGCTGGCAATAATTCCTGCTAAAGTAGCAGTTAATGCCCCTGCCAGGGTATACCTCGTCTTCTTTACACCAGCAGTCAGGAAATATACACTCATGGTATAGAAGATGGTCTCTGTACAGCTCATAATGATAGATGTAAGCCTCCCTATATATGAATCAGGCCCAAATTCCTTAAAGATATCCAACAGCAAACTGGTAGCTGCCGAAGCCGAAAAAAGCCTGACCGTAATAAGCGGCACCAGCTCCGAGGGAAAATTAAGAAAATTAGTTAATGGCTTGATTAACCCTGTCAGCATATCCAATGCTCCAGAAGCCCGCATTATGCCTATAGCGACCATTAAACCGACAAGGGTAGGCATAATACCAAGAACTACTTTAAAGCCGTCCTCAGCACCTTTTGTGAACTCCTGAAACACAGGAGTTTTCATTAATAACGCAAAGCCTACTATGTAAAAAATAACAAAGGGAATTATGTAGTCTGATATATATAAAAGAAATCTCAATCTTCTAACCCAAAGCCATTATAAATAACAGCCCTGCCTCTGGCATCCTTTCTTCTTTACTCTGTTTGATTAACAGTAGAATCAGCATCTGGTTACTTCCTGCTCCATAGCAATTACTTATTACGAGCCAGTTTCCTGGCAACCAATGAGAAGATAATTCCGGCTACCGTTGATACACTGGTAGCAACAAAGGCTGCTCCCAGAATTTCTGTAGGATTAACAGAGCCGTACTGTGTTCTGAAGGCAATAATATTTACCGGTATCAGCTGGAGTGCAGATATGTTAATAATTAAAAAGGTACACATATCACAACTGGCCGACTCTCTGTCCTGGTTCAATTTTTTCAGCTCCTGCATGGCTTTAAGCCCCATAGGCGTTGCTGCCCAGCCAAGCCCCAGAAAGTTGGCTATCATATTGGAAGCTATGTATTCTTTGGCGGGATGTTTATCCGGAATATTCGGAAAGAGCAGACTTAACAGCGGATTGATAAGTTTTGTCAGGGCATCGATAATTCCTGCTGTTTTGGCTATCTGCATAATTCCCATCCAAAGGGCAGTAAACCCCAGCATGGTTATACACAAAACAACAGCCTCTTTTGCAGAGGATAAGGTTGCAGCACTTACATCGTCGATTTTACCCGTTAAAGCCCCAACCACAACACCTATAATTATCATGAAGCCCCATAGATAATTCAACATAAGAAACCTCCTAACCCCGGCAGTAATGTATTTAACCCATAGCATAACTGCCTGTTTCTTTTCTTTATCTATACTATATTCCGTGTTTAGAAAAATAATTCATATGGTCTTCTAAGATGTTGTTCCATTAATTTCCATAACCTGTCGAAAATCTTATCGAAACATGGAATAAAATGTAATTTCAGAGCGAAAATACGCTCACATCACCCCTTTAAACCGCTAAAATCCAGTGCTCAAACCTTATTTTTCTTTACTTTTTAATACTTTTATTACAATTATTTCTATAAAATACTAAATAATTGCTTGATTTAATATTTCATTTATTGACTTTCTAATATTTGTATGGTATTTTATAAAAGTATTGTAGGAGGTACATATATATGAAAAGCACAGGAATTGTAAGAAAGCTTGACGAGTTAGGAAGAATAACACTTCCCATCGAGCTCAGAAGAACACTTGGAGTAGGGGAAAGAGATCCCCTGGAAATCTTTGTTGATGAGGACAGAATCATATTAAGAAAATATGAGCCTGCAGATATCTTTAATGGTTCCAAAGATAACTTAATTGATTATCACGGAAAGAAGATTTCTAAAGATTCTATTATGGAGCTTGCTAAATTAGTAGGTATTATCGAATAATACAGCTCAAAGAAGCAGCCTGAAGATAAGCGATACGCTTTTCTTCAGGCTTTTTCTTATTTTAGCGCATAAAATATATCTTATTGTTGAACTATTTAAAACCATTAAAATGCAATCAAAAGTAAAAGAAACCTATAAAATAAGAACACCTCTCACTCTAGCTCCCAGCACATATCAGTGGCAAACTGAGGTAAGTCCTGCTTATTCCAAGCCTTGTTACCTACTCATTATCTGCTTGCAGAAGTGGCACTACCACAAATCAAGGTATTCATAATCATTTTATCATTGTTAAAACGCCTAAACAGGCTGTTTGAGCGAAGCGAGTTGTCTGTCTTATAATATGTCCAGCAGAGAATATTCAGAGAATTAGGACTTCTTATGCCTTGTAATCGAAGCATGAGTTTTTCTGTTTTGCGTTGTTTTCCGTCCCCTTTTGAAAACCCACCCCTTAGCCAATTCCATACCTTAGCCCCTTCAATACCTTATATTCTTCTAATAATTATCCTTTCTAAGAATTATTTTTCTAAGAATTCAAAAGCATTTGATAAACTTCTCTTTTCGTAATCCCCCTGTCTGTTGCAACGGCTTTCATAGCCTCTTTCTTATCCATTCCGCGTCCCAGATAAAGGTTCATATGCTCCTCTAAAGAAAGGGTCAGAAACTTCTCCTTTTCCTGTTCCAGCAAATCCTCTATTTTTAAGCCCTCTATAACAAGCAGACACTCACCCTTTGGCTCTTCTGCTTCGTAATGGCTGACGGCTTTCAGAAGACTTGCCTGAAAGGCTGTTTCATGTTTCTTGGTAAGCTCTCTTACCACAGTAACCCTGCGGTCTCCTAAAGCGTCAGAGAGTTCCTTTAAAGTCTTTATAAGCCTGTGCGGAGCTTCGTATATAATGATGGTTCTGGTCTCTGACTTTAATTCCTTTAGAATGTTATTTCGCTCCTTCTTATCGGAGGGCAGAAAAGCCTCAAAAGCAAAACGTCTCGTAGATAAGCCGGACAGGGTAAGGCCTGTGATCACGGCAGAAGGCCCTGGCAGAGAGGTAACTGGAATCTCCTCCTCATATGCCATCTTAACCAGTTCTTCACCGGGGTCTGAAATACCGGGCGTTCCCGCATCTGTAATCAGGGCAATGTTCTGTCCTTCCTTGAGAAGTCCGATCAGATAACGGCCTTTCTCTATTTTGTTATACTCATGATAGCTGGTCATGGGAGTATTGATTTCAAAATGATTTAACAGCTTAATACTGTGCCTGGTATCCTCTGCGGCAATTAAGTCTGCTTCCTTCAGCGTCCGCAGAACCCTTAAAGTAATATCCTCTAAATTGCCTATGGGCGTAGCACACAGATATAATGTTCCTGTCATCTGCAATGGTCCCTTCTTTCTTAATAACCGTAGATATCATAGATTTCATCGGTATATTGATTGACTTCCTTATATACAATCAGGGGAGGTTCCACCTTGATCATAGACCCTCCGCCTTTTACTGCTTCTATTAATACCATATTAGGTTCCTTGTCCAGAAAAGGATGTACCATCTTCATCCTTTTGGGTTCCAGTTTATAGGCAGTAAGTGTATTTATTATTTCTATCAGACGGAAAGGCCTGTGTACGAGATAGAAGCGCCCTGAAGGTTTCAGAAGCTTTGCCGCCTCTCTTACCACATCCTCCAGCGTACAGTACACTTCGTGCCTTGCTATTGCCTTTGGGAGATCAGGATTCTTAAGTCCGTGAAGATTGTTCATATAAGGAGGATTACTGGTCACAACATGAAAGGAAGCAGCGCCAAAGAGTCTGCCTGCTTCTTTCATATCCCCTGTTACAATTGAAACTTTCTCATCCAGCCCGTTAAGCCTTACACTCCTTCTAGCCATGTCGGCACTTTCCTCCTGAATCTCAAGACCGGTAAAATGCTCTCCCTTGGTTTTTGCCTCAAGAAGGATGGGGATAATGCCTGTTCCAGTTCCTAAATCAGCTACTCTTTCCCCTTCTCTCACTTTTGCAAAGCCGGAAAGAAGAACAGCATCCATTCCAAAGCAGAATTTCTTGCTGTTCTGAATAATTTTATATCCGTTACGCTGCAGCTCATCTATTCTCTCCCCCGGAAGAAGGATATTCGCTGTGTCCTGCTGTTGTGTTTCTTTCTCTGTTAAAGAAGTCTCACAGTTTGGCAGCCCTTCTTCCCGGGTATTCCTCATATCGCTCATAGCTTATACATCATCCAGATGGGATTTTCCTTCCTTCATTTCAAGCATCTCAAGTACTCTTAATTCTTCATCAAGAGCAACTCTTTCCTTGCGTTTTCTTGCAGTAAACTTAAGAGTTGATGCTTTGTATTCTCTAACTTCCTTCTCATCATTCTCCAGTGTAACGATAACCTTAACCAACTGTTTTAATACGGTAACACTCTGAACCTCACCCCGTAAACCATCCGCTGTGGTAACCATATCTCCCACATTGGGAAGCTTGCTGTTCAAATCCTCATAGGCCTCTTCCTCATGCTTCAGGCAGCACATAAGACGTCCGCATACACCGGATATCTTGGTAGGGTTTAAGGACAGGTTCTGTTCTTTTGCCATTTTGATGGACACGGGAGCAAATTCGGAAAGATGGGTATGACAGCATAATGGTCTTCCGCAGATACCAATACCGCCAACTACCTTCGTCTCATCCCTTACACCAATCTGCCTTAACTCAATGCGGGTCTTAAATACACTGGCAAGATCCTTGACCAGCTCCCTGAAATCGATTCTTCCATCTGCTGTAAAATAAAACAGCACCTTATTATTATCAAAGGTATATTCAGAATCAATCAGCTTCATTTCAAGTTCATGCTTCTTGATTTTTTCCAGACATATCTGAAAGGCTTCTTTTTCCTTTATCTTGTTTCTCATTTCAATCTCGTTATCTTCGGGAGTTGCCGTTCTGATTACCGGCTTTAGAGGCTGAATAATCTTACTCTCCTCCACATCCCTGGGACCGATAACAACATGTCCGTATTCTACACCCCTGGCAGTTTCCACTATTACATAGTCCCCTTGCTTTATCTCATAGCCGGCAGGATCAAAGAAATATATCTTGCCCGCCCTTCTGAACCGGACACCTATAACATTCGTCATACTAACCTCCATTCGCGCCTTGGCGCGCTCAAATTATATGTTAAAAATTGCTTACGGATTTCCACACTTGTTCCCCTTGCATGCCGAACTGCTTGCAGATTTGGCACGGCTTCAAATCAGGGCATGAAATATTTTATTTTCACAGTTGTATCAGCTTTTGCACATGTAAAATAACAAAATTTAATTCTCTTTTATGGTAAGAAACATAAGTTCCATTACAATATCAAAGTTTACATTGGCATTNNTCCACTGCCTTAATGATATTCTCAAGGCCTTCATAACTTCTCTTTCCGGCCTGTCTGGTAATTTCTGAGTATTCCCCTTTAAAAATTAAAAGGTTGATATCTTTTGTAACCTTATACATCAAAACATCTCTGAACCACAACGTAATCATGTCCAAATATTCTTCGATTCGGTTCTTTTGTTCCGAAATATTCTTCAGTCCATCTATCAGCTCGTGAAGCTCCATCTGATCAAGGTATCGCAGCAAATGAAGAATCTTGTCCTTCATGGCTGTAAAATCTTCATTTGAAGCATAGGATATCGCTTTTCCCACATTACCTTGTGCAAATACCGCGCTGAGCTCTGCCTGGTAATCCGGAAGCTTTTGTACCTCCATGAGATACTGCTTCAAATCCTCTTCCTTTACAGGGTTTAGTTTTAACACCACGCATCTTGACAGAATCGTTTGCAGTAATGCGTTAATATTATTGGTCAACAGTATGATAACAGCATAAGACGGCGGTGATTCCAGTGTCTTTAGGAGCGCATTCTGCGCCTGTTCCGTCATCTTCTCAGCTTCATCCACAATATAGATCTTACGGTCCCCGATGTAGGGTTTTATCTGTATATCATTGTTTAACTGACTTCTGATATCATCCACTCCAAGGCTTGCCTTTTCATGGGTTACATAAATAATGTCAGGATGGTTGCCTGATTCCGCCTGCAGGCAGGATTTACAGGTACCGCAGCTTTCTCCGTCTGCTTTCAGATTTTCACACTGCAGGCTTTTTGCAAATGCGGCAGCCAGCGTATGCTTTCCCATCCCGTCTTCACCGGCAAAGATATATGCATGGGATACGGTTCCTGATCCGGCTGCTGTCCTTAAATGTCCGGCAATCTGCTCATGACCAATTATATGCTTAAATCCAGCCACAATAACTCCCATCTGCCCTTTTAGGGACTTACTAATACTCATTTGAAAATGTATCAGGCAAATATATCCAGCAGCAGTCCTTTGATTTCATCTATTTTATTTAAAATGGCTATGGTATCCTTCTCATCCTTGATTAATTCCATTGCAAGCTCGTCCAGGTTCTGATCAATAAGCTTTATCATGCCATAGACACGATGACGGCCTCTTCTGTCCAGAAAATTCTCCCTGCTGAATTTGTGGGAACGGTTGACAATCTCATTCATAAATTCCCTGATAAGCTGTCTGTACCTTTTCATATCCCGGACATCCATATGCTTACCCAGCTTTTTGCCATGCTGAATAATGTCTTCCATCATAAGATTTAGGCGTTCTTTCAGACCCTGTTCCTCAATGTTGCTGATCAAAGTAAATTTAAAGGAGCCATCTGCTTCAGGCAGAGGCGCTTTCGCTTCAACTTGGTTTATGGTTGGTAACTGATTAACTTTTATGTCCATAGAATTAACTCCTCTCCCCTCATCAATAAAATGGATTCACTTTGTATATCTGCTGCATTTATCTTAATTACTATTATTTGTAATGAAATTGTTGCTTATCTTAAATTGAAACGGACAATTTCCAGATTTATTATAGCATAATCAGTTTAAAATAAATAGGGAAATTTTAATCTTCCATATTCTCCCTGATATCTTTTTCTATGTTTAGAATACATATTTCACTATTTTCATTGTTGTATCTCTTTTTTATACCAAGTTCAATAAGATTTTCTTCTTTAAAATCCTCTTCGTCTGCCAGAAACCTACGGCATAGTTCCGTATACTTGGGTTTTTTCTGGGTCTTTTCCCTTGCAAGGGCACGTTCCAGTCGTATTCCGTCCTCTACTTCCAGATATAAGGGCACCACTCTGTCCTTTCCCAGGTATTCACGAATTTTTCGATAGGTATCCAGAGTTCCGATCATAATGGAGCTTGTCTCATTAAAATCAATCTGTCCATCATCAACCGTAAAGTAATCCCATACTCCGTGCATGGTTTCATAGGCCCTATGTTCGATTACTTTATTATTTTTCCGTAATCTTGCCAGTTCCTCTTTGGTAACAAAGAAGTATTCTCCCCCGTTCTTTTCTCCGTCCCTGATTGGCCTTGTTGTGTACCCGGCAACCGTTTTTAAATTAAGATCCCTGCGGGTGATTTCCTTAAATACCGTATCTTTTCCCGCTGCACTCTTGCCCATAACAACAAACAGTTTATGCATACTTTTATATTTTCCTTCCGACTTATTAATACCTATACTTGACCTATATGCTTACCCCTAGGAAAGGGATTTATCAGCTGATGACTCTTATTGTGTTTCCGCTGTAATCTATCAGCCCCTGTAAGGATAACCCTTGTTTTTGGCAGGAGATAATCTGTGTAAGCAATTTCTTTTCAATTCTCTCTCCCGGCACCAGAAGGGGTATTCCCGGCGGATATAAGTAGACATATTCCCCGGATATGAACCCTTCGCTATTTGATAACAGAACCTCCTTGAAAGGAGCATTCAGAGCCTCTTCGCAAGACATTACTGCTTCAGGGGGTGCAAATTCCATAACCCTGTCCGTTGTGGTTTCCTTGCTGAGCCTTCCGTCGATTTCCTTCAGAGCAACAAGCAGCCTGTCAAAGCCCTCCTGCCTGTCACCAATACTGGTCATTCCAAGAACATAATCTTTAGAAACCATCTCCATCTGAATCTTATAGGTATGGAGCAGTACTTCATAAAGTTCCTTCCCGGTCATATTGGTTCCTTTCACACTTAATACAAGTTTAGAGGGATCGAACCGGTAAAAACCTTCTCTGGTAACAGTATTATCGGTTAAAATCCTGATATTCTTAAATTCTTCTGCCTCCTGATAAAAGCCGCAAAGCATCTTATCATAGCTCTCAAACAACTCTGAACCCTTCTCTTTTAATAATTCCAGACATTTTTCTATTCCTGACATAAGTACATAGGAGGGACTGGAGCTCTGATAGATGGATAGATACCGTTCTATTTTCTCTTCCTTCACCAATTGTCCGTTTAGATGCAGCAAAGCAGTCTGGGTAAAAGCCGGCAGAGTCTTATGAACGCTGTGCACCACAATATCAGCTCCCAGTCTGACTGCCGTTTCCGGAAATCCCTTATGAAAGCCCAAATGAGCACCATGTGCTTCGTCTACCATCAACGCTATTCCGTAGTTGTGAGCTGCTGCTGCAATAGCACGGATATCTGATACTATCCCTTCATAAGTGGGAGAGGTGATAATAATTAATTTAATATCCCCCTGGTTTTTAAGATATTCTTCCACCTGCTTCACTGATATTCCTCCATTAATGCCAAATTCTTTCACTACCGGAGGATATAGATATACAGGTTCTAAACCTCTTAAATAAAGAGCATGATAAACCGACTTATGGCAATTTCTTGCCACGAGAACCTTATCACCTCTGTCGGTGCACGCAGAGATGCCTGTAAGAATTCCTGCTGAGCTTCCGCCTACCAGGTAATAGGCTTTACGGGAATGATATAAATCAGACCAGGCCTCCATTCCGGCCTTAAGTATTCCTTCCGGTCTGTGAAGATTGTCAAAATTATCTATCTCTGTAATGTCAATGGAATAGGGATCACACATGGTAAGAAGCCTGCTGTTTCTCTTGTGTCCCGGCATATGCATAGGATAGTATCCGGCTTCACTATATTTTAAAAGGCTATCATATAAATTCATTTTAATTACCTGCCTTACGTCCCAAAAAGTTTACTTACATTGTAACAAATCCGTCAATAAAAACAATCTTTTTTACTCTTTTCCGCAGAGAAATTACGCGCTAATATTAATTTAAAGCTATAAAGTGTACGCTTAAGCGCACAGATTGGAGAGTTGACATGAAGGTTCTACTGATTAACGGAAGTCCTAATATACATGGCTGTACTTATACGGCCTTAGAGGAAGTTGCGAAAACCCTGGAAGAAGAGCAAATAGAAACGGAGATATTTCACATCGGAAACAAACCGGTCAGAGGCTGTATGGATTGCGGTGTCTGTTATAAGTTTCCCGGAAGATGTGCTTACGGAGATGATACGGTGAACCAAGCAATCGATATGGCAGAAAAAGCAGATGGCCTTATTTTTGGCGCACCTGTTCATTATGCCTCTGCAAGCGGTGCCATGACCTCTTTTCTGGACAGATTCTTTTACTGCGGACAAGGGTTTCCTTATAAACCTGGTGCTGCTGTAGTCTCTTTAAGAAGAGCAGGTTCCACTGCTTCCCTTGACCAGCTTAATAAATACTTTACCATCTCAAGTATGCCCGTTGTATCCTCACAGTACTGGAATATGGTACACGGTAATACGCCGGAAGAAGTAAAGCAGGATATCGAAGGAATGCAAATTATGAGAACCCTTGGCAGAAATATGGCATGGCTGCTTAAATGTATTGAAGCAGGTAAGAATGCCGGCATTCCCCTTCCTAAGAAAGAAGAACGGGTTTTTACGAATTTTATTAGATAGCAACAAATTATGTGATAGCAGAACTTAATGCGAAGAAGTATTATATTTATCTAAGCTGGTGTCTTTCTATTCTAACAATAACTACTTACTATATTGTGTGCATACAGATAGTAAGTATTAAAATTTTTCGTACAACTTACAGATAACACCCTGTACCCTCCGAATTAAAAGGTGTTCAGGGTGTTCTTTTATCGTTTATTGGTATTTAATATAAGCTAGATATTAGCTTTCTTCGTTTCCGCATTAAAAGCTAACTATTTAAACTTGTATACCTGAGGTAGTTCATAATGTTTATATATATAAATATGCTCATAAACTCTGCTTGTAATCCTTGCTGTTCTTTTCAAATTGAAGTTCTCTAACTGAAATAAAGAATCTTATCCTTTCCAAACCGTTTGTCTATCTCTTTTAGAAGAAACTCCTCTCCCTCTTCTCTTAAATCCTGTTTATAGGAGTATTTCCCCATCCCTCTTCCTCTCATCAGCTCCTTATCATAAAGCTCCATGGCCTCCGGGAAAGCCTCTTTATTGATACTTCTATGAATAAAACTATAGGTCATAAAGATAATTTCCAGGAACATGGTGTTTTTTACCTTTGGTGACAGCTTTTCATCCAGTACGTCAAGCAGTTCAAGATACATCTCCTGCCAGCCAGGAAGCAGTATTACCGGAGCTATCAGAAGACCTACCGGATAGCCTGCCGCTGCCATTTTATTAACTGCTTCAATTCTGTTATTGAGAGAAGCTGTTCCTATTTCTATATTACTGATAATATACTGTGGATTTACAGACATACGAAAAATTACTCTTTCCTGATGGTTCAGCCCAAGCAAAGGTTCTATCATATTGAATTTAGTAGGAAAGGTCAATTTGCCCCTTCCTTTTTTTATAAATTCCTCAACAATCCAGGGAAGATTTCCTGTAATGGTATTCTCCAGTACCAGATCACTGTTACTACCGATTTCGAATACCTGCTCTGTTTCTGTTTTCATGGAAAAGCGTATAAGCCGTTCCATCATCTGTTCTCTGTTAACAAATACTCTGAGATAGGAGCATTTGTTATAATTGCAGACCAGATAACAATACAGGCACATGGCAGTGCATCCTGAGGAGGTAAAGGGTACAAGATAATCAGATACCTTGTAGTTGGGAGAGTATTTATGCGTCTTTCTGGTACCTAATATTAATAGAGTCTTAAGCTTCTGAAATTCTGTATTTTCCTTGGTACGAAGTTCCTCAATATTATTGTGGTTCTCTATGGGTATCCAGGGCAGATCCTTGTATTTATCCTGTAATTCTTTACCGAGTCTATATTCCAGAACCTCCGGTTCATAGTATACTTTTGACGGTTTCATATTTGGTTCCTGCTTTCTTTTTTATCTTTGCACAGTTTATTGATAAAAATGTTTATCCATAGTATCTTCGGAAATCTTAATTTAATAACTATAATTTCAATTACTAGAAACCTACAATTCTTTGATTTTGAAATAAAAAGCACAAAGCACCCCGGAAAACAGCACAAATAAAGCCAGGGCAGATGCTGCCTTGGCTTTATTTTATAAACATTATATTATCTGATTAAACTAAGAGTAGTACGCTTGTCTAATTTCTATATTTTTTAAGGTTGACCTTCCACTTCTTAATATCAAATTCCCCCTCCTTAAAGCTTTTATATTTTCCTTTATAGGAGAGATAATTCATTTCAGCAATCCATTCATGGTCATTTCTATGTATTATTTGAAAAGAAAATTTGTCATCGTATTTTATTTCACCAGTTTTATTTGCTTTCCTACCTGCCTCATTTAAATCCATCACATAATGATAAGCCTCATATTTGCCTGCTTTATAAGTCTCATGGTATGCTTCTTTAAAATCATAATATTTATCAATTATCTCAAAGGGTATATAATCGCATACCAATGACAGGACATCCTCCAGTTCAATGTTCTGATTACCTTCAACATCTGAAAGATTAATTCTGATATTGTCAATAACCTTAGAGTCAGTGGTTCCCACCAGTAACAGCGCATCCTCGTTACGACCTGTTGTGGCTACTACAACCTCATCATATTTTTTCCAGAATATTTTTGCCTCCTTGTAATCTCCATAGTATTTCGGATGATCTTTTAAAGTTATTAATTCAGTATAGGTCAGCTTCTGTTTTTTATGACTTTCCATTAGTTTCTGAAATTCCGTATCAGGTATATAATTCATCATTACAAAACCGATTATCCCAAAATACAATAAAACCAGAGCAGCAATTAATTTATAGTTTCTTTTAGGTTTCATGCGCCGTACAACGGGTTGTTGAATCACTTGTTCATTTCTTTTGTCCTTTATGCCGGCCTCACATTTAGGACATTTATTACCTGATATAACACTTCCACATTTTAAACAAATATTTTTAAATTCTTTTGATCCGCACCCTGCACATTGCATGACATTGTCCGCCACTCTGGTTCCGCAATATTCACATACCTTCATAGTTATCTTCTATTCCTTTGTAATAGTATCATTATTATAGATTTATTCATGTTCTCTTATGATCTTATTGTCTTATGTCCTTATGTCCTTATGTCCTTATGTCCTATTATACCTGATTATTCCATTACTTAAATAAATATTTTTCTTTTCTTACATTTCCTCTGATTTCAGCCTGAATATAACTGCAACAGCAGAAGGTGATAACACTGGTCTTATCTATCTCGATTACGCTTATACCTTGGTCAGCGTCTTTGTAAACACAAAGGAAGTTCCAGATGATTTGCTTCTAGCAGCTCTTTATCCTTTAATATCTCCTCTGACGGCCCATCCTTAATTATTTTGCCTTCTGCTATAAGGATTACCCTTGTACAGGTCTCGAGTACCAGGTCCAGGTCATGAGAGGCAATTAATTTGGTTAACCTTAATTTATTTATAACCTGAATCAGCGTCCTGCGATTTCTTGGATCAAGTGCAATAGAGGGTTCATCAAACAGAATGATGTCCGGCGTCATAGACAACAGGGTTGCAATGGATGCCATTTTCTTCTCACCTCCGGACATTTTATGAATCTGTTTGTCTCGCAAATGGGTAATATCAAGGATTTCCAGAGCCTCCATTACCCGCTTGTCCACCTCAGCTTCGTTCAGTCCGTAATTTCTCGGTGCGAAAGCTACATCCTGGTAAACACTTTGGGTAAAGAGCTGGTTGTCGGAATCCTGAAAGAGGTAACCTGCATGCGCCCTTATAAAGGCGTAATTCTCTTTTTTAACCTGTATATGGTCAATTAGAACTTCCCCGGTATAGGCACTTTCCAGACCAACCAATATTCGAAGCAGCGTGGACTTCCCAGCTCCATTGGCGCCGACAATACCCACCGCTTCTTCTCTTCCGGTTGAAAAAGTAATCCCTTGCAAGATATCCGTACCCTTTTCATAAGAAAAAGACAGATTCTTACATTCCACCAGTCCCGTCCCGTCTGTATGATTCTGCATTAAATCCTTTGATGCCAATGGTTTTATTGTTTTTATACTTTTCATAACCTCTCCTTCTGGTGTGCCTTAACTTATTTCATGAGATATCTGATGCCAACACGAAGTATCAGAAATATCCCTGCCCAAAGTACAAAATAAGCATAATCCTTGCCTTCCGCTTTGCGTTTGCCTGTCAGGTAGTATTCTCCTTCAAAACCTCGAAGCAGCATGCTTTCATATAGATTCCCTGCCCTGTCAATGGAGCGGAGAAACAACTGCCCTAATAAAGATCCCCATATCTTATACTTTACTCCTTTTCCCCCCGGTGCCCTTAAGGAATAAGCCTGATAAACAGCATTGGCCTCTTTCATCAAAACCGTTATATACCGGTAAGTCAAAAGAAACTGATTCACCAGAATTCCCGGTAATTTAAGTAATCTCAAGCTATAGCAGACTCCTTCTATTCCGGTTGTTGCTATAAGCAGGAAGGAAGCGAAAAGGCAATAAGCACCTTTTAAGAATAGGGTAAGAAAAGACAGGATACCTCCTGTTATAGGAAGCTTACCTGCCATAAATAGCACTTCCCGGTCTAGAAAGGGATTAAAGAGACCGATAAACAAGATAAGCGGAAGTATTCCTCTTATCTTTCGAAAACAGTCCTTTAAAGATATCTCTGAAAGCCTCATTAAAATCATAGGATATATTATTAAGGGAAGTAACCCCCAGATATCATATTTATGATAAGAAACCACAAGTACCATATAACTTATCGTAATCAGGAGTTTCGCCAGCGGATGTACACGATTGATCTCCATATCCCTTAATGCCAGCTCCTCCAGCTCATGGACTTCGAATAACGCATCTTTTATATTAGCCATATTTACCTCTTCTGTGTATGAACTGTTTCATGACACTAATTATACTACTATCTTACCTAAAATAAAACCTAACCCCATAGGACAGAAAAGAAAACTCTGTAAAAAAATCAACTTATCCGGGCTCAGCACTGAACGCTGCTTCATTCGTGACAATCTGCTTATGTGCATCCTACAAGTCATGTGTTCCTGACTGGCTTACTTCTTATGTAATAGTTTAAAAGAAAAGGACTGTTTCTCACAATGAACAGCCCTTTTCTCTCTTTAACAGTATCCTTTATATAGGGTACCTCGTTATCTATGTCGTTTTATCCTTTTTGCGAAATAGCTTAAATAACAGACTTAGGCCTATTGTTAGCCCTGCAACAATGAATGCTCCTGCAACTCCGGAAAAGGAAGTTCCTGCCGGTGACTCACTGTCTCGAAAAGCATAATCCGGAAGCAAAGCCGTTTTCTCCTGAATAGCAGCGGCTGTATCAACTGCAGAAGAATATTCCTTCTGTGCTTCTATTTCCGTACTTCCTGTGACTTTTTCAATGGACCATTCCAAACCATCTGGATTTCCCGAGGCTACAAGGGATAAACCTCCTCCTATTATAACAACCGACACACCCAGTATTGCAATTACCTGCTTAAAACTCATTCTTGACTTTAAGGTATCTTTCCTTAGTATTTCCGGCCTTGTGTTATATACAAAGATTATCACTGCACCAGTTATAAGGCCTTCCACAGTACCTATGGCAAGATGGATGGGCTGCATGAGCGCCAGGAATTGTCCGAAGGATAACGCTGTAATTCCGGACAGCAGTGTCTGTATGGTTACACTAAAGGCTCCCAGCTGAAGGCTGATAACACTGCCAAGGATGGAAGCAGCCATAATTCTTGTATTATTTAATTTCTTCTTTGTAATAGGGCGATAAATTAACAAGTACCCAACAAAACAGCCATAGAAGGCCATATTCCAGATATTTGCTCCTAAAGCCAATAGTCCGCCGTCAGCAAACAGGAGGCACTGAATCAAAAGTACGGATACCATGGATAAAAATCCTGCATAAGGTCCAAGCATAATAGATAAGAGCAGTCCGCCGCATAAATGTCCGCTGGAACCGGTACCTGGAATGGTGAAATTAATCATTTGGGTGGCAAAAACAAATGCAGACATTACTCCCATGGTCGGTATCTTCCTTGGGTCATTTTCCTGCTTAACCTCTTTCATAGAATAGGCGGTAGTTATACCGGAAGCAGCAAACATAGTTGCCGCCACAGCCGGTGCAATTAGGGCATCTGCCATATGCATAAATAAGACTCTCCTTCATTTGCTTAATCTATCTGCATTATAGACCTACTCAGGTAAAAAACAAGCCCATAGGGGGGATATTTTAGTTAAAAAAACAAGTACATGAAATGACTTTATTTATCCACATTTTTTCTGCCTCCGCCTTTGTTTATCCCCTGTTTTAAATAAAAAATGCCCCGGATGGGGATAGCTTTCAGCTTTCTCTTCCGGGACAGTACTTTCCTGCTCTTATAATTTATTTTATAAAACGGTCAATGGCTTTATTAAGATTCTCCAATGAGGTCTTATCACCGGATTCAATAGCATCTACAATGCAATTCTGAATATGGTCTTCCAGTATAATCTTACCGGTGCTGTTTAGTGCTGCTATTACCGCAGAAAGCTGAATCAGCACTTCACTGCAGTCCTTGCCGTCTTCTATCATTCTCTTAACCGAATCCAGATGTCCTGCTGCCCGGGATAAACGGTTCAAAACAGCCTTGGTATTCTGATGGCTATGCTTATGACCTGTATCGGCCTCATGACTGTGACTATGTACGATCTCAGTATCACCAGTATGGGTATGCGTTATGTTCTTTATACGAGCGGTAGTTTTCTTCATCCGACTTTCCTTCCTGATACAGCATATTTCTATCCTATCTAGCTTTATACCTGTCCTTATGCTTACCTTATCCGCCTGCAGATAAGGTACAGCAACTAATTAGGACATACTACCTGCCATCATAACATATTTACCAGGAAAATGATAGTATTTACAGATTCAAACCGGTAGCTTCTGCGCAGCCAAGTATCAGGTTAAGGCACTGAATCGCTGCACCGGAGGCTCCCTTACCTAAATTATCAAATTGTGCTGACAGTACCACTCTGTCTGAGTTGCCGGTAATATAGATATTAAGCCCATCCCAGCCGCTACAATCTATACCGCTTAAGAAACCATTCTTCTCAGCTTCTGCCCCATAGGACATCACCTTTATAAAGAGCTGATCCTTGTAGTAATCTGCAAATAATTTCTGGAGCTGCTCAGGTGTCTGCTTTTTCTTAAGTAAATCCGTATACAAGGGAATGGATACCAGCATACCGCTATAATAATCAGCCACAATAGGTGAAAACAGCGGTTCTCTTATAAGACCTGTAACTAATTTCATTTCTTTCAGATGCTTGTGCTGCTGCCCCAGTCCGTATTCTCTGGGGGCTGCGTATGCTGTCATTCTCTCCTCCTCCTGGTATTCGGCTATCATCTTCTTTCCTCCCCCGCTGTAACCTGTAAGAGAAAAGCTGTTAATCGGATAATCCTCCGGTAAAACCCCTTCTTTTATAAGAGGATATACTAATGAGATGAAGCCAGTCGCATGACAACCGGGAACTGCAATCCGACTGCCCTTCTGTATCTTAGCCTTATGCTCCTCTGACAGTTCCGGCAACCCATATGCCCATTCTTTATTCGTTCTATGAGCTGTGGAGGTATCAATTATTTTAACCTTATGGTTTTCTACCATTGCAACTGCTTCTTTGGCTGCAGCATCGGGAAGACAGAGAAAGGTGACATCCGAGGAATTAATGAGCTTTTTTCTCTCTGCTTCATCTTTTCTTAACTCCGGTGCAATCGTTATTAATTCGATATCCTCACGGCCTTTGAATCGTTCATGGATTCTTAGTCCGGTTGTTCCTTCGCTTCCATCTACAAAAACTTTGGTTTTCATAATTACTACCTCCATCAGCATTGATTGTGCAAATTTAGATTTGCATATTTATTCACAGTCAATCAATTGACACTTCGAATCAATCACCTGTTTTACTTGCTATTTTTTTAAATACAAATAGTTTTATTACTTATAATAACAAATAATGAATAAAAATGCAATCCAAAAATTAATTACTTCAATCTTACACGCTTCCTATTTCATATTATGATAGAATGAGGTTTGTTCTTTGGTCAATTATCCCAGCATAGCTCTTGTATATTAGTGTTATTACAATTTCCTGGCTTTAAATACAAATGAAAGCGGCAGCTGCCTCGCTTTTTGGGATCTGTCACTCAGGTCATCTGCTGCTTCCATTGTCTTTATGTCTGTCTGTTCTATCATTTCTTCAATCACAAATCCTGCTTTTGCAAGAGCATTTATGTAAGTAGATATTTTTCTGTTACATAGCTGAACCATAAATCCATCCAGGCTTAAATCAAACCAGGATTCATCAAAATAACTCTTCTGAAACACAAACTTATTGTCCTCCAATACCACGCAATGATGCAGAGGGTGTTTCCAGCTAAAAATGAAGCTTCCGTCTTTTTTCAGATAAGAAGAAATCCGGTCAAAGGAGCCCTGCAAATCTATTGTCCATCCAATGGCATAGATAGAATATACAAAGTCAAAATAATTCCCAGGAATTTGGCACTCCTTTTCCATAGGCTCATTTATAAGTGTTGCGGTATATCCACAATTACTGAGAAATTTACCGGCATTCTCTATCTGACTGGTAGACATATCCAACCCCCATAATTCAGCCGCTCCATTTTCTGCATGATATTTAAGAGAATGTCCGCTGCCGCAGCCTATCTCCAATAATCTCTTACCCTTTACATCACCAAATAAGTTCAACTCCTTTTCTGTAATGAACTGTACACCGTATTCAGGCAGTGCGGTAGTTCCAAACCAGCTATCAGCCATGTTGTCCCAATAGTTCTTATTTGTAATTAAAATATTTGCACTCTCCACTAATCTTTTCCTCCTTAGATCATAGGCTATCCTTCAGACTCCCATATATTATCTTGCTAATACATAAATTACCACACAGCACCTAATTTTTCTATATACGAACATTTATTTTAATGTTTGATATGTAATATTAATAAATGTTTATCTTTTCTTTATTTACTTCTTTCCTTCCTATTGTTATATTCTATACAAGAAAACTACAAAGTACAATATTACATAATCCGTGGGAGGGTACCAATGATAAATAAAGCAGGAAAAGGTAAAACTGTAAGTATGGGCAGACAGATTGTCATTAGAATAATGCTGGCTATCATAGCTGCCTTTCTTATCTTAGGAACCGTAACAACCTCCATTGCCTTTGATAAACTGTCTCAGTTTGCTGAGTCATCTTTCCAGTCCGTCATTACCGGATTAAGCGGCAGCCTGGAACAGTTGGGAATTTCAAAATCTTTTCATAACGGAACTCTTGACCAGTCCAGCTTTGATAATCTAAAGAGTGAAGTCAATAAATATAAAAAAAATATTAATATGCTGTCCGACAGTATCTCCCTGATTACCAGAAAGGACGGGGAATATGTATATGTTTATGGAATAGAAGGCAATAAAGAGCATAACAGCAATGAAAAGCTTGTTAACACAGATAATTTACTGGTAAAAGCTTATGAAACAGGGGAGGCACAGATTTCAGATTTCAATATCTCTTTTCTCTGGGAACGGGAGCCTTTGGATTTCTATCTGCCGGTACAGTTATCCGATAATCAGAGCATGGTAATTCACACCACTGTGAAAACAGATTTAATCGCGCTTGTCCTGACCCTTTTATTGGCTGGCTTTATTGGTCTATTGCTGATTGTATTAATCATAGTAAACATTATCGTTAATATTGTAGTAAGATCCCAAATGCGGTCAGTTGAGGTATTGGTGGAAAAAGTAGAGGAAATATCCAATCTGGAAGGAGATTTGACGAAACGTATAGATATTAAGAGCAACAATGAAATAGGACTTTTAGCGAATCATGTAAACAATCTGCTGTGCACCGTCCATGACATGATGTTAACCATCCGTGAATCCTCAGAATACCTGAATAAAAGTACCGATTCTTTTCAAGAGCTGATGGCAGCAACAAAGGAAACCACCGCCACACTTCAGTCTTCCGTATCGAAAAGTAAAGGTGCAATAGGACTCAGGTCCAAAGCAGAAGGAGAAGTAAACAGAAAAGTAGCTCAGATTAATGAAGCAGTGGCTCAGGTTACCCTTCGGTCAGAGAAGGTCGCAGCGGCCGCTGCCAAGACCACTGAAGAAGCCGTTGCAGGAAAAGATATAATGAAAGACATGAAGCTGTACGTTCACGAATCCGTACAGAAAGTATCTGAAACCGGTCAACAGGTTGCTCAGCTGAAGGAAGAATCTGCTCAGATTAATCAGATTATCGATAGTATCAGAAGTATTGCAAAACAAACCAATCTTCTGGCCCTTAACGCCTCCATTGAAGCCGCCCGGGCAGGTGAGCACGGAAAAGGTTTCTCCGTAGTAGCAGACGAAGTAAGAAAATTAGCAGAGGAATCCTCCCAACAAGCGGCTTCTATAGAAATGTTGATCCAGAGCATACAACAGAGCATTGGTAAAACTCAGTCTTCCATGGAGTCAGTCCTGACTACCATAAACAACGAAAGTAGTATGGTGGACAAGGTTGATGACAGCTTTACCGCCATTACCGATTCCGTATCTTCTGTTTCTGAAATGGTCCAGGAAGTCTATGGAACTACAGAAGAGATTTCCGCCTTCAGTGAAAGTGTTATGAATGAGATACAGCAGATGGGGATTCATTTTAAGCAAAGTGATGAAGTAATAGAAGAAATGATGGTCAGTATCTCGGAACAGAACAACAGTGTTCAGGGAATCACCGGACAGGTAGATACCCTTAGTAAGATTGCGGGACGCTTAGACCGGATGATACAGAAATTGAAATTATAACCTAAGCAAGGTTTATCCGGCTGTGCTTTCGCGTTGTTTTTGCCGGGTTGGATATTCAGGCTTGTAACATATTAATTTGCAATACCCTAAAACCTATCATCAAAAAAAGGGGATTAATAATTCAAACACCTTATAAAGTACAAGGAATAACAAGTACTCTTGAAGATTAATCCCCTCTTAACCTATTTCGTTTATTCAAAATTTCCTTGAAGAAGAATATATCCCATACTATTATAGGTTGGTATAATGATACCAATCTTGTCACCATTAATATAGAAATCATTGATATGGGATTGTAGTTCATAATCATTTACAAAGGTTTCAATAAATGGTGTATTATCACTTTTTTCATCAAAGTTATTCTCTACAACATCAAAATCGGTATATAAATGTTCTTCCACAAAGGATTGTTCTATATCAAGGAAATCTTTTAATTCCAGTTGCAGTTCGGTGTTCATATCAATAGTGACTGCATGAGCAAAGCTGTTCGCCGTCTTTAGGTCACTTACTTCACCAAGAAACAGTATGCTTACTATATCCTGATTTACCTCCATAAGTTGATAATCAACACGGTAATCATGATAGTTTCTGTTTGTTAATACATCATGATAATTAACCGCTTCTTTATAAAGGGTATCGTTAATACGATTTTCTTTCTCCGAGTCTTCCATATTATAAATTTGCGGATACTTTATTTCCAGTGTCTTAGTCCATCCATCATTGTTATCCGGTCTTGCCAGATCTTTGTTGGTCAACTCACCTGGTGCAATTTCAAACCTACCGGTACTGGCATACCACTTATCGGAAAATGTATCTTCACGAACTGTTTTCATTTGTTCACCATTGTTATCAGCACTGTCTTTAAAACTACAGGCAGTTAACAAAAAACTGCTTATAATCAGCATAGCCAGCCTTACTATTTTCATTCTGCTCAAAATTCCACCCCTACTCTACATTATTGCCTTTTTGTTATGCCTTTTTCTTCTCCTATCATCCCCATATGAAGTATTCTGCACCAAGCTTTTATCTGCATAATTACTATAATTCTATAACAAAAGAAGTAATTTTACTATATGAAAAGATTACTATTTGGTAGATAAAAGAATTAATTGTTTCTTTTTCATATTGGAAAGGGGACTACTATAACATATATGACATAATGCAAGCATTGTGAACAAAATATTAAGCCCTAATCCAGCAAGTTATAGCATTGCCAAATCAGGACTCTAAATATATCTGTATCCTTTTATTTATTCCATACTTATAATGCATCAAAATTATTTCCAAGCTTTGTTTTGTCTGTATAAATGAACCCAATATCTTATTGCCCATCTTCAGGTATAATATAAATTATATATAAGAATCTAACAAGGTATAAATATTTTGTATAAATTCACTCTTTCCATTTGTATAAGCAATCCTATCATCCGGATACTGTGCTGCAAGCGACTCTTTTAGTTCTTGATATTTTCTTGCAACATCAGAATGTGAATTAAGATAGTCTCTAAATCCAACCAGTTGAAAAAACTCTTTATCAAGGACATCATAACAATGGATATGCCTTAAGGATAATTGGTTTTCATTTCTAAATACATACAAGTGATATGTATCACTTCCAAATTGAGGACCACAGTATTCATACCCCATTTGATTCATTGAATCTACGTCCATTCTATTTATTGACTTTAAGCGAACTGCTATATCTAGTATATCGTTTTCAAATT
>DJJW01000010.1:83508-196952 GCA_002434335.1 Lachnoclostridium sp. UBA6558 | reverse complement strand
GAGGTGCATTGCGAGACCGTTTACTGGATTTAGGGTTAACCCCGGGAACTGTAGTTATGGTACGGAGAACAGCGCCTTTTGGGGATCCCATTGAAATCTGTCTTCGTGGATACGAACTGACACTTCGCCGTGAGGATGCTAAAAATATTGAGGTTGTTGAGGATAAGCTATGATTACGTTTGCATTGATTGGTANNGACCGGTGGGAATCAGCATGTTGGTAATTTCCCGGGAGTAACTGTTGAGAGAAAAGAAGGGATGATTCGTAAACAGAAGGATATTAAGGTTGTTGATCTTCCTGGAATATATTCCTTATCGCCCTATACCAAAGAAGAAATCGTAACAAGAGACTTTATTATAAAAGAACATCCTGAAGGCATGATAAACATTGTGGATGCCACCAATATTGAGAGAAACCTTTATCTGAGCCTGCAGTTACTCCAGTTCGAAATCCCTATGGTAATCGCCTTGAATATGATGGATGAGGTCAGTGCCAATGGCGGTACAGTTGACATCAGGAAAATACAGGATTTTCTGGGTGTTCCGGTAATTCCAATATCAGCAGTCAAGAATCAGGGAATCCAGAAGCTGATCAGTACAGCTCTTGAAACAGTAGTAAATCGTAATACTCCTAAGCAGCAAAATTTTTATACCGGTCTCTGTGCCCAGACCTTTATGGAAGTTACAAATATCCTTATAAAAGCTGACAGAAAGGATACGAAGGCAGCCTTTCATGCCATAAAGCTGATGGAAAATGACAGCAGAGTAAAAGAAGAGCTTAATATTAATAAAGACCTGGGAGAGGTTATTGAAAAAAAGATTCGTACCATGGAGAACACACTCCTGACAGATAGAAAAGCAGCAGTAGCTGATATGAGATACCGCTTCCTTGACAGTCTGTGCAGTGAAGCTGTGGTCAGGCCCAGGGAAAGTGTTCATAAGGTAAGAAGTCTCAGGATTGATAATATACTTGCAAACAGATATATTGGAATACCGGTATTTATCCTTATCATGTTAAGTATATTCTGGCTGACTTTTGGAGTTATCGGGAGCTTCTTAAGTAATTTGCTAGCCGGAGGGATACAGGTAATAACTGATTTTTTGAGAAATTTTTTGATTACAGCCGGAACAAATGATTTACTGGTATCCCTGGTTACAGATGGTATACTGGCTGGTGTTGGCAGCGTCGTATCCTTTGTACCGACTATAGTTATCCTATTCTTTTTCCTGGCCTTATTGGAAGACAGCGGATATATGGCAAGAGTCGCTTTTATTATGGATAAGCTTCTGGGTAATATAGGACTATCAGGACGAAGTTTTGTTCCTATGATAATCGGTTTTGGCTGCAGTGTGCCGGCTGTTATGGCAACCCGCACTTTGCCCAGTGACAGAGACAGGAGAATGACAATTTTTCTGATCCCTTTTATGAGCTGCAGTGCGAAGCTTCCGATATACGGAGTGTTTACCATGGCTTTCTTCCCTAAGCATCGTGCTCTTGTAATGATATCCCTCTATGTGTTCGGACTGCTTATGGGAATTATGAGTACATTGTTTTTAAAGAAATACGTATATAAAGGAGAAGCAGAGCGTTTTGTAATGGAACTGCCCAATTACCGGATTCCAGGTGCCAAAAGTGTGCTTCTGATGTTATGGGATAAGACCAAAGATTTTCTGACCCGGGCGTTTACTGTTATATTTCTGGCTTCAATCCTGATATGGTTCTTACAGAAATTCAACTGGAAACTGGAACCGGCAGTATTAAGTTCACAGAGTATACTGGCTGATATCGGACATCTTCTGACACCCCTGTTTAAAACCCTGGGGTTTGAGGATTGGAGAATTTCTACAGCTCTTCTTACCGGTTTTATGGCAAAGGAAGCGGTTATCAGTACCTTGGGAGTTCTTACAGGAGAAGGGGTTACACGACTGCCGGCTGCTCTTAATGAGCTTTTTTCACCGGCATCTGCCTATTCCTTTCTGATCTTTACACTGATTTATTCGCCTTGTGTAGCTGCTATCAGTATTATCAAAAGAGAGCTTAATACCATTTCTGCGGTATGGATCGTGCTGTATCAGACTATCTTTGCCTGGTTTTGCGCATGGATGGTATATGGAACTATCAGGTTACTAATATCCTAACTCTTCATTTATGAGAATAACTTTTATCCGGTCAGCTGTAAACTGTCCGGATATCAGTACAAAATCATTGCAGATTCTCTCTTTATGATTGCAGTCAATGCAACGGTTTAAAGAAGTACAGGGCGTGGATTTTCCCAACCGCCGGGCATCCAAAGGAGCGGCTGTCTGCCTTGCTCTGGTTATTGCATCTTCAAGGGTGTCAGTAAGTTTATTGATTCCGGCAATAACAATTACTTGATTTGGTCCATAAAGCATAGGGGCAACCCGGCTGCCGTTACCATCGATATTAAACAGTCTTCCGTCGGTTGTTATTGCATTAACACCGGTGAGAAATGTATCAGCAGAAAAGTTCTGTAGATAAATCCTGCGTTTTTCGTCTTTGGACAAGCCGGGCTTAAATTTGTCCAGGAAGTGATAATTACCCTGTCTTATGTAATCGAATACTCCGGATTCTTCTAAAGTGACAGAGTCACCGCACCCAACAGTTGAGCCGGGAATTATCAGCTCTTTAAGCAAGCTCAATAAATTATCTTTATTTTCTATATAATATCCGGTCATGTTATGTCTTTTTAAATTTCTGATAGTTTTTTCAATTCGTATATCCATCTTAATCCTCAATTTCTTTTGTACTAATTTAGTGTCGTACTAAAATCTCATTTTTAATCAAGTCAAGAAAAATATAGCCAAGTTTCTTAACACATTATTATTCTGAACCCAAGGATTAAAAACATCCTGAGCAAATGAATATCAATAAACTTGTCAATTAAGCTGGTCTGCAACCGCAGGAGGAGTATTACGCAACAGGCGTTACACCTGCTATGTACGCTGATGTGTTGTCCTCAATTGGTTATAGCATACTTCTCATTGGGACAGCTTCGCCTTATTCCTCGTCTTGCTTTCGCTTAATATCAGGGACGGATATTAATAATATCAATTATATCAGGCACAGAGATTAATAGCATCAAGGGCTGATATTAAGTGAAATGAACACGAGCTAGTACTGGCAAGGTAATACTAGTATAACAATAATGAAAGCTTACTGCAAATAGATGTAATTGTAATAAAATACCATATAAAAACAGGGAACCACTTTAAGGCAGTCATCGTCTAATTGTCATAAAGGGAAAGGAAAGGAGGAACCTACAGCTTTTGTCCCTGTTCATGAACATCTAATATTACAGTAAAAAATAATCTAAATAATGAATGTTACTTTGTTGCTTTTTCAATTATAAGAAACTTTGTGCTTATAAATAGTTTAAGGGCCGCTGTGAGCGGCAGAATGGAGAAAAATATGAGAAAAATGAATTTATTAAAGGTTGCAATGCTTGCTATGACAATTACACTGCTTTATGGCGGAACTGCAAAAGCAGCAGAAACGGAAGCTCCTGATACTACCGCATCTTCTGAAATATTATACACAACCAGTGTAAGTGTAGATAATCCGCAGGTTAAGGAAATGATGCAGAAACAATTAGAGGTTGATAAAACCCTTTTTGAAGATAAGGTAAAAGACCTTGAGGACAAGGGAATAACCGTCACTTACACAGCTCCCCTTGAAACAGCAGTAGAGGTAGCGATTATACCCTTTAATACGGAAAATGAAAATTTTGTATATGATTTACTTGGTAAAGATAATATATCAGTAGTAGAAGGTGTTGCACCGGAATTAATTTATGCTTCAGGCGCAGCAACGGGAGAAGAACCGGTTTATAAAGGAGAAGAGGCACAAGAGCCTACTAAAAATCTTGTAGACGATGGTATTATGACTATTCAGGGAGATTCAGAAACTGTAACCGATGATCAGACAGCAGGTACAGGAGAAGAAACAAACGAAGCAGAACTTACATCTACTACAGTTGATCCCAGTAAAGCTGCTGAATCAGGAATAACAAAAGCCGCACCGGTAAGTGCTGAAATCAATACCGCAGCTCAGCGTTCACCCGTTGTTATTGGCGCTGTTATTACCTTTATCCTGTTGCTGAGCGGAATTGTATACTTCGTTCAGAGAAAGAAAGAAGCAAAATAATATAGTAGAAAAGAAGCCTTGTTGACGTTAAACCGTCAGCAGGGCTTTTTTTACGTTCATCGTTCCTCGCTGTATGTATGTCTGAGTTATACCCTGAAATGGGCAGGTATTAATACAATCGTAATATCCTACTATGAGAAAAAATGGCAATCGATACGACATAATGGTACATATTTCGTCTTTTTACAATATATTATTATAGATAGTCTGAGTAATTCATCAGATTGTCACTGGCCTTCTGGGGT
Organism: Lachnoclostridium sp. UBA6558; assembly: GCA_002434335.1. GTDB lineage: Bacteria > Bacillota > Clostridia > Lachnospirales > Lachnospiraceae > Anaerocolumna. The sequence continues at coordinate 192,543 of DJJW01000010.1, read as the reverse complement.
TATCTACCGGAAGAGCATTAGAAAGAGAGGAAAATGTGACTTGAAGCTATTTCATAATTTTCTCATGGAATTAAGCAGGAAGAGGGTTAAGTTAATCCCTTTTGATGTACAGCAAATTCATGAAAGTGCCAGTGAAATACCGGAAGGTATTCAGATGATAAATGCACCTCACCTTTGGGACGCAGGAAAAAAAGGAGAAGGTGTGGTCGTTGCAATTATTGATACAGGCTGTCAGACAGATCATCCGGATTTGGCAGGAAGAATAATTGGCGGCAGGAACTTTACCTGTGATTATGCTATGAGTCCAGATAAATATGAGGATAACAACGGTCATGGAACTCATGTGGCAGGAACAATTGCAGCAATTGAGAATGATGCAGGTGTTGTAGGAGCAGCACCCCTTGTTAAATTATTAATCGTTAAGGTATTGGATAAAAACGGAAGTGGAAGTTATCAGAGTATCATAGAAGGTATTAATTATGCGGTATCCTGGAGAGGAGAAAACGGAGAAAGAGTCAGAGTTATATCCATGTCCCTTGGTGGTCCGACGGATGTAACAAAGCTCCATAAAGCTGTTCAGGATGCAGTTGCTGCTAATATACTGGTTGTATGTGCAGCTGGTAATGAAGGCGATAATAATAGCAATACCAATGAACTTAGCTACCCGGCAGCCTATGATGAAGCAATTGCAGTAGGTGCTGTTGATTTTAATAAAAAGATTGCAAAATTCAGTAATAGTAACGATAATGTGGATCTTGTCGCACCTGGTGTGGGTATACTCTCAACCTATATCGGCGGCAAATATGCCACCTTAAACGGAACCTCTATGGCAACACCTCACGTATCAGGAGCTCTTGCTCTGATAATAAATGAAAGTGAAGCAAACTTTGGAAGAACCTTAACGGAAGCAGAACTTTACGCACAGCTGATTAAGAAAACTGTTTCCCTAGGAATTGATAAGAGAAGTCAAGGGAATGGACTTATAGATTTATCGAAAGAATAAAGATTTAACAGAAAAATAATGATTATCAAAAGAAGATTATCAAAAGAATTAAGAGCACTAAGAGATATCGTAAGAATAAAGAAATCTATATGGAATATGAATATAAGGCAGGAAGTATTCGTTCCTGCCTTATATCAATTTGTCTCTTTCGATATTCAGTTTTTAGCAAACTACTTGGATCCGAATAACTTTTATGACATGAGCCAGTCCAACTTAACCATCTCCTAAAATTTGCTGTGTGAATAAGTTTTTTTGCAGTTCGAGACTTACTGCTTATTTTTATCTTAGTCAATGGAATACAGGCGGCATTTGATTTTTGAGCACATGTATTTAACAAGGGCTTTAAAACCATTTGCTTTGTATCCATTCCTTATTATACGCAGATACCTGATATCTATCCGTAAATGTTAAGCCAATTTATGGAAATAGAGGGGTAGAAGACAAAAAAAGAAGCCTTACGTAACATTTTTAGTTAGAAAGGCTTCTATGATTAACCCATTTTTATTTTGTATACAGAACGGGATAAAACTGTACTTTCAATTTTATATGAAAGGATAACTGCACAAAGCCTTTTGTTCCTTCAAGACATTACTCATTAACAAACGATACTTATATTTTTTTGATAGAAGCTATCTGCATCAGGTTCATGTTCTTAAAGGAAGGTTTTTGATTTGCTATCNNTATGTATGATTTCTTAAATAATATACATACTTAATAAAGTATAATCATTATTAAATGATGATTTATTGGAATCTGATTGTCGTAAATGCACTATTTTTGACTTATTTCAAAAGTGGGTTGTAATCCTGGCTGTCTTACAATATAATGGATTGGTATCTACATACTGGAAATTTATCTAAGAAAGAGGTTATATGAAAGATTGGATTATTGAATTTATGAATCAATTCGGATATCTGGGAATTACATTTCTCATTGCGTTGGAGAATGTATTTCCGCCTATACCTTCTGAGATTATCTTAACCTTTGGTGGATTTATGACCACATATACAAGTCTGACTGCCCAAGGCGTTATCTTATTCTCAACTATTGGTTCATTACTGGGTGCGGCAATTCTGTATGGAGCAGGCAATCTATTGACAATGGATAGACTGGGTAGAATATTGGATGGTCGTATAGGTAAAATTCTGCGTCTTAAAAGAGAAGATGTCAGTAAGGCTTATAACTGGTTCAACTCCAAAGGAAAAGTAACGGTTTTAATCTGCAGATGTATACCTGTAATCCGAAGCTTGATATCCATACCGGCTGGTATGGCAAATATGAATATTTGGATATTCTTTCTTCTGACAACCATAGGTTCCCTGGTGTGGAATACGGTATTAGTGCTTCTGGGGCAAGCTGCCAGCAATTCCTGGGAAAGTATTGTCGATAAGACAGACATATTTACTCATATTACCGTAATAGTACTGGGTGTATTGTTTGTCCTGTGTGCTGCCTTTTATTTTTACAAAAAGAGCAAGAAGAAAGAGAAGGAGTAATATTATTGAAATGAAAATTTATAGCAAGAAAAAATAAAATGATGTAAGAAGACCACTGCCGATTATGATTAGTCGGGCAGTGGTCTTTTCTTGTTGTTCTTAGTGAGAATTAGAAATTAATAAGTCTTATCTTCTTTTACTTTAAAAGATTCACAATCTGTACCTTCAACTTTGGAGGTATAAGATTCTGATTTTCCTACCATAATCTTATCAAGTGTACAATACTGTTTTTCACCTGCATGATATTGACATTCTGTTACACTACATCCGATGCTTGAATTAATTTCCATTTTAAAAACTCCTTTCTAATAGGCACAACGGCTTTTAGCAATAGATTTTAATTTTCATTGCACTAATTAGAATGGGTTTTTTCATGTTTTTTTATTCAGTTACATATTGTTAAAGCAGTAAAATTGTTTTATATGAAAACTTAAAAAATTCGAATACCGTTAGAATAAACACGATCAATCTGATAATTTTTATCCATAATTATGAAATCAGCTTTTTTGCCGATTTCTATCGATCCGGTTACTTTATCCGCACTTATTGCTTTTGCTGGATAAAGGGTGACACTTAAGATCGCCTGTTCTAAGGGTATACCTATTTCCAGTGCTTTAAGGAAAGCTTTATAAATAGTTGTTGTTGAACCTGCAATGGTTCCATCATCTAAGGTTGCTTTTCCGCCTTCTACGGTCACCTTCTGACCGCCTAATTCATAGATACCATCCTCCAGACCGGCAGCACTCATGGAATCGGAGATAAGGATCAGCTTCTCAGGAACTGCCTTAAACATAAGGCGGATCACCGAGGGATGTATATGAATTCCGTCACATATTATTTCTGCATTTACATCATAGTCTGATACTGCACCGATTATACCGGGAGCTCTGTGGTGAAGTCCATTCATGGCATTAAACAGATGGGTTACATGGCTGGCGCCAGCTTTAATCGCCTTTACAGCGGTATCGTAATCACAGGAGGTATGGGCCAGAGATATTACTTTATTTTTGCTGTATTTTTCTATAAAGGGTATAGCACCTGGAAGATCGGGATCCAGATCAATGATCTTGATTCTGTCACCAGAAAGTGCATTGAGTTCTTCGTATTTTTCTTCGTTAACGGATAAAAGGTAGCGGGTATCATGAGCTCCTTTTTTGGAAGCTCCTAAAAAAGGACCTTCCATATTAATTCCTATAATATGGCTGCCTCCGGTTCCTTCTTCACAAACTTTTTTGATGTTCTGCATAGCTCTTTTGTATGTATCATATCCAATTGTCATAGTAGTAGCAAGCAGGGAAGTAATGCCGTTAGCAGCATAGAAGGTACACATTTTCTTAAGTTCTTCCGGTGAAGAAGTGGTAAAATCATAACCGATACAACCGTGGGAGTGAAGCTCGATAAAACCCGGAATAATTAGTTTGTCAGTACAGTCTATTGCAGGTTCAGTTGCTGTGCTGCTTTTTTTTCTTGTAATTTCTGAAAAATTACCTTCTAAGGTCTTAAGATCTGCTCTTTGGAAGCTGTCATTCATAAAGACAAATGCGTTCTGAAATAACATATTAATAACCATGCCTTTCTCATAAATTTGCGAGTGAAATGTAGCATTAGAGCTTTCATATCATTCTTCAAAGGAACAAACAACAGTCAGGTCAGGATGGAATTGCAGGATGGAAGCGGGAACATCGGGAGTTACCGGTCCGAATATGGCTTTATGAATTATTTCTTCTTTGTCTGGGCCGTTTGCAATCAAAAGAATTTTTCTTGACTGCATAATGGATTTAATACCCATAGTGATTGCTTTCTTCGGCACTTCATCAATATTCTTAAAGAAACGTGCATTAGCCTGAAGGGTAGTTTCGTTCAGTTCTATAATGTGGGTAGCTTTTTCAAAGGAATTACCCGGTTCATTAAAACCGATATGTCCGTTATGCCCGATACCTAATACCTGTAGGTCGATTCCGCCTAAGTCAGCTATGAGATTTTCATAACGAATACATTCTGCTTCTAAGTCTTGCGCCAGCCCGTCAGGAACATGGGTGTTTTCTGGTTTGATATTTATATGAGAAAAGAAGTGATCGTTCATAAAATATCGGTAGCTCTGAGGATCTTCGGGTGATAAACCGCAATACTCATCCAAATTTACAGAAACAACGCGGGAAAAATCAAGATCTCCTTTCTTATACCATTCTATAAGCTGTTCATAGGTCCCGACAGGTGTTGAGCCTGTAGCAAGCCCTAAGATGCTGGAAGGCTTAAGGATAACCTGGGCTGAGACCACATTAGCCGCTTTTCTGCTTAGATCTTTATAACCATTGGCTTTAATCAGATTCATGATAAGTACCTCACAAGGATTATTTATAAAGAAAGAATTATGATTGTGCTTGACCTTCTTTCCTAGTATATCTGATTCTATAGTATCCTATGAAATTTTAAAAATCAAGGAAAATAAAAAATATTTTCAGAATAAAAAGAAAATATTATTTATTTTGGTTTAAAAAGCTTGTTTTCTAATGGGATAGATTTTATTGACATATGAAAAATACAAGGATACAATTCTAATATTGAAAATATATTTCACTACTGCAGAGCTCGAATCTGTTTGGTTAATGTGAAAATAGTGAATACAAAAAACGCCATATACAAGCAGTATCAAAAATGGGCGTGGTGTGTGGCAGCATGGTGTTGTAATGATGTTTTCCATATTTATTTGTATGTGTGTCAGGGTACACAGATGGGAGTTTTTTATGAAGAAAGAAGAAATATTTAAGAAGATCGAGGGTGGTTTGATAGTATCTTGCCAGGCACTGCCTGAAGAACCATTGCATAGTTCTTATATTATGGCTCGGATGGCTTTGGCAGCAAAAGAAGGTGGGGCCTGCGGCATTAGGGCAAATACACCTGAGGATATTAAATATATCAAAGAAACCATAGACTTACCTGTTATTGGACTTACCAAAAGTATTTATCATGACAGTGAGGTGTATATTACACCGACCTTAAAAGAAGTAAAGGAGCTTATGGAGGCTCGTCCGGATATTATAGCATTGGATGCTACAAATCGATTAAGACCTGGGGGTATTTGCCTGAAAGAGTTTTTTCTTAAAATCAAAGAAGAATTTCCGGATATGTTGTTTATGGCCGATTGTGCCACCTTTGATGATGCTTTGGAAGCATGCGGATTAGGATTTGATATCGTGGGTACAACTCTCTGCGGGTATACGAATGAAACCAGAAATGAAAAACTTCCGGCGATTTCACTTATGAAGGAGATGGCGGAAAAGCTCCCGGTTCCAGTTATTGCTGAAGGAGGTATCAGTTCTCCGGAGGAATTAAAAGAAGCGCTTGATACCGGCGTATTTGCTGCGGTAGTGGGGTCTGCTATAACAAGACCTGCTGAAATTACGAAAAGGTTTACAAAGGCAATTAGAGAATAAGATAGTATCCAGAAAGAATGGGAGGTTGACATGGCAGGAATACTGGACAGGATAAAAGAAAACTATGCTGGATTTACGAAAGCCGAAAAAAAGGTAGCGGATTATATATTTGAGAATCCCAGAAAAGTGCTGTATACATCAATTACTGACTTGGCTCAGTTTTGTAAGGTAGGAGATACCACGGTATTCCGATTCTGTAAAGAATTAAAATTAAACGGATATCAGGATTTTAAAATGCTTCTGGCGCAGGATATATCAAAAATGGGAGAAATAAAGGAGCAGGTAGCAGGTATCATTGAAGGTGGTGATGATACCAAGACAATATGTGAAAAGACTCTGTCTGCTCATATAGACGGGCTCAAGGAGACTTATCAGCTGCTGGATTATGAGCAGGTTGCAAAAGCAGCAGATCTTATGTCAGCCGCAAGACGTATTCATTTCTTTGGAGTGGGATCTTCGGGAACTATAGCATTAGAAGCGAAACAGAAGTTTATGAGAATCATACCCAATGTAGAATTTACAGGANNGCCGCCTCACTAATGGACTCCAGGGATTTGGCGATTATTTTTTCCTATTCTGGTTCAACAAAAGATATGATTGAAGTTCACAAGCTTTTAAAGCAAAATGGCTGCCCAACCGTTATCATAACCCATTTTGCCAAAACCGCTCTCACCTCGCAGGCCGATGCTATTCTTTTATGCGGTTCGAATGAAGGACCACTGGATGGTGGCGCGTCAACCACGTCCATTGTACAGCTTTATATTTTAGAAATCTTATATCTTCAATATTTTGTAAAGCATTATAATCAGTGTTCTGAAAACAAGGCAAGGACAACGGAATCAATTTCCGGAAAACTGTTATAGGTAATAAAAGTTTAAAACTGCACTAATAAACAGGAAAAATATAACATTTATGTTGTGTATATAATACAAAAATATTCGGACAAACAACTTTATATTGAACATAATCTCCATAAATGCTATGATAAAATTGCATTATATTAGATTGGAGATGGAAAATATGGATATCAGTGTAGAGATTTTTCAAGCAGCATCCATTATTGTTTCAATCCTTGCCTTTATTGCAGCCTTCTGGCTGTATCGCTGGGTAAACAAGAGGCCTTCTTCCAATGAGCGGATTGCTCAGGTTGGAAAGCTGATACGTAATGGTGCAAACACATTTTTAGCAAAGGAATTTAAAGTTTTATCCCGTTTCTGCGGAGTGATTGCGGTTGTTATCTTTCTGTTTTTGCCTGATCCGGTTTGGGAAGATGGTCTTTTAGACAATGTATTAATGGCATTGTCCTACATCTTTGGTACTTGCTTTTCTGCTATAGCGGGAAAGGTCGGTATCAGCATAGCCACTATTGCAAACATGAAAGCAGCAGAATCTTCTGTTAAGGGTATCAGACCTTCCTTTATGGCAGGTTTCCGCGGTGGAGCAGTAATGGGAATGGCGGTGGTAGGTTCCAGCCTTCTTGGCGTCACCTTGGTACTACTACTTACCAATAATACAACAGCCCTTCTTGGCTTCAGTTTCGGTGCCAGCTCGATGGCGCTATTTGCCAAAGCCGGCGGTGGTATTTTTACAAAGACTGCCGATATCAGTGCTGATCTGGTAGGGAAAGTGGAACTTGGAATTCCGGAAGATGATCCCAGAAATCCGGCAGTTATTGCAGATAATGTAGGAGATAATGTAGGTGATGTGGCAGGTATGGGGGCGGATTTATTTGATTCCAATGTGGCATCCATGGCAGCGGCACTGGTTATGGCAAGCGCTCTGGACAAAAGCAGCGGAGGAAGCAGCAATGCCAGTATGGTTTTCTGTTATAGTGCCTTGGGGCTTCTTGCCTCCATTACAGGTGTACTGACAGCAAGGATGAAAGAAGGCGGCAATCCTGGCAGGGCGTTAAACAGTAATACCTATGTTACGACTGCACTATATGGTGTACTGACAGCATTTGCTACATATATATTTAACTTTGAATGGCGTATCTGGTTTGCCAGTGCCATTGGTCTGGCAGTTGGTGTTGTTATTGGTCTTGCCAGTGATTATTTTACCAATGATTCCAGAAAACCTGTCCATATGGTAGCCAAAGCCTCAGAAGCAGGACCAGCCTTTACCATATTATCTGGTATATCTTATGGGCTTATGAGTATTCTGCCCTCGATGATAGGAATAGGTATATCTGCATTGGCAGCCTATAAAATATGCGAACCTTTAGGGGCTGGATATCCCATGTTTGGTATAGCTATGGCTGCTGTAGGAATGCTGTCCATCGTAGGTATGATTATCTCCAATGATGCTTATGGACCCATTGTTGACAATGCCAGAGGGCTTGTTGAAATGGGCGGGCTGGGTGAAAAAGCCCTGGAAATAACCGATACCCTGGACAGTGCGGGTAATACCGTAAAAGCCGTTACAAAGGGCTTCTCCATAGGAGCTGCAGGACTTACGGTTATTGCTTTGTTAGGCGCTTTTATCAGTGAAGTGAATACAGCTGCAGTGGAACTTGGCAAACCTCTAATAACGGGTTTTGATATACTGAATCCAACTGTTTTTTTCGGACTGTTATTCGGAGCAGCAATACCTCCTTTGTTTTCTGCCATGCTGATGTTAGGCGTGGACAGAAATGCACAGAGGATGGTTGATGAGATACACAGACAGTTCAGGGAAATCAAAGGTCTGAAAGAAGGCAAAGACGGTGTCGTCCCGGAGTATGACAAGTGTATCGAAATAGCTACCCATGGAGCGCTGAAGGAACTGGTACCGGCTGGCTTAATGACTATTATTGCAACACTTTTAGTCGGCTTTATAGGTGGTGTAACGGCTGTAGGCGGATTTATTACAGGAAATATAATAAGCGGCTTGATATTTGCCTTATTTATGTCAAATTCAGGCGGATTATGGGATAATACTAAGAAGTACGTGGAATCGGGACACCATGGTGGTAAGAATTCTGCTGCGCATAAATCAGCAGTTGTTGGAGATACAGTGGGAGATCCTTTTAAGGACACCGCCGGACCATCTTTAAATACGCAGATAACCGTGGTATCCCTCATTGCTTCCCTTACTGCTACAGTCTTCCTGACTATCTCATTGTTTGGTTGAGGCATGAGAATACCTATCGGTAATTGTTTTAAGATCGGATTGGCCTGATGAATTAAGAAAGAAAAAGAATATCTAAAGAAGGACTTTGCTCCGCAGCTGGTTAGTCATCTACCAGATTACAGGAGCATAAGTCCTTCTTTTCTTGCATTCTATTAACCTATGCTATAAGTATTTACTTTTATTAAGATACGGTTCCGATATAAAGTTTAATCTTATCGATTCTCTTTTGTTTAACGGATATAATCTTAAATACTAAGTTATCAATTTCTATTGTACGGTCTTCATCATCGCTGGGAATAGCACCCATAGTATCAATGAGGAAACCGGATATGGTATCATAATTTTCAGAAGAAATGCCTAAATCTAATTCTTCGTTGAGCTCGTCTATTGTGAGCAAGCCATCCAATAAGTAAGTGGAATTGTCAAGCATTTTAATTTTGGGAACATAAATATCATACTCATCCTCGATATCACCCATAACTTCTTCCACCAGATCCTCCATGGTAACAATACCGGAAAATCCGCCATATTCATCTATCAATACAGCAATATGGTTTTTAGAGACCTGAAGCTCTTTGAATAGCTCATAGATATTCTTGCTGTCAGGCACTAAATAAGGCTTTATTAGAATAGAACGCATATTGACATTGCTGTAGCCTACCTTGATAGCTTCCTTCATATAATCCTTAAAATATAAAATACCGATAACGTTATCAATATCATCCTCATATACCGGGATTCGGGAATATTTTGTGTCCATCAACTTATCTACATAGCTTTCTATGGGATCAAGAATATTGATAGCAAAAACATTAACCTTGGGGGTCATGATTTCTTTGGCAAGAGTATCATCAAATTCGATAATGGAATTGATCATTTCCCTTTCATTTTCATTAAGTACACCATGTACTTGTCCCTCATCAATTAAAGACTTAATCTCTTCTCTTGATAAGATATCCTCCTGAACATTTATCTTTGAACCAAATAACTTCATAACCAAATTGGTTGAGAAAGAAAGTAATTTGATAAAAGGTGATGCCACTTTGGATAAAAGGTTAACAGGGCCAATTACAAACATACTGATTTCTTCTGTTTTCGAAAGAGCAATTCTTTTGGGAACTAATTCACCGAAAACCAAAGTAAAGAAAGCAAGTATTATTGTCACAAGGAAAAAGGAAATTTCATCTCCATAAGGAATATGAATCTTTAAAAGAAATTCTCCCAAAGGTCCGGATAGTCCGGTAGCTGCAGATCCTGCTGAGAAGAAACCAGCTAAGGTTATGGCAACCTGTATGGTTGATAAGAACTTTGTGGGTTCTTCCATGATCTTCTGCACCAGCTCGGCTTTTTTGTTACCGCCATCAGCGAGCCTCTTTATTTTGTTTTTGTTCGATGATACCATGGCCATCTCGGCACAGGAAAAAAATGCATTGATAAGTGTTATAACGATTAGTATTAGTATTTGTAATAAAATACTATCCCCGTCAGGGTCAGGATCCATTATGATTATTCCTCCTAAAAAAATTTTGTATCTATTGTAGCATAGATTAGACAAAATAGCAAGTTTTTAGTACTAATTTCTAAAAATGACCTGAAAACATAGTAAATACAAGGAAAGCAAATGGAAAATACTTCTTGCACCTATACAGAAATTGTATTATTATTTATGATACAAAAATAGTATAGCATGACATTTGGCAGGGATAGTGGAATATACGATCCGTGGATTGTCCTCATACTGTAATAGGAGATTATAAAGCAAAAACTGTATATAGCGGACAGGCATAAACCCATAGTCTGTTATCTGAAGGGGGAAGCTGTAATTATGCATGATTATGAAAGGACTCAGCGTCTTAATAAGGAATTGCTGAGACAGTCAGGGAAGGAGAAAAGGGATGCTCATCAGCCTTGATTTTGAAAATGACGTACCTATATATTTACAATTAAGAAATGAAATTATCAGAGGAATAGGGAGTGGTATGCTTTCTATGGGGGAGAAGCTGCCTACTGTCCGTAGTCTTGCAGCTGATTTGGGAGTAAACCCCATGACTGTAAATAAAACCTATGCCTTATTAAAAGAAGAAGGCTTTATATTGACTGGTGGCAGGCGAGGAGCAGTGGTAATTACCGGCGCTACTGAGGATAAAGCTTATAAGGATAAACTTACAAATCAGATGGAAATACTGGCATCAGAAGCAGCAATAAAAGGAGTGGAAGAAAAAGAGTTTCTGACTCTGTGTGAAAAGCTGTATCAAAATTTAAATATACGAAAGATTCCGGGAGGGGTAGATTAAAGTGGATAACAGAATAAACATATCGGTATGTGATGATGAGGATGCGGAATTTAAGCTGTTGGAGAAATTGATAGGCTGCTGGAGTAAAGAAACAGGAATCAGCTGCAGCTTTCACAGTTATACCAGTGCAGAAGCATTTTTGTTTGATTATGAGGAAAACCAGAATACAGACATTTTGATCCTTGATATTCAAATGAAAGAAATGAACGGTATGGAGTTGGCCAAAAGACTCTATGGAGAAGGTAAGAAAATAGAATATATTTTTGTAACTGGGATGAAGCAGTATGTATTTGAGGGGTATTCTGTAGAAGCGGTATCATATCTGTTGAAACCTGTGAAGGCAGAGCAGCTTAACCAATGTCTTTCTCTTGCTTATACCAGGCTTCATAAGCAGCCAAGCCTTATTTTGGAGGAGGGAAATAACCTCTTAAAGGTTGCTTTACAGGATATAGCATATCTGGAGAGCGCCGGGCATAGTACATATTTTAATATAAAAGGAACTGAATTCAAAAGTACAAAGGGAATAAGTTTTTATGAAGAAGAATTAGCTGAGAAAGGATTTTACAGACTTCATAGATCCTACATAGTAAATCTTGCAAAAGTCGAATGTATTACAAAAAAAGCTGTTATAGTTGAAGGCGTTTCTATTCCTGTTGCCAGAGGCCAGTGGGAAAACCTGAATAAAGCATATTTGACTTATCACAGAAGAAGTCTGGAAGGAAATATTACATGAGTCTGATAACAGAGCTTGTTTGGCTGCTTTTATATTTGTATGTTCTTTGCCAGTGCGGTGAGATAAATAAGGGTTTGAGCAGGATGGCAGTCCTTTTTATAACCTGTACCTCCTTTCTGCTGCTTTTCTCTTTGCTAAGGTTTGATGCAGTCTGGTTAGTGATAACTATTCTGGTAGTTTTGTTTGACTGTTTCTATAATGAGGAGCCTTTTATACTGCATTGGTCTTATGTTCTTGCACCTGGCGGTTTTTTAATAATTGGAAAATGGTTATTTGCCAGTATACTGTATTTTCAGGAAACAGAAATAACAATATTGTTTTTAGGGTTCTGTCTCTTGCTGCTGATGCGAAAAAGAACCGGTAAAAGAGTAGTTTATTATCTTATGATTTCGCTTGTTTTTATTGGAATGTTTGCAATCCTTAGAGTTTCAAATAAGTTTCAGGCAATAGAGAATAAAACTACAATTGTAGAATTTTTAAATTTTTTTAAAATCTCCATTACCGGACTTGCAATATTTATTTTTCTTCTGATAGAGACCACTTTTACAGGCTTTAAGAAGGAATTTGAAAGGGATACCGGGAAATTTCGAAATGAAGTTTTGCAGAATCAGTATGAAGAAGTTAAGAATGTTTACTTGAATATGAGAGGCTGGAGACATGATTATCACAATCATCTTCAGGTAATAAAAGCCCATCTCGCCTTTGAACAAACGGAAGAATTGGGCATATACCTCAACGAGCTGGAACAGGAGCTTAATCGAGTTGACGCTTATATAAAATCGGGAAATATCATGCTTGATGCCATTCTGAACAGTAAATTCTCGATTATGGAGAAGAAGAAAATAATAATATCCTGCAAGACTGAGTTATCAGGAGTAATACCATTGCCTGAAGTGGACCTATGTGTCATTCTTGGAAATCTGTTGGATAATGCCATGGAGGCATGTGAACAGCTACAACAACAGGAGCGTTTTATTAGAGTCTATATTGCAGTTATAAAAAAGCAGTTTTATGTATCTGTTCAGAATTCCGCAAAGTTAGTTCCTAATTTTAACGAGAAAAATTATATATCAGAAAAACGAGGGAACCATGGCCTTGGAATTAAGAGAGTAAAGGCATTGACTGAGAAATATGAGGGATTCTTAAATCTTCAGAATGAACCCGGTATATTTGCAGCGGAAGTTACACTTCCGTTAAATAATATAAAATAAAATTGACGGCAATGCAGCATTAGCGTAAATAGCAGGTGTTGAATACTAGTGTGGTTGCATTTCGTGCAGCACAGAAGCATTTCGTGTTATGAAGAATTTTCTTTGCAGGAATTGTGCTATAGTTTCCTGGTACATTAAAGGTGAAAGAAAAGAGAAAGGCCATCAGAGATGGGAAAGCGGGATTTGAAATGAAGACAAGATACCGAATATCACAAAATGTTGTCTACTTGCTTCGCAAAATTGGAGGATATACAGGTATAAGCTACTTTGCTCTGGTATTTTTACGAATTGTCAGTTCAGTTTGCCTGCCTTTACTGACAATTGCACTTCCGGGACTTGTGGCAAGGATGTACTTAGCGGAAGAAGAGTTAAGCAGGTCTATCCTGTTTGTATCAGGTTTTATAGCAGCTATCTTGCTGCTGAAAATTTTACTAACATACCTGGGGCAGAAGATAAAAGGAATTTGCTTTCTATTCCGTATCGACATGGGGGATGAACTTTTAGATGATATCCTGGATATGGAGTATGCTGAGTTTGAAAGCTCAGAAGGAAGAGACAGGTTAAGAAAAGCACAAAGAGCATTCTACTATGGGAATGAGATAGGTGTGGAAGCTCTGTTGAATCATAATATGCTTCTGTTTACGAATTTATTAGGGTTAGGCATATATTCCCTCCTATCTGCGAAATTAAATCCATGGATACTTTTAGTTCTTATCATTACATCCATATTAAATGGTATCACAAATCATAAGAATCGAAAGTGGGCCGATGTCCATAAGGATGATTGGACACCGATAGAAAAGAAAATTCAGTATATGAATGACCAGATTATTGATATCGGTAACAGTAAGGATATCCGAATCTATAACATGGGTACCTGGTTTAAAAAGGCTTTTGAAGAAATGAAAGCTGAACGGCTTGGGTGGTTAAAGAAAGAGTATACCAGATATTATCTGCAGAAGCTGTTGGAAAGACTTACATTCTTTGCGAAAGAAGGTCTGTTGTATTTGTACCTGATCTACCAAATGTCAAAAGGGATGCCCCTGGATGCATTTCTTGTGTATCTGGGAGTGGCGGCTGGTTTTAACACATGGATGAAGGAAATTTTTAATAGTATACATGAGATGGGAATAAACAGCGATGTAGTAAATGATTATCGGGCTTTCCATGAGAAAATAAAAAAGGAAGCTGAAGCAGGAAAGGGTAATATATCACTTAATAAAAAGCATGTAATAGAATTCAAAGAGGTGAGTTTTACATATCCGGGAAGTGATAAACCAGCTCTAAATAATATTAATCTAATCTTAAAACCTGATGAGAAGACCGCATTAGTTGGAATAAATGGAGCCGGTAAATCTACTTTGGTAAAACTTATGTGTGGTTTGTATACACCCACCAAAGGAACTATTTATATGGATGGAGTTGATATCAGAAGTATTCCGAAGAAAGCATATTTTAAAGAGTTTGCGGTAATTTTCCAGGAAGTTTTTAGTTTCGCCTTTACGATAGGAGATAATATAACCTGTGAGCCGGAGAAAGCAGCCAATAAGGAGAGGCTTGTAAATAGCTTAAAAAATGCCGGACTTCTGGAGCGAATCGAGAATCTACCAAACAAACTTGACACCTCCATGGGTAAGGAACTGGACAAGCAGGGAGTATTGCTGTCAGGCGGTGAAATGCAGAAACTGATGCTAGCAAGAGCGTTATATAAAAATGCACCTGTAGTTGTTCTGGATGAACCCCCAGCGGCATTAGATCCTCTTGCAGAAAGCAGTATGTATGAGAAATATAACAGTTATGTAGAAGGAAAGACCAGTGTATTTATTTCACATAGATTAAGTTCAACCAGATTCTGTGACCGTATATTGCTGCTTGGTAACGGAACTATAATAGAAGAGGGGAGCCATGAAGAGCTCCTTATGAAACAAGGTGAATACAGTAAGATGTTTCAGATACAGGCGCATTATTATAAAAATACTGAGAACGGGGAGGAGCAGCCATGAAGAGCAGATTTATAAATAAATATGACTATCACAAAACAGGTTATCGGTTAATGAAACTGCTCCATAAAACAGACAGAGATATTATTCCCCTTGCTATGCTTTTATCCTTATTGCAGACTGCTATTCCCTATTCCGGATTTTTCCTTTCTGCGTTAATTATTGATTCTCTTACAGCAGGTGCCTACGAAACTGCTCTAAGAACCTCGATTATTCTTATTGCAATTAATCTGATTCTTGGTCTGCTGATGGATCTGCTGGATCAGGTGGTAAAGTATAAAGGACAGGCTTCTGCAATAAATTTAAAATTCATGCTGCGGGAAAAAGCCCTCGCACTTGATCTTGAAACCATGGAAAATGCGGGAGTTCAGGAAAAAATCAATACCACCGAATTTACAATGAAATTGTATGGGGGTATTAGCTATATATTAACTTGTTATCAAAGCATCTTTACGGCGTTATTGTCAGTGATATTATCAGTAGGTATGATAATTAACTTGTGTTTTCATAAACCTGTAAGAAGCGGAAATCTTTCAATCTTAGCATCTCCAGCTGTATCACTGCCAGCTTTTATACTGATTCTGTTAGCTGTAATTCTCTGGCAGAAGAGAATTAATCAGAGCGCTATAAAACAGCAGGAAAGGAACAAAGCCGATCATGTGGTTGCAGAACATCAGCTGGGTTATATGATTAATCAGGTTTTTCTGGATTATAGCAAAGGTAAGGTTATCCGTATCTTTGACATGAAAAGTATGATTATGGAGAGATTTAGTGTCTGGAGAAAAGTAACGCGTAATGTTTATGAAGAGATGATCGATATCTATAAAAGATCATTTACCTTGAATAGCTGCTCTAATAGTTTGTTTATTGCATTTTCATACCTGCTGGTATTTATCAAGATTCTTGCACAGGCTGTGAGTATTGGTTCTTTTACGAAATATGTTGGTGCTATGACACAGTTTAATACGGCTATGTCTAACATTATAGAAAACAATGCCGATATCTTAAGAATTGCCGGGTATATGGAGAGCTTTCTGGACTTTTTAGGATTGGAGAACAAAAGAGAAACAGGGTCAATACCCGTTGAGAAACGTTTGGATAATGAATATGAACTGGAGTTTCACAATGTAAGTTTTTCTTATCCGGGTACTTCAGAAGAGATACTCCATAATATCTCCTGTAAGATACATTTAAAGGATAAACTGGCGCTGGTAGGTGAAAATGGAGCGGGTAAAAGTACATTTATCAAGCTTTTATGCCGTCTGTATGAACCTACAAAAGGATTAATTACATTGAACGGAGTTGATATCCGCAAGTATGATTACGGGGAGTATTTAAGATTGTTTAGTATTGTATTTCAGGATTTCAAACTTTTTGCTTTTCCAGTTGGTGAAAATATTGCGGCTGCAAAAGAGTATGATGAAAATTCGGTACTTGAATGTCTTAAGCAGGCCGGAATGAAAGAGTGGGTAGATAAAAAGAAGTTCGGATTAAGCACCAGCTTATTTACAGCCCATAGCGGAGGAGAAGATATCAGCGGCGGTGAAGCCCAGAAGCTTGCGCTGGCCAGAGCATTATATAAGGATGCACCCTTTGTGATACTGGATGAACCTACTGCAGCACTGGATCCCATAAGCGAGTATGAAATATATACCCGGTTTGAAGAACTGGTAAAGCATAAGACAAGTATCTATATCTCCCATAGAATGAGCAGCTGCCGTTTTTGCGATGATATCCTGGTACTTAAAAAAGGCGAGGTGGCAGAACGGGGAAGTCATGCAGTTCTTTTAGAGAAAGATGGTATTTATGCAAAACTTTGGATGGCTCAGGCAAAGTATTATGCTTAATCGATTGCAGGCTGAGGATAAGATATAGGAATTAAGGGATAATAGAGTGTATAAATGAAAAGTGAAACTGGAGAGTAGTAATTAAATATGCAATTGCCTTTATAAAAATACATGTACTTATGTCATACAAAGTGAGAAAATTTTTAAGATGTCCTAATTCTAAATTATTGATAAACACTCTTAAATTTATAAATTGTTTTATTGTATACAATCGTGCAAAGTCTTGAAAAACCTGTGTTTTCAAGACTTTCCTCATGCTGAGATAACATTTTGTCTTAAAAAGGCAGGTTGACAGTACCCACAAAATGGGGTATAATCGGAGAGAAAGTAAGCGTTTACAAAAACGACTGATTTAAGCTGTTTTTCAGGAAAAAATGCATACTTCTTATGAATTGAAAACTGGTGAATTAAGACGGCAGACAGGTAAATAACATGTTGACAAGTACAGCAGACAGCAAGAAGCAGCTTATGATAAGTTGTAGGAGCCGGTTTCCATAATTACATAGGAGATCGGGTTTAATAAATGTTGGAAGGTACTATGCTAGACGGCTCTGGGAGACAGCATATGTCAATTTAGGAAACGCATCCGTCAGGAATGCTGTATAAATTGACAAAACTGATGAAACAGGCTGAGATAGCAGATAGCCAGAAATGGCATATAGCTAGAAAGGATGATTAGGTGAAAGAATTGTTACAGAAATTTAATTTTTCGAAAGAATTACAAGCAATACTGGACAGTTGTAAGAGCGTAGTAATCCCTGCTACAAAAGAGGAATTGCTGGCTCTTTCCTTTGGCCCTGAAGGTGGAAACGATTACGAAGTAAGATATGACGTGGAAGGCAAAGGCTCTGTTCTGGAAGCAACCGTAACCAGATGCAGAAACGGTGTAATCGGTAATTATCCGGAAGATTATATGAGAAGAAGAGACCCGGACTGTAATCTGGTAGCTGATGATAAAGAGTCAGATAAACCAAGATATCAGGACCTTTACAAAAAGGATTTCAGTGAATTAAGAGATGCAACTTTTGAATGGCTTAAGAAACAGGAACTTTTCATTGTTCCCTTTATGGCCGGCGGAAGAGAATACGGCTATCCCGCTATTCTTTTAGCACCTGTTAATGCAGGCTTTTTTGGTGCTGCTTTAGCTGATTTACAGGAATTTGTAAGCGTTAATGATATGGAAGGCGGCTTTGAACCCAAAGCAGTGGTTTATCTTGCGCCTCCATTCCGTCATACTCATTTTGATGGAAAACAGGTGGTAGTCCATAATCGTTTGGATGACGTACATGAGGTATTCTCTTATAATCTCTATCCAGGTCCCAGTGCCAAAAAAGGTATCTACAGTGTGCTTTTAAATATAGGTGAAAATGAAGGCTGGACTACATGTCACGCTTCAACTGTTAAAGTTATCACTCCATATGACAATGAAATTGTTATTATGCATGAAGGTGCGTCCGGCGGCGGTAAGAGTGAAATGACAGAAAACATTCACAGAGAATTAGATGGTAAAGTTGTTCTTGGTGTGAACACTCTTACCAAAGAAAAGACATATATTGAACTGGTAGATGCGTGTGAGCTTCGTCCTATTACCGATGATATGGCTCTTTGTCATACGGATATGCAGAATGAAAGCCATAAACTGGTTGTTAAGGATGCAGAAGACGGCTGGTTCTTACGTCTTGATAACATAAAGAAATACGGGGATTCTCCTCAGCTGGAGAGTATACTTATTCAGCCGCCCAGACCCTTGGTTTATATTAATATGCAGGCTATTGAGAAGGCAACCTGCCTTCCCTGGGAGCATATTCTTGATTCCGATGGCAAACCCTGCCCCAATCCCAGAGTTATTCTGCCCAGAGAGTATGTGCAGAATGTAGTAAGCGAACTTGCAGAGGTTGATATCAGAAGCTTTGGTGTCAGAACACCGCCTTGCACAAAAGAAAATCCCAGCTATGGTGTAATCGGTTTGTTCCACGTACTCCCCCCCGCACTGGCTTGGCTGTGGAGACTTGTGGCACCCAGAGGTTACAATAATCCCAGTATTAATTCTACCAATAAAATGACCAGTGAAGGTGTTGGTTCCTATTGGCCTTTTGCTACCGGTAAGATGGTAACACAGGCTAACCTGCTGCTGAATCAGGTGAAGCATTCCACTCATACAAGATATGTATTGATTCCTAATCAGCATATCGGTGTATATGAAGTTGGCTTCATGCCTCAGTGGGTAGCCAGAGAATATATTGCAAGAAGAGGCGGAGCGAAGTTCAAACCTGAGCAGTTAGTGGAAGCACGCTGCAATATCCTTGGTTATTGCCAGGAATCTATCCGTATAGACGGACGTTACATCAGACAGGATTTCCTACGTCCGGAACTTCAGGCTGAAGTAGGAATTGAAGGCTATGATAAGGGAGCCAAGTTATTGGTTGATTTCTTTAAAGAAGAGCTGGTTAAGTTTAAGACGGATGAGCTTGATCCTTTAGGAAGAGAGATTATTGACTGCTTCTTTAACAATGGATCTTTAGAGGATTATGGAAATATCCTTCCTATGAGATATTAATTTTATAAGCTTTTAATTACTATTAATATATTGCTGTTATCGGCGGAACGAAATAATAAAAAGAGTATGAGATGAATCGTAAAGAGTCTTCTTATACTCTTTTTGTTGTTTTCTGGATACCATTGATATTAATTTGGATAAAACATCATATATATAACCAAAACGGTTTTCAAGCAGGGTGTATGACGCAGGAAGAGAAGAATAAAATAATCAGTAATGACTATATAGATGTATTAATCGAGTATGATGCAGACCTTTCGCGTATTCAAGATGTTTATGGTGAGACCATGCAGATTTTAGACGAGACTTATGCAGTAGCATATATACCTGTCAGTAAAACACAGGAAAGACTGGTAGGGGATATAGGATTTACCGCCATACCTAAATTATTTGGATTGTTGCAATCATCGACAATTGAAGCTGTTGGACTTAACAGATTGTCAAGGCTGCCTGGACTTAATCTGAAAGGAGAGGGAGTTATACTTGGGTTTGTTGATACAGGAATTGATTATACCCTTTCTGTATTTAGAAAAAGTGACAATACTACCAGAATTATATCAATCTGGGATCAAACAATAGTTAATCCGGAAGCAACACCAGAGACTTACAATTACGGTAAGGTATATACAGAAGATAATATAAATGAAGCTCTTAGTAGTGTAACCCCTTTATCCGTTGTACCTAGTGTGGATGAACTGGGGCATGGAACTGCTTTGGCAGGTTTAGCGGGTGGAGGTGAAGTGCAGGCGGAAAACTTTACAGGAATTGCTACTTTATCAGAACTGGCAATCGTTAAGTTAAAATTGGCAAAAGAAAATCTCAAGGAGTACCTGTTTGTTCCCAATGAAACCGTCGCGTATCAGGAAAATGATATTATGGCAGGTGTATTGTATCTTGTAAATCTGGCAAAACAACGGAATAAACCAATTGTTATCTGCATTGGCCTTGGCTCCAATATGGGAGGTCATGATGGCAGAGAACCCATAAGTCTAATGCTTTCGAGGCTCGGTGAAAGAAATGGAGTTGTGGTTGTTTTGCCTGCTGGAAATGAAGGTGCTGCCGGGCATCATTACTTTGGTACCGTTGAAGATTCGATTAACAGTAATTTGGTGGAAGTAAATGTTGCCGAAGATGAAAATGGATTCACCATGGAATTATGGGGTCAGGCACCAGGTGTATATTCCATTGATATCACTTCGCCTTCTGGAGAATATATACCCAGAATACCGGCCAGACTTGGAGAAAGCAGAACCATCCGTTTTTTATTTGAAAGTACCATTTTATATATAAGTTATCTGATAGCAGAAGCCCAGACTGGAGATCAGCTCATTTTTCTGCGGTTTGTCAGACCTGCACCGGGGATATGGCGTTTCAGGGTATATGGAATTAAGGACATAACAACAGGTTTTCATATCTGGCTTCCTTTGACCGGTTTTGTAAGAGAAGCCACCAGATTTGTTAAGCCCAACCCGGAAACTACAATTACAACACCAGGAAATGCGGGTATCCCAATAACTGTAACTGCCTATGACTATAGAAATCAAAGTATTTATTTAAATGCCGGCAGAGGATATACGAGGCTAAATAACATAAAACCGGAACTTGCTGCACCTGGAGTCGAACTGCTATGTCCAAGCTCTGGAGGCTTTGTACCAAAAACTGGTACCAGTATGGCTGCAGCTGTAACTGCAGGAATTGGTGCACTGCTTTTGGAATGGGGACTTGTGCGCGGTAAATTAATTTACATGGATTCAACCGCCGTAAAGCAATTTCTTATTCGCGGTGTTAATCGGAGTACCAATGAAGTTTATCCCAATAAAGTATGGGGCTTTGGAACAATTGATATTTACAGGACTTTTGACAGCTTAAGAGGTGAGTCTGCATTATAAAAATTTAAATGAATAAGATTCAACAGTAGAAGCATACTTATCCTGCAATGATTTTTAAGGAGGTTTTTGTTGTTAACCTCCAGACTTTTTTCTACTACGGATTCAGGGATATCAAATCATGGATTTTATATTCACGAAAGGAGTTAATATGCCAAAAGACAGTCAGCCTGATAATAAAAAGGCAAGAATGGAAAAAGCAAATTACCAGACACCTATAACCAGAGAAAATCAAAACCAGAACAGAAACGCCAAGAAAAAATCAGTAGAGCATAATGATGTGTAAGTATTTGCTGTCATAAAAAGCAAAGGAGGGATTGATATGGCAAAAGCCGGAATGAGACGCCCGGACCCAAAAGAACCCCATGGAACAATGGAGCATATAGGATATAAGGGTAAGAAGAATGATGAGAAGCCTGTACCTGAGATTCAGGGTAAAGCGAAAAGTGGTCATGAAAAGGCCAATCCCATAAAATTCGACGGAAAATGGTAGCTAAGAATCTGTAAAAGAGAAAGCCCTATGGTATTTCGTCTTTACGCTTTGAGAGATAATAATTTTCAAAGTGCAAAGATAAGAATATCATAGGGCTTTTTTGTTCTGAAGGGGTTAAAGAAATGCGTGTTATTGGCAGAGAAATGCAAATGAGGATGATTTAGGGCTTGCAAAGATTATACCCGAGTATTATAATAGGGATTAAATTAGTAGGAATTAAAACAGTAGGAATTAATAAGCTGCTAAAATTATGTAGAAAGGTCAGTGATGTATACATGTCAGAGAAATTACTTGAAATCAAAGAGCTCAGAGTGAGTGTAGAAAATAAGGATATTTTAAATGGATTGAACCTTACGGTGAACAAAGGAGAAGTTCATGTGATTATGGGACCAAACGGTGCAGGTAAGTCTACCCTTGGTTATTCTATCATGGGACATTCAAAATATATAGTCGAAGAAGGAGAAATCCTTTTTGAAGGTGAGGACATCACGAATGAAAAAACGGATGTCAGAGCAAGGAAAGGGTTATTTCTTTCTTTTCAGAATCCCGAGGAATTAACAGGAGTAAGCCTGGCAAGCTTCCTGCGATCCTCCAAAACAGCGATTGAAGGCAAACTGCCTAAAGTAATGGCATATCGGAAAGAGCTGGGTAAGACAATGGAAAACCTGGGTATGGACAGGGAATATGCAGACAGATACTTAAATGTCGGTTTTTCCGGAGGAGAGAAGAAAAAGTCTGAAATCCTTCAGATGCTTATGTTAAATCCCAAGCTCGCCATACTGGATGAGACAGATTCCGGGCTTGATGTAGATGCGGTCAAAATTGTCTCAAAGGGAGTTAAAGCCTTTAAGAATAAGGAGAATGCACTTCTTATCATAACGCATAATACTAAGATACTGGAATATCTGGACGTTGATTATGTTCATATACTTTCCGAAGGTAAACTGATCATGACCGGTGGACCGGATCTCATCGAAGCGGTCAACAGGAAAGGCTTTAAGGCGCTGCATAAATGACGTAGAGTTATATGGTCAGATAGATAAGCCGTGTGAACGGCGGGAATGAGAGGTAATTATGGAAACTGTGAAGAATAAGACTTATGTTGAAGATGTTAATCGAAGTATTTACGACATCAAAGATAAGGTTAATGCCTCCTACAAAGCATCCAGAGGATTGACATCCGGAATCGTTAATTCCATATCACTTGAGAAGAATGATCCGGCTTGGATGAGAGAGTTCAGGCAGAAATCTTTAAAAATATACAATGAACTGGATATACCTGTATGGGGACCAAGTATTGAAGGGCTTCATATGGAGGATATCGTTACTTATGTCAGACCGAATACGCAGATGCAGTTGAAGTGGGAGGAAGTACCGGAGGATATCAAAAACACCTTTGAGCGTTTAGGAATACCCCAGGCTGAGCGTACCTCTCTGGCAGGCGTCGGAGCTCAGTATGACTCAGAGGTAGTGTATCATAATGTAAGAGAAGAGGTTAAAAGCCTCGGTGTTATCTATACGGATATGGAAAGTGCCTTAAGAGAGCATGAGGAGCTGGTAAAAGAACATTTTATGAAGCTGGTAACCCCCAGAGATCATAAGTTTGCTGCACTTCACGGAGCAGTATGGAGCGGCGGTTCCTTTGTTTATGTACCACCCGGTGTATCCGTTGAGATTCCGCTGCAATCCTATTTCCGTCTAAACGCTCCCGGAGCAGGACAGTTTGAGCATACGCTCATAATAGTGGATAAAGGAGCTAATCTGCATTTTATTGAAGGATGCTCTGCTCCTAAATATAATGTAGCCAATCTTCACGCAGGTTGTGTGGAATTGTTTGTCAGAGAAGGAGCAAGGCTTCGCTATTCAACGATTGAAAACTGGTCTAAGAATATGTTTAATCTCAATACAAAGCGTGCCCCANNAAGCGTGCCTCTGTGGCAAAAGACGCAACCATGGAATGGGTATCCGGATCTTTTGGCTCCAGAGTATCCTATCTGTATCCCATGAGTATTTTAAAGGGTGAGAATGCTAAGATGGAATATACTGGTATAACCTTTGCCGGTAATGGTCAGAGTCTGGATACTGGGGTTAAGGTGGTTCATGCAGCCCCTAACACTTCTTCCCATATGAGTTCAAAGTCAATATCCAAGGACGGCGGCACAAGTACTTTTAGAAGCGCTGTGGTAATGGGCACGGAAGCAGATGGTGCCAAGTGTGCAGTATCCTGCGAATCCTTAATGTTGGATTCCAAATCACGTTCTGATACCATACCGGTTATGGATATTCGTAATGATAATGTTGACATCGGACATGAAGCCAAAATAGGCAGGATCAGCGATGATACGATTTTTTATCTTATGAGCAGAGGATTAAGTGAAGCGGATGCCAGAGCTATGATTGTCAGCGGATTCGCTGAACCTATAGCAAAAGAGCTTCCTTTGGAATATGCACTGGAAATGAATCAGCTGATACGTCTTGAAATGGAAGGCAGTATAGGATAGATAAAGTTTGTGTCTGCGCTGGACACATAAACGACCGGGACGAAAAAGCAGCGCAGAAATGGGGAAAACGATGATACTGGAATTAAAAGATACCAATAAACTGCCAATGAAGACCTTTCGTTGGCTGGGTGTAAATGAATTAAATATCAAGCAGGAAATTCCGGATATAAAACCTGTAAAGGTATCAGAGCTTACAGGAGAGAGCCTTGATCAGCTTGTAGTAACAAAAGATAATACTTATTCAATTCAGAAAATTCCTCAGACCGGAATGGGTGAGAATGCAGAAGAATTCATAAGAAATAACCGGAATAGAAAGCTAACCTTAACCTGCCCAAAGGGTAAGAAATTATCAGAGCCTTTGTATATAAATAATCTGCTGGATAAAGAGAACGCTGCTCTGGCAGAAGAGATATTCATTGTCGCAGAAGAAGGAAGTGAAATAACCCTGGTGCTTACTTATGAAGGAAAAGAAGAAGAGCCGTTGTTTCATGGCGGTTTATTCTATCTGATGGCCGGCAGGAATGCCTTAATAAACCTTATTCAGATACAGCTGCTACCGGATTCCGGCGTACATCTTAGCAATATCGGAGCAGAATGCAAAGGCGGCGGACAGGTAAGGATTACCCAGTGTGAATTAGGTGCTGGTTATCTGGCCAGCGGCATTCAAGCAGATCTAAAGGGGGATGAAAGCGAGTTTCAGGTGGATACCATTTATTTTGGTGATAAGAACCGGTCCCTGGATTTTAATTATGTGGTGAATCATTATGGCAGGAATTCAAAGAGTGAGATGAATATTAACGGAGCCTTACTGGACAGCAGCAGGAAAACATTCAGAGGCACAATTGATTTTAAAAGAGGAGCCGCCGGAGCGGAAGGTGCAGAAGGTGAATATACTCTGCTCTTTGATAAAACCATAAAGAACGTATCCGTGCCTTTGATTTTATGCGGAGAGGAAAATGTATCCGGTAAACATGCGGCAAACAGCGGAAAGATAGACGAGGATAAGCTCTTTTATATGATGTCCAGAGGTTTAAGTGAAACCGAAGCGAAAAAGCTAATGCTGGAAGCCTGGTTTCATCCGGCTCTTAAAAACATCCCCACAGAAGAATTAAAGGAAAAAGTTAAAAGTTATGTGAAGGAGAGGATGAGCCATGTCAGCAGCCTGCAGTAATGAGTATATCAATGATTTTCCATTGTTAAGAGACAAGGGTGAAAAACCTTTGGTCTATCTTGATAATGCGGCGACCACTCAGAAACCGGAGTCTGTCTTAAAAGCCGTGGAAGAATATTATAAAGAATACAATGCCAATCCTTATAGAGGGCTGTACGATATCAGTGAGAAAGCAACTTTTGAATACGAAGAGGCAAGAAAAGCAGTTGCAGATTTTATTAAAGCAGAGGATGCTGCAGAAATCATATTTACCCGAAATGCAACGGAAAGCCTTAATCTTATAGCCTATAGTTATGGCAAAAGCAATATCAAGGAAGGGGATGAAATTCTTATCCCCATCTCAGAACATCACAGCAATTTAATTCCCTGGCAGCAGCTTGCAAAAGAAAAAAATGCAGTATTAAAGTATCTCTATACAGATGAGCAGGGACGTCTAAAGGATGAGGAGATAGAAGAAAAGATAACAGCTAAAACCAAAATTGTAGCTTTTGCCTATGTGTCAAATGTAACCGGTGCGATTTATCCTGTTAAGAAAATAACTGAAAAAGCCCATAGTGTAGGTGCCGTAACGGTTATTGACTGTGCACAGAGTATTCCTCATTATCCGCTGGATGTAGTTGAACTTAATGCAGATTTTGCAGTCTTTTCCGGACATAAGATGCTTGGTCCTATGGGAATAGGAGTACTCTACGGAAAGAAAGCTCTACTGGAGGAAATGCCTCCCTTTCTTACCGGAGGGGAGATGATTGATTTCGTATCAGAGCAGGAGGCGACCTTTGCGCCTTTACCTCAGAAATTTGAAGCGGGAACGCCAAATGTGGGAGGAGCAATAGGGCTTAGAGCGGCAATTGGGTATCTCAACGAAACCGGATACGGTAGAATAAGAGAAATTGAAGAAGAACTTACTGCTTATGCTCTTGACAGATTGAGGGAATTACCTTATGTTACTATATATGGCGAAAAATATACAGCAAATGACAGGAGCGGAGTAATAGCTTTTAACGTTCAAGAGGTGCATCCTCACGATGTTTCATCCTTATTAAATGCAGACGGTGTCTGTATTCGGGCGGGTCATCACTGTGCTCAGCCTTTCATGAGGTATTTAGGTGCGGCAGCTACCTGCAGGGTGTCCTTCTATTTTTATAATACCAAAGAAGATATAGACATGTTTATAACGAGCTTAAAGAAAGTCAGGGGGTGGCTTGGTCTTGGGAATTGAAAATGTATATTCAGAAATTTTAAGGGAACATGCGAATTCCAATCATAACAAACATCATCTTGAACATCCTGACAGGACCAAACGCGGTATTAACCCAAGCTGTGGAGATGAGATTGAACTGGAATTAAACATAAAGGACGGTATCATAGAAGATGCCTCCTTTGTAGGAAGCGGATGTGCTATATCCCAGGCTTCTGCATCGATTATGATAGACCTGATAAAGGGTAAAAGCCTTAAAGAAGCGGAATTACTTGCGCAGACCTTTACTGGTATGATTAAAAATGAAATTAAAAATGAGGATGAGCTTGAGATACTGGAGGATGCCATTGCTCTAAAGGATATATCCCACATGCCTGCCAGAGTCAAATGCGCAGTATTAGGCTGGCACACTCTGTCAGAGACGATTAATAAGGATAATGAATAAGTTTACACTGACTCAATAGCTGCTATAACAAAACTTGATAATTATAAAAAGTATAAGTAGGATAATGCCATAGAAGTATGCAATTTGCATCTTTTTATGGCATTTTGGTTATTTTACAAGTTTTGGGCAAAAATAATGACTATGAAAAGTGAGGTGTTCTATGACTAGATTTGATGATATGTATCGCAAATTAACCAAGGAATATGTTGATGGAAAGGAAAAAGATATAAATTTCGATGAGTATGATCCGCATCAATTGGATTGCCTGTTAAATCCAAAGAAATATCCTCCTGTTTTGCATATTGGTGAATGTTCCTGTCCTCCAGATAAGCCTTCTGCCTGCGTAGACAGTTGTATATTTGAGGCAATCAAAAAAGATGAGAACGGAAAACTAATAATTGATAAAGAGTTATGTGCCGGCTGCTGCGCCTGTGTTGATGCCTGTAAGGCTGATAAGCTGACTGCCAGTAAAGATGTACTTCCTGCCCTGACGGCTATCCATGAAGCAAAAGGCCCTGTGTATGCCTTGATAGCACCTGCATTTTTAGGCCAGTTTAATGAAGAGGTAACACCCGGTAAACTTAGAAATGCATTTAAGTACTTAGGGTTTGAGGGAATGATAGAAGTGGCTCTATTTGCTGATATACTAACCTTAAAAGAGGCATTGGAATTCGATAAAAATATTCTGTCTGAAAAGGATTATCAACTGACCAGCTGCTGCTGTCCTATGTGGATAGGCATGATAAGAAGAGTCTATAAAGATCTTATGCCTCATGTACCGGGAGCGGTTTCTCCTATGGTAGCCTGCGGACGGACCATTAAAGTACTGCATCCGGAGGCAATCACTATATTTATCGGACCCTGTATCGCCAAGAAGGCAGAAGCAAGAGAAAAGGACATCAGTGATGCGGTTGATTTTGTCCTTACCTTTCAAGAGGTTCAGGATATTTTTGAGTATGCAGGTATTGACCCAGGTAATATGGAAGAGAGCGAAAANNGTTAGTGAGGCAGTAAAGGGTACGGTAGAGCGTCTGAATCCGGATAGGAAAATTCACGTGAAAACCAGACAGGCAGACGGGGTACCGTCCTGTAAGCAGATGATAAATGAACTGCTGGAGGGGAATGGAAATGCAAATTTCTTTGAAGGAATGGGTTGTGTAGGTGGCTGTGTAGGCGGTCCTAAGGTTATGATTGACAGGGAAGAGGGACGAAAAAATGTTAATGAGTATGGAGACAGCGCTGTTTACCCCACCCCCATTGATAATCCTTATGTAATAGAACTGCTGCATCGTTTAGGATTTGATACGGTAGAGAGTCTGCTGGAGCATAGCGATATATTCACAAGAGAATTTTAAAAATATAAGCTGATTTTTACTTTACTCTTTCTGATAAACCGTTATCAGGAGGTAATACCTGGAGGTATTTAACAAAACACAGATGAGATTTTAAGATATTCCAAACAGATAGTTAAAATAATAACAAACATACGAATCTTGGGAAAAATATACCATTGTATGAAATGTTAGGAAAGAGTAAGAAGTCAGTAAATTCTTTGTAGATTTCTTGTATAGACAAAAAGACTTATGTAAAATACTCTATTAATTAAGATAATATAAAAATTTTCTGTAGATTTATTATGGAAAATGGTGTATTATTATTCCCGTGGGTTAAGGGACGCAGGGATTTTATAAGAAGAATTTTAGGATAGCTTCATTTTCGACGTTAAAATGCCATAGAGATATAAAGTGTGGTACAGGAAGATGATAAAATTAAGATTCCGCTTATGCAGAATATTTTCAACAGAAAAAATTAGGTGATTTCGTGGAAATGTAATCTGTATCCAGGGTGATTTGAAATAATTAAAAAATTCACAAGGAGGATTAAGGTATGAGAAAGACCAAAATAATCTGTACATTAGGCCCATCAACGGATAAGGGTGATGTAATGAGAGAATTGGCTCTTGCTGGTATGGACTGTGCAAGATTTAACTTCTCACATGCTGACCATGAGGAGCATTATGGCCGTTTGGTTCGATTAAGACAAATCAGGGAGGAATTGGATATTCCCATAGCGGCTCTGCTGGATACAAAAGGACCTGAGATTCGTATCGGAAAATTTGCAGATAAAAAAGTAAGCCTGGTAAAAGGACAAACATTCACTTTGACAACCAGACAAATAGAAGGAACACAGGATATTGTTTATATAAATTATGAGCATCTGGTAAAAGACATAAGTGTAGGAGCTACCATTCTGATTGATGACGGTCTGGTAGGTATGACAGTTGAAAGCCTTACGGAGACAGATATCATCTGTACAGTTCAAAATGACGGTTCAATTTCTGACAATAAGGGAGTTAACGTTCCGGGAACAAAGCTTACAATGCCCTTTATCAGTTCTAAGGATAGAGATGATATCATATTTGCTATCGAAAAAGGATACGATTTTATTGCAGCCTCTTTTACAAGAAGTGCAGCAGATATTATGGAGATTCGTAAGATTTTTGCTGAGTACAAACATACAGGAACGAACATTATTGCCAAAATTGAAAATATGGAAGGCGTTGAAAACATCGATGAGATCATTGAAGCTGCCGACGGTATTATGATTGCCAGAGGAGATATGGGTGTTGAGATCCCTTTAGAGGATGTTCCTGTTATTCAGAAGATGATCATCAAGAAGGTATACAATGCCGGTAAACAGGTAATTACAGCAACTCAGATGCTTGATTCCATGATGAAGAATCCAAGACCTACCAGAGCAGAATCTACTGACGTTGCCAATGCTATTTATGATGGCACCAGCGCTATTATGTTATCCGGTGAGACTGCAGCAGGATTATATCCTGTGGATTCCCTTAAGACAATGGTACGTATTGCGATTCGTACCGAGCAGGATATTGATTATAAGAAACGTTTCCGTTTGCTTGAGACAGAAGAGAATCCAAGTATTACAGATGCCATTTCTCATGCAACCTGTACTACAGCTCATGATCTGAATGCAGCTATGATTATAACAGTTACACAATCCGGACAGACGGCCAGAATGATATCAAAATACCGTCCGGCATGCACTATTATCGGATGTACTACTGAGAATCATGTTTGCAGACAGCTTAATTTGTCCTGGGGTGTTAAACCTCTCCTGATCAAAGAAGAACAGGATACCTTTGTTTTATTTGAGCATGCTGTAGCTACTGTAGAAGAAAAAGGTTATTTAAAACATGGTGAATTAACCGTTATTACTGCAGGTGTTCCTCTTAGAACTTCCGGTACAACAAATATTATCAAAGTTCATATTGCAGGAAACCATTATTAATAAAGGCGGGAGTATATGTCGATTATTACATTTCATACTTTGAATGAAAAGCAAAGGGGAGATATAAATCAACTGATTACTGCCTGCAATGATTATGACAAACTTAAGCGGCTGCCGGTTTTAGAAGAGGATGACAATTATTATCCCGAACTTAAGAGTTACTATTGCTTCTATGAAGAGGAGGTTCTCATAAGTGCCCTGATACTATATCAACCTTTTCCGGATGAAGCTGAGATTTCGGCCTATACCCTGCCTTCCCACAGAAGGCAGGGTTATTTTAAATCTCTTTATGGAAAAGCAGTGAAAGAGCTTAAGAAATTTCATATATCCATTGTGGTATTAGTCGTTGAAAATAAGAGTATTACCGGGAAGGCATGTGCAGAAGCTTTAAAAGCAAAGGCAGGCAGAGCAGACTATCTGATGTCTTACGAAATAAAAGCTGACAGGAATTATAAAGAGGCGTTTCTTAAGAATTTCACGGTAGAACAGCTTACTGGGAATAATCTTATGGAGGGAATAGAAGTATTCCGGCAAATATTTGAATGGGAGCAAGAGGTAGTACAGGAAATGTTGAAGCTCTCACTTGAGGATTCAAATACACAGACCTTTCTTCTGCGTTCAAAAGAAGCAGCTATTGGGATTTTAAGTCTTCATCTTGGCGGCACGGCCTCCATCTACGGCTTCGGTATCAGAGAGAGGTACCGGGGAGTTGGTTTTGGCAAAGCTTTACTTGTATGGGCTATATCAGCTTTAAAGGATATGGGAAGACACAAGGTGGTTTTGCAGGTTGAAAGTGAAAGTGGGGAAGCCTTGCAGTTGTATAAAACCTTCGGATTTACCATTGTAGAACAATACGATTATCATTATAAGAAAATATAGGAGCAACGCAGCACCGGCAAATGTTGGTGCTGCGTTGCTGTTTGGAAAAAACACTGATTTGACGAAGTTCCTTGATAACAGGATAATATTGTATATATAGAGTATTCCTATCTAGCCTCCTGACTTCCGTAAGAGTAACAAGGGACTTGGCAGTGGCATATGATAGGCTAAAAGAATACTTTGAGGCTATCTATGGCTAGTCGAATAATTTTGGATGCCGGACATGGCGGATATGACAATGGTGCAGTATATTTTGGACGTATGGAAAAATACGATAACCTTGACCTGACACTGGAAATAGGTGAAATACTTAATAACAATGGAGTGGACGTACTATATACCAGAGTAGATGATGTCTATGTATCACCCTTAGAAAGAGCATATATGGCTAATCTGGAAGGTGCAGATTATTTCGTTTCTATTCACAGAAACTCAAGCCCTACACCCAATACTTACAGCGGGGTGCAATCGCTTGTATATGATATGGATGATCCTTCGGCCGTGCTCGCGGCGAATATTAATCAGGAGCTGGAGGAAGTTGGTTTTTCAGATCTTGGTATAACGGTGAGGACAGATCTGGCAGTTCTGCGAAGAACAAATATGCCGGCAGTATTAGTTGAAGTGGGATTTATTAACACAGATTCAGACAATACTCTATTTGATGAAAGATTTGATGAGATTGCATATGCAATAGCTACAGCTATTCTGGATACTCTTGGTCAGAATGCGTACACTGACGAAGAGTATCCAGAGGAGGAAAATTACAGCGAAGAGGATATGTATAACGGAAATACTCAGAATGGTAATTATCAGAATGAGAATGACAGAAATGGCAGTTTACAGAATGGAAATTATCAGAATGAAAATGATAGAAATGGTAGTTTACAGAATGGAAATTATCAGAATGAAAATGACAGAAATGGCAGTTCACAGAACGGAAATTATCAGAATGAGAATGGAAGAAATGATAATTCACAGAATGGAAATTATCAAAATGAAGAGAACCAGAATGGTAATACCCGGAATGGAAGAGGTCAGGAACGTAACAACCAGGATTATAACGGTATGAACGAAGAATCTGAAACAGATACTGAATACAGAGAAGGTGAAAATGGGGAACAAGCGATTTATCACATTCAGCTTGGTTTGTTCAATGATATTAATAATGCCAACAACCTGATCAGAAATCTGATGGAGAACAATATTCCGGCTGATATCATAAGACAAGGTGAAGTTTATGCAGTAATCACGGGTAGGTTTAGTGATCTTGATGAAGCTGCCCGAGAAGAAGAAACCTTAAGACAGATGGGGTATAGCACTTTAATTGTAAGAGATGGTAGACGTTAAGTAAACCGCTTGAAAGCTTTGCCGGTTCTTCCTGTGTAACTCTGGGATTCCATGATAGCGTATTGTTCACAAGACCGGCAAATTTCTTAAGTTTCAAGGTAACATCTACAGAAAACCAACATAAGCTATTAGTAATTATTGCATAATGCTAAACTATTAAGCCATGCCAAGGAGCCGGTATGATATGAATGAGTGGGAAAGACATACGATAATAAGTGAGGCATTTGCTGATTTGGTTGTGGAATACAATAATAATCTGCAGTTTTTTGAACGCTATCATGAGTATACTTATAATTTGATAAATGAGAATTACGCAGTGGTGCACATACCGGTTAAGGATTTTAATGAAAATGCGGTTCAGGAATTTGGTTATCATATCTTGCCGAAATGTTTCGGGCTTGTCGTTTTTCTTACGGGAAGGGCAGAAGGTGTCAGTGCGCATAGTGTAAATACCAGCGAAAATTCAGGCGTTGGAATTGTAATCGGAATAATTGATACGGGTATAGACTACCGGAATAAGATTTTTTTCAGAGAGGATAATACAACGAAAATTGATCTGATCTGGGATCAGACAGTTGTAAGTAATAATTATCCCAAAGATTTTTATTACGGTACTGAATACACAGCAGCCGAAATTAACCGAGCTTTGGCGTCCAATAATCCGTTGGATATTGTTCCGTCTATTGATTTAGTCGGNNCAGGTGTTGCTACTGGGTTATCGGATAATATTATTGATGTTTTGGGAGTGGTTCCGGGAGCGAGTCTTGCTGTTGTGAAATTAAAACAAGCTAAAAATTATTTAATGGATTTCTACGGAATACCAAAAGACGAGGTTTGTTTTCAACAAAATGATCTTATGATGGGGATTGAATATCTGATCAGAGCAGCAGAAAGACTGCAAAAACCCGTTGTTATCTGTCTGGGGTTAAGTTCTTCCCAAGGTTCTCATAAAGGGGAAGATATCATTANNCATTAGTAACTATATTAATGAAAATACCAATAAACCAGGTATCTGTATCCTGCTGGCATCAGGTAACGAAGGGGATCAGAGCCATCATTATTTTAGGTTGCTGACCCCGCCTTTCAACTCTGATACGGTATATCTGAATGTGGGGAAAGAAGATAAAAACTTCACGGCAGAAATGTGGGGAGTTCTACCGAGTCTGCTCAATGTAAGACTTATAGCACCAAACGGTGAAATCATCTATGATCTGAAGTCTGATTTTGCTTCTCAAAGAAATGTAAGTATCATGTATCATGATATGGTAGTTTTTATAGATAGTTATAATAGTGAAGCTTACTCAGAGCAGCAGCTTATCATGTTCCGGTTTCGTAATATAACAGATGGTGTCTGGCAGTTCATCGTATCCGGTACAGATAATCTGGAAACAGAATTTCATATGTGGCTGCCTATAAGAAACTTTATTTCAGAAGAGACATTTTTTTATAATGCAGATCCCTATACAACTATCTCCGGTCCAGGGAATGCTGATTTTCCCATAACAATCAGTGCTTATGAGCCGGTAAATATTACTCTTGCACCATTTACCGGCAGAGGATTTACTTCCATGAATTTGCCAAAACCCACGATTACGGCACCTGGTATTAATCTTCTTGCCCCGACCATTCATAATACCATAATACCGATTTCAGGAACGTGTCTGGCAGTTGCTTATGCTGCAGGAATCTGTGCGGGACTGCTTGAAGAAGGATTAAGCCAGAACGACAGCCGGTTTGTGACGACAGCTGCCATAAAGAATAACTTGATGATCAATGCTGTCAGAAGGAGGGATATGAAATACCCCAACAGAGATTGGGGTTATGGTTATATACAATAATCAATTACCAGCTTTTTGCTCCTGTCACCGTCTTGCATGCATATATTACACATAATTCAGAACCAGTATTTTGAAGGAAAACCGATAATTTTTTGTTAGCCGTGAGTATAATAATACTACCGGCTTTTTTAATGATTTTCTAGAATGACTGTGTTAAAGCCTATTGGAGAGAATAAAAGAAAAGTCTATGAAATTTTTTTGTTAAAATGTTGCAAACTAATGCTAAACACTTTTTTTTTTCTTTAAGATATGATATTATGTTTATAACATAAAAACAAGTTTATATCAAAAATCATGATATAAAAGGAGCAGTGATATTGAGTAAAATTATCAGGCTTGATTTAGATGATACAGAAAAAATGGCACTTACTGCAAAGGCATTATCAGCAGAAATAAGGCTGGAAATTTTAAAGCTTTTGTGCAGAGGTAATTATAACATCAATGAAATAGCAGAGCAGTTAAATCTTCCTCAGTCTTCTGCTGCAACACATGTTAAGCTGTTGGAAGAGGCTGGACTCATAGCAAGTGAACTGGTTCCGGCAGTAAGAGGTTCTATGAAAATATGCAAGAGAGAATTAAGATCTTTGGAGCTGAACATGGAAACGAACAGGGAAGAGGACTCGGAAATAATAAATATGCCTATAGGCAATTTTGTTGATTATTATGTGGAGCCAACCTGTGGCATTGTCAATGAAAAGAACCATATCGATGAGGAAGATGAACCCAGGTGTTTTTATAATCCTGGCAGAACCGGTGCCAAACTTTTGTGGTTTGGTAAAGGATATGTGGAGTATCGTTTTCCTAACTATCTGCTGACCAGCAGACAGATTAAGCGTATGGAAATATCCATGGAATTGTGTTCCGAAGATCATGAGTTTAATCTAAACTATCCTTCTGATATTACACTGTGGATTAACGGTATTGAAGCCGGTACCTGGACTTGTCCGGGAGATTTTGGAGGAAGAAGAGGTAAATACAATCCTGCTTGGTGGCCTGATAAAAATTCCCAGTTCGGAGTTTTAAAGACCTGGAAATTATCAGAGGAGGGAACCTTTATTGATGATATGCCGGTTAATAACAAAACAATTGATACTTATGCACTGGCTGCCAACGCTTATATATCTGTAAGACTTGGAATTAAGGAAGATGCAGTCCATATAGGGGGTGTTAATTTATTTGGAAACGGCTTTGGAGATTATCAGCAGGATATACGAATGAAACTGGTTTTTTAATGTTTCGTGTAAGGCTTGCAGATTGTTATGAGCAAGGAGAAGGCAGAAGGGCATCATGAAACAAAATGATATTATGAAATAACAGGAGATAAGAGCCTGATTATAAGTGTGCTGGAGCATACAGATAGGAGATTACAATGAAGAAGGAATTATTATCAAGTTTTCAGGAAGTATTCGGAGGCAATGAACCGGAACTGTTTTTTGCTCCGGGCAGAGTGAATTTAATTGGAGAGCATACAGATTATAACGGCGGACATGTGTTTCCCTGTGCACTGACCATAGGTACTTACGGAGCAGCAAGAAAAAACGGAGAGAAGGTATTAAGATTCTATTCCCTGAACTTTAAGGAGCTTGGAGTAATCAGCGTATCTCTGGAAGGTCTTACCTATGATAAGAAAGATGACTGGGCTAATTACCCTAAGGGAGTTATTAAGACACTGCAGGAAAGAGGTTTTGCAATTGATGAAGGTATGGATCTTTTATATTTCGGTAATATACCAAATTCCTCCGGATTATCTTCCTCTGCGTCTGTAGAAGTGCTTACAGGTTTTATTGCAAAAGAACTTTTCGGACTGGATATCAACCTGATAGATATCGCTCTGGTAAGCCAGTATGCTGAAAACAACTTTATCGGCGTGAATTGCGGTATCATGGATCAGTTTGCCATTGCAATGGGCAAAAAAGATCATGCCATATTCCTGG
Organism: Lachnoclostridium sp. UBA6558; assembly: GCA_002434335.1. Taxonomy (GTDB): domain Bacteria; phylum Bacillota; class Clostridia; order Lachnospirales; family Lachnospiraceae; genus Anaerocolumna. Next base: position 155,850 of record DJJW01000010.1, on the reverse strand, counting down.
ATACCAGCGATCTGGCTTATGAATATGCACCCATCAAACTTGAGAATGCAAAGATTGTTATCGCCTGCAGCAACAAGAAAAGAGGACTTGGCGATTCCAAATACAATGAAAGAAGGCAGGAATGTGAAGAGGCACTTGCAGCTCTGCAGACCAAGCTGGACATTAAATCTCTAGGGGAACTTACAGAAGAAGAATTTGAAAAGAATAAAGATTTAATCGGAGACCCCATTCGTACACAGCGTGCAAAACATGCGGTTTATGAAAATCAAAGAACTGTTAAGGCTGTTAAAGCTTTAGAAGCCGGAAATATATCCCTGTTTGGGGAACTGATGAATGCTTCTCATGTATCTTTAAGAGATGACTACGAAGTTACAGGTATAGAGCTTGATACTTNNTCCCAGGTATAGAGCTTGATACTCTTGCGGAAGCTTCCTGGGCACAAAAAGGAGTAATCGGAGCTCGTATGACAGGAGCTGGTTTTGGGGGATGTACTGTAAGTATCGTTGAAAATGCAAATGTTGATACCTTTATCGAAAATGTCGGTAAAATCTATGAAGATAAAATCGGTTATAAGGCTGATTTCTATGTAGTTGAAGTGGGAGATGGCCCTGTAAGGTTATAAGAATAGATAACAGCACAGCATAGTGATAAAGCATGAAATTTATGCTGTATTAAAATACTGCATAAATTTCATGCCCTATAAAAAACATGCTGCGAAAGTATATAACATAAAATAAATGCTGCAAGATAATATGCCGAATATAAGTTGACCGTTTAAAAATGTATGCCGCATAAGGGCGGAGGAATGTGAGGTAATGTATGACAGTTTTAGTATTAGGAGGAGCCGGCTATATTGGTTCCCACACAGTGTATGAATTAATTGACAAAGGCGAAGATGTGGTAATCGTAGATAATCTGGAAACCGGCTATCAAGAAGCTGTTCATCCGAAAGCCAGATTCTATCAGGGGGATATCCGTAACAGAGAATTTGTTGACAATGTATTTGAAAAGGAGAAGATTGATGCGGTAATTCATTTTGCTGCCAATTCACTGGTTGGAGAGAGTATGACCAATCCTCTTAAATACTACGATAATAACCTGAATGGCACGAAGGTACTCTTAGAATCCATGATAGCACATGATGTGAAGAAGATTGTATTTTCTTCAACTGCTGCAACCTACGGAGAGCCTGAAAAAGTTCCCATTTTGGAAACTGATAAGACAGAGCCTACCAATTGCTATGGCGAGACGAAGCTTTCCATGGAGAAGATGTTCAAATGGACAGATAAGGCCCATGGGTTAAAATATGTTTCTCTTCGTTACTTTAATGCCTGCGGCGCTCATAAGAGCGGTGAAATCGGTGAAGCACACAATCCCGAAACTCATTTAATTCCTCTTGTTCTTCAGGTTCCCAATAAGAAACGAGAAGCCGTTAATATCTATGGTGATGATTATGATACAAAAGATGGTACCTGTGTAAGAGATTATATTCATGTAACTGATTTGGCACAGGCTCATATTCTGGCTGTAGATTATCTGGTAAAGGGTGGAGAAAGTGATATCTTTAACCTGGGTAACGGTGTTGGTTTTACCGTTAAAGAAATCGTTGAAGCCGCGCAAGAAGTAACCGGCTCTAATATACCGGCTGTTATAACCCCCAGAAGAGCAGGAGATCCTGCCAAACTCATTGCCTCCAGTGAAAAAGCGAAAAAAATCCTTGGCTGGAAACCTGAGTTTGAAGATGTTAAGGAAATTATTGCAACTGCCTGGAAGTGGCACCAGAGCCATCCGGAGGGTTATAAATCAAAATAAACTGTAATGTTTTAGTGCATATTAGGGTATCTGAAGATTGCTTGTGCTGTGCTGAGCGTTCAGAACGTGCAGTGGGTTTTCAGACACACCCTAAGTAAGGACGAAAGAAAATTAGAAAATGAAAGGTTGCCGGAAAATTCTTTTGTTCGTTTTATTTATGGCAGTATCGCAGATATCTCTGTGATATGCAATGGGTGTAAAATATGATTAATGAATATATAAAAGCATTGACTGAGTATGCGTTGGCTGCAGGTTTAATTGAGAAGCAGGATAAGTACTATACCATAAATAAGCTTTTGGAGGTCCTGGAGCTAGAGGAGTATGAAGAGCCTGATAAGGATACCACGGATATGGATTTAGAAGAGATATTAGAGGGAATTCTTAAATTTGCCGTTGAAAAAGGTTTATTAAAAAGCGACAGTATCGTTTACAGAGATTTGTTTGATACAAAGCTAATGGGACTTCTGATTCCTCCGCCTTCCAAAGTAATTAATACATTTAACAGCCTTTACACAGAAGCTCCTAAAAAAGCTACAGACTATTACTACAAATTCAGTCAGGACTCCGATTATATCAGAAGATACCGGATTATTAAGGATATTAAATGGGTAACGGAAACCGAATACGGCGATATGGATATAACCATTAATCTGTCTAAACCTGAGAAAGATCCAAAGGCCATAGCAGAAGCCAAGTTAAAGAAACAGAGCGGATATCCAAAGTGTCTTCTCTGTGTGGAAAACGAAGGTTATGCCGGAAGGGTAGATCATCCTGCCAGACAGAACCACCGAATAATACCCATTACTATTAATAATCAGGGCTTTGGTTTTCAGTATTCACCCTATGTGTATTACAATGAACACTGTATTGTGTTAAATAGTGAACATACTCCTATGAAGGTCGATAAACTGGCTTTTCAGAAACTTTTTGATTTTGTAAAATTATTTCCTCATTATTTTGTTGGATCTAACGCAGATCTCCCCATTGTAGGCGGTTCCATTCTTACCCACGATCACTTTCAGGGCGGTAATTATGAATTTGCTATGGCTAAGGCACCGGTTGAGAAAGAATTTAAAATTAAAGGATATGAGAAGGTTCAGGCAGGAATTGTCAAGTGGCCTATGTCTGTTATCAGGCTTCGCGCTGAAGAACCTGAGGAACTTGTGGAGTTGGGTGACTATATCTTAAAGGCCTGGAGAAGTTATACTGATGAAAGTGCTTTCGTATATGCATTCTCAAATTTAGAGGGAAAACTTCTTACTGCAGCAGAAGCAGAAGGACTGATGAAAGCAGGTAAGGAATTAGAACCTCATAACACGATTACACCCATAGCCAGAAAGAAAAATGGGTTATATGAATTCGACCTGGTGCTTCGAAATAATGTAACAACAGAGGAACATCCTCTTGGGGTTTACCACCCTCATGGTGAACTGCATCACATTAAGAAAGAGAATATCGGACTTATAGAAGTAATGGGTCTTGCTGTACTGCCGGCACGTTTAAAGGATGAGATGGAAGAGCTTCGTGAAGCAATCCTGTCTGGAAGAGATATCTTGGAGGAGGAGGCTATCTATAAGCATAAGTTATGGATGGAAGAATTCCTGCCTAAGTATCCTTCTGTTACTTCTGATAATATAGAAGAAATCCTTCGACAGGAAATCGGTATCGTATTTATGAAGGTATTAGAGCATGCAGGAGTTTATAAACGAAATGATGAAGGACAGAAAGCTTTTGACGGATTTATCCATTATATTAATAAATAAGAGCTAATTCGAAGCCAGAAGGTTAGTATTTCATAAGGGGATGGAATGCAGCAAATACAGTAGAACTCATACTGTTAATTAGTAATTATTGATATAATATGTATAGAGACCATAATACGTATAGATACCTGAAACATAAAAGACATATCTCACTGCCGCATAAAGGACAATGGAGATATGTCTTTTGCTATTATTTTGCAATTATAGGAACAAAGGTATCTGTAAGATGATAACCCATTCTTTTCTTAAAGATTCGAGGTGTTACAATGTGTGACATAGTATATCTTGCTATTTTGTCATTGCAAGGGGTGGAAAGTTCAAAACATTTACTGTCATCAATCCATTTACTGATTTCTTCTTTTGCTAATTTACAATCCTCTTCTGTATCTTTTGAGGTTACAGCAGCATAAAGGCCGCCTGGAAATTCTGTAAGAGCATAGTCGCCAAAATCGTAACAATCCTTTGGTACTGCGAAGATCCATTCCATATAATTTCCTTTTTCGTTGTACCACATAAAGTCCCGGGGAGTTATGTAATCCTTGGTATCAATCGCCGACCACCAGCGATCAAATTTATCAAACTCCTCCATTGTGGTGATAGGACCTGAACTCACCACCTTTAATCTGGGAAAATCAATAACACGTACATACTGCATAAACAATCTCCTTTCAGTAAAATCATTCTTTATAAGATCATCTTTGTATTAATGATATTTCCTGTTCTGCTATGGCTTTCAGCCATCGAATTATCCCGGTAGCTTATATACCTGTACAGCGCTATAAGAACAACCGGTGTTAGATTCATTTCAGTTATCAAATTTTTATACTTTAAATATTTTATATGTATAGTATAATTATATAGCATTTATTAACAATTATCTATAAAATATTTACAAATTTGGGAATTGATATGAATGAAAGTAAGCTTCCCTTTGGTATTCAGGCTTATAGCCCATTAACAACCATATAATGTCATAGAAATATTGACATATTTTATAGTTGGATTTACAATTTGGTATAATATTTTCTTGTTATTCACGAAAGGAGTTATATGAAAATTATTACAGAATTTCCATCCCCCTTATTCAGAGATCCAATTTACGATGGTGCAACTGATCCGGTAGTAATCTGGAACAGAGAAGAGGAATGTTACTATATGTTCTATACCCAGAGAAGGTCTACTTCTGTACAAATAGGTGTATCCAGCATTCACGGCTCTAAGATTAGTGTTGCCTCCTCAAAGGATTTGATGAAATGGCTGTATAGAGGAACACTACCGGGACTTGATATTGAACCTGGGCACAATACCTTCTGGGCACCTGAAATTATTTATGCATTAGGTGAGTATCATATGTATGTATCCTATATAACTGGCATACCAACAGACTGGAATTATGAAAGAAGAATGCTCCATTATACGGCTGGTAATCTATGGGAGTGGAAATATGCTGGTGAAATTGAGCTTTCTTCCAGGAGGGTAATTGATGCCTGTGTCTATGAAGTAGAAAAAGGTTTGTTCAAATTGTGGTATAAGGATGAAAATCATGACAGTCATACCTACGCCGCCATAAGCAGAGATTTGTATCACTGGGAAGTGACCGGCGTAGAAATTAGTGACTGTTCCCATGAAGGCGCCAATGTATTTGAGTTCGGCGGTGTGAAATGGATGATTACGGATTTCTGGAAAGGCTTGGGGGTATACCGATCAGAAGACTTTACACGTTGGAATCGCTGTAAGTCTGATATCTTAGAGAAACCAGGTGTGAAACTAATGGATACCGGAATCGGTCATCATGCAGATGTACTGGTAATTGGTGATGAAGCATATCTGTTTTACTTTTGTCACCCTTTTGAAAAAGAGGAAAGTGACAGCAGAAAGGCAATTACAGCAGTACAGGCAGTGAGACTGACAACAGACGGTACTAATTTATATTGTGAAAGAGATGAAGGATAGGACATGTATAACATTCTGATAGTGGAAGATGATATGACCATAGCTTCCTTGTTGCGGGAGAATCTGGTTAAATGGGGTTTTCAGGCGGTGTGTGTTTCAGATTTTAATAAAGTGGCTGAGACGGTTTTAGAGCTGTCGCCCCATTTAATTCTTCTTGATATTTCCCTGCCCTTTTATAACGGCTTTTACTGGTGCAGTGAGATCAGGAAGAAATCAAAGGTACCGATCATATTTTTAACCTCACATACAGAGAATCTGGATCTGGTAATGGCTATGAATCTGGGTGGCGATGACTATATCACCAAACCCTTTTCCATGGATGTGGTGGTGGTTAAGATACAGGCACTACTAAGAAGAACCTATGATTATTACGTGGAGAGTAAAACATTAGATATTAAAGGTGTTTCACTTAATTTAGCAGATACCTGTCTTGAAACAGCCGGACAGGTTATAGAGCTTACCAGAAATGAATTTAAGATAATGAAACTTCTAATGGAGAATAAGAATCGGGTGGTATTGCGGGAAGAAATTATGGAATGCCTTTGGAACAGCGATTGTTTTGTAGATGACAATACCCTGACAGTGAATGTAAACCGTTTACGAAAGAAACTGGAGGATGTGGATTTAACAGATTTTATTCAGACCAAGAAAGGTATGGGGTATATGATTCATGATTAAGGATTATCTTAAATACCGCATTAATCTTATATTGCTGTTGCTGATATTATGGATTATATTTCCCTTAGTCAGCTTTCTTTATGATCATGAATTGATATCCATCCTTTATGCCTTGATGCTCTTTACCTTTATTGTTCTTATATATTCTGCCATTGATATTTATTTTTATCAGAAAAGATGGAGAAGATTAAAGGTGATTATCGAGAATAAAAAGCTGGAACTTATGGAGCTGCCGCTTTCTTCGAATGCGCTGGAAAGAAGCTATCAGGAGATAATAACAAATCTTTATAATGATATGAAAGCTAACCTGCTGGCCATGGAGAAGGATTACCGCGAGCAGATGGAGTATTATACTATGTGGATGCATCAGATCAAGACTCCTATAGCAGCTATGGAACTAACAATAAAAAACAGCCGTAGTTCTCTGGATAACAGGATTATTGAAGGAGAATTGTTTAAGATAGAACAATATGTTGAGATGGCACTGCAGTATGTAAAGATTAAGAATCTGGCTTCCGACCTTGTAATTCGAGAATATGAACTTATAGAAATAGTCAGGACAAGTGTAAAAAAGTATGCCTCACTTTTCATTAATAAGAAATTAAGCGTAACCATTGAACCTTCAAGCTTTTTTGCGCTAACAGACAGTAAGTGGATTTCATTTATAATCGAACAGCTATTATCCAATGCAATCAAATATACAAATAAAGGTGGAATAGCGATTTATACGGACACAAACAAACTTGTAATAGAGGATACGGGTATTGGTATCAGACCGGAGGACCTTGAGAGGATATTTGAGAAAGGTTACACCGGCTACAATGGCAGGTTGGATAAAAAATCCAGTGGTATAGGCCTTTATTTATCAAAGAAGGTTGCCGATGCAATTTCAATCCGTATTGTAATAAAATCAAAGCTTGGGTTAGGTACAAAAGCTATTCTTGAATTTCCCGAAAACCCCGTTGAAATATTTGATTAAGGTGTGTCCGAAACCTTACTTATGCCAGGCTTGAAGTTTCCTTTTAAGTATACATTTGCGAGCTTAAGCAAGGCGTAATATGGAGGTATTTTATAAGATGCTAAAACAGCAGAAACCTTAACAGCAGAGCATTCACAGCGGTGCAATAGGTTTCGGATACGCCCAGGTTAAAGAAGACCATAAATGTGACAAGATTGTAAGTTTATATTTATTTATGTAATGTTAATCGATGGAAACAGGAGAAGCCTTTCGTTATAATGAATGCATAAGAACAGCTAAGTTCTGGTTTACGAACTAAGCGAAATAAAAACAGCAGTAAAATGAAAGGCAGGATTAACATGGAATTATTACAGGTTCAAAATCTTAAAAAAGTATACAGCACCAGATTAGGCGGACAGAAAGTCAATGCTTTAAATGATGTCAGTTTTGACATAGCAAAAGGGGAGTCCATTGCTATTATGGGAGCTTCCGGCTCCGGTAAGACTACCTTACTGAATATTATAGCTTCTTTGGATAAACCTACTTCAGGAGAGGTCTATCTGGAAGGAAAGGGTTTGTCTGTAATAAAGGATAGAGAATTATCTGCTTTCCGAAGAACGAATCTGGGGTTTGTATTTCAGGATTTTAATCTATTAGATAACTTCTCGGTAAAAGACAATATTCTGCTTCCATTGGTACTTTCGGGAGAATCGGTAGAGGCAATGGAAGAAAGGCTCCTGCCCCTTGTAAAGCGGCTTGGGATAGAGAAACTATTGGAGAAGTTCCCCTATGAAATATCAGGAGGAGAGAAGCAAAGAACGGCTATGGCCAGGGCTGTTATAACCAACCCCAAATTGATACTGGCAGATGAACCTACGGGTGCCTTGGATTCGAAAGCTTCTACACTGGTACTTTCTCTCTTCGAAGAATTGAACAAGAATGGTCAGACGATTCTTATGGTAACCCATAGTGCCATGGCAGCAAGCTATGCTGGAAGAGTTCTGTTCATTAAAGATGGAGAGCTTTTTAGTCAGGTATATAAAGGTACGGATAGCAAAAAAGAATTCTTTGATAAAATAGTTTCTAACCTGTCAGTGCTGTCAGAGGGAGGTGCTGACATTGGCTAAGAACTTTTATTTTCGAATGGCAGCTGCAAACTTAAGAAGAGACAAGGGGATGTACGTTCCTTATGCCGTATCCTATATTATCTTTTCTGCCATTTATTTTATGGTAATCACCCTTATGACCACAGACGGGTTAAAAAATGTTCCGGAAAAAGACAATATAAAGTCAATGTTTGCCTTAGGAATGATTATTATGAATATAACCACAGTTATATTTATGTTATATATCAATAGTTTCCTAATAAAAAGAAGAAAGAAAGAATTCGGGCTTTACGGAATACTGGGTCTTGAGAAAAGACATATAAGCCGCATCATTCTCTTTGAAAACTTTATATTAAGCTTTATATCCCTGGTTCTTGGTATCATATCCAGTTGTGTGTTCGGAAATCTGATATTTCTATTGCTGCTGAATACTTTGAAGGTGTCTCCTGACAGTCATTTTTCCTTAACCTGGCATCCCTTCGTAATAACTACAGCGTTATTTGCGGTTATATTCGTCTTAACCACAGCCTTTAATTTCATACAAGTAAGAACTGCCAATCCCATTGATCTGTTAAAAGGAGGGCAGGTCGGTGAGAAGAAAGTACGATTTGTCCTGTTAAAGACCATAATAGGAACAGCATTATTGATCGCCGCTTATTATATGGCGAATACCGTAAAAAATGGCGGTGCAGCTCTTAATCAATTCTTTGTTGCTGTTATTATGGTTATAGTGGCTACGAACTTATTGTTCCAGGCCGGAAGCCAGTTTGTTTTAAAGAGGTTAAAGAACAGGAAGAAATTCTATTATAAGGCCAATAATTTTATTGCAATATCCGGGTTGTTTCACCGTATGAAGCAGAATGCTGCAGGTTTGGCTAATATATGTATTCTCTCAACCATGGTTCTCGTTACAATATCTACCTGTATTGCTCTTTATCTGGGGCAGGAGGATATGTTAAGATACAATAATCCCAATGACCTTGAGATTATGATATACGACCAGTTGTCAGAGGAGAAGATAAACAGCATAAATGATATCATTGAAATGGAAGCAAGTGAAAAAGGAATAAAGATTCGTGATTTATATAAGTATTATAGGGCTACTTCTTCTGTGTATTTGCTTAATGGTAAGATATTACCCTATAATAGCCCTGAAATTGACAAGGATATCCCTATGTATGAATTATGGTCACATATTCGTGGGCTGCAAGTGGTTCCTTTAGCAGAATATATCGCTGTAACCGGTGATAACCGGGAACTTGCGGATAATGAGGTATTATTAGTAACGGATAAAGAGAATCTTGAAGTAATAGATACGAAAACCTTCGGTAAGGATTATGTTATAAAGGATACTTTAAATGATACAGTCTTTAACATAGGAAAAAATACTCCGGTTACAGATATATTCCTTGTTACAGCTGATGAACAAAGCGCTGAAAAGCTCCTTGAGAATGTTTATCAGAAAAAGTGGGATGATGCTAAAAGCTATAAGTTCGTTCTGAATATGGAAGGAGATGAAAAAGATTTGCTGGACTTTACCTATAGTCTGAAAGAGAAAATAGTAAGTGCAGCAGAAGACAAAACAATTTCAATATCTTCGATTGACTTAAGACGTCAGGAGGATTACAGTCTTTTCGGGGGATTACTCTTTCTTGGGATATTCTTTACTATCATGTTCTTATGTGCAACCGTTCTGATTATTTATTTTAAGCAGGTTTCAGAAGGCTATGACGATAGAGAAAGGTATGAAATACTTCAAAAAGTAGGTATGGATGATAAAGAAGTGAAAAAAACCATAAGCAGGCAGATACTGCTGGTATTCTTCCTTCCCCTTGCAGCAGCAGTACTTCATCTTAGTGCTGCCAGACATATGATTTTAAAAATGCTTGAATCCTTCTACTTGTTTGATACAATGCTTTCTACTGTATGTATCGTTGGTTCAGGTGTTATATTTGCTGTAATTTATGTTTGTGTATACAAGTTTACCGCAAGAACATATTACCGAATCATTAAATTTTAAATATTTGGAGATACCCCTGAAGTTTTCGGTTAATGAAAATGAAGGGGTATTTTTCTGTTCGGGTTTACAAAATCAAATGAAAAGGCAGTAACCAAACTCATTATAAAGTACTCGGACTATTATATTTTTCCGCCAGGTATAACAACAGCCACTTAAGTGTCACAAAGGACTGTTCAATGAATAAGACTCATAAATGCAAACCAAGCTTACCTGGTTATTTTTTAAGTAATTACATCCTGAATTAGCCGTGATTATCAGTAGGTATGCTGTATTAATTTCTGGTATTTTGTGCTATACTTAAAATATAATTACAGAAAACAAACAGGACAGCTTATTTAACGGCTTGAATATGAAAGGTGTTTATATGTCATCGAAAGAAATCAGTGTATTTGATATCATAGGCCCAAATATGATAGGACCTTCAAGTTCCCATACTGCGGGAGCCCTAAGAATAGCAAGACTTGCTGCCAATATGGTGAAAAATCCGATTAAAAAGGTAGTCTTTACTTTGTATGGATCATTTGCCATGACATATAGAGGGCATGGTACGGACAGAGCTTTGGTAGCAGGTATTTTGGGATATGATGCAGAGGATGGAAGGATTAAAGAATCATTTCATTATGCAGAGGTTGCCGGAATATCCTATGATTTTATCATAAACAAAGAAGAGAAGGATCTGCACCCTAATACGGTTGACATCCTAATAATAAATGAAAAGGGAGAAGAAACCTCTGTTACCGGTATCTCTGTTGGCGGCGGCAGAGCAGAACTTAAGAAAATCAACGGTGTGGAGATAGATCTGTCCGGTGATTATTATACACTTGTAATTAAGCACAGGGATTTACCGGGTGTGGTAGCAGCTGTTACACATATTCTGGGGCAATTTTCAATTAATATTGCATTTATGAAGTTATACAGGGAAAATAAAGGTGCTATTGCTTATTCCATAATTGAAGCAGATGATATTATTGAAGAAGCAGTAATAGATGAAATAGAAGAGTTACCCAATATATATCAAGCCTTTCTGATTGAAAAGCTATAAAGAGTAGGAGACTAACAGAAGATGGAATTTAAAACAGGAAAAGTGCTGCTTCAATTGTGCAAGGAGAATCAAATTCCCATTTCTGAAGTTATGCTTCTAAGAGAAATGGAGATAAGTCAGACCGACAGGGACACGGTATTTTTAAGAATGGAACATTCCTGGAATATTATGAAGGCAGCTGCCAAAGATGCTTTAACCAGAAAGCTTAAATCCATGGGAGGTTTAATTGGCGGCGAAGCATTAAAACTGACACAAAGAAGAATGTCCGGTGACCCTTCTGCTTGCGGAGGGCTTATGTCAAAGGCAATATCCTATGCTATGGGCGTTCTTGAAGTTAACAGTTCCATGGGACTAATTGTTGCTGCACCAACGGCAGGTGCTTCCGGAGTAATACCCGGTACCTTTCTCGCAATGCAGGAGGAGTATGGCTTTTCGGATCAGCAAATGATTATGGCCCTGTTCCATGCAGGTGCTATCGGGTATCTGATAACCTATAATGCAACCATTGCAGGAGCAGAAGGTGGCTGTCAGGCGGAGGTTGGCAGTGCATCTGCCATGGCAGCATCAGCGGTTACAGAGCTGCTGGGTGGAAGCCCTGAGAGCAGTCTTCATGCCGCCACCAGTGCAATCTCTAATCTTCTGGGCCTGGTTTGTGACCCGATCGGTGGTCTGGTGGAAGCACCTTGTCAGCAGAGAAATGCAATAGGTGTTTCAAATGCTTTAATATCAGCAGAGCTGGCTTTGAGCGGAATTCGTAATGTAGTGCCTTTTGATGAAGCAGTTAATGTTATGTACCGTGTGGGAAAGGGGCTTCCGGGTGAGCTTAGGGAGACTGCTCTTGGGGGAATGGCAGCGGCACCAAGTGCTTGTGCTTTGTGTGGGCTTTGTAATTGAATGATAGTTAGTTTTTCGCAAGGGGACGGTAAATTGTACAAAAATTAAGCTTTTGATTTTTGATTTATGGATATAAATTATTGAAAATAGAAGTGCGGCAGTATAGCTGTTGTGCTTCTTTTTTTGTACAAAACCTGCTGTATAGTTACTATTATCAAAAGGCTTTTATTAAAATAACATTAGAACACAAATTTTTCTTGACAATTCCTTTGTGATTGTTTATATTTTATTTATTAAATAATATTATACGTCATATAATATAGTGAATTAGATAATATAATATACCCAGTATTATAAAAATGATAAATTGTGAGCATTTAATGAATAATTATTTGAATTCTGTCAGAAAGGAAGAAGTTATCATGGTATTTAATACAGGAGCAGCTTTACTGGATGCCATTGTTCTTGGTATCGTATCCAAAGATCAGGAAGGTACCTATGGCTATAAAATAACCCAGGATATACGCCAGGTTATTGAAATATCGGAGTCCACCCTGTACCCGGTACTCAGACGACTTCAGAAAGAGGATTGTCTGGAAGTCTATGATCAGGCATTTGACGGCCGGAACAGAAGATATTACAAGATTACGGATAAAGGGAAAGCCCAATTAAAACTTTATATAAAAGAATGGAAGATTTACGCGGCTAAGATTAATAACATTTTTGTGGGGGTGGAAGTCTCATGACAAAGAATGAGTTTATACAAGAGCTGGGATATCTGCTGGTGGATATTCCGGAAGAGGAAAGAAACGAAGCTCTTGAGTTCTATCGAAATTATTTTGACGAAGCAGGGCTGGAAGAGGAAGAAACTGTTATAAGGGAATTAGGGTCTCCGAAGGAAGTAGCAGACAGTATCAAAAAATCACTTGAGTATGGAAGTACGGAAGAAGGATACTTTTCTGAGAACGGCTACCATAATGCTTCTCAGGAAAAACCCAATTTACCGGTTTTCAGCAGATATATAAGAAACGATAAGGATACCAGCACTAATAGTAGTGATAGAAGCAGTACAACAGCAGATAGCAGTGAATCTTACAAAAACAATAAGAGCTACTACAAAAATAGTAGCACGAAAGACAATAAGAACAAACATAGCACCGGAAATACCATACTGTTAATTATTCTTTTGTTTTTTGCTATTCCAATGGCAATTCCGGTAGCAGCAACAATATTTGGTTTACTTGTTGCTGCAGTTGCAACGATTTTCAGTATCTGGATAGCATTTTTTGCCGTATCGGTAGCCTTACTGATTACTGGTATCGTTCTTGCCATATCAGGAATATTGCAATTATCCATCTCACCAGCTTTAGGCTTAAGTTTAACTGGGGGCGGACTTGTTGTTCTTGGTTTGGGGATACTTTTTGCTATTGCCACTATCTGGATTGCAGGGAAAGCAATCCCTGCTGTATTTAATTGGATTAAAATGATCTGGGACAAGATTTTTCACAAAAGGAGGGTATACGCATGAGGGTATTTTTGAAAAACCTATTCCGAATTGCTGGTGGAGCTATCGCAATAGGCCTCATTTTGGGAGTGGTAGCCTTTAGCATGGATAATCAGGTGTATGCCAAGTGGTCTAACGTTAATTTTAATCTGGCAAATGGTTGGTTTCATTGGATCGATGAAGATTATGAGGATAGCAGTGATAGATCAGACGATAAAATTGATGCAGAAACAAAAAATTATCTCATAGAAGCTGCTTCCATTGACAATAAGGATACAGCATCGGGATATCCTATTACTTATAAAGATATAAGTGAACTTGAGATTAATATGCTGGCTGGAAAGCTACAGATAAGGGAAGGTGATTCTTTTTCGATTGATGTTAGTGAGAATGGTGCGAATAGGATAGTCAGTGAAGTAAAGGATGGTAAATGGATTATCAGAGAAAAAAGCAGTACCTCTGGGGAGGCAGGGACCTTAAGTGTCTTTGGAGTTGACATTGATCTTGATGATATGGAAAGGAGAACCGATGCAGTTGAGGTCTATATTACCTTGCCGGAGGATTTTGTAGCCAGGAAAATTAACCTGTCTGTTGAAGCAGGTCTGATTAAAGCAGATATGCTCGCTGCAGATACCGGTAGGTTTTCCATAGGTGCCGGTTCCATTATCATTGACGAATTGCATATGGAATCGAAATCTACTTATGAAGTTGCAGCAGGTACGCTTAAAATAGATGATGCAGTTATTCATAACGTAAAAATCGAATGTACCGTTGGCAGTGTAGATATTGACGGAGTCATAACCGGTGAGAGTAAAATCAGTTCTTCCATGGGTTATATTGATCTGGATCTTGAAGGTAATAAAGAAGATTATGATTATTCCATTCACTGTAAACTTGGCTCCCTTTCATTAAATGGTGAAAGATACAGCGGTATCAATACCCAGATTACACAAAAGAACAAAGCAGCCAATAACATGATTTTATCCTGTGATTTAGGTGGCATAGATATGGATATAGACTGATAATAATAAAACCGAAACTGTATAAGCAATTTGACTAGGAGTGCATTATCGAAAGAAATTTATGGTATAATAAAGCGAATAGAGGAAAAGCACGTTGCTGCGAATAAATACCATATTATTGTAACAGAATTATTGAAACAGATTAATTATAAGATCAAATAAGAAAGGAAATGCCGCATACTGCCAGCAGTAGGAATACGAAAAGCATTAGACTGGTAATAAGTATGCGGCAGGGTACAGAGTATGGATGAGAAGAGATTATACCGTTCCAGAAGTAACAGAATGATTGCGGGAGTATGCGGCGGAGCAGCTGATTATTTAAAGGTCGATCCCACAATAGTCAGACTGGTTTTTGTACTGCTTGCATTTTTCGGTGCCTCAGCGGGTATCTGGATTTATTTGATTGCAGCAATTATTGTTCCTAATGAACCGTAAAAGCTGCTAGGAATCTAGAATATAGCAAGACAAAAATAAGCCGCTATCATAAGCAGATACGGCTTGTTTTTGTTATTTTATGAATAGTTATTTACAGGAACAAGTAATTATGATAAAGTATTTTTTAATGACCACGAATAGTAATATCTATTCTGGAATCTATGCAATGCTTTAACGGAGGACAAAAAATGCAGAAATTAATTGATATCATAGGGAAGGAAGTTATGGAGGCATTCGAAAGCTGTGGTTATGAGAGTAAGTACGGCTTTGTTACACTTTCTAACAGACCTGATTTATGTCAATATCAATGCAACGGTGCGCTGGCAGCAGCTAAAGTCTATAAGAAAGCACCTCTTGCAATAGCAGGAGAAGTAGTAGAAGTACTGTCAAAAAGCAATTCCTATGAGAAGATAGAGGCAGTAGCACCCGGCTTTATTAATATTGTTTTAACCAGTGAGTTCATAACCGGTTATGTAAAACAGCTGTCCAGGGAGAATCAGTATGGCTGTGAGAAAACCGATAAACCGAAAACTATCGTTATAGATTACGGCGGTGCCAATGTCGCCAAACCTCTTCACGTAGGCCACTTACGTCCGGCAATTATCGGAGAAAGCATTAAACGTATTGATCGCTTTTTAGGCCACAATGTTATAGGTGATGTGCATCTGGGTGACTGGGGACTGCAGATTGGTCTTATAATGATGAAGATTAAGCTGGATCAGCCGGATTTGGTATATTTTAAGAAAGACTACGAAGGTGATTATCCGAAAGAGGCACCTTTTACAATCAGTGAACTGGAGCAGATATATCCGGCAGCAAGCGCTTATTCGAAGGAAAATGATGAGTTCAGAGAAGCAGCGAAAGCAGCTACGGTAGAACTTCAAAACGGAAATCCAGGGTATCTTGCCCTATGGCAGCACATCCTGAATGTATCCATAGAAGATCTGAAAAAGAATTATGATAACCTGCTGGTGGATTTCGATCTCTGGAAGAAGGAAAGTGATGCACAGAGTTATATACCGGGCATGGTGGAATATTTGAAAGAGCATAATTATGCAAGAATCAGTGAGGGTGCTTTGGTTGTCGATGTAAAAGAAGAGTCAGATACCAAAGAAATGCCTCCTTGTATGATACTGAAGTCTGACGGTGGTACTCTTTACAATACAACGGATCTTGCTACTATGGTGGAAAGAATGGAATTATTTGCACCTGATGAAATCCTTTATGTAGTAGATAAGAGACAGGAACTATATTTTGAGACGGTTTTCCGTTGCGCTAAGAAGACCAAACTGGTTGAGGAAGAAACAAAACTTACTTTCCTTGGATTTGGTACAATGAACGGAAAAGACGGTAAACCTTTTAAGACTCGTGACGGCGGTGTTATGCGTCTTGAGAATCTTATCAGTAATATTAGCAATGCAGTTCTTGAAAAGATGCTTGAAAACAGAGAAATGGACAGGCAGGAAGCAGAAGCTATTTCTAAGATTGTCGGTCTGGCAGCTTTAAAATATGGAGATCTTTCAAACCAGGCTTCCAAGGACTATATCTTTGATCTGGAGCGTTTCATTTCCTTTGAAGGAAATACTGGACCTTACTTACTCTATACAATAGTGCGTATCAAATCTATTATCCAGAAATACGGCAGCGACAGTATTACAACAGAGGCACTAATCCCCGGCAAAACTCTTTCTGAGATAAATCTGATGTTAGAAGCTTCAAGATTTAATGATGTAGTAGAAACAGCCGGTAATGAGTATGCGCCTCATAAGATCTGTCAGTATCTCTATGGAGTAGCTAACGCATTTAACAGCTTCTATCATGAAAATAAGATTCTTGCTGAAGAGGATAAGGAGAAGCAGAAATCCTGGATAGCTTTAATAACTTTGATTAAAGGTATACTGGAAACCGGTATTGATTTATTAGGCTTTGAGTCTCCGGAAAGAATGTAGAAATAAGTGGTATTTTGTCTGTCATTTTTGGAGATTTTAACTTGCATTTCATAAAAAATTGATGTAAAATTTGGTGTGTCGATGAGGCCACTCTTATTGAGTAGCCTATCGGCACTTTTTTGTAATAAAGCTATAAAGCGTTAATCTGAGGAAGAATGGAAGATTTGCCAGTAGGTGTCAGGTTGATAAAGCAGGTTATGATATTGATTTGAATGTTTGAGAAGGCACACTGAAGGGAATTAGGTTGAAAAGCAAAAAGTCTGATATTTCATCTACGAATTCAGGAATATCAAATCTTTAATTTGATATTCACGAAAGGGGTTATTATGAAAAAAAGTCAACGTATCAAAGGCAAGAAAAAAGAGAGCAGTAAGAGGATAAGTGGTAAGGAAAACAAAAAGTTAATGGGGATACGCTTTAAATTGATTATAGGATTTGCAATACCAATCTTTTTTATAATAGGACTAGGATTATTATCATATTGGAAAGCCTCGGACGGATTGGTAAGCAATTATGAGAAATCTACGGAAAATACAATGAAGATGGCTGCCAAATATCTGGATTATGGTTTTAAGGGGGTAGAATCTATAGCTTCGTTGTATACGAAAGATACGGGAATCTATTATTATATTCAGAATCAGAATTTCACCGATGATTTTAACAAGAACGCCTATATACAGAGTCTTAGTACAGATCTGGTCAAGAAAGCTGACTCTGAATCAATGATTGAAGACATACATATCATTCCCAAAGCGCACAGTCAGGTTGCCACCAGCTCTAACCGTTCGGCTGAAGGATTCTATGATGATCTTAAAAATGATCCCATATTTGCAAAAATATCTGATACTAAAATTGATCATTTCTGGATAGGAAGTCATCCTATAGTGGACGAAAAATTAGGCACTAAAACAGAGGATTTCGCTTTTGCTCTGGTTCAGAAATTTCAGATTGATGAAGGTGTTATTATAATAGACATAAAGAAAAGAGAGATTAACAGCTTCCTGAAAGATTTGGATTTTGGAAAGGACAGTATAGTAGGGGTTGTTACAGCCGATGGTAATGAAATGCTGATTAAAGCTGGCACAGATAAGAAAAATGAAACAGCTTCGATATCCTTAGGTAACAGCAAAGAAGAGTTTCATTTTACTACAGAGGAATATTATCAGACAGCAGTTTCAGGAGCTGCTGCTAAAGGGCAGAATTATGTTGCCTATGATGGAAAGGATTATCTTTTCTTATATAATAAAATAGCGGGAACGGGAGTCGTTTTGTGTGCTTTAATTCCAAAAGCCAGCTTTATGGAACAGGCAGACAGCATTAAATCCTTTACTACGATAATTGTAGTGGCAGCGGCTGTAATTGCTGTCCTTATTGCAGCATTTCTCTCACAAGGAATCGCCTTAAGCCTTAAACATATTAATCGAAGCCTTAAACAACTGGCTGAAGGAGATTTTACCGTATCTATGGAGCACAAACACAGGGATGAATTTATTATTCTTGCGGGAAATACAAAAGACATGATAAATAATATGAGGAAACTCATATTAAAAGTTACAAATGTCAGCAGGCTGGTATCTGAATCAGCAGACAATGTTTTAAAAGCTTCAGAAAACATAGCCGCTGCCAGCGGTGAAATCTCAATATCCATTCATGAGATTGGCCATGGTATATCAGGGCAGGCACAAGATTCTCAAAACTGCCTTGTACAAATGGATGAGCTGTCTGAGAAAATCAAGACTGTTAATACCAGCATCGAAGAAATCGAGGTAATTGCTGAAAACTCTAATAATATGATAATTAAGGGTATTGGCACCATGGAAGAACTATCAAAACAGTCAGAAGCCACCAATGATATAACCAGATTTGTTATGAGTAATATCACTGCTTTGGAGCAGAAATCACATTCCATTGAAAGAATCATACAGGTTATCAATGAAATAGCAGATCAGACCAATCTGCTGGCACTTAATGCCTCCATTGAAGCTGCAAGAGCAGGAGAAGCAGGGAGAGGATTTGCAGTAGTAGCAGAAGAGATAAGAAAGCTTGCAGAGCAATCCATAAAAGCTGCAGGTGAAATAAACAGTGTTATTGACGATATAATCCAGCAGACTACAGATACTGTAAGTATTGCAAAGGATGCGGAGCAGATTGTCAGCAAACAAAACGGCATAGTTGAGAATACCATTACTACTTTTAGGAACATGGGAGATGGAATCCAGAAGCTGGCAAACAGTCTGGAGATTATTGGACAGAATGTAACTAACATGGATTCGGCAAGAGGCGGAACACTCAATGCTGTTGAAAGTATTTCAGCAATCTCACAGCAGACCCTGGCAGCTTCTGAGATGGTTGAAGATACAGTGCACATACAGAATGCCTCGGTGAAAGCACTGGAGGAGGCAGCCTTAGTATTGGCAGAGAATTCAAAAGATTTAAAGGAAGCAATAAACATGTTTCGGGTTTGATGTGGTATAATAACTAATTATTTGATAAAGTAAGCTGAGTTGTATAGGAATATAAGGACTCTGCAGAATATGCTCTAAAATAGAGGGTATAAATACTTACACAGGAGGTAAGAAGATGTATCAATATACGGCTAAACTTATTATATACAGACATACAAAAGAGAATAAAATTCTCTTTACATTGGCTGATATTATAAAAAGACTGGATGATGAATCTACGGCAGCGGTATCAGCTGAAACAAAAGAGAAGTTTATCAGTGAGATTTACGAGCAGATTAACCAGCTGCTGGTTCTGGCTACCGATTATGGTTTTGATAAGAATCTGTGGCAGAATTACCTGGCTTATTTACTGGCAGTCAGTGAGAACCCCTTTAGCATCAGCTGTGAGAAGAAAGGTACCCTTGAAGGTTCCGTTAATGTATTTGCCGCTTCGGATCTGATGATATTTAAAAAGCTGTCCGAGTATGATTTTACCCGAGTAGAAGAACGTCTTGAGATTAACTGCTTCACGACCATAACCAACTACCAGGCAATTGAGAAAAATGAAAGGCGATATAATAAAAGTGTAAGTGACAAAATAAAATTGCTTTCAGAAGCGATTGCAGCGGCTTCCAGTGAACAAGAGCTCCTGCATGCGGTTACTCGCTTTTATAAAGATTATGGTGTAGGTAAATTCGGACTGAATAAGGCATTTCGTATACAGGAAAAGCAGAATGAGCCGGATATTATTCCTATCTTTAATACCGATGAATCACATCTAAAGGATTTGATTGGCTATGAGCTGCAAAAGAAAAAACTCATTGAGAATACAGAAGCTTTTGTACAAGGAAGAAAGGCAAATAACTGCCTGCTTTACGGAGACAGCGGTACAGGCAAATCCTCCAGCATTAAGGCTATCCTGAATGAATACTACAATCAGGGACTTAGAATTATAGAAATTTATAAACATCAGTTTCAATACCTGTCTTCCGTTATAGCGGAAATCAAAAACAGAAACTATAAGTTTATTATCTATATGGATGATTTATCTTTCGAGGAATTTGAAATCGAATACAAATATCTGAAAGCAGTCATTGAAGGCGGACTGGAGATAAAACCGGATAATGTACTGATTTATGCAACCTCTAACAGAAGACATTTGATACGTGAGACCTGGAGTGACAGGTCTGATATGTCAAAGGATGAGCTTCACAGAAGTGATACCATGCAGGAGAAGCTATCCTTGGTAGCGCGCTTTGGTATTACAATTAATTATTCCAAACCTGACCAGAGAGAATTCTTTGATATTGTAAAAGGCCTGGCAGGGAAGCATCCGCAGATACAACTAGGGGAGGAGGAGCTTACGCTGGAAGCGAACAGATGGGAAATGAATCATGGAGGACGTTCCGGAAGAACAGCGCAGCAATTTATNNCAATTTATTAATTACCTGTTAGGCAAATTGAATTGATGCTGTAATTCTTTGGTAAGATATTGTATTTGCTAATGAATACAGTCTGAGCTGTTTTCTAAATTATATAGAGCAAATATCACATAATCTGCAAATAGAGGAGAAACGGCAAGTATTCTGTAAATTTGTATACTCAAAAAAACCGAAGTTTCTCCTTTATTAGTATGTGATTGAAAAGTAATAATTGTAACTGTTAAATAAGTATCAGTAGAAAATACTACTAAAAATGATATTTATTTTCAATTGAATACAATATGTCGTTGACAAGCAAAATCAATGAGCATATAATACTATACAAATGATAATGGCTTTCATAATGGATAAAGGAGTGTGGTAATATGTCACTAGCATTTGCTGGAATTGGAGAGACAAAAGTTATAGTAGACTTTACAGGCAAGGACGATATCAAGCGCCATTTGCAGGATTTGGGTTTTGTTAAAGGGGAAAGTGTTAAATTGTTATCAGAAAATGACAGCGGTTTTATCATTATGGTAAAAGGTGTCAGAGTAGCAATTAATAAAAATCTGGCAACCAAAATCATGGTAGCTTAGGAGGAAAAGGAAATGACTTTGAGGGATTTAAAGCCCGGCGAGACGGGAACAGTATTAAGTATCGGTGAGAAAGGACCGCTGAAGCGCCGAATCATGGATATGGGTATTACCCGTGGTGTAGATGTTAAGGTAGTTAAGATAGCACCTTTAGGGGATCCTATAGAGATTAATATCAGAGGTTATGAATTAAGTCTTAGAAAAGATGAGGCTGCACAGATTGAAGTCAGCAAGT
Organism: Lachnoclostridium sp. UBA6558; assembly: GCA_002434335.1. GTDB lineage: Bacteria > Bacillota > Clostridia > Lachnospirales > Lachnospiraceae > Anaerocolumna. Next base: position 134,078 of record DJJW01000010.1, on the reverse strand, counting down.
AATAGGATAAGAGCTTTATTACGGGAGGAAATTGAAAATGACAGTCAAAATTGCTTTAGCAGGTAATCCCAACTGTGGTAAAACTACGATGTTCAATGATTTGACAGGTAGTTCACAGTATGTCGGAAACTGGCCGGGCGTAACGGTAGAAAAGAAGGAAGGCACTCTAAGAGGACAGAAAGATGTTGTTATCCAGGACTTACCTGGTATTTATTCCTTATCTCCATACACTCTGGAAGAAGTTGTTTCCAGAAACTATCTTATTAATGATAAGCCGGATGCCATAATTAATATTATTGATGCATCAAACATAGAACGTAACCTTTATCTAAGCACACAGCTACTTGAGATCGGTATTCCGGTAGTAATGGCTCTTAATATGATCGATGTTGTCCGTAAAAACGGAGATACCATTGACCTTAAGAAACTGGAAGAAATGTTAGGCTGTACTGTTGTTGAGACCTCTGCCCTCAAAGGAATCGGGTCCAAAGATGTTGCTCAGAAAGCAGTAGAGCTTGCAAAAGCTAAGGCAGCAGCTACACCAAAGCACAGCTTTTCAAAAGAGGTAGAGGATGCACTTGCTAAGATAGAAGAAATTATAAAAGGAAAAGTGGATAGTACCAATGAACGCTGGCTTGCTGTCAAACTTTTTGAACAGGATGAGAAAGTATTAGAATCCTTAGCTTTAGATGACCGTACCTTAAAAACTGTTATGGAAGTTGTACAGGATTGCGAGAAAAAGCTTCAAGATGACGGTGAAAGTATCATAACCAATGAGCGTTATACCTACATAGGTAAAGTTGTTAAACAGGCAGTTCATAAAAAGAATACCTCTAAAAAGAGTGCAACTGATAAAATAGATGAAATTGTAACCAATAGATGGCTTGCACTTCCTATTTTTGCAGTTGTAATGTTTTTGGTTTATTTTATATCTATTAATACAATCGGCGGTATGGCGACGGATTGGGTAAATGATACCTTGTTTGGTGATTGGGTACCTACAGCTATCAATAATCTTCTCGAGACTCTTGGTACTGCAGATTGGCTGAATTCCCTGATCTTAGATGGAATTGTTGCAGGTGTTGGTGCTGTCCTTGGCTTCCTGCCTCAGATGATGGTATTATTCCTGTGTCTGGCATTCTTAGAAGACTGCGGATATATGTCAAGAATTGCCTTCATTATGGATCGTTTATTCCGTAAATTCGGCTTATCCGGTAAATCTTTCATACCTATGCTAATTGGTACCGGTTGTGGTGTTCCCGGTATTATGGCTACACGTACTATTGAAAATGAGCACGACCGCAGAATGACAATTATTACTACAACATTTATCCCCTGCAGTGCCAAGCTTCCGATTATAGCGCTTATTGCAGGTGCATTATTCCCTGATTCTTCCTGGGTTGCTCCTTCTGCCTATTTCGTAGGAATGGCTGCTATAGTTTTCTCCGGTATTGTATTAAAGAAAACCAGAATATTTTCAGGAGATCCAGCACCCTTTATTATGGAACTTCCGGCATACCATCTCCCCGGCATTAAGGGTATATTCATTCATGTTTGGGATAGAACAAAACATTTCGTTAAAAAAGCTACTACAATAATTCTGCTGGCAACTGTTTTAGTTTGGTTCTTAAGTACTTTTAGCTGGAAATTCCAGATGGTTGATATTGAAGATTCCATTCTTGCTGGTATAGGCAGAGTAATTGCCCCTATTTTCATTCCGCTTGGATGGGGTGAATGGAAAGCAGCAGTTGCTTCCGTAACAGGACTTATTGCAAAAGAAAATGTTGTTGGTACTTTTGGTATCCTATACGGTTTTGCAGAAGTTGCTGAAGATGGCGGAGAGTTCTGGAAGAATATGCAGGGTGAATTTACACAGTTATCTGCATACAGCTTCTTGATATTNNTGCACCTTGTTTTGCAGCAATTGGAGCTAATCGAAGCGAAATGGGATCAAACAGATGGACATTATTTGCTGTAGGCTATCAGACAGTTCTTGCATATATTGTATCAACTATAGTGTTCCAGATCGGAAATTTTGTATCCGGAAATGGTTTTAGTTTTGGAACTGCTGTTGGATTACTTTTAGCTATTATATTAATTTATTTACTGGTTCGCAAACCCTCTGTAAGCAAAGACAAGAAGGCAAAGAAAACAGTAAATGCATAAGAAATATTTTCCTACACTGTTAATTTTGTTTATATAGGATAAACGATAGCTGTTTATTCGGAAAAGAGGTTCATATGGGAACTATAATTGCAAACATCGTAGTTGGAGCTATTGTTTTTGGCGGTATTGGATTTGCCGGCTTTAAAACACTGAAATCCAAAAAAGAAAGCGCAGGCTGCGGCTGCGGTTGTTCCGGCTGCAGTAAGGCAACTGATTCTTGCAATAAATAAGGTATCAACTGAAACAATAGACGTAGGAATATAGGCAATAGGCCTTTTATCAAGCAAGCGTAGATAAAAGGCCCTTTGCTCTAAACCACTTGTAAAGGGGGATATCAGTCATGAATGCAACAATGGAATCAGAGACTATTTTAGCCAAGATTCATAAAAGAGAAATCATTATAAACGAATTGAGAAAAAAGAAATTTCGTATTACAGAACAAAGAAGATTATTAATTGATGTAATTTTGGAGGATGAATGCTCCAGTTGCAAAGAGATTTATTATAAAGCAGTAAAAAAGGACTCTACAGTAGGTATTGCAACGGTTTACCGTATGGTTAAAACTCTCGAAGATTTAGGTGTAATAAACAGAAAGAACTTATATCAAATTGACTATAAAAATCTGAACTTAAAAGAAGAACAGACACTTTATATAGATGAAAACAACAATAAAACCTTAAAAGTACAAAAAGGGTTATGGTTTACAGAACTGCAAAAAATGTTAGCAGCTCAAGGCATTGAGGATGTTGAAAATATAACAGTATTGATTAAAAGTCAGANNCAGCTGCAGTTGCCCCAATACGGCTTGTAAGTACCATTGTAATAAGCGAAATATTTCTTAGTCTCAGGATTATATATAAGCTTTGTGCCTTGCAGTAGAAGTTATATTGTATATAATTCTTAAAAAGAAGCTGGCTATAATGCAGCAAAGAATACATATAGATAATTAGGATTTAAATCAACGAATATAAACGATATAAATATAGATAAAAGATTATAGAGAATATAATAAAATCAGCTGTTTAAGAGCTTTCTGCAACCATGATATGGCTTAGCCGTCATATCAGCCATCAGGAAGAATATTAGACAGCTTTTTTGTTGTGTAAAAATTTATTACTGATAAAATTACTGATAATTTTTCAAGTTAATAAAGTTTGAGAAAAAATAAACATAATTTCTATTGACAGAAGGGATATACTAGTGTACTATATAGATAGTTCACTAGTAACACAATTTGATGAGAAGGTGGGTGTTTTCATTAAAATTTATAATGGTATCAACATTAATTCGGTTGAAGAAAAGAGGTAAATATGGAATTTGATAATAATATCCCAATATATATTCAGGTTATACAGGATATTAAGAAAGACATTGTTACAGGGATACTTAAGCCCGGTGATAAATTACCATCAGGCAGAGATATGGCATTAAAGTATAAGATAAACCCCAATACAGCCAGTCGTATTTACCGCGAACTGGAGTTACAGGAAATCTGCTTTACAAAAAGAGGCCTTGGTACTTTTGTAACAGAGGAGAATGAGAAAATTATAAGCATCAGGAAAGATATGGCCAATGAATTATTGGAACAGTTTATCAGCGGAATGAAGATATTGGGAATACAGAAACAGGAAATCATGACTCTTTTGGATGAGAGGTATACCAATTAGTATGAAATAAGATACCATGGACTTTAATACAAAGAATAAGTTTTTTAATCTGAAAGAAATAATAGGAGGAATTCATATGTTTTTACAATGCAGTAATTTAAGAAAGAAATACATGTCAAAGGTCGCAGTAGATAATTTAAATCTTGATATAGAGAGAGGTAAGATATATGCACTTCTAGGACCTAATGGCAGCGGAAAAACCACATTTATGAAAATGGCAGCGGGCCTTGTAAAACCCACCAGCGGAAGCATCACCTTTATGGGAAAACCAATCGGAGTAGAATCAAAAAAGAAGGTAGCATATATGTCAACGGAACCTTTCTTTTATAATTATATGACCATAGATGATGTAGGTAAATACTATCAGGATTTCTTTGAAGACTTTGATAGGAAGAGGTATGAAGAATTACTGGTTAGAATGGATTTAAATAAGAAAGACCATGCAAAGGCACTATCCTCCGGTCTGGCAGCCAAGTTAAAGCTTGCCGCAACTCTTGCCCGCAAATCAGACCTTTATATGCTGGATGAGCCGCTTAACGGTATTGATATTATATCAAGGGAAAAGATCATGACAACAATACTGGAAGCTGTGAGTGATGATAATACGATCCTAATCTCGACACATCTGGTTGATGAGTTAGAGTCTGTTGTAGATAATGCAGTTTTTATAAAGAATGGTACGGTAGTCCTGGAAGGTGATGCAGAGGAGTTAAGGGAGACACATAAGAAGTCTATCGTAGAGTTATACAAAGAGATTTATGCTTAATTAAGCGTAAAGAAAGACGACTAGTACTTAAATATAGATAGCCATATTGATGGCATATGAAGCGTATAGGTGCGCAAGGATGGAGGAAATTATGTTAAAATTAATGAAATATGAATTGAGAAAGCAGGCATTTTCCAAGATAATAATTTTGGCAATAGCTTTACTTGGTGAAATCATGTTCTTTACAGGATTTATTATGGATAAAAGTGAAACGATAGGGCTTGCTCTTGGGTTACTTAGTGTGTTTACTGTTGGAGCTTTATTTTTTATAGCTTTTGAGTCTATTATGACCTTTCAAAGTGATCTCAAACAAAAACACAGTTATATGCTCTTTCTTACACCGAATACCACGTATTCAATTATTGGTGCCAAGGTTGTAAGTTCGGCTCTGCAAATAATGTTATCCGGTCTTGCCTTCGCCTTATTATTTCTAATAGATGGTGCAGCCTTACTGGGGAAATATTCATCTTTAAGTGAAATCAATAAAGCATTGAAGGAGTTTTTTAATCTACAGTTTAATATTAATCTGGATTATAAATATTTGATTCTGGTAATCTTAGTGGTACTGGTTACATGGATAACAATAATTACGCTTTCTTATCTTTCCATTACTTTAAGCAGTACCTTCCTGGCAGATAAGAAAGGAAAAAGCTTAATCAGTTTTGCACTCTTTTTTATAATGATTATTGCCATAAGTAAGTTTGAGGACTTTTTAATGTATGCTTTCGATATAAACTCAAATAGCGACACATACTTGGTGGTCGGAATATTGTTTCATGCGGTTGTAACAATCATTGCATATATCACTACAGCATGGATGTTAGATAAGAAAGTAAGTGTATAATTTCTTTACTATTTAGGCAGTAGTGCAGGAATAACTGTGATACTGCCTGAAAATCCGCAGGAATATATGATAGTATAAATATATTGGTTTATGGCTGAGGACTATCTGCAGGCAGATAGTTAAGCTACGGGAGCTGGGGAGGCATAATGTTTAAGAACTTGGAAACGGATAGACTGCTTTTAAGAAATATAGAAACGGAAGACAGGGATTTTATATTCCATCAATTTTCAAATGATATAGTCAATAGGTACTTGTTTAATGCAGAGCCTTTGACAAAACTTGAGCAGGCTGATGAAATCATAGATTTCTATAACTACCCTGAACCGCGATTGCAGCATCGTTGGATTATCATTCAAACAACTGATAACTCAAAAATAGGAACCTGCGGATTTCATTGCTGGAATAAGAATGCAGGAATAATCGATATTGATTACGATCTGAGAGAAGAGTTCTGGGGAAAGGGCTATATGCAGGAAGCCTTAAAAGAAATAATCGTATATGCTGATGAAATTATGAGAGTTCAAGAAATACGAGCTATAATTTCTGTTGATAATATCAAAGCTATACGCCTGGCAGAAAGTTTAGGCTTTAAGGTAACAGGAACTGAATATGTATTATTTAGAAATGAGAAGTATCTTCACAATATTTACAGTCTCTATCTTACTAGAGGATAATAAAAAAAGCCTAATGAAGACTTTCAAATAGAAAATAACAGATTTAAAAAGATAGAATATCATATTAAAAATGCGCCTGATTACAGGGCGCATTTTAATTGTTGTTATGCAAGAGCTGTTTTAACAACAGTTAATTTGCTGATTTCTTCTCTTATGAGATCAGTAATAGCTTGAGCATAATCTTTAACATCCAATTGTCTTCTCTTTATCTCAAAATAAATGATTTCAAATGGAACACTGCCTAATAGTTGACCTTCTATTAATAAAAGAACTTCTCTGTTTTTATAGTCAAGAGTAACGGGTTTATTAATGGAAGTTAAGGGAATATCACCGATACACAACTTATAAATAGTTTCCTTAATATGCTCGAATTCGTTATTGTGATGCTCGGATGCGTCACTAGTATGAGTAAAAATCATTTTATTCACCTTTCTTCTTTTTTCTTCATAATATACTATGCTTTTGAAGATAATGCAATAGATTTATAAAAAATCTGTAAAATTTGATAAACAAACAATGAAATATAGTATTCATATGAATAAAATGTCATTATTTGAATGATGTTTTTACTGTCAGGTTGTATGTATTTAAAGAACAATTGTTTGCGAGAGCTGGAGATTTAAGAAAATGTTTTTTATCAACAGGAGATTTATCTCCATTGGGATTGACAAAACTCTTTAGGAAAAGTATGATAAATCTCGTATGTTGTCGGTTAGTCATAACAAAGATAACAACATAGGAATATCTATACTTAGACTATTAGTTGTATGCGTAAAAATATATTTTGCGTAAGAATATATTTTGCGTAAGAATATATTTTGCGTAAGAATATATTTTGATAGAAGGAAAGAGGTTACAATGATATATTTAGATTATGCAGCCCAGTTACCCCTTGATACAGAAGTTTTGAAAGCATTTGGGTATGCAGCACTTCAATATTCGGGAAATCCCAACTCCCCCCATGCACTTGGTCTTGAGGCAAAGAAGAGAATGGAGGAAGCTACAGCTCATATTGCCAGTATGCTGTCTGCTAAACCGGAAGAAATTATTTATACCTCTGGAGCCAGTGAATCCAATAATCAGGCAATTAAAGGAGTTGCGAAAAGTTATCAGAGATATGGTAAACATATCATAACTTCCTTTTTAGAGCATGCCTCCGTAACAGGACCGGCAGCAGCCCTGCAAAATGAAGGTTTTGAAATAGATTTTGTTAATGTCACCAAAACCGGTGAGATTGATCTGGAACATCTAAAAGAACTTTTAAGAGAGGATACCATCCTAGTATCATTGGCTATTGTAGACAGTGAGATAGGTGTTATTCAACCTATTGATAAGATATATGAGATAGTAAGGCAAAAGCCACACTGTTTCCTTCATGTTGATGCAACCCAGGCAGTGGGTAAGATCCCGGTAGCTTTTGAGAACATGGATTTGTTTACCTGTTCCGGTCATAAAATTTATGGACTGACAGGGATTGGGTTATTGCTCAAAAAAGAGAATGTTATGCTGGAACCACTGATACATGGAGGTTTAAGTACTACGAGCTTTCGAAGCGGAACACCGGCTCTTGCTCTGGCTGTTTCATTAGAAAAGGCAATTGAATTAACGACAGGAAGCATTGACCAATACAGAGACAGCGTTGTGTATTTGAATAGAAAACTCCGTAAGGCCTTTGAAGGTAATAAGAACATAGTAATTAATACTCCTGAGAATAGTTCCCCATATATATTAAATATCAGTATAAAAAACATAAACACCAATATGCTTCAGTCAGCACTTAATGAAAAGGATATCTATGTTGCGACTAAATCAGCCTGTTGTGCTGTAAATACCGTTTCCAAACCCGTATATGCCATGACAAAGGACAAGAAGCTCTCCCTTGCCACTCTGCGTGTCAGCCTAAGTCATTTGACAACAGAGGAGGAGATTGATACATTTCTTGAGGTGTTTGAAGCTGCCTTAAAAAATTATGATAACTGTTAACAATGCGGCAAACAAATAAGAAACATCAATCAACAAGAGACTCAATAGATAAGAGACAACATAAATAAGAGACAACATAAATAAGAGACAACATAAATAAGAGACAATATAAATAAGAGGCAACAGCAAATAAGAAAGCAATAACAAATAAGAGTTAACGATTGGCACTGAAGAATTACAGTTAATAAAATAGAGGAAATTGCAAGTTAGAAAAGAGGAATAATGGATAAATATATAGATATTGAGAGAAGTATCATAAAAAGATTCCGCAAGGAAATCTGGAGAAAATTTATTACTGCGGTAAATGATTATCAACTAATAAGTGAAGGAGACAAGATTGCAGTATGTATATCCGGCGGTAAGGATTCCATGCTTCTTGCAAAATGTATGCAGGAGCTTAAGAAACATGGCAAAGTCCACTTTGACCTGGTATTTATGGTAATGGACCCTGGGTATAATCCTTATAATAGACAGATAATACTGGATAATGCGGAATATCTGAACATCCCGATTACTGTATTTAACAGTAATATCTTTGAGGTTGTTGCTTCAGTGCCGGATTCACCCTGTTATCTGTGTGCTAAAATGAGAAGGGGATATCTCTATAAGCATGCGAAGGAATTAGGCTGTAATAAGATTGCCTTAGGACATCATTTTGATGATGTTATCGAAACCGTATTAATGAGCATGCTCTACAGCGGACAGATGAAAGGTATGATGCCTAAACTTCATAGCACGAACTATGAAGGGATGGAGTTAATACGTCCTCTATATATGGTGAAAGAAGCCGATATCCTGGCCTGGAAGAAATACAATAATCTTAATTTCATACAGTGTGCCTGCAGACTGACAGAAAACTGTATGCTTGGAGATAACGGTATGGGCTCCAAACGCCAGGAAATGAAAGAACTGGTAAAGAAATTCAGACAGACAAGCAGTGTGATTGATATGAATATATTCAGGAGTATCCATAATGTCAATCTGGACACTATGATTGGTTATCAGAAGCATCAGGTTCCTCACAGCTTTTTAGATGATTATGACAGAACAGAAATTTCAGAAGAGGATTAACTTACAGGTTAAGAAGATTACAGAAAGGATGCCGTATAAGTCTTAATCCATTGAAATATCGTGGTATGAGGCAGGCGTAAACATGAAGACACAGGATTTTAATTATGATTTACCGGAAGAACTTATTGCACAGGACCCTCTTGAAGATCGTTCAGGTTCAAGACTGATGGTGCTAAATAAAAATACAGGTGAGATTGAACATAAAATCTTTAAGCAGATAACAGATTACTTGAGAACAGGAGACTGCTTGGTAATTAATAATACCAAGGTTATTCCAGCAAGACTGCTGGGAGAGAAAATTCATGAAGGAGAAAGCAGCGAATCTAAAATACCTGGTGCCAGAATAGAGCTGCTCCTGTTAAAACGTAGAGAAAATGATATCTGGGAGACACTTGTAAAACCTGGAAAAAAAGCAAGGACAGGAACAAAGATAAGCTTTGGTAACGGAATTTTAACCGGAGAGATTATTGATCAGCTGGAGGACGGCAATCGCTTGGTTCAGTTTCAATATGATGGAATATTTGAAGAGATACTGGATAAGCTTGGTGAAATGCCCCTTCCGCCTTATATTACCCATCAATTAGAGGATAAGAACCGTTACCAGACAGTTTATGCCAAAGAAGAAGGCTCTGCTGCCGCACCAACTGCTGGACTGCACTTTACAAAGGAACTTTTAGAGCAGATTGAGCAAATGGGTATATCAATAGCTAATGTTACGCTTCATGTGGGGCTTGGTACTTTTCGGCCGGTTAAAGTTGATAATGTTCTGGACCATCATATGCATTCAGAGTTCTATCAGGTTACAGAGGAAGCAGCAGCAATTATAAATGAGACGAAAAAGAAGGGCGGCAGAATTATATGTGTGGGCACTACCAGCTGCCGTACCGTAGAATCTGCATCGGATGAGAAAGGTATCATTCATTCTGGCAGCGGTGACACAACAATCTTTATTTATCCCGGTTACCGTTTTAAGATTCTGGATGGTTTGATTACAAACTTTCATCTTCCGGAGTCTACCTTAATGATGTTAGTTTCTGCATTAGCTGGAAGAGATAATATAATGGCAGCTTATGAAGAAGCAGTAAAGGAGCAATATCGATTTTTTAGCTTTGGAGATGCCATGCTATTAATTTGATACAGACGAACCAAAACTGCCGGACATTCCAATAATATTTCATTAGAATGTCCGGCAGTTATAGTATGCTGGTTCTATAATAGATATTTACTTATGTAAATCATATCTGTAACATTAATCATAGAGCCCCTATATAAGTATATTATATAAGTAAATTAAATAAGAGTATTTAATCCAAGATATATTCTCATTCTGCTAATTTCTTCAGATCATCATAAAAGCCGGGATATGAGATATTCACGCAGTCAGCATTCAGAATACTGGTTTCCCCTTCAGCCAATAAGCCTGCAATGGCAAAGGACATGGCAATTCGATGGTCGTCCATACTATCTATGGTATTTCCTTTTAAGGTGGTTCCTCCGGTTATTATCATACCATCCTCTGTTGCCTGTACCTTAGCACCTAAGAGAGACAGATTCTTTACCATAACATCAATTCGGTTGGATTCTTTTACTTTCAGCTCGGCAGCATCCCGAATTATTGTAGTACCTTCAGCAAAACAAGCCATAACTGCTATAACAGGAATCTCATCGATCAGAGTTGGAATAATATCTCCGCCGATTTCTGTTGCTTTTAGGTTACTATGGCGTACAAGTATATCGGCAGCAGCTTCTGAATCTGTATTGCGAATGTCAAGAATCTCAAAATCAGCTCCCATAGCTTTAATAACCCGTATAATTCCATCCCTGGTAGGATTAATACCTACATTCTTAATAAGAATTTCAGAGCCTGGAACTAAAAGTCCTGCAGCAATAAAATAAGCGGCAGAAGAAATATCTCCGGGTACCTCAATACGGTTTCCTGTAAGTTCTGTACCTGGCTGTAAAGTTACAGTGGTATCTTTTGAAATAATATTTGCACCCATGCTTTTTAACATAATTTCCGTATGATTTCTTGAAACATAGGGTTCAGTTACGGAAGTTGGACCTTCCGCGTAAAGTCCTGCCAGTAGAATAGAAGATTTCACCTGTGCAGATGCAACCTTCGAAACATAGCTGATACCTTGCAGTCCGCTGCTGACCGGTGTTATTAACAGAGGAGCAAGACCGTTTCCGGATATACTGCTGATATTTGCACCCATTTGAGACAAGGGTTCTATCACCCTGCCCATAGGGCGTTTCCGTATAGAGGCATCACCGGTTATGGTTGTTTCAAAGGGCTGACCGGATAAGATTCCGGACATAAGGCGCATGGTAGTTCCGCTGTTACCGACATCCAGCATACCCTCAGGTGCCTTTAGCCCTCTTAATCCCTTGCCTCGTACAAGAACAGAAGTATTTCCTTTTGTTTGTTCAATATGTATACCCATTCTGCGAAAACAGCTTATAGTGGACAGACAATCCGCACCTTCTAAAAAATTTGTCACCTCTGTTGTACCATTTGAAAGAGCACCGAACATTACACTGCGGTGAGAGATGGATTTATCGCCGGGAACCTTTATACTGCCTTTTAAACTTCTAGAACGTGTTATAATCATATTGACCTCCGGTTGCAATAATTGTTATGTTAAATATCTTGATTATTTATTATATATAATCTGACCTAAGAATAAAAGTACTTAATCTATTGTTGCAATAACTACTTTGCCGATTCATCGCTCATATACCATATAGTTATGTCTGCGAAGCAGTACAGAAGCCACATCGCAGGAATTCTGATTATAGAATTCTATTCGCAAAACCCCTTGCTCAAATTCTCGATTATGTATAATCCCGATATTCTTAAGACTGATCTGATTGGTTGCCAGTAAAGTTGCGATGGTAGCGATAGCACCTGTCTCATCCATAATATCCAGGTACAATTCATAGACTTTGTTAAGCAGTCCATGGGAAGTGCCCGGAATGGAATCCCTGTAGTCACCGGCCTCCTTAAAGAAATCGAAAATAGCCTCTTCCTTTTGTTCCAGAAGAGCAGTTCTAACATCTTCTAAGTTGGTGATGTATGATTCCAGAAAATGCAGAATACTTTCTGTGTTCGTGAGACAGATATTCTGCCACATAACGGGAGACGAAGAGGCAATTCTGGTAATATCCTTAAAGCCGCCAGCAGCAAGTAACTTCATTTTATCCTCTTTGTCGGCAGCTTTTACCGTATTGACCAGACCGGAAGCAATAATGTGGGGGACATGACTGATTGCAGCAGTTATATCATCGTGTTCATCTGGTTTAAGGAACAACGGAATAGAGCCAAGGGATTTAATTAGCTCAAAAAACTGTGTTTTAATCGTTTCCAAAGTATCTGTAGTTGGAGTTAAGATATAGTAGGCATTTTCTAATAACCGGCTGCTGGAATTAGCATAGCCGGTTTTCTCAGAACCAGCCATTGGATGACCGCCTATAAACTGATGTCCCATATTAAGTCTTATGGCTTCCGCGCAGATATTTCCTTTTACACTGCCTACATCAGTTATGATACATCCCGGTTTCACAATATTTTTGATGGAGGTAAGATAAGCAATATTTGATAACACAGGGGCACACAAAAAGAGAAGATCACAGTCCTTTAATTCTTCCAGGTCATAGACTATATTGCTAAGTACGCCTTCTGAGAGAGCTGCCGATAAACCGGTATTAAGTTTTTCTTTATTATAATGATAGGCTATTAATTTCTGCTTTGGATTCTGCTCTCTTAAGGCATGTGCCAGTGAGCCGCCTATCAATCCAAAGCCGATAAAGCCAACGATAGAGTCATTCATAGGATTCTCCGAATTTAGAATTTTTTGCCCATTAAGGCCGCAAGGGGACGGAGCTCTTCACAAAGTTTATCAAATTGAGGGAATGTGAGAGACTGAGGACCGTCCGATAAAGCGATTGCAGGGTTTGGATGGGTTTCCACCATAAGACCGTCAGCCCCTACCGCAACAGCACTCATGGAAAGTGGTTTTACATAGCTTCTTACTCCGCAGGCATGACTGGGATCTACGATAATGGGAAGATGGCTTTTGGCCTTTATAACCGGTACGGCACTGATATCAAGAGTATTGCGGGTAGCAGTTTCAAAAGTTCTGATACCTCTCTCACATAATACCACATTTGGATTTCCTTCTGCAATAATATATTCTGCAGCATTAAGCCATTCATCGATGGTAGCAGATAAGCCTCGTTTTAATAATACCGGAAGCCCTGTCTTACCTGCTTCCTTCAGCAAATAGAAGTTCTGCATATTTCTGGCACCGATCTGGAGCATATCTACATACTTTACAGCAGCTTCAATGGCAGCAAGACTTGTAACTTCGCACACAACGGCAAGTCCGGTTTCTTCTCTGGCTTCTTTCATGAACTTAAGACCTTCCTCCTCCAGGCCCTGGAAAGCATAGGGTGAAGTTCTGGGTTTGTAGGCACCACCTCTAAGAATCTGAGCACCTGCCTTTTTGATTGCATGAGCGGTTTCAAAGAGTTGCTCTCTGCTCTCTACGGCACAGGGACCGGACATAATTACCAGCTCATCGCCTCCGATGGTAGCATTACCGACTCTTACGACACTGGGTTCTGGATGGAATTTTTTATTCGCAAGTTTATAGCTTTCGGTTACAGAAACCACACGGTCAACTTCCTCAGCAATTTCTAAATTTTGATCCTGCAATCTGGATTTGTCTCCTACAACACCGATAATAGTAACTTCATTGCCTGCTGATAAATGGGGGGTAAGGCCTTTCTCCTCAATTATTCTGATAATATTGTCAATGGACTCCTGTTTTGCATTTGGTTTCATAACGATAATCATATATTGCCTCCGTTTAAATGTTTTATCCTTCTGTTCATCAGCTTGTGGGCAGGATATTTACGCTGTGTTATAAAGCGTAAATTATACTGACTTGGTCTTCGAACAGTTATAGTTATTCGTTCCTATCTATTGTACTCCTAACTATTTCTCATGTCAATACTGCAAAACATTAAAGTGTAACAGTTTAAAGCGTAACGGTTTAAAGTGCAAATAAGGAGGAAAACCAAGGTATATATGAGATTTCTATACATATAGTAGAAGAAGAGCTTGGTTTCGTTTATAAATTTGTAGAATTAAAGATAAAATAGCTATAAAAAGACGTTTATATATAAAATGTGCTGATAAAAAATATATATTAATTTAATAATAATGTCAATTACATATAAAGTGGTTGTAAAATCAGACTAGTTTTAGTAAAATATAGCTATAATACAATATGAGTTGAATAAAGTTTTTTATTGCTTGAAAAAAGTGTTTAAGGTTAATGTTTCACTATACCTGAAAAGAAAAAGCTGAATTCATCTTATATATATTTATAAAAAAATAGCAATGGAGGAAAAAAGAATGAATGTTTACACTTCGGAAAAAATACGTAACGTTGTTTTGTTAGGCCATGGTGGCTGCGGTAAGACTACTTTGGCAGAAGCTATGGCATTTTCAGCAGGAATCACAAAGCGTCAGGGAAAAGTAGAAGAAGGTAATACCATTAGCGATTATGATAAGGAAGAGATCAAAAGACTTTTTTCTATCAGCACTTCTGTTATCCCCATTGTCTATGAGGATACCAAGATTAATATATTAGATACCCCCGGTTATTTTGACTTTGCAGGAGAAACAGAAGAAGGACTCCTTGCGGCTGATGCTGCAGTTATTGTGATATCGGCAAAAGCAGGCGTGGAAGTAGGAACCGTAAAGGCATGGGAATATTGTGAGAAATATAAACTTCCCAGAATGTTTTTTGTTACAGATATGGATGATGACAATGCCAGTTACAGACAGGTTGTTGAGGAGCTTACCAATCGTTACGGCAAAAGAATAGCTCCCTTTCATATACCCATCAGGGAGAATGAAAAGTTTGTTGGTTTTGTTAATGTTGTTAAAATGGCAGGAAGAAGATTCACCTCTATGGGTAAATACGAGGAATGCGATATTCCTGATTACTCCATGGAGAATCTAAATAAATTCAGAGAAACCTTATTAGATTCTGTTGCAGAAACCAGTGAAGAGCTGATGGATAAGTATTTTTCCGGAGAAGAATTCACAGCAGATGAAATATCCTCCGCTTTAAGAGAGAATGTAATAGGTGGAAATGTGGTTCCGGTGTTAATGGGTTCCGGTATCAATGCCCAGGGACCTGCAATGTTATTACAGGCAATAGAAAAGTATTTCCCTGCGCCGGTAAAAAGAGAGTGCAAAGGAACAGCAGTAAAAACCGGTGCCCCCTTTCAGGCAGATTATAAAGAAGAGCTGCCTGTATCAGCCAAGGTATTTAAGACCATTGCCGATCCTTTTATCGGCAAATTCTCACTGATAAAAATCTGTTCCGGTATTCTGAAATCGGATTCGTCTATATTCAATGCAGAAAGAGAAACAGAGGAGAAGATATCCCGTCTGTATATCTTAAGAGGAAAAGAGCAAATTGAAGTAAATGAACTTCATGCCGGGGACATCGGTGCTATCGGTAAACTAAGCAATACCGTAACCGGAGACACTCTTTCAACCAAAGCTTTTCCTGTATTATTTGATAAACCGGTCATGCCGGTTCCTTATACCTCCCAAAGATTTAAAACGAAAAATAAAGGGGATGACGATAAAGTGTCCCAAGCCCTTGCCAAACTTATGGATGAAGACCTAACCTTAAGAGTGGTCAATGATAAGGAGAACAGACAGACTCTTCTCTATGGAATCGGGGATCAACAGCTTGAAATTGTAGTAACAAAGTTATTTAATAAATATAAAGTTGAAATTGAAATTATGAAACCCAAGGTTCCATACCGTGAAACCCTGCGTAAGAAAATCAGAGTACAGGGTAAATATAAGAAGCAATCAGGGGGACATGGGCAATACGGAGATGTCCATATTGAATTCGAGCCTTCCGGTAATACAGAAGAACCCTACGTATTTGAAGAGAAGATTTTCGGCGGTTCGGTTCCAAGGAACTACTTTCCGGCAGTAGAAAAAGGTATTGCAGAGTGCGTATTAAAAGGTCCTTTGGCAGGTTATCCGGTAGTAGGGTTAAAGGCTACTTTAGTCGACGGTTCCTATCATCCCGTAGATTCTTCTGAAATGGCTTTTAAAATGGCGACAATTCAAGCGTTTAAGCAGGGCTTCCTCTCGGCTTCACCCATTCTTTTAGAGCCGATTGCAACACTTAAGGTGCTGGTGCCTGATAAATATACCGGTGATATTATGGGGGATCTGAATAAGAGAAGAGGAAGAGTACTTGGTATGAATCCTGAAGCCTTAGGAAAACAGGAAATAACAGCCGACATTCCTCTGTCAGAGCTTTATGGATATTCCACAGACTTAAGATCTATGACCGGTGGTGCAGGTGACTTTTCCTATGAATTCAGCCGTTATGAGCAGGCACCGGGAGATATTCAGCAAAAGGTAATAGATGAAAATGAAAAAGAATTGATGGCAGCCGGTGAATAGAAGCTGATTTTTATATAAACCTTCGCTCCGTAACTTTCCGCGAATGATACCGGAAAGTACGGAGCTTTTTATTATGCAAGTTTAAGTGTCTTCTTCTTTTGATTGTCCGGCGATAGGCTGATAGGCAATTAAAACCACAGGATTTTCAGATTTTCTGCTTAACTCGTTTTCTAAAGTTGTAATTGCTTGTACATCTTCACTTGATATGGAGGCAATTGAATAATTCTCATAATAGTTCTTATCCATAACTCTTACTCCTTTTTTATTTTAGTATTACCAGATGAAGTTTATTTATTGCGTTATTTTGCAATTATAGAACTGCTTATTCAGAAAGAATAAAAGATAAGAAAGTCCTTATGTCGACCGATTAGTGATATTCGTACAAAGACTGTGATTAAACGATGAAAACATAAATAAAGTTGTCGACGAACGCTTAAAAGTGGGGTATACTTAGTAGGCGTCATATAAAAGCATGAAAGCTGATGAAATACCCGATAATAAGCGAGGATATAGATGATTAAAGATTTTTTACCTATTTGCAGAGAAGACATGGATAAAAGAGGCTGGGAACAGTGTGATTTCGTATACATTACAGGGGATGCCTACGTTGACCATCACTCCTTTGGACCGGCTATTATAAGCCGGGTTCTGGAGAGCAATGGATTTAAGGTAGGCATCATTGCGCAGCCTGACTGGAAAGATGAAAAGAGCATACAGATCCTTGGAGAGCCAAGACTTGGCTTTTTGGTAAGCGGCGGAAATATGGATACCATGGTAAATCATTACTAANNATTACACCGTTGCCAAGAAGAAGAGAAATATGGATTACTATACACCCGGAGGCGTTATGGGAAAACGTCCCGACAGAGCTACCATATGTTACAGTAATCTCATACGTAAGGTTTATAAGAATGCGCCAATTATCATAGGCGGAATAGAAGCCAGCTTAAGAAGGCTGGGACATTATGATTACTGGAGCGATACAGTAAAGCGTTCTATTCTGCTTGATTCCCAGGCGGATTTATTGTCCTACGGTATGGGAGAACGATCCATTGTAGAAATAGCAGAGGCTTTAGACAGCGGACTTGCTGTTTCTGATATCACCTTTATAAATGGTACAGTCTATAAGGCCAGAAGCCTTGATTCTGTCTATGATGCAGAGAATCTACCGGATTATGCAGAGATTGTGAAAAGTAAATTGGAATTTGCAAAAAGTTTTAATATTCAATACTGTAATACGGATCCCTATTCCGGTAAAAGGCTGGTGGAGAAGTATAAAGAGACAGAGTATGTGGTTCAGAATCCTCCTGCGAAGCCACTGACTCAGGCAGAAATGGACCGTGTATATTCTCTTCCCTATATGAGAGATTATCATCCTTCCTACATTCCTTTAGGCGGAATCCCGGCGATTGAGGAATTGAAATTCTCCTTAGTCAGCAACAGGGGATGTTTTGGTGGCTGCAGCTTCTGTGCCCTTACCTTTCATCAGGGAAGGATTATACAGACCAGAAGTCATGAATCCATTATGGCTGAGGCGAATCACCTTATATGGGACAAGGATTTTAAGGGTTATATTAATGATATCGGGGGACCTACAGCCAATTTCCGGCATACTGCCTGTGAAAAGCAGAACAGTAAAGGTGCCTGTGTTAATAAACAGTGCCTTTTCCCCACACCTTGTAAGAACTTGAAGGTAGATCATAAGGATTATCTTTCATTGTTGAAGAAACTTAGAGAACTGCCGGGTGTTAAGAAAGTATTTATCCGTTCCGGTATACGATTTGATTATCTTATAGCCGATAAGGATGAGACCTTTATGAAAGAACTTTGTGAGCATCATATAAGCGGACAGCTTAAAGTTGCTCCCGAACATATTAGTGACAGCGTACTAGATTTGATGGGAAAACCCAAAAATGCAGTGTATGAGGAGTTCAAGAAGAAGTATAAGAAGACCAATGAAGAACTGGGAAAGAAGCAGTTCGTAGTACCTTATCTCATGTCCTCACACCCTGGTTCCACAATAAAAGAGGCAATTGCTCTGGCTGAGTACTTAAGAGATTTAGGATATATGCCGGAGCAGGTACAGGATTTCTATCCTACACCTTCCACCATATCCACCTGTATGTATTATACCGGCTTGGATCCCAGAAACTTGAAGCAGGTTTATGTACCAAAGACACCCCATGAGAAAGCAATGCAGAGAGCATTAATACAATATCGTAATCCCAAGAACTATGATCTTGTGGAGGAAGCACTGACTTTGGCTGGAAGACGGGATTTAATTGGCTTTGATAAGAAATGCCTTATCAGGCCCAGGGGCAATGCCTATTCAGGATATAGAAAAGAGAAAGGCTCTGATGATAAGCAAGGACAGTCCAGAGGTAAAAGTACAGAAAACAGGCGGCAGACTGGTAGCAGCAGAACCTCAAAGCACCAGCAAACAAAGAGTCAGCCAGGTAAAAATCAACAAGAGAAGAGCCAAACTGCAAAGTATCAGCAGGAGAAGACTCAACCTGCAAGGAACCAACAGAGCAAGAACCAACAGAGCAAGAATCAAGGGGCTAAAAATCAATCTGCTAAGCAGCATACTGTTAAGAATCAGCAGGTTAAGAACAAGGGAACGCAAAAGTCTGGTTTGACAAACGGCCAATCTGTCATAATGAAGGACAGTAACAACAGAAATAAGAAACAAGGACAGAAGTTTGCTAAGAAAAGATAGAAACAGTGAGCAAGTTTTTGGTTAATAGTTAATTGAAAAACTGCAAAAGAAAGACAGATAACCGAATGGTTCAGAGAAATCAGGATACGTCAAAGAACAAGGCAATATGTCTTTCTTTTGTAAGTCTATTTATTATAAAGCCTATCTTACATAAGACTAATAATGTAAATAAAAGCAATAATCACAATGCATATATGTTGTCTGAACAATTAATACATAGTTTTTGAAGGCTTCTTCTTTATACTTATACAGAAAAGATAATTCAAGAAGTATAATTTTTATGAATTCCTTTTAATGTCAAAAGAAGAGTCTGAAACATTCATGCGGATGGACAGCATTTTTCGTGACACCGGATAAAAGCTGAAACCGGTGAAGGAAGAGGAGGATTTTGGGAATGAAGTACTTTTTGGGAATTGATTTAGGTGGCACTAATCTGGTTGTAGGACTAGTGAATGAAGAATACAAATTATTAGATAAAGATAGTATTCCTACAAGAGCAGGAGGTACCTCTGATGAACTGATTACAGATATGCGTTCTCTTGCTGATCAGATTCTTCGAAGAAATAAATTGAAACTTTCAGATATAGAATCGGTTGGTGTAGGCGTTCCAGGCACAGCAAACTGGGATACCGGTATAATTGAGTTTGCTAACAACCTTGCCTTTAGTGATGAACCCTTCTTGCCGGTTATTACTGCTGCATTTGAGGGTACGAAAGTATTCTTTGACAATGATGCCAATGCAGCTGCCTGGGGTGAATATCTTGCAGGCTCAGCCAAGGGTTCTGATTCAATGGTTATGATTACTCTTGGAACTGGTGTAGGCGGTGGTATCATCCTGAATGGGAAAATATTTGAAGGTATTAATTATGCAGCAGGAGAACTGGGGCATATGGTAATTAAAGCAGACGGCAAATACTGTAACTGCGGTCGCAGGGGATGTTTTGAAGTTTATGCATCTGCAACAGCACTTGTTGAACAGACCAGAGAAGCCATGAATGAAAATAAGGCATCTGTACTTTGGGAACTCTGCCAGGGAGAATTAAGTAAGGTTGAAGGTAAGACTTTATTCCAGGGTGTTTCACAAGGTGATGCAACAGCAGATAAGGTGCTTGAGAACTTTATTATTTACCTTGGAGCTGGTGTTATAAACATCATTAACATTTTTCAGCCGGATATTATCTGCATCGGCGGCGGAATCAGCAATGCAGGAGATGCTCTTGTTGGACCTCTTAAGGAGATTATTAAGAAAGAAAGTTATTCCAGGACCTCCAAAAAGCAGCCGGAAATTGTAATAGCATCTCTGAATAATGATGCCGGACTCATCGGAGCAGCAATGTTGCACCTTAGTAACGATAATTAAGTCAATAAAGGTATTTAATAATGTTTATATGATAGCTGTTGTAAGCACTCTTCATTAAATACAATTGATCCAGACAGATTCATAGAAGTAACTTTGTAAGATACATTTTAACTTTCACAGGCATAAGCCAAAAAGGTACGAAAAGATAGAGATTTCTGCAATTACAGATTNNAGAATGAGTATTAGCAGCAGCTCCTCGCTATTCCATTAATTTATTTTCAATCGTTTTTTGATCTACAATATTTATAATAATCTTTGAAAAAATGAATGTAATAGCAATAACATAAACATATAAAACGCAATAAATGCAATGTGAAGCTGAAATAAAAGCAATTAAAGCATAGATATGGATACTCTGGATTGTTATAATCAAACTGTAATGTAGCTTATTCTCCTGATCACGCAAGAGATGAAGCGGGAGTTCCTCTGTATTTAAAAGAGGAGGAACAGGATAGGAACTGGATGAAGCCGGATATCCCGGAAATCTGGGAGATTATAACATTGTGAAGGACCATCCTGAGTAGGTAAATAACAAAGAAGCCGTAGTTGCTGCCTGGTCTACAGGAAGTGATTGGACCACAACGGATTGGTACAATAATCTTTACGTGTTATGAATACGGATATGTATCTGTATCCTACTTACCCGGTTGTGC
The DNA here is from genome assembly GCA_002434335.1 of Lachnoclostridium sp. UBA6558. GTDB lineage: Bacteria > Bacillota > Clostridia > Lachnospirales > Lachnospiraceae > Anaerocolumna. The sequence goes on along the minus strand of DJJW01000010.1, from coordinate 112,662 downwards.
TGGAATCTTACCCGATTATGCTGGAATCAGAGGTAACTTACATTTCTAACCGAAAACCATGGCCATCGAATATGTTTATAAAGTAATCAGCTGCCCTGCCAGTGAATTTGATTCACTTTAAGTATCAGAATATGATAGACTTGTAAAAGCCGGACTTGAAAAGGTATTTGATGACAGGCGAACCTATTATCAGGAACATGTCGCAGGTAAGTAATAAATGGAATAACAATGAGGCGGCATATGCTGTCTCATTGTTTTGCAGAAAAGAGGTACATCATGTCAAAGGAATCTAAATTCTTATCAATCTTAACGGATATGGCTTGGGGAACTGCCAATCATCAGGATTTTCAGGCGAGGGAAATGAGTAGCAGTAAACTTACGGATTTAATATTATGGTTGGAAGGGCTTGCTGCATATAATGGTTTTGATTATGTGGAAAAGCCAAGGAATAAAGAAGTAGGAAACCTAAAGCTAAAAGTAGTGGGGGAACAAGGAGATGGGCTCCTTTGTCAGGTTAAATTATTTCCTTCCGCTAGTGAAGGAAAAGCTGCTGATAATTATCTGGACAACGGGGAATTTCACATGTACAGGGAGCTGACCAATAATCAGGGGGTATTAGAGAAAAGCTACCCAGCCGGACAATACCATCTGGAAATTACAAAAGGTTCTGAATATCCCGTATATTATCACAAACTTATAATAGAAGCAGGCAGCACCAATCCCGTATTGCTAAAAATGACCCCAATTGTTGACTTGAGGGAAGTGGGCTGGTTTTGCGGAGATTTGCACCATCACAGTATATACAGCAGCCCGGTTTACGGCGGAACAGACCCTGTAGTGGAAAGTCCTATGGAGGTGTCACAGTCAATGAGAGCATCAGGACTGACCTTCGGGGCTCTAAGCGACCATCATAACACCTTAAATCATGCAGATTGGGAGCAAACCGGAACGGAAGAATTCACTCCGCTGGTATCAAAGGAGATATCAACTTCAAATGGTCATGTTATGGCACTGGGTGTAAAAGAAGATATTATTTATAAAATACCAGATGATAAACATAGAAACGATAAATATCTGAGAGAAGAATTTATCCGGATAACAGATTGTATCAGAGAAGCAGGAGGTTTATCGCAGATTAACCATCCAAGAGACCATAGCAGAGCTATTAGCTGGAATCCTGCTTTTAATGATATTATTACCATCTTTGATACGATGGAAATCTGGAATGGCTCCAATCCAATGTATCCAGGAACGACCAACCATAAGGCCTTTTACTTCTGGCTGGATTTATTGGAGCGGGGAATCTATCTGCCGGCTACAGCAGGCAGCGATACTCACAATATTTTAGCCAATGATTACATACCGCTATACGGTAAAATAAGATGGTTGGAAAACCTTATAAGAGATGGCAGACTTGAACTGCCGGAGGGTATACGTCCCCTGTCAGAAAGTTTTCTCAGTCTTTGCAAGAAAGAATTGACAGTATTCGAAAAATGGGCTAAAAGTAATCTTGGAAGCGGAGGCGTCAGGACATATGTTTATCTGCCAGGAGAGAAGACAGAACTTAACATACTTGACAGTCTAAGAAAAGGGAGGAGTTATCTTACCAACGGACCTGTTCTGATACCGGATATTGAGGGAACGTATCCCGGCTGTACTTATAAATTGCATAAAAAAACAGCAGATATTAACCTTAAGCTTCTGGCAAACCGTCCTTTAGAACGGGTTAATCTCTATAGAAACGGTAATATGAAAGAGATTATATCCTTGAAAGAAACGAGAGACATAAATGGCTGCTTTGATTACAGCTTTACACTTTCTGAGTATTCCCTGGAGGAGGTCTCCTGGATATTCTTTCAGGCAGAAAGTGATTGCACTAACATGGCAATAACAAACCCTATTTTCATTGATGACCTTCTGATGCCTTGGCAGCAGTAATATGATTCCATACCAGGGAGAATTAATAAACAGATAGAAAGAATACGAAGATACGCAGATATAGGAGAGTGGTAACAATGGAAAGATATAAGATGCATATTGTCCGGTCAGCGGATAAAAGAGTATCAGAGTTTCTGAGAAATCAGGTGAAGGTTTCAGGAAGCCCTGATTTTGGGGGGCTTAAGGGAGATATTATAGAGGCAAAGCCGACGATAAATGTACTGACCACTGCGGTATCGGTATATTTTAATCAAGACCTCNNAGCTATATTTTAATCAAGACAGTAAGTATTATCACAATGAAAAATTATTAGCCGCTATAAATCTGGCAATGGATTTCGTCATAAACTGCCAGAGAGAAGATGGGGGATTTGATTACCCCTCCTGTAATTTCAAATCTGCTGCAGATACGGCCTTTTGCTTTAAACGGCTTATTGCAGCATATCGAATTTTATTAATATATGACAAGAATAACAGAACAGAAACCTTAAAGGATAAATACATCAGTGTACTAACGAAAGCATTAGGCACCATAGTCTCAGGAGGGTTTCATACGCCAAATCACAGGTGGGCAATATGTGCAGCTTTGCTTCAGGGAGCCGGGCTGACGGAGGAACCTTTGAAGGCAGAACTGTATAGAACCAGAGCCGGTGAGTACCTTGCAGAAGGAATTGATGGTAACGAGGACGGAGAATATGCAGAGCGTTCTACGGGTAATTATAATGCAGTAGTTAATAATGCCATGATAGCTATGTATGAAGAAACCAGGGAAGAAAAATATCTTGGGTATGCCATAAGAAATCTTCATATGATGTTAACCTTTATAGACCCGGATGATACTATCTTTACACAGAATTCAACCAGACAGGATCAGGGAAAGTCTGATTATGCGGATAAATATTTTTACCAATACCTTTATATGACCAGCCATACGTATAACCAAAGCTTTGACGGAGCTGCCCATAAGCTGATCAGGGACAATCTGGAACGGGGAGGACTCGCCCCCGATTGCCTTCATATCTTAATGCTTCATGATGAGATGATGAATTATCAGTTTAGAGAATATGGTTTTCTAAAAGAATATCGTAAATTCTACCGGGAAGCAGGTGTTATGAGGGTGAAGACAGAAAAGTTTGCTTATACCGTACTCAACAATAAGAGCGCCTTTTTATTTATGAAAGCAGGTGATACGCAAATCTATATTAAAATTGGAGAAAGTTACGGCTCTGTGAGAAACTTTATACCCCAGAACCTGATGGTAAAGGATAAGGAATTTATTCTTACAGCCGTGGCGGAAGGCTGGTATTACCAACCTTTTAAGAATTATACCGGTACCAGTGACTGGTGGAAAATGGACCACACAAAAAGAGAAATATTAAAAAATAGTGAAATCAATATGACAGTAACCATAAGAGAATTATCAGATGGCCTAGAGCTGGGGATGCGTGCAGAAGGATTGGAGGGGCTGCCTTTAAGACTGGAGGTCTGCATACCTTCAGGTTCCATATTGGAAAATGAAACAATTTATATGAAAGCAGAAAAGGGTGCCGATATGATATTGAAGTCAGGTTATCTGGAGATAGAGCATAACGGAAGACAGTTTATACTTGGACCTGGTTTTGGCAGCCATAGTTTTAAAGGACATTACTCAGGGGAAGAAGTAAATACAGAAGGTTTTACCATATTTCTGAATGAGTATACACCCTGCGAGAAAACCATCACTCTTAAGTTGAAAAGTTAAGGGTTTAGAAAATCTCCGTCTTCTTGTGAGCAACCCATCTTTTGTCTTTAATCAACCAGCTTATTCTGTAATACGAAAAGAAACCATAGCCCTTGCCTCCTTGTCCGTTCGATATTTTGATGGCGATAGACCACAGTATTTCCGAAAAGTGCGGTTGAACTGCGAGAAACTGGCAAATCCGCAGGCTTCTGAGATATCCGTTATCCTGGTATCGGTTGATAGCAGCAGCTGCTGAGTGTTTCTTATTCTTGTCATCTGGATATAGCTGTTTAAGGTAAAACCGGTAATCTTTTTAAATTGGTGTGACAAGTAATAACTGCTGATATAGAACCGGGAAGACAAGAAATCAAGTGTCAAAGAGTCTCTGTAATGCTCATGGATATAGGCGGTAATAGAGTATATCTTGTTGATCAGATTATCTGCAGAGGAATGTACGACATAGATATTCTGATCCTGATAGAGATAGAGCTTTGTCAGGAATTCCATAAATTTCGTATGGATTAGCAGATTGTTAATGGGGGTCTTTTGCTTAGATAGTATGAAGATGTCATTAAGGGTTCTGAAAAGTTCATCTTTATAAGAACCTTCGAACCGATAGATCGGAACGTTTTTATCGAAGAGGGAGAATAAAACAGTAAGATCCTTTGCAATACCCTCCTGCTCCATAGGCAGATTGAAATTAATAATAAGACGTTTCTTAGGTGTACCATGAGGATATTGGGTCTTATGTAACAGGGAAGGTTTTAAAGCTACAATATCTCCAAATTGAAGGTCATAAATATCACCCTCAATGATATGATCAGCAGATTGGTCAAGTAAGATACAAAGCTCGTAAAACCTGTGAAAATGCTGAAATTCCATATTAATGCTATAGGAACGGTCATCATAATCAAAGAAATAAAAAAATGGGTCTTCCGGATTGTTTATTTCTACCAAATGACATTTTTCATAAAGAATCAGATTATCTAACAGCATTATTTCAGTTCCTTTCAAATAAGATTCTAAGGTTATTATAAAAAAAAGTATATAGGACAAAAGCAATAAATGCAATATAAATGGTGAAATACATATATAAAGTATAGTTTTAGGTGCAATTAATTGATATACTAATGTTAACAAGCTAAGTTTATAAAATTATGAGACAGATGAAAGGATATATTCAATGCTTAAGGAAGATACATTAATAAAAGCAAAATTGAATGTGCTGATAGAGAGCTTTCAAAATGTGCTATATGAGGATGATACGGATTTCCTAACCAATATGAAATCCAAGAATCTTGCAGGAGACGATATTACAAGGTACCGATACTGGGAATGGACACAGGGTATTGGACTTTTGGGATTTTGGAAGTTGTTTGAGAAGACCAAAGAAGAGAAGTATCTGGAGTTGATATTGAAATACTATCACGAGAGGATTGATAGTGGGCTTCCTTCTAAGAATATTAATACCTGCGCTCCAATGCTGACTTTATCTTATGCAGCCGAGTACACAGGAAACCCTGTATTCCATGCAGTCTGTGCTGAATGGGCAGAGTGGATAATGAATGGACTGCCGAAAACCAAAGAAGGAGGTTTTCAGCACATTACTTCTGATACCTTAAATGATCAGGAACTCTGGGATGATACGCTTGTTATGACAGTTCTTTTTCTTGCCAATTATGGAAGAATCTCAAATAAACCTGAGTATATAGAAGAAGCTAAATATCAGTTTTTATTACATATAAAATATCTGACCGATAAAAAGACCGGTTTATGGTATCATGGCTGGACCTTTCATGGAAACCATAATTTTGTTGAAGCCTTGTGGGGCAGGGGGAATTGCTGGGTGACAATTGCAATTCCTGAATTTTTGAATATGGTGGATTGTGNNTGGCATACTTTAATAGATGATAATACGTCGTATACAGAAACCAGTGCTACCTGTGGCTTTGCTTATGGAATCTTAAAGTCAGTACATCTTGGACTTATTGATGATAGTTATAAGAAATGTGCATACAAAGCATTGGAATCCATTCTTCTAAATATCACTGAAGAGGGTATCGTGAACCAAGTCTCCTATGGAACTGCCATGGGAAGAGTAAATAAGCAGTTCTATAAAGAAATAGCAATTCGTTCCATGCCTTACGGACAGGCACTGGCAATCCTCTTTCTGCTGGAAATAACAGAAGAACTGGAAATGGGTGGAACCGCGTAGCGGCCAGGATGCCTATGAATCTGTTTTTGCAGGGAAGGCGTAGCATTCTTGTTTCTTGAACCGCTACGCCTTTTTTCTTTCCATTTCTGAGCCCTGCTATTATATACTGCTATTAATAGAAATTTACCTAATGCAGTACTTTTATTCTTGAGTACATAATTACCTGCTGGCATCCACAAAAGCAGTAAACAGCTTCTTTGCACCTTCATTTACACGGAAGAGATGCTCAGGATGCCATTGGACGGCAAGAAAGAACGGGTGGTCTCTTAAATATACAGCTTCTACCAGTCCATCCCTCGACCTTGCAGCTACATTTAACTCAGGGGCTACATCTTTGATCCCCTGATGATGAAAGCTGTTTACCATTAAGGTATCTTCCTGGAGAATATCATAAAGAAGAGAATCTCTTTCGATTGTTACACTATGTGAAAGTACAGTACGACCGGATTTCTGAGAATGGCTTAGATTTAAGTCCCTTTGGAATTGAGCAGCAATATCCTGAAATAAGGTGCCTCCAAAGAATACGTTAAGTACTTGTATTCCGCGGCAGATACCAAATACAGGTTTGCCGGTACCAATTACGAGATTAAAAATAGTTTCTTCCATTAGATCTCTGTCAGGGTACACTACATCACATTCCTCAAGGGTTTCCTCGCCGAAGCGGAAGGGATCGATATCCGGGCCGCCGGTAAAAAGGAAACCATCGCAAACCGAAACTGCTGTCTTTAGTGCTTCTTCATTTGCTTTCAATGGAAGCAGTAGAGGAACACCACCTGCATCCAAAATAGCTTCCAAATACATGGAAGCTATGCAAAGCTTATTATTATCAGGTTCGTAGTGGGGGGTAACTCCTATAACAGGGATTCTCATTTTAACTCCTTTCGTAAATATCAAATATTTAGATTTGATATTCCTGAATACGTAGTTGAAAAACAGTCTCGTGATGTTCCACCTAACTCCCAACTTCTGTTATGGCGATAGAATGATTTAAATTGGATAATCGCTGATAATAATCGCTGGTATCTATTTACTCGATTGCTATAGTATATGATGCGTTAAAGCTTTTGCTAACCTCTAATTTATTTCCCCAGGTACGTTCTTCCAAGGAACCATTGAAATCATCGGAATCACATCTTCCGTACCAGGGTTCAATACATACAAAAGGTGCATTTTTACCGGCAGGTGACCAGAGACCGAACAAAGGAGCATCAAAGGCAACAGTAACATAGGGGGTCTTATCAGGTTTTAATAGAGATACTTTATGAGACTGGTTTTTTTCGATAACAAGAGCATCATCATCAAAAAGATGTGAACTGATAGGCAGTATTCCCTGCTCTGTAGAGAGTAAGCCAGGTTCTTCCGTTGTTACGGCCAGTCCCTGTTCGTTGATTTTGGTTACAATCAAAGGTGCTTTATTATCGAAGGCAAAATAGTAGTCTTCCTGGCGGTCTTCTTTGCTTAAAGGGCAAAAAAAGGCAGGATGTGCACCGATTGAGAAATACATGGTATCCTTACCGGTATTGATGACCTCCCAGGCAACTTCAATTTCTCTGGCAGTCAAAGTATATCTTATGTTAAGGATAAAAGGGAAAGGATATACTTTCAATGTTGCTTCTGTAGATTCCAAGGTAAAGGTAATAGAATTCTCATTTTTATCAGAGACATGAAAATCCATATCTCTGGCAAAACCATGTTGTGACATAGGATAATCCACGCCTTTATACTTATAGCTTTTATCCTTTAAGCTTCCTACAAAAGGGAAAAGTACAGGAGAAGAACGCTTCCAAAAGGCAGGATCTGCGTTCCATAAATAATCCTTTCCTTTTTTTCTATCGGATATTGCAGTAAGCTCTGCCCCTGTTTCATGAATTTTCAAAGTTAATTCCTCATTTTCTAATACATATAATGACATAGTAACCTCCGGGTTCAATTTTTTTACCACTGTCTTCTACTATCATTAGGACAGAGATATTCATAAATCAGCAAAGAAATTTAGCTTTTATTTTAACATGGAAAGACTATTTATACCATACATTACATAAAAATCTGTATTCGCTGTCAAACAATTACTGAAACTACTTTTATTGGGCTTTTTGGAAAGTAAAATATACAATAAAAAGAAATAATAAGCCCAAAGAGAGTAGTTATTGATGCTGATGTGACAATATATTTTGTCATAGGTTGTGTGAAATGTATACAAAAATTCAACATTATTTTTATGAGAAGTGTCAATGGTAAAAATATAATAATTTTATTATAATAACTTTACATTCAAAGTTTGTTACTGTTCAATCAGGCAAGACTTACATCTATAGGTGTATTTCTTGTTTTTTTTATTTGCAAAAGTTTCACTTAAGTAGAGTGTATTTAGCGGGAGAAATTTCAAACCTAATTACAACCCTCTGACTTCTTAAGGAGGAATGAACAGAATTCGCTGGTATCGTTGGACAGAAAGTAGGCAGATTATGAAGATTGTACGTATTTTAAATAATAATTCAATAGTGGCAAGAAATGAGAAACAGCAGGAATACGTGCTGTTGGGTTCAGGTTTGGGATTTCAAAAAGCCAGAGGTGATACTGTCGATGAATCTAAAATAGAAAAGAAATTTGCTCCTACAGATGATAAGGTAATCAGTCAGTTTGTAGAGTTGGTAAATAATATTTCTATGGAATGCATTTTGTATTCCCAACAGATAATTGAGGATGCCAAAGTAAAATACGGTAAAAAATTGGTAGATACCATTTACATCTCTTTACCGGACCATATATCCAATGCAATTGAGAATGCCAGAGGCGGTATCTATGTCAGGAACCCGCTCCTTCATGATATCAAACGATTCTACAAGGATGAATTCTCCATTGGGACATCTGCCTTAGAGCTAATCAAAGAGAATACAAAAATTCAATTACCGGAAGATGAAGCTGCTCATATAGCCTTACATTTTGTAAATGCAGAAATCGGTGAGGGCAAGGCTACAGCTATTAAATTAACGGAAATAATGCAGGAAATCTCAAATATTGTGAAAGAATATTTCAAGATAGAATACGATGAAAATTCTTTAAATTATTATCGATATATAACTCATTTAAAATTCTTTGCACAGAGAATCTTAAATAACACAAATTATCCGGAAGGCGATAAGGATGTTCTGGAGCTGGTAATTAATAAATATAAGAAGGAATATGAGTGTGTTCTGGAAGTTAGCAGGTTTATAAAGAATAAGTTCGGATATGTCTTAAGTTCAGATGAGTTATTATATCTGACAATTCATATTTCAAGAGTAGTAAATAAAGTAGATTAGATATTAGATCGTGATATTAAGAACATATAGGTGTGTTAGAAAAGCACAACGGTTTTAGGGATTGTTATGATTAGGTTCAGCAAGACCCGGAGAGAACAGTAAACGCTGTTTTCATCCGGGTCTTTTTATATAGATTTATTGATTTACAATTATTCCAACACAGTTTGGATATTCAAAGGAGGGTAAAAAACAATAAAAATGTTATTTTACTCGGATTAAGGAATATCAAAGGAAAGAGTTGATATTCGCGAAAGGGGATATTATGAATTATACTAATTTAGCGGCCGAAATTCTAAAATGTGTAGGCGGACCGGAAAATGTAATCAGTGTTACAAATTGTATGACACGTCTTCGTTTCCAATTAAAAGATTCAAAGAAAGCAAATGTAGAAGCCATTAAGAATCTGAAAGGCGTACAGGGTGCCGTTACAAAAAATGGACAGTTTCAGATAATTATTGGTACAGACGTAAGCCATGTCTGTGAGGAGATAAAAAAGCTCGGACATTTTGATGATAATACTGATGCCAGTGGAGAAACTGAAAAGACTGGAATAATCAACAGCTTTTTTGGTACTTTAACCGCAATCTTTACTCCGGTAATTCCTGCCTTGGCCGGATCCGGTATGATTAAAGCTTTATTGGCATTATGCGTGGCACTGGGAGTCATAACAAATGACAGTAATACTTATAAAGTATTCTTTGCATTTGCGGATGCGCTTTTTTCCTTTATGCCCTTTATTCTGGCAATTTCAGCAGCCAAGCGCTTCAAGTGTTCTCCCTATATTGCGGCTGTATTAGCCGGCGTATTGCTTCATTCCAGCTTTACCGGCATAGAAGCCCAGGAATTGATTATCAACATATTTAATGGGAATACCATTAGCTTAAAGTATTTTACCATATTTGGATTTTTACCTATTTTAGCAATCTCTTATGGCGGAAGTGTAATACCTATCCTTTTGATAGTATGGGTACAATCAAAGATAGAGCCTATTGCTAATAAATATTCCTTTTCTGCTGTCAAGGTGTTCTTAGCACCACTGATTACCATTATCCTTACCGGTTTAATCGCTTTATTTCTTGCAGGTCCTATCGGTAACTTGATTGGTCAGATTTTAGCAGTCGGCTTTAACTTCTTAAATGACTATGCCGGTTGGGTAATTCCTCTCATTATGGGTACCTTATGTCCTTTCTTTGTTATGACCGGAATGCATTACTGCTTTGCGCCCATTCAGTCAATTCAGTATGCAACATTAGGTTATGGAACAATCTTAGGACCTGGTATGTTAGCCTCTAATATTGCACAGGGAACTTCCTCTATTGTGGTGGGATTAAAATCTAAGAACAAGGAACTCAAACAGCTAGGTCTTTCTGCTGGATTTACTGGATTAATGGGTATCACAGAACCAGCCCTTTATGGTGTTAACTTAAAATATAAGAAGCCATTATATGCTGCAATGATTGGTGGTGGTTGTGCAGGACTTTATGCAGGTATAACCGGTATTCATACCTTTTCTTCAACTACTGCAGGTCTTCTGGCACTTCCGGTTTATATCGGCGGTGAGGGTTTTATGAATCTTATCAATGCTTGTATAACAATACTGATTTCCATGGCAGTAACAGTTATCGCAACTTTGATTCTGGGATTTAAGGACCCTGTTGAAATGAAAGCAGATGAAGTGAATGTAGAGGATGTGAAAGCAGAAGATAAGCAGGAAGTAAAACCTCTTATAAAAGAGAAATTAATACTTGCTGCACCTTTAAGCGGTCAGATAATTAGTCTGTCCAAGGTTTCTGATGAAGCCTTCTCTCAGGGGATTTTAGGAAAAGGTGCCGCAATACTTCCGGTGGAAGGCAAGGTTTATGCACCTGTTAACGGTAGAGTAGAGACAGTATTTGAAACAAAACATGCTATTGGACTCGTTAGTGATGAAGGGGTTGAAATACTGATTCATGTAGGTATCGATACTGTTGAACTTGGCGGAAAATTCTATGATGCAAAAGTAAAACAGGGTGAAAGAGTTGCCAAAGGTCAGCTGCTGCTGGAATTTGATATGGAAGGTATCAAAAAAGCAGGTTATGATACAACAACTCCCATAATTGTTAGTAATACAGAGGATTATCTGGAGGTGTTGGCAACGGATAAGCATACTGTCAGAGCAAAGGATGTTTTTCTGACGATTTTACCTTAATAAAAAGGAAGTTTATAGCCTTTCCAAGCAATAAAGCCAGTTAATTCAGGCTTTATTGCTTGGAAAGGTTTAACTTAGATACTGAAAGGAGGTATCTTTACAATGAGTTTTCCGAAGAACTTTTTATGGGGAGGAGCCATTGCGGCAAATCAATGCGAAGGTGCTTATGCAGAAGGCGGAAAAGGTTTATCCATACAGGATGTTATGCCTAAGGGGGTTATGGGTCCTATCACAGAAGAACCTACAGCAGATAATCTGAAACTGACAGGTATTGACTTTTACCACAGATATCCGGAGGATATCAGACTTTTTGCAGAGATGGGATTTAAAGTATTAAGAATGTCTATCGCCTGGAGCCGTATTTTTCCACATGGGGATGAGGAGCAGCCAAATGAAGAGGGACTTGCTTTCTATGACAAGGTTTTCGATACCTGTCTTTCCTATGGAATCGAGCCTATGGTGACACTTTCTCATTATGAAACACCATTGCATCTGGCAAAAAAATATAACGGGTGGAGAAACAGAAAATTAATCATATTTTTTGAAAGATATTGCAGAACGGTGTTTCACAGGTACAGGGATAAAGTGAAATACTGGATGACCTTTAATGAGATAAATTCAGTCAGACATTTTCCATTTATGGGGGCGGGAGTTCTAACGCCGAAAGAAGAATATACAGAACAGGATATGTATCAGACCGCTCATCATGAATTTGTTGCCAGTGCCTTGGGAGTTAAGCTGCTTCGTGAGATAATACCGGATGCTAAGATGGGATGCATGGTGCTAGGCGCTTTGAATTATCCCATGACACCCCTTCCAATGGATATGATTGCAATGATGACGGGGGACAGGGATTGTATGTTCTTTGCGGATGTACAGGTAAGGGGTTACTATCCTTCCTATATTAAGAGGTTATGGGAAAGAAAGAATATTAAGCTTGAAATGGAACCGGAAGATGAGGATATCCTCACCAATACCGTTGACTTTATATCTTTTAGCTATTACATGAGTAAATGTACTGCTGCTGATATATCACAGTATAAAAAAGGAAAAGGAAATCTGACCTCAGGGGTCAGTAATCCTTATCTGCAGGAAAGCGAATGGGGCTGGCAGATTGATCCGGTAGGATTACGATATACCCTCAATTATTTCTATGACAGATATCAAAAGCCCTTGTTTATTGCAGAAAATGGGCTGGGTGCAACGGATGAGATTATTAAGCTTGAAAACGGTGATTATAGGATAGATGATGATTACCGGATAGCATATCTGAGGGATCATTTGAAAGAAGTTGAGAAAGCACTGCAGGATGGTGTTGACGTCATGGGGTATGCTTCCTGGGGGTGCATTGATGTAGTCAGTGCCTCAACGGCTCAAATAAAGAAAAGATATGGTTTCATCTATGTTGACCGTAACGAAGACGGTACAGGTACTTTAAATAGATATAAAAAGAAAAGTTTTGATTGGTATAAGAAAGTGATTGAGATGAACGGCAGCAATTTAAGTGAAGACTGAGGTTATGAGATCCAGACTGTACGAATCATGAGTTTATTGTTATAAATGAGTTTATATTAGATTGAAAGTTACTATAAATATTATTGACAAAAGGAAAGGCCGCATAGTAAGCGGGCATAGTAAATACTATGTTAGGAATTTACCATGAAAAAATTCGATTACGTAATAACAGACTCAATAGGTATCCATGCAAGACCTGCTGGTCAGCTTGTTAAGCTTGTGAAAGACCTGGAGGCAGCAGTATCAATTGAAACCGAAGGAAAAACCGCAGACTTGAAAAAACTGATGGCAGTTATGTCTCTGGGAGTAAAAAATGCTGCCACTGTAACAATTACTGCAGAAGGAACAGATGAAGAACTGGCAATAGAGAGACTGGAAGAATATTTTAAAGCAACTTTATAAGATATCTGTAAATTGCAGCAAATACGGATTATGAAAGGCTGATAGATGAAGAGTTATAGTGGAAAGTCAATTTATAATGGTATTGCCATTGGGAAAATTTATTTTTATGAAAAAGAAGAACAGGTAATAAAAAAAGAACAGATTGAGGATGAGAATAAGGAAATCATACGGTTTAGACAAGCCAAAGAGCAGGCAGTAGAGGAACTTCAGGTGCTTTATGAAAAAGCTTTAAAAGAAGCTGGTGAAGAAAGTGCAGCTATTTTTGAAGTACATGCTATGATGTTGGAAGATGAGGATTATATCGACTCTGTTGTTAACATGATATCCCAGGAAAAAGTGAACGCGGAGTATGCAGTTGATCAAACAGGTGAAAACTTCTCAAAGATGTTTGCTGAAATGGAAGATGAATATTTTAAAGCGAGAGCTATTGATATAAAGGATATATCAGAAAGAATAATTTCCTGCTTATTAAAAATACAAACGAATAAAGATACCTGGAAAGAACCGGTTATTATTCTGGCGAAAGACTTATCCCCCAGTGAAACAGTACAAATGGATAAATCCAGGATACTTGGATTTCTTACAGAACTGGGATCTGTTAATTGACACACCGCAATTTTGGCAAGAACCATGAATATACCTGCCCTGACAGGTATCCCGGCTGTCTCAGAATTAAACGGTAAAATGGCTGTTCTGGACGGCTATTCAGGTACGCTGATTATAGAGCCCAATGATGAAATACTGTCAGAGATGAGAAAGAAACAGCAGGAGGATATAGAGAGCGGCAGGAGCTTGCAGAAGCTTAAGGGGCAGGAGACAAAGACCTTAGACGGAAGAAAGATAAAGCTCTATGCCAACATCGGAAGTGTAGAGGATGTATCCGCTGTACTTGAAAATGATGCAGAAGGAATTGGTCTGTTTCGAAGTGAATTCCTATATCTTGAAAAAAATACTTTTCCCACAGAAGAAGAGCAGTTCAATGCCTATCGCAGTGTGCTTGAAAAAATGGGTGATAAAAAAGTTATTATTCGTACACTGGATATCGGAGCAGATAAACAGATTGATTATTTTAATCTGGAGAAAGAAGAAAACCCAGCGATGGGTTACAGAGCCATAAGAATATGCCTTGATAGAACGGATATCTTTAAAACCCAGTTAAGAGCGTTGCTCAGAGCAAGTGTATATGGTAATTTAGCAGTTATGTATCCTATGATAATATCTGTAGATGAAGTAAGGCAGATTAAAGCCATTGTAAATGAGGTACAGAAGGAGCTCACAGAACAGGGTATCGCTTATGATGAAATAGAACAGGGTATTATGATAGAGACTCCTGCCGCAGTTATGGAAAGCGATGTTCTGGCGAAAGAAGTGAGTTTCTTCAGTATTGGTACAAACGACCTGACACAGTATACATTGGCCATTGACCGCCAGAACCCTAAACTGGAGGCTCTCTATGACGCCTGCCACCCGGCAGTTCTTAAAATGATTCAACTGGTAATTAACAATGGACACAAAGAAGGCTGCTGGGTAGGAATCTGCGGAGAACTTGGTGCTGAGCTTACAATGACGGAAACATTTATTGATATGGGAATAGATGAATTATCCGTTTCCTCTCCATTTATATTACCGGTTCGAAATACCGTTAATAATATTCGTAAGCAGATATAACAAGAAGCAGATATAACAAGAAGCAGATATAACAAGAAGCAGAAAAACAAGAAGCAGAAAAAAAGAAACACAAGAAACAGAAAACAAGAAGCGGATAACAGGAAGTTGATATAGCAAGTAGCAGGTATAGCAAGCAATAGATAAAACAAATAGTAGACGTAAAAAGAAGCAGATAAAACAAGTATTGATATCAGAAGAACCAGATGTAACAAGAAGTAATTATAAATAAGATATTTCTAAACGGATGAATTGAATTCCAGACTGGAATGATTCGTCCGTTTTTATGGTTTCAAATGAATATTATTCACAATAGCTTCACAACCTGAATATAACATAATAGGAGTCTTGCCAACAACTATTCATATCTGATATAATTATGAGAAAAGCAATGGGAAAATACCAATTGCCGAAATCGGAAAGAGAGGATAACATGATTCATATTTTTTACCCGGATGAATCTGCGGATTCCGCTTATGCAATAGATTACGCTGACCTATATAAGAAAGGGTACAGGGGGATTCTATTCGATATAGACAACACACTTGTTGAACATGGTAAAGATGCGGATGATAAAGCGAAGAAACTGATAAAAGAGTTGGTGGAGTTAGGCTTTAAAGTCTGTTTTATATCCAATAACAGTGAAGAAAGAGTAAAACGATTTAATAAAGATCTCCATCAAAGTTATATATTTAAAGCAAATAAACCTGCCAGAACCGGATATTTAAAAGGTGTTAAAGTACTGGGGACTAATCTGAAGAATACAGTATTTGTGGGCGATCAATTGTTCACGGATGTATACGGAGCAAGAAGGGTAGGTCTTAAGAGTTATTTTGTCAAACCTGTGGGGAAGGACATAGAGATTCAGATAATCCTTAAGCGTTATCTGGAGAAAGTCGTGTTATTTTTTTATAAAAACTTTCACAAAAAGAGAAAATATATTCATAAAAAATGAAATATGTATGATTTGACTTAAGTTTAGTAATCTCTTTTTGGAATAAAGCTAACCATTATATTTAAGCTTATTTATACTTGAGAGAAGAAAAAGGATTAGTCAAATATATAGAAAGAGAACGTATGAATAACATAATACTGATTGGGTTTATGGGCTGCGGTAAAACAACAGCGGGACAACTGCTGGCGAAGAGACTTGGGTATGATTTTCTTGATACGGACAAGTATATTGAACAGAAACAAGGGCAACCGGTCAGCAGGATCTTTGAAACCCAGGGAGAAGAAGTGTTTCGGCGAATGGAGACAGAAACTGTCAGAGATTTCGTAGGTATACTACAGAGAACAGTTTTATCCGTGGGTGGAGGTTTGCCAATAACACCTGGAAATGCTGCTTTATTAAAAGAGCTTGGAACGGTCATTTACCTGGATGCTTCCAAGGAAGTACTGGCAGAAAGGCTAAAGAGCGATACGACAAGACCCTTGCTGGTGGATAAGGATGGCTCCAATCGAATGGAAGTCTTGTATGACTACCGTCTTCCCCGTTATGAAGAAGCAGCGCATATAAAGATAGTTACAGAGGGTAAAAATCTGCAAGAAGTGGTTAACAGTATTCTGGAAAGTATTTAATGGACAGAGCAAACAGGAGGAATTGTTACAATGAAGCTGCTGGTTATTAACGGTCCCAATCTGAACTTTTTGGGTATTCGGGAGAAAACCGTATATGGAGCTGAGGATTACAGTTATTTAAAGTCCCTCATACAGGAAAAAGCGATAAGAGAGAACATAACCGTTGATATCTTTCAGAGCAATACGGAAGGCAATATTATTGACCGCATTCAGGAAGCATATTTTGACGGGACACAGGGTATAATTATTAACCCCGGTGCGTTTACCCATTACAGTTATGCAATTAGAGATGCACTGGCATCTATTACTGTGCCAATTATTGAGGTACATATATCTAACGTACACAAACGGGAAGAATTCAGGCATGTATCTGTAACGGCTTCTGTTTGTACCGGTCAGATAGTGGGGCTTGGACTAACAGGTTATCTGTTAGCCATTGATGCAATTTTATCATTGGTAAAATAGCGAATATACGAAATCGTTCTAATTGTATGTTTTTTTACGCTTTTATAAAAAATAGTTGAAAAAAATTGTTGAATAAGATAAACTATAGTGTAGTTAATTTAAGGAGGAAAATATCATTTATGGTATCAGCAGGCGATTTTAGAAATGGCTTAACTATCGAATTAGATAATAATGTTTACCAGGTAATTGAATTTCAGCACGTAAAACCCGGAAAGGGAGCTGCTTTCGTACGTACAAAGCTTAGAAATATTAAGAGTGGTGGTGTTATAGAGAGAACTTTCAGACCTACTGAGAAGTGTCCTCAGGCTCACATTGAACGTTCCGATATGCAGTACTTATACAATGACGGAGAGCTTTATAACTTTATGGATGTAAACACATTTGACCAGTTTGCTCTTAATGAAGAATCCGTTGGTGATTCTTTAAAGTTTGTGAAAGAGAATGATATGGTTAAGATGCTTTCCCATAACGGACAAGTATTTGCAATCGAGCCTCAGTTATTCGTTGAGCTTGTTATTACAAGCACTGAACCAGGTTTTAAAGGAGATACTGCTCAGGGTGCTACAAAGCCTGCCGTAGTTGAAACCGGAGCAACTGTTTATGTACCTTTATTCGTTGAAGAAGGCGACAAGATCAGTATTNNGAACTGGTGAATACTTAAAGAGAGTATAATCGAATATTTAAGAATAATATGAGCGTAATCCAAGGAAAATTAAGGTTTTCTGTGGATTACGCAATTTTTATACTTAATTGAAAAAATACATTGCAGAGCTGATATTCTACAAATTCATTGTGAGGTTTGTAAGGTTACTCTTTTCTAATGAAAAGCATTTGCTTAATAGGATATGTCGAATGAGAGAGGGATGGGTATGTTCAGAAAAAGGGTACTTTTAATAATAATTACATTATCTTTTTTATATTGCTTAAATAATAAGGTTGTTTCAGCTGAAAGTAAAATAAGCAACCCAACAGATATCCAAATACAAGCTTCCGGAAATAACTTGGATGACTTTATTCCGAAAGATTGGAAGTTGATAAGTAAGGTTAAGGGAGATTTAAATAAAGATAAATTAAAAGACATTGCAGCTGTAATTGAATATACAGGGAATTATATGGATGATGAGGAAGAGAGAGGCAAGCCTAGAGTCCTATTTATTATATTACAGAAAAAAGATGGCTCCTATAAACTGGCAGTTCAATCAGCCAATCTGATAATGAGAGAAGGAGAGGGCGGCGTATTTGGAGATCCCTTTGACGGAATGGTGTATAATAAAGGTACCATTGTTATTTCTTTTTATGGAGGAAGTGCCTGGAGATGGGGTTATACCTATAGATTTCGTTATCAAAACAAAGACTGGTATTTAATCGGTAAAACAGAATTGTCTGAAAATGTGAATACAGGAGAATCTAAAATTATTGATACAAATTGTAATACAGGCAATCAGATTATCACTTCTGTTGATACAAAAGGTAAGAAGGTAGTAACCCATAATATTGGGAAAAAGCAATTAAAAAAGCTAATAGATTTCTGACCTGGCGAGATATTAAGATGCTATTACTATTTGCGGAATGTGAATGATGACAGTTCTTATTTTGGCATTGTGCTGTTCTTTATAATAAAAATTGTGTTATAATCTTTATCTGATCTATAAGATAAACAGTATATAAATTAAGATTCCTGTAAACATTGAAACCATTGAAAACATCATATATGATATGGAGAATAGTAATCGCAAAAGAACAGCGTAAGCGAAGGAGATAAAATTGAGTATTGTAATGGCAGTAGCAAATAGGAACAGAGTAGTTGTAAAGTGTGATGGAACTGCTCTTGATTTTGAAACCAGTGAAATAAAATCTGAAGATTATGAGAAAATAATATACCTTAATGACGATTGTATCGTCGGATACATTGGAATGATAGAAGACTGCGAATATATCCTGAATGAATATCGCAGATTAGCAGAAGAGTCGAAGGTTGTGGTTAATACATTAAAACCTACAACAGTTATCTATGACCTGTGTGAACTTGCAAAAGGAATTGAGGATAGTAAGGTATCGTTTCTAGTTGCAGGCAGGGAGAATGACAGAATCCTTCTCTTTGGTTTTACATCTGCAGATCAATATGAGATAAATAATTTTTCGCCGGTAGATGATGAGGAAATTAAATATATAACTCTTGGCAGTGATATTCAGAAAAATGCCGTACAATACCCAATGTATTATAGGGCTGAAAAAGCGATAGAAACAACAATGAATGATTATATACGATATATTGCCACTATAGATGCAGGGGTAAACAGTAATATATTCACTAAAAAATTAAAGATTAAAGATTGATTTTAACAATTTAAATATTATATATATTATTTTATCAAAAAGGCGTGATTAAAGGATATGATGATCCTAAAATTACGCTTTTTTATCTTATACATACTGCACGTATATATTTTCTATTAACTAGGGTGTGTCTGAAAACGGCTTGTGTCGGATTGGAGGATCCACTTTGTGGGAGGCAATTTGCAAAAACAGCAAGGCGCGATTTTAGGGCAGTGGTGTTACGTTCCCAACATTGCAACGCAGAATACCACAAAGTGGTACATTCAGAACGGTACAATGAGTTTTCAGACATACCTTAAGATGCAAAGAAAAAATATAACAATCCAAACGATAAATTATTGTAAGAATAGTTTTTATGTAAGAGCAGTTGTATAATAGAACCTAAAGTTACTGACAGAAAAAATAGTTATATAGGAATGCAAAATAAGAACGAAAAATAAGGACGCTTCAAGAACGGAAAGGAATGTTATGAAAATTACAAAATGCCTTATGCCTTTAGGTATGATAAGTGCTTTCTTTTATTATTTGCATGTATTTTTAGGACAGATGTTATGGAAAGAATATAATCCAATTACAACAGATATTAGTTCTCTGACTGCAGATGGTGCACCTAATGCAAATTTATTAAGAGTATTCACATTGATTTATGGAGTAACTTTTCTAGTATTCACTATAGGGATGATTTTACGAACCTGGAAAGAAAATCATTTAGTTACTCGGATAGGTTATATCCTGTTTTTTGTTATGGCAGTCACAACGGTGGTTGGTTATAACCTATTTCCTTTAACAGGCGATAAAAATGAAATGAACGTTCAGAATATGATGCATCTTATTGTTACGGTAGTAGTAGTGTTTACTACGATTCTCTCAACTTTTATAATTGCCTTTGGCTACCTGAGAAAAGATAAACTAAAAATCCTTGGACTAATCTGCCTCTTTACAGCATTCCTTATTACTATATTTGGGGCAACCAATCCCATAGGCATGGGAATGGAGCTTAATATACTGGGATTATCTGAGAGGCTGGTTATTTATACACTTCAGTTGTTTGTGTTCGTGTTATCCTTCCTTTATACCTTTGATAGTAAGCTCGTTCGTAATGAAACTTACTGATACATATCGAAATTCTGAATTATAAATAATATTTTTCAAGATATTTTCGTACACCCACTAACAAGACCCCTTTTGTCATGTTTTTACCGGTGGAAATACTTTTAGATGGGCAGTATGGGCAGAAATCTTTTTCAGATTATAACCGTTCTTTAAGACAAGGAATTTACCGATTCCCGGAGTAACTGAGTTATGGGGACAACCATAGATACAACGCATACAGAGGACACATTTATCATGAAAAATGGGCTTCTTATCAGACATACTGATATTTCCTTGTTGTGCATTCTTTGCTGCACCAGGAACAACCGGTACAACCATCGGTTGTTTTATAACAGACATATTAAAGTTGTTCAGAATCAGCTTTTATATATTTTTTTAACTTGAGTTCGGTAAAAATGATCGATCCTGAAATACTTAATATAAAAACGAAAGAATTAATATATAAACTCTGGACTCCAGAATCTATAAGGTTTCTTGGAATAAGTACCTTATATGTCAGAATAAGAGCTATTATGTTTAAGAAGGTAATAATAAATGAGCAATAACCAAAGGTTCTGTTAGCCATATTCCAGTTACTCTGGGATTTTAAAGAAGCTTTGGTTTTGTAACCGGCACTTTTATTACGATTATCCCGTATTGAACTGTTCATAGAAATGCATACGAATGCCATTAATAGAGGAAGAGCAATGAAAATCCAAATACTTAAAAAGATAAATAACATAACGGATTCCTCCTTTTGATAATAATATGAAATATAACAAATCAAGAAGTCTATATTATTATACAGTATATTACAATAATTTGATATAGGTAAAAAAAAGCCACTCAAAGAATGATTGAGCTAGTTCAAGTATTACTTTATAGAAGTATTGCATGAAGATAGCTATAATTAAAATGAGTTCAGAAAGATAATTTATACCAAAAAATAGGATGTTGGGAGATTAGTAGCAAAGGAGAGTAAGAACATGCAAGGTAAGAAGATATCCCTTTTGCCATATACAAGGGTAAGATGTCATGAATTCTATAGGAAATACATTTCTGATCCTATGATGACAGAAGCAGAATATGTATATAATGAAGAAAAAGTGAATCAGTATTATGACCTGAAGGTACTGGACGCTTCCAGGATATTTTTTGCTATTGTCTGTGATGATGTTATAATTGGTGAAATCCAGTTAAAACGTGTTGATAATGTAAATGCCTGTGCAACCCTAAGCATTGTCATGTCTGAGGATAAAGTTAAAAACAAAGGTTATGGTACAGAAGCAGAAAGACTTATCCTGGCATACGGCTTTGAGACATTGAACCTAAAAACAATCTATGCCGATGCGGTACATAGGAATTATAGAAGTAAACATGTGCTGGAGAAACTGGGATTTGTTCATCTTTATGATGATACAATATTATCTTATTATAAATTGGATAGAGTGAAGTAGTCTATAAAGAAGATAAGTCGAATTCCAAAACTTGATTATAAGTTATTAATGCAGGAATCTTGAAACGAAAATATGGATTTACAGAAAGGAAAAAGATGAAATTAGAATCAGCTATCGTGAAAACCTATATAGAAGGGAAATCAGTCGATGTATTCTCTGACAACTGGTACTTTAAAAAAGAAGGATATTGTTTTCAGAACCCATCCTATGACAAGGAACATATTGAAGCGGTGAGTAGAATCTATTCGGAAATCAAAGAAATCATTGAGAATTTCATACCCTGCAATCTAAATATATGGGAAGCTATTTTTCCGGAATGGAAGCGCATAATCGGTGAGGTAACAATAAACCTTATTGTAGGGTTTCCTGAACCTAATGATGCAACTGTGCTAAAAGCTCCAGACGGGTATAATCATGTCATTCTGGACCTTGGGTTATGGGTGAAGTATGAGGGGCATTGTAAGATGAGATCGGTTATTCATAATTTATTAACCCATGAATTGTGCCATATCTGTATAGGTGAGACAGTTACAGGTATTGATGAGGATACATTAAGTGATTGTTACTTTACGAATCTTGATGCTAACACTTTTCATGAAGGTTTTGCTCATTTGGTTTCTTTTGAAGATAAAGACATCAGTTCCATTGACTGGAAAGAGGAGCGATGGAGTAAAGTAAAAGAAGCCGCCGGAAAAAAGATGCAAGAAGCAATTAAAGCAACAGAGAAACAAGAACAGGACCAATATCTGTATGATGCTATTTATGGCAATTACTATGATAAATTTGCCTGTATGAGCGGAATGTTTTATTTAGTGGAATGCTGGCAAAAGAATGGGATACAAGGATTAAGGAAAGTATTTGAAGAAGGATATTATGGTTTTTCGGCAAAAACAGTAAAATATTATGAGTAGCAGCTAGTTAGGGAGAAGGAGGTTTGTAGCAATGCTCGGCACCTATTTTTTACAAATAAAAAAATACTTGAGTATTTCAACTCTTTTGTATACAATAGAACAGAGAAGGGAGAGATAGTAAAATGTGGATATTTTACGCATTATTGTCAGCTTTTTTTGCAGCATTAACCTCAATCCTTGCGAAAACCGGTATGAAAAACGTGAATTCCAATGTAGGTACTGCTATAAGAACCATTGTTGTACTATTCATGGCTTGGCTTATAGTTTTCCTGACAGGTAAATATAAAGAAATACCGGACATAACACAAAAGAGCTGGATATTTCTTATTTTATCCGGTATAGCAACGGGGCTTTCTTGGTTATGCTATTTCAAAGCACTGCAAATAGGAGATGCTTCCAAAGTTGTTCCAATTGACAAATTCAGCGTTGTTATAACTATGATTCTCGCATTTTTATTTCTCGGTGAACCACTCAATGCCAAAACCATTATAGGCGGTGTAATAATTACAATCGGAATGCTTGTATTAGTATTATAACATGTACAGGTAAGTGGATTATTATATCACTATTGAATTCTGCCTGCAGACAGATGCATATCAGCAGCAGATAATATCAGTATCAAAAGCTTTTATGTAAAAATTATAGAAGAAAGGTTGCCGCTTACAGATGAATTACTTTGTATAGATAAAATCTGCGGCAGTATCACAGTTTGACTGCGATATACAATGGTGTATGTTATGAAAAAGNNAGAATATGTAAAAGTAGATACCCAGTCACAAGATGATGTAGAGGCCGTACCCAGCACAGAGAAACAAAAAAATCTGGCAGAGATTCTCGTAAAGGAATTAAAGGAAATCGGAGCTTCCAATGTAAGACTGTCTGATAATTGCTATGTATATGCCACCATACCGGCTAATACAAACAAAAAGCTTCCCGTAATTGGTTTTGTATCTCATATGGATACATCTAATGCAATCAGCGGAAAAGATGTTAAACCGCAGATTGTCAAGAATTATGACGGCGGTGAAATTGTACTGAACAAAGACCTGAACATAAAGATGAGCCCTATTGACTATCCCAGCTTAACTCTTTCCAAGGGAAAAGACTTAATCGTAACAGACGGAACCACTCTCCTGGGGGCAGATGACAAAGCCGGTGTTGCTGAGATCATGACTCTTGCCGAAACGCTTCTGACACATCCTGAAATAGAGCATGGAACCATTCAGATTGGCTTTACACCGGATGAAGAAGTAGGCAGAGGTGTAGACTTCTTTGATGTGGAAGGTTTTGGCGCGGATTTTGCCTATACTGTTGATGGTGGTGAATTAGGCGAGATTGAGTATGAAAACTTCAATGCCGCCTCCGGAAAATTACAGATTCAGGGCAAGAGTATTCATCCCGGTTCCGCCAAAAATAAAATGGTGAATGCGCTGCTTCTTGCCATGGAATTTCAGAACATGCTTCCTGCGCATGAAGACCCGATGCATACAGAGAATTATGAGGGCTTTTATATGTTAAATGCACTGGAGGGTACTGTGGACTCTGCAAGGGCGGTTTATATTATCCGTGATCATGATAAAGCGCAGTTCGAAGCCAAGAAAGCCAGATTTATAAAAATCGGCGAATACCTTAACGAGAAATACGGGGAAGGAACTTTTACCGTTGAAGTCAAGGATTCCTATTATAATATGAAAGAAAAGGTTGAACCCCATATGCACTTAATCGATAATGCAAGACGTGCAATGGAAGAATTAGGGGTAACACCTATTGTTGTTCCCATCCGAGGAGGTACGGATGGTGCCAGATTATCCTATATGGGTCTGCCTTGCCCCAATATCTGCACCGGCGGCAGCAACTTCCACGGCAGGTACGAATATATACCCGTACAATCCATGGAGAAAGTTGTTGAAATTTTATTAAAAATTGTGGAAATATATGCAACACAGGAAAATTCAAAATAATTGAATTAACTCAAACATTACGAAGTATTTACCAAGGGTGGCTATAATACCTGTTGGTGAATACTTCTTTTTTTGTAGCTGCATATAGGAAATATGCAGATTCCGGAAGCTTTGCAGTGAAGGGGAAAATAATAATGTTAACTGAGCCCCTGCCTAAAGTTATCTTATTAAAGATTTTTGTATTGATTTTTTATTTAAATTAAGTTATTATATACGGAAACACCGTAATTTTATACATTACAGCGTCAAATTAGAGAAAAGGTGGTATTGCTATGAACAGTGACTCAGTGAAAACAGGAATACAACAAGCACCCCATAGATCGCTTTTTAATGCCTTAGGCATTACCAAGGAAGAACTAAGCAGGCCTCTTATTGGTATCGTCAGCTCTTACAATGAGATTGTACCGGGTCATATGAATCTGGACAAGATTGTAGATGCTGTTAAGATGGGAGTTGCAATGGCAGGCGGTACCCCTATCGTGTTTCCGGCAATTGCTGTATGCGACGGAATTTCCATGGGACATACAGGAATGAGATATTCCCTTGTTACCAGAGATTTAATAGCAGACTCCACCGAAGCCATGGCGATGGCACATGCTTTCGATGCTCTTGTAATGGTACCAAACTGTGATAAAAATGTACCGGGACTTTTAATGGCAGCTGCCAGAGTCAATATCCCAACAATTTTTGTAAGCGGCGGTCCTATGCTTGCCGGCAGAGTCAAGGGTGAGAAGACAAGTCTCTCCAGTATGTTTGAAGCGGTTGGTGCTTACAGTGCAGGGAAGATGTCAGAAGAGGATGTAGAGGAATATGCCTGTAAGGTGTGTCCTACAGCAGGTTCCTGTTCCGGTATGTATACGGCAAACAGTATGAATTGCCTCACAGAAGTACTTGGAATGGGGTTAAAAGGTAACGGTACGATACCTGCAGTATATTCCGAAAGAATCCGTCTTGCCAAACAGGCAGGTATGAAGATCATGGAACTCCTGGAGAAGAATATCAGACCCAAAGACATTATGGTGAAGGAAGCCTTCCTAAACGCTCTGACAGTGGATATGGCACTTGGTTGTTCTACCAACAGTATGCTTCATTTACCTGCCATAGCACATGAAGCAGGAGTGGATTTAAATCTTGAACTTGCCAATGAAGTCAGTGCAAAGACACCGAATCTATGCCATCTGGCACCGGCAGGTCATATATATATGGAAGATCTGAATGAAGCCGGCGGTGTATACGCTGTAATGAATGAATTAAATAAGAAAGACCTGCTGTATACCGATTTGATTACAGTTACCGGCAAAACAGTAGGAGAAAATATAGAACACTGCATCAACCTGGATACAGAGGTTATAAGAAGCATCGAGAATCCATATAGTGAAACAGGTGGAATTGCTGTCCTGAAAGGTAACCTGGCTACAGATTCCGCAGTAGTAAAACGTTCCGCTGTAGCGCCTGAGATGCTTAAGCATGAAGGACCAGCAAGAGTATTTGATTGTGAAGACGATGCTATCGTTGCAATTAAAGGCGGCAAGATCAATCCTGGGGATGTTGTGGTTATTCGTTATGAAGGTCCAAAAGGCGGCCCTGGTATGAGAGAGATGCTTAATCCAACCTCTGCAATTATGGGCATGGGGCTTGGCTCCAGCGTAGCTCTGATTACCGACGGAAGATTTTCCGGTGCTTCCAGAGGAGCAAGTATCGGACATGTATGCCCTGAAGCAGCAGTAGGCGGAAACATTGCCCTAATTGAAGAAGGCGATATTATTCAGATAGATATTACAGAAAATATTTTAAATGTTGCAGTTTCTGAAGAAGAACTTAAAAAACGAAGAGAAAAATGGCAGCCGAAACAGCCCAAAGTAACCTCAGGTTACCTGGCAAGATATACTGCTATGGTAACTTCAGCCAGCAGAGGCGCTATATTAGAGGTACCGGGTAAATTCTAAGTAAGCTCAAGACAGGCACCATTTACTTGGAAGATCACGATTAGGCTAAATAGAGAGGTGTAGAATGCAGTTAACAGGATCACAGATATTAGTAGAATGTTTAAAGGAGCAGGGAGTGGATACCATATTCGGTTATCCCGGAGGAGCTGTTTTAAATATCTACGATGAATTATACAGGCATCAGGATGAAATACGGCATATATTAACCTCCCATGAGCAGGGAGCCTCCCATGCAGCAGACGGTTATGNNGGCACCAGCGGACCGGGAGCAACGAATCTGGTTACCGGTATAGCAACAGCATATATGGATTCAGTACCTATGGTTGCAATCACAGGCAATGTAGCTGTTAATCTTCTTGGTAAGGATAGTTTTCAGGAAGTTGATATTGCAGGTATAACCATGCCGGTAACCAAACATAACTTTATCGTAAAGGATGTAACCCAGCTTGCAGATACCTTAAGGAAAGCATTTTTAATTGCACAGACCGGAAGACCGGGACCAGTACTGGTGGATATCGCAAAGGATGTTACTGCTAACAAAGCAGAATATTTAAGAGTAGAACCACCTGTAATAGAGCGAATAAACAATACCTTTACTACCGAAGATATTGAAGGTGCTTTAGAG
Organism: Lachnoclostridium sp. UBA6558; assembly: GCA_002434335.1. Lineage (GTDB taxonomy): Bacteria > Bacillota > Clostridia > Lachnospirales > Lachnospiraceae > Anaerocolumna. The sequence continues at coordinate 85,343 of DJJW01000010.1, read as the reverse complement.
CTTATTGAAAATTCTAAGCGTCCTGTAATTTTTGTAGGCGGTGGAGCTGTAATATCCGACGCTTATGAGGAAGTAAGGGAGCTCGTAAGAAAGACAGATGCTCCAGTTACGGATACTTTAATGGGTAAAGGTGCCTTCAGCGGAGATGACCCTTATTATACCGGAATGCTTGGCATGCATGGAACAAAGACAGCTAATCTAAGTGTTACGGAGTGTGATCTCTTAATAACCATCGGTTCCAGATTCAGTGACAGAGTAACCGGTAATACAGCACGTTTTGCAAGAAATGCAAAAATACTTCAGATAGATATTGATGCGGCAGAAATCAATAAGAATGTACTTGTTCATCATTCGCTGATAGGTGATATCAAAGAAGTATTAACAGCTCTTAATGAGAAGCTTTCTGATCAGAAGCATGAAGAGTGGATAGATCATGTACTTGCTATGAAGGAGAAGTATCCCTTAAAATACCGTGAAAGCGGACTTACCGGGCCTTATATTCTCGAAAAATTATACGAGATAACAGGCGGAGATGCAATTATTACGACAGAAGTAGGTCAGCATCAGATGTGGTCAGCCCAGTATTTTAAATATAAAAATCCCAGAACCTTTATAACCTCAGGCGGTCTTGGAACCATGGGCTACGGCCTCGGGGCCTGTATCGGTGCCAAAGTAGCCAATCCTGATAAAGTAGTATTAAATATTGCCGGTGACGGATGTTTCCGCATGAACATGAATGAAATTGCAACTGCCACCAGATACAATATCCCTATCATTCAGGTTATATTTAATAATCATGTACTGGGAATGGTAAGGCAATGGCAGTCGCTGTTCTATGGGGAAAGATATTCCTACACAACCTTATCCGATAGCGTGGACTTTGTGAAACTGGCTGAGGCTATGGGAGCAAAGGCTTATCGGGTTACTAAAAAAGNAGAAATAGAAGGAGTGNTAAGGGAAGCAATTTCTCTGAATATTCCGGTTGTAATAGACTGTATAATTGAAAGTGATGACAAAGTATGGCCCATGGTTGCACCGGGAGCAGCAATAGAAGAAGTCTTTACTGAAGAAGACTTAAAAGCAAATAATAAATAAGCAAAAACAGATATTTCCGAAGATTAAATCATTCAACTTATAGTTCATTCATATGTTGTAACATTATTTGGAAATATCTGTTTTTTAATAATATATTGACTATAATTTAACTAAGTTTTATAATGTAATGGATTAAAGTGGTCAAGCGTAAATCTGGCAGAGCAAAGGAGCTCAATTTCCGTGCTCTGACTGAATATATAAGGAGGATATTTAAGTGGCAAGAGTTTATAATTTTTCAGCGGGCCCGGCGGTGTTACCGGAGGAAGTACTAAGAGAAGCAGCAGAAGAGATGTTAGACTACAAAGGAACCGGAATGTCGGTAATGGAGATGAGTCATAGATCCAAACCCTATGAGACAATAATACATGAGGCAGAAGCAGATCTTAGGGACNNAGGAGCTTATGAACATCCCGGATAATTATAAGGTACTTTTCTTACAGGGTGGCGCCTCACAGCAGTTTGCAATGATTCCCATGAACTTAATGAAGAATAAAGTAGCAGACTATATTGTGACCGGCCAATGGGCTAAGAAAGCCTTTCAGGAGGCTAAGATTTACGGAACTGCGAACAAGATAGCATCTTCTGAGGATAAGACTTTCTCTTATATTCCTGATTGCTCAGATCTTCCTGTCAGTGAAGATGCTGATTATGTCTACATATGTGAGAATAATACCATTTACGGAACCAAGTTCAAGCCTCTTCCGAATACCAAAGGAAAACCTCTGGTTGCTGACGTATCC
>DJJW01000010.1:29116-83414 GCA_002434335.1 Lachnoclostridium sp. UBA6558 | reverse complement strand
TTAATTACAGAGGATACCCTTCCCGGAACACCAACTATGTTAAAATATAAGATTCATGTAGACAATCAATCTCTGTATAATACACCTCCTGCATACGGAATCTATATCTGCGGTAAAGTCTTCAAATGGCTTAAGAAGCTTGGCGGTCTGGAAGTTATGAAAGAATTGAATGAAAAGAAAGCAGCAGTGCTTTATGATTACCTGGATGAGAGTAAACTCTTTAAGGGTACCGTTGTAAAAGAAGACCGCTCTCTTATGAATGCCNNCTGGATGCCAAATTCGTGAAGGAAGCAAAAGCTGCTGGCTTTGAGAACTTAAAAGGACACAGAAGCGTAGGTGGTATGCGAGCAAGTATCTATAATGCAATGCCTATAGAAGGTGTTCAGAAACTGGTTGAATTCATGAAGGATTTTGAAGCGAGAAATTTAAAATAATAAAGGAGTGCGTATGTCAAAATTTAAATATAATTGCCTCAACCCCATAGCTACTATAGGACTTAACCTTTTTACAGAGGATTATAAGAAAGAAGACAGTCTGGACGCGGCAGATGCTGTTCTTGTAAGAAGTGCTTCCATGCATGAGCTGGAGCTTCCTGAAGGTATCAAAGCCATCGCCAGAGCCGGTGCCGGTGTTAATAATATTCCTCTTGATAAATGTGCTGCCGACGGCATTGTAGTGTTTAATACTCCGGGAGCAAATGCGAACGGTGTTAAGGAACTTGTAATAGCGGGACTTATGCTGGCTTCCAGAAATATCGTAGGTGGTATCAACTGGGTACAGACCATCAAAGAGGAGCAGGATGTTGCAAAACTGGTGGAGAAAGGCAAAGCAAAGTTTGCCGGAAAAGAAATCCAGGGCAAGAAGCTTGGTGTTATCGGACTAGGAGCTATCGGTGTACTGGTAGCCAATGCAGCGAATCGTTTAGGGATGCAGGTATATGGATGTGACCCTTATATATCAGTTGAACATGCCTGGAATTTATCCAGGGATATCATTGCAGTGAAATCCAAAGAAGATATCTATAAAGAATGCGATTATATTACACTTCATGTACCTTTAATAGAGGATACAAAGAAAATGATTAACAAGGAAACTCTGCCAAAATGCAAGGATGGCGTTGTAATCCTTAACTTCGCACGAGATCTGTTGGTAAATGATGAGGATATGGAAGAAGCCTTAAAATCCGGCAAGGTATCCTCCTATGTAACGGACTTCCCCAATGAGAAGACAGCAGGAATGGAAGGCGTAATTGCTATCCCCCATCTGGGTGCTTCAACGGAAGAGTCAGAGGATAATTGTGCGGTGATGGCTGTTAAACAGATTAAGGATTATATGGAACATGGAATCATCAAAAATTCCGTAAATTATCCAGATTGTGATGCAGGAACCTTTGCCGGAGGAACCAGGGTTACAATTAATCACAGGAATATTCCCAACATGCTTTCACAGTTTACAGGAGTATTTTCAGCTGAAAATATCAATATCTCCAACCTTATCAACAAAAGTAAAGGCGATTATGCCTATACGGTTATTGATATTGAAGGCACCATTGAAAATGGATTCACAGATAAACTTCAAAGTATAGACGGAGTATTAAAGGTAAGAACCTTGTCTTAATACTCTGAATAATAGTTGACAGATAGGTTAATGCCAGAGGATATCAAGATGCTTCTGGTATTAGCCTTTTTTGAACAGGTATGACACATTTCCGGGCTATTATAAATAGGAATTTTATATAATAGCATTTTATCTGAAAATAAACATAAAAGATATTTTATTACTGGGAGGTAAAATCTATGGCGAAAATAAAACCATTTAAAGCAGTCAGACCTGCGAAAGCTCTGGCTGAAAAAATAGCTGCGCTGCCTTACGATGTTTATAACCGTGAGGAGGCCAAAGCGGAAATAGCGAAAGAACCTCATTCTTTTCTTAGGATAGACAGGGCTGAAACGAATTTTCCGGATTATGTTTCCACCTATGATACTGCTGTGTATGAGAAAGCAAATAATTTACTGGAAGAAATGCTAAAAAACGGTGAATTTGTTACAGAGGAAAAAGAATGTTTCTATATATATGAGCTTATAATGGAGGGAAGAAGTCAGACCGGACTTGTAGCTTGTGCATCTGTTGATGATTATGTGAGCGGTGTAATAAAACGACATGAGAATACCAGAACAGATAAGGAACTTGACAGAATAAATCATATTGATAGATGCAATGCTCAAACCGGCCCTATTTTTCTGACTTACCGGAGCTCTGACAGAGTGAAAAAGCTTATTGACAGTAAAAAACTGGAAGAGAAACTTTATGGCTTTACTTCAGCAGATGGTATTACCCATAATATCTGGAAACTGGATCAAGAAGAAGTAGTAAACAATATGAAAAAAGAATTTGAGAAGATACCTGCTGTTTATATTGCAGATGGTCATCATAGAGCAGCTTCTGCTGTAAAAGTAGGCCTAAAAAGAAGAGAGGAACAACAGGAATATACCGGTAACGAAGAGTTTAATTTCTTTTTATCTGTACTTTTTCCGGCAGAGGAACTTCTCATTATGCCATATAACAGGGTGGTAAAGGATTTAAATGGTTATACGGAAGAGGAATTTCTTAAAAAGACAGAGGAATATTTTACCCTGGAGGAACAGGGCAATAATGCATATGCACCAAAAGAAAAAGGTGAATACGGAATGTATTTGGAAGACAAATGGTATAAGCTGGTCATTAAAAACGAATATCGAAAAGATGATGATCCAGTTGCAGGTTTAGATGTATCTTTGCTGCAGGATAACCTGCTTGAAAATATACTGGGAATTAAAGATCCTCGAAGTGATAAAAGGATAGACTTTGTAGGAGGAATCAGAGGGCTTGCAGAGTTGGAAAGAAGAGTTTCAGAGGATATGAGGGTTGCCTTTTCTCTATATCCTACAGGTATCAGGGAATTAATAGCTGTATCCGATGCAGGAGAGTTAATGCCTCCAAAGTCTACCTGGTTTGAACCGAAGCTCAGAAGCGGCTTATTCATACACAAGATATAAGCACTAATAAGAACTATTTGGTATCAATTACTCCTATAAATGAAAAATATTAATTTTACAAAAAAAATTTTCATTATTTAGAAAAATAATGGAACCATACCATTATTTGCATCGTCTAATGGTTGAACAAGGAAATTGAAAGAGATTATAGTAAAGGAGGAATTTTTATGATATCAAAAAAAATAGGGACTGTAATCTTAACCAGCGCCCTTATCGTTAGTACACTTCCGGCACCCTTTTTAAAGGCAGATGCCAGCACATTAGCTTCTAATAATACTATTCAAACTATAGCCACGAAGGCAGCAGCAGGTGTTGATTCAGAAGCAACTGCATCTTCTGCAGAACTGNNCGTTCCCGCAGAGTTATCAAAATTTTCCTATAATTATTACTCAGGAAGCGGAAATTCATATGTTTGGAATCTGTCCTGGACCAATAAGGACGGCAGCAAAACCATCTATGTAAACTGTGATTCAAAGGGACGTATTTCTAATTATTCTTATAATACGGATAAATCCTATAAACCGGTTTATCTTCAGGATGAACTGAAATCCAAAGCAGATACTTTTATCAAGTCCGTTGCCTCCGATATAGCAGGTAAGCTTCAGTATACTGAAACCTCATCCGCTTCCTCTTACAATGGAACGTATACCTATCAGTATCAAAGAGTTGAAAATGGAATTCCTATGCCGGATAACACAGTTAGCGTAGCTGTTAACTATCAGACAGGTGAAGTAACTAATTATTCTGCTAACTGGCTGTATGATGTGTCGATTCCCGGATCCACAGTTAAGATCACAAAGGAAGACGCAGCTGCAAAAATAGGTAAGAGTATAAAAATGACATTATCCTATCAAAGTGCATATGTAAAGAATGCAGACGGTAAAAGCAGCAGCGTTAAAGCCTTTTTGGTATATAGCCCCGATAATTCTTATATCGCAGTAGATGCAGTATCCGGCAAGGTCTATACTACGCAGAATCAATGGCTGACTGACAGTTCAAATCAAGCCACAGCAGAAAGTTCTGCAAAAGATGCAGGTGCAGGTTTCACTCCTGAGGAAATAAATGAAATTGACAGTATCAAAGGACTTATCACCAAAACAAATGCAATTAAAGCTGTTAAGAATAATACTAAGCTGCTTTTCGATAAGAATATGACATCAGTTACCGCTAATCTTTATAAACGCGATAGCGATAGCAGCGATGCCTCCTATGTATGGAATATTAATTTCTCTGATCCCAGAGAAACGAAAGAGGGCTCAAAGGATACTTACCGGGCATATGCCTATGCTGTCGTAGATGCCAAGACCGGTAAAATCATTTCTTATCATTCCAGCACGAAAAATTATTACGACATCACAAAAGAGCAATGGGAAAGCGTTAAAGTAAAATATACACAGAAACAAGGTCAGACTACTCTTGAGAGCTTTATAAAAGAGCAGGTTCCGGACTATTTTAAGAACACAGAATATACCGGAAGTTTCGATGATTATGTAATAGCTTACAAAGATACCAAACCAGTATATGGTGGCTACAGCTATAACTATCAGAGAGTAAATGAAGGAATTGCTTATGCTGCCAACAATATAAACGGAGCAGTTGACGGTGTTACCGGAAAAGTTTATTCCTTTGGTTACAACTGGGATAAGAATATTACCTTTGAAGCACCTAAGAATATCATCTCAGCCGATAAGGCCTTTACCAACTATATCGCCAATGAAGGATACAGGCTGATTTACGAAGTGTATTATGAGAATAGTATCTCTTCTGCTAAAAATTCAGCTGCCTCAGATGCTGCATATACTCAGACACCTTCTGTAAGACTTGTATACCGTACAGATATTACTCCTGAATATTTCTCACCTTTTATAGGAAAACAGCTTGACTATGAAGGAAAGGAATATGTGAAACCTACAGGGCTTTACACTTATACTGATATAGATGGCAATTCATCTGCAAGAAATATCAAACTTCTTGCCAATATGGGAATTGGATTTGACGGCGGACTTTATAAACCTACCCAGGCGATTACAGCTGAGGAGTTATTAAACTTTATAGAGAAAGCTAATTTCTACTATAACTCTTCAAAATATAAACTTACCGGAAGTACAGTCAGCAGGTTGAATGCAGCTAAATTTGCAGTACAGGTACTTGGTCTAGAAAAAGCAGCAGCAATTTCCGGTATTTATTCTGTTAATATTTCCGATCAGGCTTCTATCAGCCAGTCTGATATGGGTTATGCAGCAATAGCTTACGGATTAAAGATCCTACTGCCTGGTTCTGATAATAGGCTTCGCCCCAGCGACTCACTTACACGTCAGGATGCAGCAGATCTGTTAGTGGGAATGTTAAACTCTATAGAATAAAATAATTGCCGGATTTATACGAAAACCCCAGTGGGGTCAGCAGTATAAATCCGGCTTATTTTTGGCTCTTTGTCACTTTATTATAGAACCAAATTTTTTATTCAATAGGACGAGGGTCCTTCCTTTTTACGATGAAGTTCATCTGCTTCCTGTTTGGTTATAAGGGAAGCTTTTTTCTTTCTTCGGTCATAGCTGATAAGCACCTGTTCACCTCTCTGGGGCGGTTCCAGGATGGAAACAAGCATTTTTACTTCCCTGTCAATTATTTGACCGCTATCTTCAAATCGTACAGTAAGGCGTACCAACGGCTGCTCGTTTATATAGGTGCCGGTTTCCGACAGTTCTATAATTTCAGCTGTTGTTAATACACCGTTAAGAAGACGTTTTATACGCAGTTTGGTTAGACAGGGAGCAAACTGAAGGAATATAAATGTCACAAGGAAAAGCATCAGCCAAACAGCCAGATTAACAGCAAGTGCAACATTCTCTGTCAGATACCTCCATATTCCTGTGAAAGAGGGTTTAAACATCCAGTCATTTAACTGCGAGGAGGAAAAGAGTTCAACCTTGTTCTTTGTGACATCTAACCAGCCTGCCCTGTCAGTGCTATGTGAAAAATATAAGATTTCACTGCCAGATTCTTTATAAAACCCTGTATCTGAGTTGGTTATCTCTTCATAGCTCATCAGACTGAGCATGGAAGAGACATCTGTAAACTCTCTTTTTTCTTCGTTATACAGATATCCATTCACTTTACCATCCAGCTCATCTGGGGTAGTAGAACCTGCTATCAGAGTTTCATTTTCGTTTAATGGGAATACCCGGGCTTGATACACCGGATTTGGAGTTGTCAGTGTTTCGCCATTTTCTTTCGTAACAGCATTATAGATATAGGCTTCTCCCGGATATTCAGATTGTTCATGAATCAGTAGGGTTTTATTTGCCTCAATATTCCTGATAAACTGTAAGGCGGCTTCGTCTCTGGCGGTAAAGGTACCTTCATCTGTATCTGCAACCCGTATTTGTGGAAGTATTTCCGGCTGCAGAAACCCCTCCATATGGGCAATTCGTCCGTCTTTTAAGTTAACTTCAAGGAGAGGAAAGGGATATTCGTTTTTAAGGTCTGTTACAAAGGTAATCGCTGTTGGTCGTGACGGAAACAAATCAGAAGCTGACAGGTCCAGTTTCAGTAATCTACCCTTATAAACCTGAGCGAAATATTGCTCTGCGCTTCCGGTATCTCCGGCTATAAGCAGCTGGTTGCGCCAGACGATTAAGCCGCCAGTTAGATAATCCGAAACCAGAAGCCCTCCTTCTGCCAATTCTTCAATTTTATCCGTTGAAACCAGGTTTAACTGTAAGCCTGAATCATTGTTATAAGTCGGAAGTAAAAGCGAATCGTTTTGATAGGTCACATGGGGCAATATACCAAAAACATTTGCTTTTATGTTTTTCTCCCAAAGCAGCTTGCCGGAAGAAGAATCCAATAAACTTACTGATAAATGGTCAAAATCATTGGTCTCTGTAAGAACAATCAGGTCATTGCCTCCAGCTGTATAATATATTCCCTTGATATAGGAGGAGCCAGGTTTGCCATGCTCCTTAAGTTCATTCGTATAGCCATTCCAGGTTATAATAAAAAGAATGATAATAGGTAGAAAAAATATTAAGTAAGATAAATGTATTTTTCGTCTCTTCATGGTTACCTCTCTTTCTGTAAACACCCGAAACATTACTGATAAAAAGATATCCATTTTCTGCTAACATTCTCCCTGTTAATATAATACAATAGATGTTTTCTCAAAGCAAGTAAGAAGGGTATACTATTAAATGCATGTAAAACAAAGATGTTTCACACCCCTTTATTCTGGCTGAATCTCAGCTAAGCTGGCAATATGTATGGATTTGGGTGTAAGAATCAATATTTTTAGAGAATTTTCACTTTTTTAAGCTCCATGTTTGTGGTAATATAAACATAGGCTTATACTTATTTTAGGAGGCAGTTATGAAAGATATACTATTTTTAGAACCGGTATTTAAAGAAATGATATGGGGAGGGAACAGACTCAGGACAGATTTTCATTATGATATCCCCAGTGACAATACAGGTGAGTGCTGGGCAGTCAGCGCCCATACAAATGGCGATTGTACTGTAAAGACAGGCGAGTATAAAGGCATGACCCTGAGCGGTCTGTGGGTACAGCACCGTGAGCTTTTCGGGAATGTACCCGGAGAGGTATTTCCGCTGCTGGTAAAGATTATTGATGCGAAGCAGGATTTGAGCATTCAGGTGCATCCGGATGATACCTATGCTAAAGAGTATGAAAATGGAGCTTTAGGTAAGACCGAATGCTGGTATATACTTAATTGTGAAGATGCTGGAAAAATTATTATCGGTCATAATGCAGAGAACAAGGACGAACTGACGGAGATGATCAGAGATAACCGTTGGGAAGAGCTTATCAGGGTTATTCCCATAAAAAAAGGTGATTTCTTTCAGATTGAGCCGGGAACCGTACATGCCATAAAAGCCGGAACAGTGATTCTTGAAACCCAGCAGAACAGTGATATTACCTACAGACTGTATGATTATGGCAGATTACAGAATGGAAAGCCCAGAGAACTTCATATTGACAAGAGTATTGATGTTATAACCTGCCCTCAGCAGTTAAAGGATACAGAAAGAAAGAGAACTGTGCTTTCTGATGGTGAAATCGAAGAACTGGTTCGTTGTGATTACTATACTGTGAACAGAATTAAAGTTAATGGCAGTACAAGCTTTACCCAGACAGAACCCTTTACAATACTCAGCGTAATAGAAGGTGACGGTAAAATAGACGGAAAAGAAATAAAAAAAGGAGACCATTTTATCCTGCCTTCTGGTTATGGTGAATATTCGATTCAGGGAAATATTGAGTTAATTATTTCTCACATATAAACATTTGAATTTTAGAGTCTGGAATAACAAGGTAAACAGAGCAATATTTGTTATTATGCAGTAATGATATCAGTATTACAAAAGAAAAAATCCAGTGTTACGCATTAAAATCATCTTTTAATGAAATCAAATAGGCGAGTATAAGGAGATAACTGATGAGCAGTATTTTTAATGTTGATAATCCTATTTTTACCGGATTGAACAAGATTGTAGATGCAATTTTTTTAAGTATTATATTTCTGGTAACCTGTATTCCGATATTTACGATCGGACCGGCGCTGACCGCACTTTATTATGCTACTGCCAAGTCCTTAAGAAGAGACAGAGGTTATATAGCACGAGAGTATTTTAAAGCCTTTAAGGCAAATTTCAAACAGGGCTTAATAAGCGGCCTTATAATAACAGCTGCGGCCTTAATTCTGGCATTTGACTGGAATTATGCAAAAGTACAGCAGTCAACAGCAGGTGCAATATTATTCAGTATATTTACGGGTATGTTTTTTATACTCTTAAGCATAAGTATATATGTGTTCCCGGTATTGTCCAGATTTAAGACAAGTGTAAAGCAATTATTCAAAACATCCTTCTTTATGGCAATCAGACATCTGCCAAGTACAATACTTATGATAATTATCGTGTTGTTCTTTGGGCTATTGGTGTATCTATTTGCTTTTACTGTTGTATTTGTACCGGCAGTATGTGCATTGCTGATATCCTTCCTGATGGAAAGAGTATTTAAAAAATATATGCCTAAGAAAGAGGATGAGGAAGAAAATACCGGAGTAGATGAATGGTATCTGGAATAAGAAAATAAAGGGTACGGAGGGTTTTTACTTATGGAGGATGTGCTTTATGATTTAATGGATTGGGCGGGGATTGAAGCAATTGTATATTCGGAGGAGGATCAACCCCAGAATATTCTTGGCCCCCATATTACAGACAGGGGACTTCTTATACAAGCCTATTTACCTACCGCAAAATTAGTTAAAGTCAAGCTTAAAAAAAACGGCAAGGAATATAACATGACAATGGAAGAGGACGGTTTTTATGCTGTTTTGATTCCAAATTTGAAAAAAATAGCTTCATATACTTTTCTTGTGACTTATGATAACGATACAATACTGGAGTTATATGATCCTTATTCTTTTGGTCAGGTACTTACGGAAGCAGATTTAAGCAGCTTTACAAAAGGCATACATTATACCATATACGATAAACTTGGTGCTCATTTAATGAACCTTGACGGCATTTCAGGCGTGCATTTTGCAGTTTGGGCGCCAAATGCCGTCAGAGTAAGTGTTGTCGGAGACTTTAATGCATGGGATGGAAGAAAACATCCCATGAAGCGGTTAAAGGACTCCGGTATTTTTGAACTATTTATTCCCGGTCTAACAACGGGAGAACTCTATAAATATGAAATAAAAGTAAAGGGCGGAATGGTAGTTATGAAGGCCGACCCTTACGCCNNGAATCAGTTTAAATGGTCTGATGAGAAATGGCTGGAAACCCGTAAACGTTCAGACTACCGTAAAAGTCCCATTAACATCTACGAACTGCATCTGGGTTCTTTTAAGAAGCCTGATGCCGGTAATGGAGATAACAGAGAATTTTATAACTACCGGGAACTGGCACCAATTATTTCGGATTATATAAAAGAAATGGGGTATACCCATGTGGAATTGATGCCGGTTATGGAGCATCCTTTTGATGGCTCCTGGGGGTATCAGGTCACAGGGTACTATGCGCCTACCTCCCGGTATGGTACGCCGGAAGACTTCATGTATTTTATGGACTATCTTCATAATCAGGGGATTGGTGTTATACTGGACTGGGTACCGGCTCATTTCCCAAGAGACAGCTTTGGTCTGGCTAATTTTGACGGTATATGCCTTTATGAGCACTTGGATCCCAGACAGGGAAGCCATCCTCACTGGGGGACTCTGATTTACAATTATGGAAGACCGCAGGTTTCCTTATTCCTTATAGCTAATGCACTTTTCTGGATAGAGAAGTACCATGTTGACGGAATTCGTATGGATGCGGTTGCCTCCATGCTATATCTGGACTATGGGAAAAACCATGGTGAATGGGTTGCTAATAAATATGGCGGCAACGAGAACCTGGAAGCAATGGAAATGTTAAAACATTTAAATTCCATAGTAAAGAAGAGAAAAGACGGCAGTTTATTAATTGCCGAAGAATCAACCGCCTGGCCCAAGGTAACAGGAGAATTAAAAGAGGATGGACTGGGATTCGATATGAAATGGAATCTGGGGTGGATGAATGATTTTACCGGTTATATGAAGAGTGATCCCTTATTCCGGAAAGGCAGGCATGGAGAGCTTACCTTTAGCCTGGTTTATGCTTTCAGTGAGAAATTCATACTGGTGTTGTCCCATGATGAAGTAGTTCATGGCAAAGGCTCCATGATTAACAAAATGCCAGGTTCAATTGAACATAAATTTTCGAATCTCAGAGTTACTTATGGATTTATGATGTGTCATCCCGGTAAGAAATTGCTGTTTATGGGACAGGAATTTGCCCAATTTAGTGAATGGGATGAAAAGAAAGAGATCGATTGGGGACTTTTACAGGAAGAGCGGAATGCTTCCCTGAATTTATATGTCAAGGAACTAAATCAGTTGTATAAAAAATATCCGGCCCTTTATGCCTGTGATTTTGAGGATAGAGGGTTTGAGTGGATCAGTTGTCTGGATGCTGATCACAGTATTATAGTATTTGTAAGAAAGTCAGATAAGAGCAGCGATACACTGCTGATAATTTGTAATTTTACACCGGTTGTGTATGAGCATTTTCTTATTGGAGTGCCTTTCCAGGGGAAATACAAAGAGATCTTTAATAGTGACTATATCCGGTTTGGCGGACAGGGTAATGTTAACAAAAGAGTAAAACAATCCAGGTATACCGGTGCTGACGGAAGAAAGGATTCCCTTTCTGTAGTGGTACCTCCTTTGGGTATCAGTATATTTACCTGTGAAGAGGCAGAAGCAGCAGTAAAGAAGAAAAAGAAATAAGTTCATAATAATAGATTTAGTTGAGATTCGTTTTTTGTCTTATATGAGATAGCACCAAAGCAGTCTTTAGTGATGAAATTATATAAGATAGTAAAAAACTGTCTTGATGATGAAATAATATAAGATAGCACCAAAGACTGTCTTTAGTGATGAAATAATATATACGAAACAGATTATTAATAATACACAGAAAGGATTGAATTGTATGGAAAAAATCCTGACAACGATGAAACAAGATGTAGTGACTACCTTAGATAATATCTGGAAGAGTTTTATAAGCAGTGGATTTGAATTTGTTATTAATATTCTGATTGCTTTAATTGTTATTTTCATTGGGAAAAAAATTATTAAAGTTTTGCTTGGAATGTTTGAAAAGGCATTTATAAGAGGAAAGCTGGAAGCAGGTGTTAAAGGCTTTCTGCTGGCATTTATCCGGGCAATCCTTTATATAATACTAACCTGGATTATATTAGTTCAGATTTTTGGAGTAAAAGATGCAAGTCTGGTTGCAGTTTTAGGATCAGCAGGGTTAAGTATCGGTCTGGCTTTACAGGGCGGACTTTCTAACTTTGCCGGTGGTGTAATTATTCTGCTGCTTCGCCCTTTTAAAGTAGGTGATAACATAACTCATCTGGGGAATGAAGGAAAAGTCATTTCCATAGATATCTTTTATACAAAAATGCTGACAGCGGATAACAGGCTTGTTGTTATGCCAAATGGTGCTTTATCCAACGCTAATATTGTAAACTCCACCAACGAAGTGAAACGCAGACTTGATATTACGGTAGCTGTCGGCCGCACAGAGGAGGTAAACCGAATCAAGGATATATTGGAGAATATATTAGAGAAGAATAAATATGTAATGAAAGACACCTCTAATTTGGTATTTATAAATAGTTTTGATGCCGGCAGCATCAGCATGGGAATCAGAGCATGGGTTAAGTCGGAAGATTATTTCACCTGTAAATGCGAACTTTTAGAGACTATTAAGAAAGAATTCGATGAAAAACAGGTTAAGATGATATAGAGATTTACCATTAATTATAAGCAGTTTTTAAACTTATTCACAAAAAACTAAAAAAAATTCAAAAAAGGGCTTTTCTTTTTCATAAAAAAGTGGTATTTTATCTATAGGCAAAATTTATGCCGGAGCAAAGACGTTCCCAGCTTTTTTGGGGACGCTTTTTTTATACAAGTACTGGTGTGAATTACATAATTTTTTTAACGTATATGTACTGGTCTACTGTATTTGTATCCATAATAAATATGTTAAAGAACAAAAATATAAATGTATGGAAGGAGATTTTTATGGCAGAGAAATTGACTGAAATCTTTGGCGTTGATGTTTTTAATGAGGCAACCATGACAGAACGTTTACCCAAGAAAGTTTACGCCGCTTTAAAGAAAACAATCAAGAATGGAGAGGAACTGGATCCTGCAGTAGCTGATGTTGTTGCTAATGCTATGAAGGACTGGGCAATCGAAAGAGGAGCAACCCATTATACCCATTGGTTCCAGCCTATGACAGGCATCACTGCTGAAAAACATGATTCCTTCATCAGCCCTACTTCCGATGGTAAAATCATACTTGAATTTTCCGGCAAAGAATTAATCAAAGGTGAGCCTGATGCATCATCATTCCCCTCCGGCGGATTAAGAGCAACCTTTGAAGCAAGAGGATATACCGCTTGGGATTGTACTTCTCCCGCTTTCTTAAGAGAAGATGCTTCCGGTGTTACCCTTTGCATCCCTACCGCATTCTGCTCCTATACCGGAGAAGCTCTTGATAAGAAAACACCTCTTCTTCGTTCCATGGAAGCAGTAAGCGATCAGGCAGTACGTTTACTTAAATTATTCGGACATGACGAAGTTAAATCCGTATCTTGCTCCGTAGGTCCCGAGCAGGAATACTTTATTGTAGATAAGGCGAAATACCTAAAGAGACCTGACCTGATTTTCTCCGGAAGAACCTTATTTGGAGCTCAGCCTCCTAAGGGTCAGGAAATGGAAGATCACTATTTCGGAAGCTTAAAGGAAAGAATTGCTGCTTTCATGAAGGAAGTTAATGAAGAATGCTGGAAACTTGGTATCTTAGCTAAGACCCAGCATAACGAAGTTGCTCCTGCACAGCATGAATTAGCACCTATTTATTCTACTGCGAATATTGCTACTGATCACAATCAGTTAGTAATGGAGACAATGAAGAAGGTTGCTAACCGTCACGGCCTTGTATGCCTGCTTCACGAGAAGCCTTTTGCAGGTGTTAACGGTTCCGGTAAACATGACAACTGGTCTATCGTAACAGATACCGGAAAGAATCTCCTGGATCCCGGAAAGACACCACATGAGAACATTCAGTTCCTGTTATTCCTTTCCGCTATCATCAAAGCTGTTGATGAGAATGCAGATTTACTTCGTCTTTCTGCTTCTAACGTAGGAAATGATCACAGATTAGGTGCCAANNTTTCTATCTTCCTTGGAGAGCAGTTGGAAGACGTTGTTAAACAGCTTGTTGAGACTGGTGATGCCAAGACCAGCAAACAGGGCGGTAAGTTAAATACTGGTGTTCATACACTTCCTGAATTAAAGAAGGATGCAACTGATAGAAACCGTACATCACCTTTTGCTTTTACTGGTAATAAATTTGAGTTCAGAATGGTTGGATCCTCCATGTCCATCGCTGGTCCTAATACCACCTTAAATGCTATTGTAGCAGATGTATTAGGCAGATTTGCAGATGAGCTTGCAGGCGCAGCTGATTTCGACATTGCAGTACATGACTTAATCAAGAAGACTTTAACAGAGCATCAGAGAATTATCTTCAACGGCAACGGTTACTCAGATGAGTGGGTGGCTGAAGCTGAAAGACGAGGACTTCCTAATTTAAAATCTTTCGTTGAAGCAATTCCTGCTATGACTACAGAGAAAGCTATCAAGGTATTTGGTAAATATAATATTTTATCAGAAGTTGAACTTCATTCTCGTGCAGAAATTGAGTTTGAAGCTTATTCAAAAACTATCAACATTGAAGCCAAGACCATGATTGAAATGGCAAGCAAGCTTTTCCTTCCTGCTGCTATCAAATACGCTACAGGCCTTGCAGGCTCCATTAATTCCATTAAGGCTGCAGTTCCTGATGCAGACGTATCCGTTCAGGAGAGTTTGTTAAAAGAGACTTCTACACTTTTGGCTTCTGCAAAAGCTGCACTTGGTAAATTACAGGAAGTAGTAACAGAAGCTGCAGAAAAAGAAGGTCAGGAACAGGCTGTATACTTTAAAAACGTTGTTTTCCCTGCTATGAGTACTTTAAGAACTCCTATTGATGAGCTGGAATTAATCGTTGATAAAGAGCTTTGGCCGGTACCTACTTACGGAGATTTATTATTTGAAGTATAATTACACCAGCTAGAATATATTTTCATCCAATATGGGACTGCCGCTAAGTACGTAAGTGCTTAGAGGGCAGTCCCTTTGAATTTATTATAGTGTGGTAAAATTAAAGGGGTATGATGATATGGATTATAAATTATTTCTTGGCGGTACTTGCATCAGGAGCAAATGTGATATATGATTTAGGTGTGCTATTCGTAGTGCGAAGGAGGAGACTGGGGATTGAGGGTACTAATCGTTGATGATGAAAAACATTCCATTGATTTACTTTGCTATTTTCTGAAAAAACATGAGGTGGAAATAGCGGCCGCCTATACCAATCCGCTACTGGCTTTAAATAATATAGATATAGACAAGCCGGATATCTTGTTTGTTGATGTTGAGATGCCGGAACTAAATGGACTAAAACTGGCACAAAGTATAAAAAGCCGTTTACCCGATGTTATAGTTGTATTTATAACTGCATATTCCGAGTATGCCATTGAAAGTTTTCAGGTTCATCCTATGGATTACCTGCTAAAACCTGTTACAGACAGACAAATTACAAAGATGATGGACAGCATTAAGAGACAATTTTTGCTATTGACTTTGGAAAGAGAAAAGAGCAGCAATAACAAGATAATTCAAATGAAGTGTTTTGGTAAATTTGAAGTAACATGCAGTGGAAAAGAAGCAATGAAATTTCCAACGAATAAGACAAAAGAATTGCTGACTTATCTTATATGTAAGGCGAACAAAGTAATTTACCGAGACGAATTGATGTCATTATTATTTACGGGAAAAGAGGGATTGGACAGGAATAATTTTTATGTTACAGTCTCCAGGCTGAAAGCAGCTCTGTGCAGTTATGGGATTGATGAGACATATTTTAAATTTAATAAGGATTTTGAAGTATTTATAAAAAGAGGTATTTGCGATTTATATGACTTGAATGTTTTCGTAAGAAGCAATAGCAGAATAACAGAGGAGAACTTACAGGAGGCAGAACGGCTTACCGGAATATATTATGGTGAGGTCTTTACCAATATGGATACAGATTGGACAAATGAAATCAGTGAATGGGTTGAAATTCAAATGGAAGAGATAATGCTCTCAATGGCCGAATACTATAAAGATATATCTGCTGATAAATACGAGAGTATATTGAAAAAGCTGATAAGTATTAACTCTTTGTCTAGCCGTGGTTATGAAGAATTGCTTGGTTTCTACATAGAATTCGAAAAGAAAGAAAAATATAAATCACTATTTCATAAATATGCAAAAATTATGAAGAATGATTTGAACCTGGATATAGATAAGCGTTTTATTAAATATATGGACCTGCAGATCCAGGGGGAATTAATTGGCTGATATTTTGGATTCACCAAAGTGATAGATATACGAAGGATATTGTTCATGAGAAATATATAGAGCATTTTAAAGTCCGTTAGGGATAGTCTGGAGGCTACCCTTAACGGACTTTTTGAGTTTATAGTCTATATGGCCTATGTAAGATTTTTGTAAGATTTAATTGGTATAATATGTCGAAGCCTGTAGATTATATTATTTTTCTGTTGGATAGGCAGAATATAGTTATATGGGTTATCAGGAGACAGAAAGGAGAATGTGAATGAAGAAAAGAAGAATTGCTATTTGTCTGATTATTGCCCTGCTGGTTGGATTAATCTCAAATAGTCATGTTACTGTAAGTGCACAAACTGATACAAATCCGGCAGTTACTGTTACAGTCAACAAGAAAATCGATGTGGCACTGGCTGTAGGAGCTGCTAATGTTGACTACTCCGGTTTTTCTAAGGATTTAAAAGCAAAATTATTAGAACTGGGGCAGATCCCTGCGGAGGATATTAATATATCTGAGTTGGAATCAAAATCCGTAAGTACCAGTAGCAGTAGCTTTAATTGGTGGGTTTATGATCATACTTTTGGCTCACCGGTCATTAGTGATGCAAACCACAATTATACTGAACAGACAGGAAGCAATAATGAACAGATGGGTCACCCCTACTATAAAAATCTCAGTCATTTAGAAGCTACGAACAATGGAGCAGATTTGTTCTTTACAGGATATGGTTCCTCCGCATACAAAGATTTTATGTATCTGGAGAATAGTGACCCTACAACGAAAACATTTCAGTTTGATATTGTCGAGAATGAAGCTTATGATGCCTTAGATGGTGTGGGCTTTTTGTTCAACACGACGATGACAGGCAATTACGCAGATAACACCCAAAAGATGTCAGGCTATCTGTTATTCCTGCAGTATGGAGGAGATGGCAGAGGTCAGGAGATTGCCCTGTATCAATTTGATGATTTAAGTACCAAAGGCTTACATCATTTGAATAATCCAGGAATTATAAATTCAACTGGTTTTAAAAAACTGGCATCTTCTTCTGTTTATTCATCAAATGTTAAATACCGTAAGATTAAAATTGAAGCACAGCCTTCAAATGTAAAAGTATGGTATAAAGGAAGTACAGCTGAAATTAAAGCTGACTTAGATGATTCGAATATTGTAAGTTGGACACAGAACGGAAATAATAATGGGGCAACTATGGTTAGCTTTGAAANNTTTGGACCTTTGTCCAGTTACCGAGCACATGGTTGCAATTTACCCACCAGTCTGGCCCTTAAGAATCTTACAATGTCAACAGAAAAAGCAAAGACATTAAAGGAAGTTATCACAGAACCTGAGTGGAATCCCAAAACTTCAAGATATATCGTTAATCTGAATGAGGAAGTTATAAAAGATTTTGAGGATACTCAGACAGAGTACGAAATCATCAACCGTTTAAACAATGATGATGTTACATACATTGGCTGGGGTAGTGATACCAATGAGGAGCAGACAGAGGAATTTATTGGATTAAACGATTCAAGAGGTGGCTTTGTAAATGTAGATAGTGCAGATACAGATACTTATGATAAACAGATTACAGCCATTGCGGAAAAAATACTGCAGGATAATCAGCCAAGACAGGTATCAGATGAAGCAGGAGCAGCTTATATACTGACTTCAGAAAGTGTTCAGATTAATGTAAATGGCGCATCAGCTTCTGACACAGCCGATGTGAATTGGCCTGACGGAAGATGGAAGATTGTTCATAGCATAGATGGCTTTAGTAATCCAGAAGGTATCTATAGTAAGAGCAATATTCCGATGTCAGATTTGGAGTGTGATTTCAGTCTGCCGGGTAAATATGAAATCTATTATGAAGATGTGTTAGTGCGCACCATAATAGCCCATAGACAACCTATTGCATATTTTACAGCAACTGTCAGCGGGCCTGCAATTACCGGTCCTTCAGGAGAAGAACCTGGTGAGGAAGGAACCACGGAAGAAGCAAGAACTGCACCTGACATGGTTAGCATTGAAACAGTTGGAGATATAACGGTAGCAACAGGATCTACTGTGACGGTAGTAACAGGTGCGGCTGTAACTTACAATGATTTATCTTATGATCCTGATGGATTTGGTCTTGATACTACAAAGACTATATGGAAATACATTGATTTATCCGTTGAGAACCCTGCCTGGGTGACTTCGGATTCACCGATAACAATTATTGAGCCCGATCATCGTTATCTGGTATCATTGATTGTAACGGATTTAAATGGAGCTGTCAGCAGTCCTTATACCAGACAGATAAGTTACAGCTATAGTTATCCTGATGAAAATAATATACCGATAAAGCTCAGGCCATTTGCAGATTTTGAATTATCAGAAGCAACTCTGCTAAAAGGAATAAACGACACCCTTGTCTTAACAGAGAAGAGTTATGATATTTATGGTGAAGAAGTCACTGGTACTTATACGGTGTCAAGAAATGGTGTGCCTTATGAAAAGGAAATTAATGTAGAAACCGTAACAGGAAGTGCTATAACCAGCCAGGTTATTGACTTTAGTGGAGATCCTGCAGGAACGTACAAGATTAGCCTTACGGTTACCAGCGTAAATGGAACTTCTGAGGTCTTTGCAAGAACTGTTGAAGTAATCGATGATAAGATTGCACCTGTAGCAGTAGCAAATGTTGCGGACAACGCAACGACAGGAGATAATAAAGTAGTGCTCACCTTTAAGGATGCAGGTGGCAGTGGATTAAAATCCCAGATGGTCAGTCTTGATACCAGCCCTGAGATCTCCGAGGAAACTGTGTGGCAGGCACCGGGCAGTCATCTTACACGTACCGTATTATTACCAGGTGTAGGAAAATACTACATTCATTACGAAGCAATTGATCATGCTGNNCAATATTGGACAGGGTACTTTAGGACCTATCACCTACAAGGATTCTACCGGCCCTGCTGTAAGCAGTAACATACCGGTGGGGTCAACCATTGAGGTAGGTAAAGTAGTATTAACCTTTACTGACAACAGCGGAATCAAGAACCAGAAGGTGTATATCAGTACAAGTGCTGAGCCTGTAGTAACGGATGCAGACGGTTGGTCTGATTACAGCGAAGCGGCACAAAGAGAAGTGAACTTTAAAGAAAACGGTACTTACTATATCCATTATTATGCACAGGATAATGAAAAGAATATTTCTACAGGAGTTATAGGGCCGTTTACCTATGCAGATATAACTGGACCTTCTGTTACCGCTAGTATCGGCAACGATGTAACCACTGGAGACAAGGAAATAGTTATAAGCTTTCATGATGAAGGAAGCAATGAACCAATTCTCTACAAAGTAATTATCACTAAATCCAAAGAAACTCCTTCTGATACAGAAAGTTGGATTGAAGGCTCAGAGCCGGATGTTAAATTCACCTTCCCGGAAGACGGTACTTATTATATCCACTATAAAGCAGTAGATGCAGCAGGCAATGAAAGCAGTGGATATTTGGGACCTTTTACTTACGTTGGTACAATACCTTATATTGCAGATATCTTATCACCAGTTAACGGAGAAGCAAATGCCCCTGTTAATACCCTCATAAGCTTTGAAGCAAGCGAGAAGGTTGTGAAAGGAAACGGATATCTTACAGTTTATAATTCCAACACCGGAAAGAAATATACGGATATCCACAGCAGTAACAATAAAGTGAAGGTTAATGGAAACAAAGTAACCGTTGAACTTCCAAAGACTTTAGAATATGAAACCGGTTATTACATTAAACTTGATACAAACTTTATTAAGAGTGTAACAAATAATGCAATGGCTGAATTCGGTTCTCAGAGTACCTGGTCCTTCACAACTTCTAAAAAAGATAATACTACAAAAGAGGATGATGTAAAAATCCTAAGATGTGAGGCTTATCAGATTATTGATGATGTAACCAGTTACCCCCAGGTAATACCTGATTCAGAAGAAGAAAAGACTTTCACTGTTTATGCAGAAGACGGCGAACTTTATATTTTACCCGTATTGAATGCTGCTACAGCAGATATCGATGTGTCCGGTACAGATTGTGACGTTGAACTTTTAAATAATCCTTTAAGGATTAAAGTCAAATACGACAGCACAAAAGCAAACCCTTCAGTTACGGTTAAATTTAGTGATAACAACAGCTATACCTTAAAGATTAAGAAACTGGATAAAGATTTAAAGGCAGAGATTAAGGTTGATACTACGGTAGTAACTGCGTCTGTTGGAAACAGTAATCTGCTTAATACAGTTGATATCTCAGCTGATGTTGCGGATGGAAACGTTTCTTCCATCAAGGTTCTGCTGTTAATCCGCGAACCACAGAAGACAGAAGAAAAAGACGCATTGAAAGCATATGTAGATGGATTATTTGGAAATAGTACAAGCTTTTTCTTTGATGCAACTCTGATAAAAACTGTTTCTTATGATGGATTTGCTAATGATACGGAAATCTCCAATACCCAGGAACCGGTAACTATCATGATAGATATACCTGCTTCTTATAGAACGGGTTATAACTATCAGGTGGTGAGATACCATGCTGGTGTAAGTGAGAATCTGCCTACAACTGTTATAAATAACGGTACTCAGTTGCAATTTGAGACAGATAGATTTTCAACTTATGGTGTTGTATACACTACAGCAGCAGAAGAGACGGATAGCGGAAATAACAGTACTACTCCCAGTACGCCTAAAGAAATCAGTATTCCGGAGACAATAACAGCCACAGCAGGACAGACAACTCTTGTTGAGATTAAAAATCTTCCTGAAGGTGCATCTGTTGAATATCATGTATCCACACCAACCTATATCAGCGTAGATGCAAATGGTGTTATTTTTGCCAAGAAAACAGGAAAAGCTGTTCTTATGGCTGCGGTAACTAACAAAGCTACAACAAAAATATATACAATCCAGGTTAATGTACAGTCGGCTGTTAAACCCACGAAAGTTGGTTTTATTCAGTATTATAACAGCCTCGTAAATGTTGATAATATCAATTACCGTATTACCAAGGATGCCAGTGAGACTGCTAACGGTACAGTGGCAGTTGCAAATAACCAGGTAAATGACAAACTTCCTGCAAAGGTTACCATACCTGAAGTAGTTACAATCAACCATAAGAAATATAATGTTACCTCTATTGATGAAAGTGCTTTTTATATGGTATCAAGATTAGTGTCTGTATCCATACCAAGCACCGTAACTGATATTTCTTCAACTGCTTTTACCGGAAGTAAGAACCTTGTAACCTTTAAGGTAGCTGCTAAGAATCCGAATTACTCAGCTAGAAACTCCATGCTGCTTGATAAGGCAGGAACCACTCTGTTATCCTATCCTTCTGCGACAGGCAAGATTACAGTAGACAGCAAGATCAAGGTCATAGGAGCATATGCCTTTAGTGTAAACAAAGGTTTAAAAGAGGTTATTATTCCAGCGACAGTAAAGGAAATCCGCGGCTGTGCTTTTGCTCACTCAGGACTTGTAAAAGTAACCTTTAAGAGTACGAAAGCACCAGTTATGCCATTCCCTTGTGTGTTTGAAGATATCAATGCAAAAGGTGTTATCTATGTACCAAAGAAAGTATTAAAAAACTATAAAAATTCATTTGCAGATTTTAGAATGCCTTTGGGAGTTACCGTAAAGGCGAAGTAAATGTATATATTGAGGCTGGTGCAAAATGAAGGAAAGGTTGTATGAGGCCTTTCAGGCCTTCTTACCTTCAGTTCATGCACCCTTTGAAAGCTATATTGCCGATTATGTGTGCAGAGGCGTACAATTTGTGTACGTTTTATGCAGGCTTAATCGGCAATATCTTTCTATTCTCTATTTACTTTTGCGTATAATTATATAATAATGTAAGGTAGAATGAAATCCGGTATTACCGGAGCATATATAAGAAAAGAGAGGAATATTTTTTGATGCGCAATATTAAATTGGTACTGGAGTATGATGGTTCGAGGTATGACGGCTGGCAGAAGCAGCCTGGCAACAATAAAAGTATAACAATTCAGGACAAGCTGGAAAGTATACTTAGTAAGATGGATAATGAAAAGGTCGAGGTAATTGGTGCGGCGAGAACGGAAGCAGGTGTTCATGCCTATGGACAGATTGCCAATTTTAAGACAAATTCAGATATGAAGTTATATGAGATCAAGCATTATTTGAACCGTTATCTGCCAAGAGATATTGCAGTATTGGAAGTATTTGAGGTACCGGACCGATTCCACAGCAGTTTTAATGCAAAAGCATTTCAATACGTTTATAAAATTACGACCGGTGAAGTGCCGTCTGTTTTTGATAGAAAATACAACTATTATTGCTTTCATAAGCTGGATGTATCACTTATGAGAAAAGCAGCAGAGAAGCTGGTGGGAGAACATGATTTTAAAGCATTCTCTGATAATAAACGAATGAAGAAGTCAACTGTCAGAGTAATAAAGAGTATTCAGATTAAAGCAGATATCAATTCAGTTGACATTATTATGGAGGCAGATGACTTCTGGCCTAATATGGCAAGAATCATAGCTGGGACCTTAATGGAAATCGGTGAAGGAAAGATAGTTCCTGAATATCTGGATGAAATCCTGTTAAGCGGAGAGAGAAGTAAAGCCGGCGAAACTGCTGAGGCCAGGGGACTTTTTCTCCAGGATGTAAAATATGAATAAATTGCTTTGTTATCTGATTCGTTTAATAAAAATGTATAATTAATATAATTACTTAAAATTAGTTAATGTTAACAAAATATTAGCTAAATTTAGTACGTTTTCACATTGATTATCCTTCGAAAAAACGCTATAATTTATATCAGGATGCGGATAATTAAACGGAGGGTTTAGATGAAGAACGTAACTATGAAGGATATTGCTCAAAGATTGAATATTAGTACTGTTACGGTCTCAAAAGCACTATCAGATAAGGATGGAGTAAGCGAAGAGTTAAAGGATAAAATCAAAAAGCTCTCGGAGGAAATGGGATACCGTTATAATACACTTGCTAAAAATATGAAAGAAGGAAAGAGCTATAATGTTGGTATAATCGTAGCGGACAGGTTTATCCGGGACGATGGTGATGCATTTTATCTTAAGATGTACCAGAGTGTTATCAAAGCTCTGTCAAAGGTAGGTTATTATGGAATCATGGAAATAATAACCCGTGATACAGAGAAAAAGCTGCTTCTGCCTAATGTTATCCAGAATAATAAGGTTGACGGTGTAATTGTACTGGGACAGATGAGCTTTGATTATGTAAGTCTTATAAATAGTATGTCTATACCTTTGGTATTCCTGGATTTTTATGATGAATTGCTTGAAATCGATTCTGTGGTCAGCGACAGTTTTTATGGATCTTTTATTATGACAAATCATCTGATAGCACAGGGACATAAAGACATTGCATTTGTAGGTAATATCTTATCCACCAGCAGTATTCTTGACAGGTATCTTGGTTATTACAAATCCCTGCTTTCCAATGGAATTAAATTAAGAGATGAATGGGTTTTGGCAGACCGCAGTGAAGATGGTTCCTATATAAATATAGAGTTTCCTGAAAAGATGCCAACAGCATTTGTCTGTAATAATGATGGTGTTGCCTATCTGTTAATTAATAAACTAAAGAAAAAGGGTTATAAAGTTCCGGAAGATATATCTGTTGTAGGTTTTGATAATTATATCTATGCAACGCTTTCAAGTCCGAAGCTGACAACGGTTGAGGTTGATATCCAAGCAATGTCAGAGCAGGCAGTTGAAGCAATAATCAGTAAAATAGAGAGAGATAATTACCGGATAGGAAGAGTGGTAATAAACGGAAAGCTTATCATTAGAGATTCTGTAAAAAAAATAAGTAGCTATTAAGTAAAATGTGAATGATGTTTATTAAAAGCTTCCTTATAAAAAGATTTATTAGACAGCTTCATTTTAAATTATTAAAGTTTTCATTCTTTCAATATACGTATAATCACAAAANNTTTTGTGATTATACGTATATTTTTGCGTTTTGATAAGATAATAATAAGAAAAAATTCCGACTGATTCTAGCACTTAATATTTACAGTAAATGTATATTTGGTAAAAAATTAGCCAAAATATAGGAGAGAATCTATAGGAAGACTTTTTTATATAGATTACCTATAAGTTATCGATAACTTAAAATTACCTTACCAAGGGAGGTTACATCGTAATGAAGAAAATTTTCTTGAAACAATTTGTTTGTGTAATGCTAGTTGCCGTAATGGTGTTTTCACTTGCAGCCTGTGGTAATAAAAACCAGGGAAACAACAATAACACTACTCCGACTCCTACAAGTACAACAGGGAATAACAACAATACAGGCAACGGAATACCAACTATTGATGCTGTTAAGTTGGGAGAGGATTATAAAGATCTTTCCGCCACCATCAAAGTGTTAACGCACAGAACCGATATCGTTGATACCAAGTTCAAAGATTATATCACAGAATTTCAAAAACTCTATCCTAACATAAAGATAGAATATGAAGCTGTTACGAATTATGCAGATGATGTTACCATAAGACTTACTACCGGTAACTGGGGTGATATCATGATGATTCCAACCACAGTAGATAAGAAAGAATTGCCGAATCTTTTCCAGTCCTTTGGTACTACAGATAAAATAGGTGCAAATTATGAATTTATCAATAATTTTGCCTTAGATGGTCAGGTATATGGTATTGCTTCCACGGGTAATGCCCAAGGTGTAGTTTATAATAAAAAAGTATTTTCTGATGCAGGTATAACAACCCTTCCGAAGACACCTGACGAATTCCTGGACGCTCTTAAGAAAATCAAAGATAAAACAAAAGCTATTCCTTTATATACGAATTTTGCTGCCGGCTGGACTATGGGTGCATGGGATGCATATATCGGCGGTTCAGCAACAGGTGATCCTGATTTTATGAATAATAAATTGGTTCATGGAAATAACCCTTTCACTGACAGAGGTGACCAGACAGGACCTTATGCAGTATATTATACACTGTATGAAGCGGTAAAAAGAGGTCTGGTTGAAGAAGATCCCACGACGACAGACTGGGAAGGCAGTAAAGGTATGATCAACAGAGGAGAAATCGGAACCATGGTACTTGGCTCCTGGGCAGTGGTTCAGATGCAGCAGGCAGGTGATAATGCGGATGATATCGGCTATATGCCTTTCCCCATCTCAGTAAATGGAAAACAGTACGCATCGGCAGGACCTGATTATTGCTATGGAATCAATGCAAAATCTTCTGATGACAATAAAATCGCTTCCTTGCTCTATGTCAAATGGTTAACTGAAAAGTCTAATTTTGCCTTTGATGAGGGTGGTATTCCTATTGTAAAAGGTGCTGAGTATCCTGCGGTACTTGATGCTTTTAAGGATGTAGAATTAGTAGTTGATAATCCGGCTCCTGCTGGTGAAGAGACACTTTTTAATGATCTCAACACTAAATCAGAGGTTGGTTTAAATGCTGATAATACCCATGTTCAGGCAGTTGTAGAAGCTGCGCTTAGCGGTACGCCTCTGAAAGATATTATGGATGAATGGAATGCAAAATGGACGGATACTCAGAAGGAACTGGATATCAAAGTTAACGAATAATTCTTATAAATTTCATAAAGAAAGTGCTTTTGCAAAAGACGGCTTGGTCCGTACTTTTGCAAAAGTTTTTCTGTTGACAGGAGGGTATCAATGAGTGATGCAGGGTCTCTAGCACCAAAAGAACCATTTAGCCTGAAAAAATGGCTGGGCAGAAGAAAAGTACAGAGAACGATTATTATTATAAGCTTTATGTTCATACCGGTGCTTTTGCTGTTTACCTTTACTTATCTGCCGTTTTTTAATATGATACGGTTTAGTTTATATGATATGAAATATATTGGAAGCAGAACGTTTGTGGGATTAGATAATTATATGGAGGTATTGACGAGAAAGGATATACTTCAGACCTTTAAGCTGAGTTTGTATTATATGGGAGCATCAATAATACAGTTAGCACTGGCACTTTATTTTGCTACCTTATTAAGCTTTAAGACCAAGGCCGGAGGTTTTTTTAAAGGCGCAATCTTTTTTCCTTATCTGGTATGCGGTATTGCAGTAGGATTTATCTTCAAGTTCTTTTATACCAGAGGCTTTGTTCTTGATACGGTTCTGTCCTGGATTGGGTTCACCACCGACAATCTGCCTTATAGGCTGAAAGATACAAACATCAATAACTATTCTCTGGCAGCTACTTCAATCTGGCGTTATATGGGTCAGAATATGGTGTTATTCATCGGTGCTATCATGTCCGTAGATAATGATTTGTATGAAGCCTCCGGACTTGATGGAGCCAATAGATGGCAGCAGTTTCGATATATCATCATGCCCAGTATTCAAACAATTATCATGCTTAATCTGATCCTATCCATTACTGGTTCCTTAAGTGCCTTCGAACCTCCTTTTGTTATTACCGGAGGAACTTTTGGAACCTCCACCTATTTCCTGATGATGCACAACATCGCCCACAGGTATCAGAAGGTTGGTCTAGCTTCGGCTATGGCTGTATTTTTAATGATTATTATTGTTATTGTAACCATATTACAGAGAGTTGGATTTTCACTTGCCGGTGATAATGACAGTGATGTATCTAAAAAAACAGCAAGAAAATTAGGCAAAAAGGAGGGTACAAAATGACCTTCGTTCAGAGAGTTGGATACTTCCTGCGAGTTCTGATAAAATACGCCTCTCTTGTCCTTATGGCCTTTATATCGATACTTCCTATTGTAGTCTGTGTTATTACAGCGTTCAAAACAGACAGCGAATATAGATCTACCAATGTAATGACTTTGCCGGAGAGTTGGGGGTACTTTGATAATTTTCAGATTGCCTGGCAGAAAGCAAATATGAATGTTGCTTTTTTTAACTCAGCCCTTGTACTGGCCGTTGTTCTGGCAGGTTCCATTATGTTTGGAACCATGCTGGCTTATATACTTAACCGGTTTTCGTTTCCGGGCAACAATCTGCTGCGTAATCTATTCCTTTTTGCAACACTGATTCCGGGAATTGCAACCCAGGTAACAGTTTATCAGATAATGTATAAGTTAAATCTCATTAATTCACTGCCGGGTTATATGATACTGTTAATGGGAGCGGATGTTATCGGAATCTATATCTTCATTCAGTTTTTTGAAAATATACCCCTTTCACTGGATGAATCAGCTATTATGGATGGAGCCACCTATTTTGGAGTATTCTTTAAAATATTACTGCCTTTATTAAAACCAGCAATTATAACGGTTATGATCTTAAAAGGGGTTGGTACCTATAATGAATATTATATGTCTAACCTCTACCTGCAGACGAAAACAACACTTGTTACAGTATCAACGTCCCTTTTTACCTTTACCGGACCCTTAGGCAGCCAGTATAACTATATCTGTGCCGGTGTATTGATTACCATGATACCTGCACTTATCATCTTTATATTAGCCCAGAAGCAGATTTACAGCGGATTAACAAATGGAGCTGTAAAAGGATAGAAAAATAGCCTGTTTACCCGTTAGTTAAAAGTTCAACCCATACAAAATCTTAAAGAAAAGCCATAAATGTACAGCGACGTATATCAGCGCGGTTCATTTATGGCTTTCATCTGGTGGTCTCCTGAAAAACTTTCTGACCTATTTATCATATAGCAGTCTCTTGGAATATGCATTTCTATATTCAGTGGGAGTAAAACCAACTATTTTCTTAAAAGCCTTCATAAAATTATGGTTATCCGTAAAACTTAAAGAGGCAGCAATCTGGTTTATGGTAGCTTCATCCAGAACTGTTATTTTAGGCATATTTTCTCACCTACCTTTCTCTTGTCGGTTACCTCTGCAGGTATCGCAGAAGGTTGTCAGGAGTATTTCACCTTTTCCTGTAGTTTGTAAAGATAATTCAGAGCATCCATCGGAGTCATTGTATTGAGGTTTAACTCTTTTATCTCTTCCGTAAAATCAGGTGCTAGCTTGTAATCAAACAATGAAATTTGATTCTCCAGGTCTTTACCTTTTCTAAAACCTTTATTCTTATGATTTCCATAAGTAGGTTCGTCGCTGACTGCAATTTCCTGCAGTTCTTCACTCTCAGTCACTTCCCTGATATTAACAGCTTTCATTGCTTTTGCTTTATCCGTAATGTCATTGAGACTAAGTTCATCTACAATATCCCTTGCTCTTTTTAATACATTATCCGGAACTCCTGCCAGCTTCGCAACCTGAATACCATAACTTTTGTCTGCTCCGCCGGAAATTATTTTTCTCAGGAAGATGATATCTTCTCCCTGTTCTTTCACGGCAATACAGTAATTATTTACACTATCTATCTTACCTTCCAGTTCCGTAAGTTCATGATAATGGGTAGCAAATAAAGTCTTTGCACCTAACAGCTTTGGATTGGCAATGTGTTCGACTACCGCCCAGGCGATACCAAGACCGTCAAAGGTGCTGGTTCCCCTGCCGATTTCATCCAATATCAAAAGACTGTTCTTCGTGGCATTTCGAAGGATATTGGCTACTTCTGTCATCTCCACCATAAAGGTACTCTGACCGGAAGCCAGGTCATCAGAAGCTCCTACCCTGGTAAAGATTCTGTCAGCAATACCGATATTCCCATAAGAGGCAGGAATGTAACAGCCGATCTGAGCCATAAGTACAATCAGAGCGGTCTGTCTCATATAAGTTGATTTACCTGCCATGTTAGGACCCGTAATAATGGAGATTCGCTTATCTTTGTTATTAAGATAGGTATCATTGGCTACAAACATATCTCCGGATATCATCTGCTCTACTACCGGATGTCTGCCGTCCTTTATGTCAATAATTCCTTCTTCGTTAATAACTGGACGTATAATACGGTTTCGTTCCGATACATTAGCCAGGGAGGTATAGACATCAATTTTGGCAAGACCCTTTGCTGTACGCTGTATTCTCTGTACCTCCCGGGAAATTGTATCCCGGATTTCGCTGAACAACTCATATTCCAGTGAATATAATTTATCTTCCGCTCCAAGGATCACATCTTCCAGTTCCTTTAACTCCGGCGTGGTATACCTTTCTGCATTTGCCAGGGTCTNNAGGAATTGGTTACTTCCAGGTAATAGCCGAAAACACGGTTAAATTTTATTTTGAGGTTTTTAATGCCGGTTTTATCCCGTTCTCTGGTCTCAAGATCCGCCAGCCAGTTCTTTCCTTCTGATTTCGCCTTACGAAGCTTATCAACATCCTCATGGTAACCGTCTTTGATAATACCGCCTTCCTTGACAGCAATAGGAGGTTCTTCTTCAATCCCATCATCAATCAGTTTAAACAGATCCTCTAATGGATCTAATTCAAGAAAGATTTCTTTTAAGAGGCTGCAGTCAGAAGTCTCAAGAAGCATCTTAATAGGCGGAATCATTGCTAAGGAGTTCTTAAACGCAATTAAATCTCTTGGTCCTGCACTTTTATAGCTTATACGACTGATAAGTCTTTCCAGATCATAGATTGCATTCAGATATTCCCTGATCTCTTCCCTTGTAATAGCAGACTCATTTAATTCCTCCAAGGCGTCCAGTCTGTCCGTTATACTCTCTTTCTCAATAAGGGGCTGTTCAATATAGCTTCTTAAAAGTCTTGCACCCATAGCTGTCTTTGTTTTATCCAGCACCCACAGCAGTGAACCTCTCTTCTGCTTTTCACGCAGGGTTTCTACCAGCTCCAGGTTTCTTCTGGTGGAACTGTCAAGAATCATATAACGACTAGTTACATAGGGAATGATGTGCGTAAGGTGAGAAAGAGAATTCTTCTGGGTTTCATGCAGGTATAACATAACTGCACCGGCAGCTGTTATACCAATGGAATAATCCCCAAGGCCAAGACCTCCCAGGTTAGCAACCTTAAACTGATCTTTTATGGCCTTCACACAAGCCTCTTCTTCAAAATACCAGGGTTCCAGGTCAGACACAGAAATATTTAAACGGTTTCTTAAGTCCGCGATATCAAAACCACTGACCATAAAGGTGCTGTTGCAGATTATTTCAGAAGGTGCATATTTGTTGATTTCATCAATGAGTTTACGCTCGGAATCCACTTCTGTAACAAAGAAATCACCGGTAGTAATATCTACCGTTGCAATACCGTAAGCATTTACTGTATGTACAATGCCCATTAGAAAATTATTCTTTCCTTCTTCTAATGACTGGGCATTTAAATTGGTTCCAGGTGTTACAATTCTGATTACCTCTCTCTTTACAATACCTTTTGAGGCTTTCGGATCTTCAACCTGCTCACAGATAGCAACCTTATACCCTTTTGCAATTAGTCTTGACAAATAATTTTCCACTGCATGATAAGGGATACCACACATTGGTGCTCTTTCTTCCTGTCCGACATTTTTACCGGTCAGGGTTATTTCAAGTTCTTTGGCACAGGTAACAGCATCTTCAAAGAACATTTCATAGAAGTCTCCCAAACGGTAAAAAAGGATACAATCCTTATATTGTCCCTTTATCTCAACATATTGCTGCATCATTGGAGTCAATTCAGCCATATCCTTTGTTCCTTCCTATAACAATTAATATTATTTATAATTCTATGGTATCATCAGCAAGATCATTTCCATCCGCAGCACTGGTGGCAAGTACATCGCATCTTTCATTCTGAGGATGACCGTCATGACCTTTTACCCAGACAAAAGTAACTTTATGAGGCTCCATGGCCTTTAGCATTCTTTTCCACAGGTCTACATTTTTGACCGGTTCATTTTTTCCTCTTTTCCAGCCTTTTTTTATCCAGCCCTCCAGCCAATGTTCGTTAAAGGCCTTCACCAGGTACTGGGAATCTGAATACAAAGTCACTTCACAGGATTTATTCAGAGCTTCCAGTCCAACTATGGCAGCCATAAGTTCCATACGGTTATTGGTAGTCTTCTTAAAACCGCCGGAGTATTCACGGATGTGCTCCGTTCCGGCCGGATCGATATAACTGATTATGGTTCCGTAACCGCCCGGTCCGTCCGGATTTCCTCTGGCTGCTCCATCCGTATAAATTGTTACTTTCATTCTGCCCTCTTTTCCCAGGTTATCAAATCCTCACTGTAGGGAAGTTCTCTGACATAGTCGCAGAAAACATGCCATTCCATCAGCTTGTGATTCTTTCTGGCGTTATAGATATTTATAAGATTCTCATAATTTAAGGTAACGGTTCTCATTTGATTATAACCGGAAGGAAGCAGCTGTATAATACTATACCAATAATTTTTATCATTGGTCTCAAGAAATTTCAGACGAAGAGTCTCCAGTTCCTCCATAAGATGACAGAATACAAGCTTTGCTTCTTCTGCCAGATGATCCGTACTGAAATCAGAGATTTCAAAAGGTTTACTGTGGATTTTGTGCATGGTACTGGTTGAGTTGGCTGTTGTACCAATTTTATAAGTATCAAATTCCTTCCACCAGTAAAGCGGTGCTGTGATATCCATGGATACGAACACCTGACGCAGATATTTTCTATGGTCAGTTCCTGCTCTGCACAATCTGACTGCAAGGGAAAAATCATTGCTTCCCAGTATGTAGTCACCCTTTTCATTATAATAACTGTCACTCTTCTCCCAGCTGTTCATGGGATTTCTAGCTCCTCTTATAGCATTTTCCAGATTCATGACATGAATATGCTCGATTTTTAGCATGTTTAACTTTCCTTCCTCTTTTAAGGTGTTATAATTCGTATCAGACCAGCTTTATCAACACTTATATTTCTGTGTATGCATAGCAGTCTATATCATCTTTTATGTACTTTATAGTAATTTAGCCATATAATACTCATCTACATAGCTCCCATTAACAAGCATTGAATTTTTCTTAATTCCTTCCTTCCGGAAACCTATTTTTTCATATAGACCAACTGCAGTCTCATTATGACACATGACGGTTAATTCCAATCGGCTTATCTTATTCTGTTCAGCCCATTTATCAAGCTCATTAAAAAATATGGTTCCTATCCCCTGATTTCGATAGTCGGTGCATATACCCGTTACAATATAAGCTGTATGACGTATTCTGTTGAAGCCGCCTCTTTGTGCAGAGATATATCCCCAAAGCTTGTCCTTATCTTCTATAACCATAAGAAAGCTTTCACCGCCCATCGCTTCCCTGATCATGGCTTCTGTTCTATCTCTTTGAGGCTTCCTCTCTCCCGGCTCATACATCATATACTCAGTTTCTTCATCCAGTCTCAACTGCAAGGCTATAAAATCATTTGTATCTTTTCGTGTTATATTTCTTATCTCCATATAAACCCCTAATTTTGTTTTTGAACACAGATAATTTAAGTGTTTGAAAAAGATTTAGGTCTTCAACCTCACCCCCAAGAGTGCGACTAAAACTGGTGGAGTTTCACTTTAAAGCAATGATTTTTCAAGCACCTTCTGGTCCAATAATTGATATTATAACATTTTTTTTGCTAAAATGTCACCCTTATGAAAAAAAAGATACTGGGAGTTATCTACTCCTGTATCTTTTTATAGATTTTCTATTCATTTCCTCTCAAGCAATCTTGTTTACAGGCTTAAGTATTTTTTTCTTCACCTGCCGCTGTACTGACTTTCTTTCTTTTCTCATTTACGATTTCCTCGAAATTATAATAAACCGCCAACGAAGCACTCCTATTTCTTCCTGTACAGTCCAGTGGCAATTCATGACCATCTATTCTGAAGCGCAGACTTATACCCATTGCATATCGCANNTCCAGAATATTTCTGGTAAGGGCTGTTTCCACACCACTAACAGATGGCAGATACTTGTAATCAGCAAGGGTTCTCTGATCAACCTCCAGATCTCCTACCAGCCACTCATTATCCAGCTGAATTTCAGCAGCAAGATCTTTGTTCTGGTCAATCCAGACAGAGGCTTTCTGAATGGCTGTTACTACTTTGGCAAGTTTCTTTGGAAGTTTTTCTATTGTTTCATTTCTTACCCATAAAGAACAGCAATATTCATCCTTTAAGAGTTCCGAGGTAGCAGAGTTAAAGATTGATACCCCGTCACCATCACTTACTAAAATGGAAGCCTGAGGATCACCGATTGCAATTGCATCTACTTTGCCCTCTTTCAGTGCTACCGGAAGGTCTGCCTTGGGAAATACTACAAACTCCACTTCCATATTACTGCCGGTAGAACCTATTCCAACACTTGCCAGGGCTCTCTGGGCAACAATGTGAGGTGAGGTAGCAAGGTTTTCAACACCGATTCTCTTTCCCTTTAACCCTTCCAGGCTTGTAATACCGGAATCATTTCCTGCAAGAAGCTGTATACAGCCTGTATGCACACCAAGTACTGTTTTGGCTTCCAAGCCATTATCAAGAGGAGCTAACATGGCTGCTATCAGACCAAAGGAAACATCTGCCTGTTTGGTAGAAAGCATTTCTACACCGCTGGTACTGGAGGTTACATAGGTGTAGTCAACTCCTTCTTTTAAACCTTCCGCTTCAAAGAACTGAAGCTGTTTGGCAATGTGGATGGGTATACCGCAAAGTCCTGCACCATAAAGAATTTTTATAACTCCAGCTTCTAATTCTTCGCCAGCTGCTGTACTAACTGCTTCTGTTGTGGGTGTTTCTGCAGCACTTTCATCGGCTGCTGTTGGAGTAGGTGTTTCTGTAGCTGTTACGGCAGTTGTTACTGCTGTTGTTACGGCTGTCCCCTCTGTTTCTTTATTCTTCGTTCCTCCGGAGCATCCGGTAAGCACCAATACAGTGACCAATAAAAGACTTACAAGTATCCTTGCCTTTTCTTTCTTTTTCATAAAATCCCTCCGTCATACAATTAATTTTCCATAGATGATAATTTTCTTCACATTTTCATATTGAATGCTAAACTAAAGGTGTATGTACTTACCTATAAATAGAACTCCGGTGTTTGTACTTTTCCGGTAAAGTCAAGTATTTGCAGAATCCTGGAACGAAAGTTCAAGAAATCCACGCTGTTTCTCTGTCTTCCATAGGTTTCATTCCTGCCAATCTCCACCTTGATTATCTCCTCTACCTTTGCCGGTCTGGGCGTCATTACAAAGACACGGTCGCTTAAATAAATAGCTTCGTCTACATCATGGGTTACCATCAGCATGGTAGTGCCTCGCTCTTTCCAGATACGAAGGATTTCATCCTGCATATTCATTCTGGTAAAGGCATCCAGCGCTCCTAAGGGTTCATCCAGCAGCAATACCTTGGGGTGATTTACCAATGCCCTTGCAAGGCTGGCACGCTGTGCCATACCTCCCGACAACTGATGGGGATAGGACTTCTCAAATCCTTTAAGTCCCACCAGGCGAATAAATTCTGACACCTCCTCTTTCTGTTCCTTATAAACACCTCTTATTTTCAAACCATATGCCACATTATCATAGATAGTAAGCCAGGGAAAAAGTGTTGGATCCTGGAATACCAGCCCTCTTTCATAACCGGGTCCGTTAATGGGCTTTCCGTCCAGGTAGATTTCTCCTTCCGTCGGCGGATTAAGTCCGGCTACCAGCCTTAGAAAAGTTGATTTTCCGCAGCCGGATGGCCCAATAAGACACACGAATTCTCCCGGTTTTATTTCCGTATCCAGATTTTTAAGTGCAACGGTTTTGTCTCCCTCAGTGTTTATAAATTCTTTGGATATATTTACCGCCTTAATGTTTCCGGTTTGTTCTTCAGTGCTGCTTTCTGTTACCATTTAATTACTCCCTTCTGCCATTTTAATAATTTATCCCTTACCTTAAACTGAAGAGTGATAAACAGATAGCAAAAACCTGCTATCAAAATTAGACCGGCATACACATTTGGATAAGCAATCATTTCCTTCTGCCAGTTGATATACCAGCCAAGACCTGATTTGACTCCCATCATTTCAGCCGCCATTAATGCAACAAAGGAACTGCAGGTTGCATTAAAAAAACCTAAAAAGATAGAGGGCAGCGCATCCGGAATAGCAATGTGGATCAAATTCTGAAAACTACTGGCTCCTAAGGTTGATGACACTTCAAAATAAGATTTTTTAGTAGCCTGTATACCGGAACTAGTTAAAATGGTTATCTGAAACCATACACCGAAAGCAATAAGAAATACAGCTGCCCACCTTGGGCCAGGGAATACTATAAGTGCCAGGGGAATCCAGGTGGAGGAAGGAATCGGTCCCAGGATACGGATGATAGGATAAATCCAATAATTCCACCCCTTGCTCCATCCCACCAATATTCCTGTTCCCACACCTAATACAGTTCCCACCAGCAAACCTTCTACCAATAAGGAGAAGGAACTTGTAATACAGGTTAATAAAAATTCCCTGTCCTCTATATACACATTAAAAACTCTGCTTAAACTTGGAAAGTATAATTGAGGCAGTAAATGTGTCTTAACCGTTACCAGGTTTAAAACTGTTACAGAAACACCGACACCACCGATAAACCATCCCTGAGAAGAGTATTTTTCGCGGAGTCTGGCAGAAAATAACGAGAGCAGCAAAACAGCTAATGATATGGACAGGGCTACAAAAAGTACGCTTCTTAAATTGGTTAAATCACTGTATTTTGCTTCTCTATGATTTGGTATAACTCCTTCTGTAATCAGTGCAATCAGCAGACCAATGCTTGGTATAACTGTTCGATAATTAAAATGTATTTTATTCTCGGCATAAATCTTTTCTGATAGTTTTAAGTCCGGAGTTATTACATTTGCTTCCTGTAACTCGTCTGACATAATTTCCTCCAATAATATGATTCTGCATATCTTTAAGTAGATAAATGTATCTGATTATAGGTGAAGCCCCCCTCCGCCTTCACCGATAAAACTGATGTTTTTTATAGAAGGTTATAATTTTTTTAAGTGCCTGATTGATTGCACCTTGATTCTGCAGAGGTACGATTCCATAATGTATCAGCAGCTTTTCCGATTGAACTCCGATTTGCTTGACCAGTACCAGCTGACAATCCTTTAAGGCATCTATTTTCTCTCTGATAACTGCCTCCTGATGAACACCGCAGGATTCCTGATGACCGGTGATACGGTCTTCCATATAATTAATACTATCGTCCTCCTGATTGATCTCTAGAATCTGAAAACGGCTGCATCCGCCAAAATGTTCCGTTATATTGCTTCCATCCTTCGTTCCGATTGCAATTCGATATTTCATAAAGTTCACTTCAACTTTCTATTCTTGTTTATACCAAAGGCGGCTTTTCTCCTCAGGTACCGTACTAAACAGTTCTGTAGAAAGATATCTTTCACCCGTATCCGGCAGAATAGCAAGAACTGTCTTTCCGGCATTTTCCGGCCTTTTTGCAACGAAAGCTGCGGCAAAGGCTGCGGCACCGGAGGATATACCAACCAAAAGTCCCTCTTCTCTTGCAAGTGCCCTCGCTGTATCGATAGCCTCCTCGTTTCGAACCCGGTAAATCTCATCGATGATTTTTGTATCGAGAACAGAGGGTACGAAGCCTGCACCGATACCCTGTATTTTATGAGGATTTGGATTACCACCGGAGAGAACCGGTGATTCATCCGGCTCTACTGCTATAATCTTTATCTCCGGATTCTTTTCTTTCAGGTAAGCTCCTGTTCCGGTTATGGTTCCACCGGTACCTACACCTGCTACCAGAATGTCGATTTCCCCGCCGGTTGCCTCCCATATTTCCGGTCCGGTTGTAAGCTTATGTATTTTAGGATTCGAGGGATTATCAAATTGCTGCAATAGAATACTACCTGGTGTCTGTATATGAAGTTCCTCTGCTTTTCTTATGGCTCCCTTCATACCAAGACTTCCCGGTGTCAGTACCAGATTGGCACCAAGTGCCGTCAAAAGTGTTCTGCGCTCAATACTCATAGTATCAGGCATGGTTATTATGAGTTTATATCCCTTGGCAGCTGCAACAAAGGCCAGACCTACACCAGTATTACCGCTGGAAGGTTCAATCAGCACGGAATCTTTATGAAGCAGACCTTTTTCCTCTGCATCGGTTATCATGGAATAAGCAATACGGTCCTTCACACTGCCTAAGGGATTGAAATATTCCAGTTTCAACAACAGATTGGCATCTGCTATTTTCGCCAGTTTTGAGAAAGCCAGCGGTTTTAATATTGGTGTATCTCCTATCAGATCTGTCAGATTTTCTACAATTCTGCTCATTCTACTTCCCCCTGTTTAATAATTTACCGCTTCCTTTATATTTTCCTTGGGATCCTTCGCATACCAGCTTTCTGCCAGGGGCAGGGACACATTGGCAGAGACATTCTTAACAAAATTAGTGTTTTTAAGAATCTTAGCTGCTTTCCTGGCTAATTCGAAAGCACCTGAATATCCCATATAATTAAGGGTCTGACCAAAGAGGGGGAAGTTAGGGATACCAAGCTTGCTCACCCAGCCATTCGCATTTAGATGTCCTACGTATAAATCCGGTTTTAATTTCTTTAATAAATTCAGCTCTTCTGCCGGCTGACCTGCTCCCACCTCCACTAACAGCTCCGGATCTTCCATATCCTCAAGGATATCTTCTACAAAACGGTCCACATTATGTGCTTTCACGCCTACCAGCTCCATACCCAAAGAGCGGAAGAATTCAGCTGTTGTAAGGATACGGGTCTCACCGCCACCAACAAAGATCTTCTTGCCTGCAAGAGAAGCCTTTAACGGTTCCAGGGCTTTCTTTAGTTCTGCATTTTCAAAAGCAATCAATTTTTCTGCTTCTTCTTCCAAATGAAAATATTCGGCAATCTTTCTCACCCACTGATTGGTATTACGTATGCCAATTGGCAAGGTATCAATTAAATAATCTGTTCCAAAACGTTCTTTTAGATGCCCTAAAAGATAATCATCATGGGTCGCGCATATACTTACATTCAAGGCTGCCTCACCAATATGTGCAAGGTCATTTATGGATGCGTGAAGCGGCAGGACCTTTGGTATCAGCCCGATTGCGCTTAATAATCTTGACAATTCAACCTCATCACCATTGGAATTGGAGCCAACATTAAAGATATTGACGGTTCGGCTGATACGGTATTTATCCTTAATATCTCTTATTTCATCTGCTCCTGGAATTGCACTGTTTTCTTTGGCGGGAGGATCTATCAGATGTTTTAGCACTCCGTGATAAGCGG
This sequence comes from Lachnoclostridium sp. UBA6558, assembly GCA_002434335.1. GTDB lineage: Bacteria > Bacillota > Clostridia > Lachnospirales > Lachnospiraceae > Anaerocolumna. Next base: position 45,161 of record DJJW01000010.1, on the reverse strand, counting down.
AGTCATAACCGGAAGCTACATATTTACTCTTAAAGCCCTCACAATGAACAGGAACTATTTTAGCTGCTACACGGTCCTTTAGTTCCGTTACGAGAGAATCGATATTGTCGCCGATTATTCCAGGTACACATCCGTTGGCTATAACAATCGCATCGGGATGATATTCACTTTCTGCATAAAGCACTGCTTTTCTTAATTTATCGATACCGCCCTGGACAACATCCAGCTCATCCATATTGGTATGAAGCCATATAAAATCTTCATTTGGTTTACCCTTAGAAGCTCTCATGGTTTTCCTTAGTCCGCCGCTTCCAACAAAACCGGAGCAGCATCCCAGCGGAGAATGAACTATCATAACTACATTGGTAAAGCTGCTGACGATTCCAACGGCAAGGGTTAATTGACATCCTCCGCTCTGTGAGAATTTTCTGTTCTGTAGCTGTGCACAACCAGATTTTATACCTCCGGATAATTGTCCGCAGGAACCGCAGAAAGCATGACAGGCACCAATTCGTTCTTCTCTGGTCGGTGGAGCATCGGCTCCTAGATAATTATATCTTAAACTGTCCGCATAATTTCCCATCGATATTCTTCCTTTCTCATAATCCATTTATATATTAGAAGATGACTTGTTTATCAGTTTTAAGGTAGAACTAAATCTGCTCAAAATAGTCAGAGTATGTCACTCTCTTATGGATACTTAATCTATTTGCTGACTGTAACACACGTTGATTATCTGGCAGCTACCAGTTCACTGATTAGATCTTCAACCAGAGTCAAGCCTCCTTTAAAACCAGTGTATCCTTTATTTAGTACGACTCTGTTACTGACGGGAAATGCCACCGATAAGAAACCCGCACCAAGTTTCTCTGCTAATCCTCTTTCAATTCCGCTTCCTACTACGAAGGCTGGACCAAAAGCATCATAATATTTCTGATTGTAGTTATATGGCCAGCTGTTACGAACTTCCTTTATCAATTCACCGGCATTTCGTTCAAAGACTACTTTCGGCCTGGTCTCGGAAGTCAGATTATCAAACTTTTTCGCATATTCTTTCTGTACCTCCTCTTCATTTATATCATTAATAGAGGTTATAAAAGGTATCCAGCCCAAATCATTGGCTAAAAATCTGCTTAAAGGATAAGCATAATAGCTGTCTGCTGCTATGACTACATAACGTTGGAAATCAATATCAGAATATATATCAACAATTCTCTCTAAAAAGGAATAATAATGCTTCTTTTCTGTTTCAATTACAGCTTCTATATGTTCCTTCTCAACCCCCAGGGCTTCACCTATCTGATAAAGAAAAGTTTCCGTACCGGAAGGACCAACAGGTAAATCTGCTTTTATATAAGGGGTTCCATGGAGTTCTTCAAAGAACTGTGCAGACTCTTCACCTGCCTGGCCGGTAAATAATAGATTAAGGCTTGCTTTGCCATATGCCCTGATATCTGCAATGGTATCCCCGGTTCCAAAGAAGGTATTTGCCTTTACTCCAAGCAAGCCTAAGAGCCGTTTGATTTCATCCAGGTTTCCACGGTAAAATACATCATGACCAGGAACTGTTCCCAGCAGATTAACAGTTGCTGCATCTTTATGACCGGAGATTTCAATAACATTTTTAATCAGGGTCTTAACAACAGCATCATAGCCTTTGAAGGTATTTCCTAAAAATCCCGGAGTACTTGCACCTATTACGTTCCTCTCCTTAAAACGTTTCGCCACACTAACTGCATCATCCCCTATTATTTCCACCTGACATCCCGTTACTACAATAAAAAGATCCGCATCGAGAATTTCCAGTGAGTTCTCTATCTGTTCCTCCAACCGGTCTTCTCCGCCAAAAACAATATTATTCTCAGAGATATTGGTAGTAGGTATCATAGTGCCGCCGCAATATCCGGTTCCCCTATAACCTGATGCCAGATTATAAGTTCCTGATAGAGCCGCCGCACATCCTCCTGCCGCATGGACTATAGGTATAACCCTGTTAAGACCTGCAATAGTTGTTAAAGCTCCTCCCAGAGCACATGAAAATTTTGCGCGTTCAATAAAATCTGCCAAAATGCATCCTTCCTTTCTATTTTGTTCAACTTCCGGTTAATTTTTATATAAAAAAAGAGACACATGAACAGTATTATACTGATACATGGTCTCCGGCTTTCCGGTCAACCTGGGTAAGAATTCTTCTTAACAAATCAATGAATTATAGCTGTATAATGGTAGTCCTATCCTGAATATCTGATTCACCAAAGTCTAATACCTTTAGTTTTTTGGGAACTATTTTATAAATATTATGAGTTTCCACTGTTATTTTAATATTAGGATTTTTATTCAGAATAACTTCTCTTCCCTTCTCAAATTCTTTGTTGCTGTCTAATAGCTGTGCATCTCCATAAATTGTTACATTAAAATATTTTGAGATGAATTGATTATCATGTTGAAACAAAACCGCAATATTGTTATTACTGTCAATTTGTGTATTCTTATTACTGGACTTAGAGGTTGAGAAATATATGGTATAACCAGATACTCCATACCCCCCAAGTATACGAACATCAGGGCTTCCCTCCTTATCAACAGTTGCCAGCACAATTCGTTGATTAGCTTTTAGATACTCTTTTATTTTTTCCTCTGATGCGGACATTCTTTTCTCCTTCCTTTTTGTGCGGTAATCAATATTAATTGACCCTGACCTCCTTTCATGGAAAAATTTCAGAACAGGTTATGCTGCCTTAAATCAAAAATGGGCCTAAGAAAACATATACCTGTTTTCTTAAGCCTCCGGCTGTCCGGTCAACTTAACCCTTATTTCATTCTTACTTTCTCATTTTTCTCAATCTGTACAATTTTTCCATCCTGAATTACAACGGTAATAGATCCGTATTGTATGGATTCTATAAATTCTACAATTCTTTGAATATCGTTTTCTCCTACGCAATTTCTCTTAGCAGGTTTCTTTCCACTATCCACTGTTTCACCCCTCAGATTGAGTATTCCTACTTATCATATATGAATTATATGTAATGTTTTTTGTAAGTATAACTTTTCTGGCTAACTTTGTCAATAGTTTTTTTGAATTTATTTTAGTGTTCTTTTAAAGGTTTGAAAGACAGAAAAAGCTCCGGTAATTTTCGGCATTTAAAGAAATCAATAGATTATTTTCTTTCTGTTATCTGCCAAAAGCTGCTGGAGCTGATTATCGGTAAATCATATTTTTATATGTCCCTATGCTATTCTGTCTTATACACTTGTCCATTTGCCTTCTTTTAGAAAATATGCAGCACTTTTTGATGCTTTTTCAGTGACCTCTTCCGGATATCCCATTACTTCCAAGAGTTTAATAGCATTTTTTGAAACTGCTCTTCCTCTGATTAATCTATAATCAAATAGTACATTTTTATCGGCAATTTGTTCTTTAAAATGATAATTGGCAAAACTGCTCTCTAATATATGGGTTAGCTCAATATCATGCGTTGCGGCAAAACAGATGGTGTTGGTCTTGCTTAAATGATAGAGTATCTGTGAAGATGCAGCAATACGTTCAAGAGTATTGGTTCCCCTTAGCACTTCATCTACAAAACATAATACCGGTATCTTATCATTGGTTTTATCCATAATCCGTTTTAAAGACTTAATTTCAACAATGTAATAACTTTCATTTCCCAGAAGATTATCCTGCAGAGCCATAGAAGACATTGTCAGGAAAAAGCTTGCTTTATAGGAGCTGCTTAAGGAAGTATTAATTGTTTGCGCTAAGATTGCGTTAATTGCCAGGGTTTTTATGAAGGTGGATTTACCGGAAGCATTGGAACCGGTTATTAAAACAGAACCATTCGTATGAATGGAATTAAGGACAGGCTTCTCAATTATAGGATGATAAACCTCCTCTGCTTCGATAAAAGGCTTCTTTTTCTGTTCCAGTTCAGGGATGGAATAAAAAGGCATCATTTTACGGAAAGAAGCTGCTGCAATACAGCTGTCTAAGAGTCCCACTGTTTCATATATTTCATTTAATGCTTTTCTATTTTCTTTAAAACAATCAATCATTGAATAAAATTTTATAAGGTCCATGTGAAAAATTATCTTAAGATAGTCAAGAATAATATCACTTAGATTGCCGCTGGCACTTTTAAGCCCTACTAAAAATGAACCGTTACGAAACCGCTTAAAAGCTGCTTTTGAGCTGTTAAGTTTTGCGGTATATTCTTTGAGCTCCGGATTACCAAACTCTGCCATATCATTTATTCCATCCAGAAGACGGATGATATAAGCGCAAATTGTAAAATAAACTTCGATTTTACCTTTTGAGCGGTAATACTGGTAAACATTGTGTAAAAATAAGATTACAGATAAGGTTCCTCCAATAAGTGGATTAACCGCTATAAGTCCTAGTGAAATTAAAAAGCCGGAAACCATAAATATATGGGGCCATTTACCGGAAGACTCCACGGCTTCCAGTCGGTTGATATACTCGTATACAGATATGCTGCTGATTTTACCCATTTTCCATAACGAAAACTGCATCGACACACGGGTCTCTTGATTTTCTTCAAAGAAGTTCATCAACTTCTCCCGTTCTATAAGTTTACTGTTATCAAATTGCAGCTGATGCAGCATTGCAAATAAATACTCTTCTCCGATAGCGCTTTCCGTATGATTTAAGAGCATAAATATCTCATCCATACTATTGTCATTCCAGGTAATGTGATCAACATCCTCCGGTTTCTTTATGGTATTGTAATAAGCAGCCAGGGACCTGAACTTTTCTGAGGTATATTCTTCTTTTGGTACCTTCCCCCACTNNCGTTGATATTTTTATACCATTTTCTCTTATCATAAACACCCTTTATAACAAATACCATTGTTATAAGGAGAATCGAAATCATAATCTCCATCCTTGCCTCCATGTATCCTGTATTTGATTGATAATGATTAACTTATCTTGCTAATTTTTCCAATAGATCTTCTTAAAAAAAGGGCTGCAGTATGCAGCCCTTATATTATGCTTTATTGCATATTTTAATCATTAATAATTCTTACCATTCTAATTGGGGTACGATAATACATATTCGAAATCTTAATGCCAGTTCTTGGATTACTTGCATGAATAACCTGCCCGTTTCCTATATACATGGCAACATGATTAATATAACTTCCACTTCCGTAGAATACCAGATCACCTGGCTTTAAGTTAGATGCGTTTACACTGGTACCTGAATATGCCTGACTTCTGGAAACTCTGGGTAAATAATAACCATATTTTGCATAAATCCCCATGGTAAATCCTGAACAGTCAGTACCGTTTGTAAGGCTTGTTCCGCCCCATACATAAGGATTACCTAAGAACTGCTTCGCATAAGCTACCATCTGTGCTCTTATACCTGAAACACCTGCTGCCAATTCATCTACTGATACTGCCTTCTCCAACTGATAGGATAAATCTATATACTGTCTTGCAACATAACCTTGATCTGCATCAATCTTTACTTTAACCCAGTCGGTGGTTACAGAAGTAACTTCTAATTCCTCGTCAATGGGAACGCTGGTTACTACACCGGCTAACAAACTGGCTTCGGATCTTACATTTAAGGTTGGTGTGTTTACTGTAGCTACCAGACTTCCTACTTTCTTAGCAAGGGCAACTGCCTTATCTCCTGTAATTAAGAATTCCTTCTTAACATATCCAGTAACTTTGCCGGACTTAATCTTAACCCATCCGTCTTTATCTTCATCAATTATAGTACAGCCTGCATTTTTAGGTAATTTAGCAATAATCTTCTGATCTTCTCCAGCAGCCTTACGGATATTAAGATGATTGTCTACATCCGCTATACCCAAATTGCTATAGTCGTATGCAGCAACACTTGATTCCCATGTAGCAATGGTAATTTCAGAGGATGCTGCCATATTGCCGGAATTATAATAATTATCCAAGGTTACTGAGATACCGGCTAATGGTTGTTCACCATAGACAGTTTCCGCACTTGTATACTTGGAGTTTAAGGCAAATAAAAAAGTACCGGCGATACAAACGCATGAAATCTTTATGAATTTGGTAGTGCGATGGTTCATTTGGTTCCTCCTGTTTGCTATCCCTTATCATTTAATATGTATTTGCCAACTGAAGTTGTTACAAATATATTAAATTTATTACTGAGTTATTATAGCAATAGTTCAAACTTTTGTCAACACTTTGCCTTACTTTTGTTATAAATATATAATTTAATTGTAAGTATTTCCAGTATTGGGGATTAATATTCGTATAATACCTCCTATTAACAGAAAGTTCGTTCTCTGTTTGTAGAATTATGACGAACCTTGAAATATATAATCTGAGAACATATTAGCTGCAAAACATAAGTAAGAAATCAAAAAATGCACCTGCAAATGTTAGCTGACTAATACTAACATTTGAGATGCACTTTTTACTCCTACCATATAGCTATCAATTTATACATGATTTAGCTGCAAATATCACTTCCCGGATTACGATGATTTAAATCAGATAATGATACAGATAATACCGCCATTACTTTCGTTAATAATCTTCTGCATGGTCTCCTGGAGTTTAATCTGGCTGTCATCGGTCATTTTACTGATTTTTGAATTAATACCTTCTTCCACCAGCTGCTGAATGGATTTTCCATATATATTAGTCTCCCAGATTCCATCCGGATTCTCTGCGGAATTCTTGCGTATGTAATTGATTAAATCGTTCGCCTGTTCTTCACTGCCTACAATGGGTGCAATTTCCGTCTCTATGTTTGCCTTGATCATGTGGATAGACGGCGCCGTAGCCCTTATCTTCACTCCGTATTTATTACCATGCTTCATGATTTCAGGCTCTTCAATAAGTATTTCTTCTTTTACAGGATTCACTACTCCGTATCCTTTATGGCGTACTTCTTCACAAGCTCCGGATACTTTCGTATATTCTTTCTTAACACTTGCCAACTCTCTGATCGTACTGATTAGCTGATATTCATCACCAATGGGTACTCCAATCAGATCGCTTAAGATATTGTAGTAATAAACATCATCAAATTCTACAAATACCTTAACCGCACCGTTCTCCATCTCAACCTTGTCAATCTTGAAGCGGTTTACAAACTTACTGTCCGTAAGCATATTCTCGTTTCTTACATCTCTGATCAAGGTGAGGCGTTTCAGTAATTGTTTAACGGATTCAATTAAATCCTGTTTCAGCCAATGGTCATCGGGTAACATCTCTGCCCACTTTGGTGTATGGAAATTAATTTCCGATACCGGAAATACCGAGAGGATATTTGTCATGATATGGTTAATGTCTTCTTTTCTCAGCTGCTCACTGTTAACAGCCATACAGGTAACATTATACTTCTGGGCAATATCATCCGCCAGATTCTGACTGGTTTCCGAATAAGGTCTGTTGGTATTAAGAAGAACTATAAAAGGTTTCTTTAATTTCTTTAATTCTCCGATAGTCTTCTCTTCTGCCGAGATGTAATTATCTCTTGCAAGATCACCAAAACTTCCGTCTGTAGTTACAACAATTCCAATAGTAGAATGGTCGTTAATTACCTTTTGGGTTCCGATTTCTGCAGCTTGGGTAAAAGGTATCTCATAGTCATACCAGGGAGTCTTAACCAGACGTTCCTGTTCATTTTCTATATGTCCGGCAGCTCCATCTACCATAAACCCTACACAGTCAATTAACCGGATGTTAACTTTCGTATCATCTCCCAGTTGAATCTGGGCTGCTTCCTTGGGAATAAATTTAGGCTCGGTGGTCATTATGGTCTTACCGGCAGCACTCTGCGGCAATTCATCAATTGCCCTTTCTCTGTTATGCACGTCAATAATGCTTGGTATTACCAGAAGGTCCATAAATCTTTTAATAAAAGTCGATTTCCCCGTTCTTACCGGCCCCACCACACCTATGTATATGTCACCGCCTGTCCTAGCCTTAATATCATTATAAACATCATATATCTGGCTTGATGTAAATTCCGGTGACGAATATTGCTCCAACATACACATCCTCCTTTCGGTTATAATTAAACATATGCAGGTATATTCCATTTAATGATTTGTGTTATATATTTACTATTAAATTTTCCAGATTTATTCAGGTATTTTCATATCCATTTTTCAATATTAAAGGAAACTCATGTTTCTAGTGTTATACACATAGAATGATATCTTAAAATAACTATTTACAGCCTGCAAATATTTTAGTTTTTTTTAAGAATATTTCCCTTTTATTTTCAATATATTATGGTAAAATATTATGGTGGTTTTAAAAACTACATAATAAAAAAATACATATGATTGGAAGTAGAATGAAATGCTATATCAAATTATAAGTGATAGTTCCTGCGATTTACCTATGGATTATGCAAAAGAAAACAACCTTGAGATTATACCTTTCTACGTGTCTTTTGACGGAGAAAACTATTATAAAGAGGGTATTGAAGTAGACCATGAAGAATTTTATAACCGTATGATTACGGACCATGTCTATCCTAAAAGCTCTCTTCCTTCTATAGATGATTATTTACAGGTGTTTAAAAAATACGCCGCAGAAAAAATTCCAGTTATCTGCATCTGTATAACCACCAAATTCAGTGGTTCCTATCAATCAGCAGTAACTGCAAAAGAGATCTTATCAGAAACTTACCCTGATGCCAGGATAACTGTTATTGATTCAAATATAAATACCGTACTGCAAGGTATCTATGTAAGAGAAGCAGTAAGAATGTTACAGGAGGGTATTCGTTACGATGCTGCAATAGAGCATCTGGAACGGATTAAAAGCACCGGAAGAATTATCTTTACCATAGGCTCTATGGATTACCTTAAGAAAGGTGGCAGAATCGGCAAACTGCTAACCTTAGCCGGTGACACTCTGGGTATTAAACCACTTATTATCTTAAAAGAAGGCGAAATCTATCCTGCCGGTATTACAAGAAGCAGAAAGAAAGCTAAGCTTAAACTATTGGAATTGGCAAAAGAACATTTTCTGAAAATCAAAGAAAACCCGAATAATTATGAAATAGTAGTAGGAACAGGGATTGATATGGACGAGGCAGAAGAATTTAAAAGTGAGCTGGAAAAAGCCCTGGGAAGAGAAATTACATTCCCCGTTGCCAGAATCGGAGTTACCATCGGAACCCATACCGGACCGCACCCAATAGGTTTAGGATTGATCAAGAAATACGATATTAACTAGGTGTACCTGAAGACTGTTTATATAGGCTGCTGTTCCTTTTTATGGATACCTACGAGAAACAGCCAGGTGCAAATTTGGACATAGGTTGTATGATGCTCTGAATCCCAGTGCAGAATGCTGCAAAGCGAAGCGTTCAAAATAAGGCACTCAGTTTTCAGACACACCTACTCTCTCGCTAAATTTAACTTCGTACGATTAATAATAGATACTATAAAAAATGGTATGACCGGAATCCCAGATGTTATCTGCTAAATTCCTGCCATACCATATTATTATATGAACTGTCTGTGTTATTTCTTCCACTCTAACTCAGAGTATTCTCTTCTCTTATCACGTAATAAAAGATCGGAAACTGCTTCTATAGCAGGCTTATTCTCAAATAGCACCAGGTTAACCTGCTCTACAATAGGCATTTCCACATTATACTTCTTGGCCAGCGCCAAAGCAGCCTTTGCAGAATACACACCTTCTACAATCTGTTTTACTTCCTTCATTGCTTCTTCCATGGTATACCCCTGTCCGATCAGGTAACCTGCATTACGGTTTCTGCTGTGCTTGCTGGTACAGGTAACAATTAAATCACCTACTCCGGAAAGTCCTGCAAAGGTTTCCATCTTACCGCCCATGGCAATACCTAAACGGCTGATTTCCGCTATTCCTCTTGTCATTAAAGCAGCTTTTGTATTATCACCGAAACCAAGTCCGTCAGCAATTCCTGCGGCAAGCGCAATAACGTTCTTAATCGAACCACCCAGCTCAATTCCTATGACATCAGGACTAGTATAAACCCGGAAACGTTCACTCATAAATACATCCTGGATGAAATGAGCAGTATCCTTTGAATCAGCTCCCACTACACAGGTAGTAGGGATAGTCCGGCTTACCTCTTCCGCATGACTGGGGCCAGAAAGCACAGCCACATCTGCCTGAGGGATTTCTTCTTTAATAATATCTGTCAAAGTCTCAAGTGTATTCTCTTCTATACCTTTACCAACATTAACAATAATCTGGTCTTTCACAATATAGTTTTTTGCATTGTTTGCTGTTGCTCTGACAAAAGGTGAAGCAACTGCAAATACAATTAACTCTTTCCCTTCACAGGAAGCTTTTAAATCACCGCTTATGTGTACATTATCCGGTAATTTAATGCCGGGAAGTTTATCTTTTAGTTCCCTGTCATTTGTAAGCTGTTCAACCTCATTTTTAAGGGCTGACCATAAAACCACTTCATGTCCGTTATTACCCAGCAATATTGCGATTGCAGTACCCCATGCACCCGCACCTAATATGCCTATCTTTGCCATGATACTTCTCCCTTACTTATCTTCTATTTTTATCTTTTGTCCTAATTTATTTTCAGTTCCTTTCATAAGCCTCTGGATGTTTGCTCTGTGTTTTACAAATGCTAAAATCGTAAACAAAAAGCTGATCACAAGCATATGTATATTCCCCGGATAAAATACAAGAACTCCAACGGGAAACAGGAGCGAAATCAATAAGGACCCAACGGAGACATATCTTGTAACAGCTACAGATACTAAAAATACGATAAATGCCACCAAACCTAAACGCCAGTCGAAAGCAAGCATAACTCCGCCGGTCGCTGCAATTCCCTTTCCGCCTTTGAAATTCAGCCAGAAAGGGAAATTATGACCTAATACAACTCCAAGGCCAGTATACAGTGCTAATAAGCTTACATCTGCTCTATTTTGAAATACCAGAAAGCTAACAATAAGGATAGGGATGATAGCCTTTAAGGCATCTCCCAAAAAGGTTAATATACCTGCCTTCATTCCTAAGGTCCTTAATGCATTTGTTGTTCCGGCATTACCGCTTCCATATTTTCTGATGTCAATATTGTTTGCTTTTCCAATAAAATAGCTGGTAGAAAAGCAGCCGCACAAATATCCTACAATCAAGCATATTATAATTCTTTGAAGCATATTATTCTTTTTCCTTTCGCTCCCTGATGAAAAATTTAAGTGATGTTCCAGAAAAACCGAAGGCTTCCCTGATCTTATTCTCAATATATCTGGTATAGGAAAAATGCATCAATTCTTTATCATTAACAAAGATAACAAAAGTAGGCGGTTTTACGGATACCTGTGTTATATAATACAGCTTAAGGCGTTTACCCTTATCTGAAGGCGGCTGCTGAAGCGCAACTGCTTCCGTCATGATTTCATTCAGGACACCGGTTGCAATTCTTAAGTTCTGATTCTGAATAACCTGCTCTATCAGATCAAAAAGTTTGTTAAGACGCTGTCCGGTAAGTGCTGATACGAATATCATTTCCGCATAGGGCATATAGGAAAGAACACCTTTTATTTCATTGGTATGCTTATAGATGGTCTTGTCATCTTTTTCGATTGCATCCCACTTGTTTACAGCAATAATGATTCCTTTGCCTCGTTCGTGTGCGATTCCGGCAATTTTGGCATCCTGCTCTGTTCCTCCTTCTTTGGCATCGATTACCAGAACAACCACATCTGCACGTTCTACCGCAGATACCGTTCTTACAATACTAAAGCGCTCTAATTCTTCTTTAATCTTGCTCTTTCTTCGAAGGCCTGCAGTATCAATAAATATAAATTCTTTTCCGTGGTATTTTACCGGAGTATCGATAGCATCGCGAGTGGTTCCGGCTATATCAGATACGATTACACGGTTCTCACCAATCAGCTTATTAATAATAGAAGATTTACCTACATTAGGTTTACCTACAATAGCAATACGGGGACGTTCATCTTCTACTTCCCTTAAATCCGCCGGATTAAAATGACTGATAACTTCATCCAGCATATCTCCAAGTCCAAGCTTGGATGATGCGGATACCGGATGGGGATCACCAATACCAAGGTTATAGAATTCATATACATCAGGCATTAATTTATCAAAGTTATCCACCTTAGTAACTACCAGAATTACCGGTTTGGTAGAACGTCTTAACATATCTGCTACTTTAAAGTCATCATCTACAAGCCCCTGCCTTACATCCACCAGGAACATAATGACATCGGCTGTCTGAATCGCAATTTCCGCCTGTTGTCTCATATAGGATAGCAGTACATCATTGCTCTGAGGCTCAATTCCGCCTGTATCAATCATAGTGAACTGTTTGTCAAGCCAGGTAACATCCGCATAAATCCTATCCCTTGTAACTCCGGGAAAGTCCTGTACGATAGCTATTCTTTCACCAGCTAGTGCATTAAACAACGTCGATTTACCTACATTAGGCCTTCCGACAATTGCAACGATTGGTTTACTCATTTTATAAAAATTCCTCTCTTTTATTTGTCATAATCCTTGAACCAAACTTCACTTCTGCCTTTTTACAGTTACTTGGGTATACGGTACTGTATCATATGAAGGTACTATAGGTTCAATTCCTATATAAGCTTAGTCATTTATCTGGTATCCTTATAAGTTCTCAAAAATTTGCTGCAGATATAAAATGCCAGATATTCAAGTCATTTTATCCTGGAATAGGCACAACTGATAAAAACTTATATAATAGATTTTCCGTCTGATTTTACAATACAAATCTCTGTTTGTAAAGCATTTTCAGCAGGTTCTTTCAATATACCAGCAAAGAGAATCCCTTACCATCCAGGCAAGTCACAACTATTCTCTTAAATTTACTCCTTAAATAGTATATCAGTAAGAGGAATATTTATCAAATAATTTTTCATTATTAAGTATATTGACATTCTTAAAAGTACAGGTACATAATAAGATAAATGCGTATAGAAAGGAGTCAGTCTGCAAAACTTAAGAAATTCGGTAAAGACATCTGAAAAATTAAATTAAAAATGTTTACATGAAGCAATTTTAAAAATACCTGCATAAAGCACTCTCAAAAATGCCTGCATAAGTTAATTTTCAAAATTGTCTGCATTTCAATTTCAAAATTGTCTGCAATCTTTAAAAAAAAGCATGTATTGTTAATTTTATTTTAATACACGCATTATCACATTCAAAGTACATGCATAATCATTTCTAATTTCATGCATTATCAATTACCAAATGTATGCATAATCATAATCAAAAATGCATCATAATCAATTTTCTTAAGAGAGCAGCGTGATTAATAAATGGACATCAAGTTAAAACATAGTCTTACAGTGAGAGAATATAATGATTTAAGAGAGAGTGTTAATTGGAAGCCTCTTCCTGAAGCACAGGCACAACGAGGTCTGAATAATACCTATTATCTGACGGCAGCAGTTTATGACGGAGAAACTGTTGGTATGGCAAGGTTAATCAGTGACGGCGGATATGTTGCATATCTGGCAGATGTTATTGTAAATGAGAATTACCAGGGGCATGGTATAGGTCGAAGAATTCTGGATGATATGCTGTATTATATAAAAAACACCTTATCCCAGGGAGATATGGTCATGGTTGTTCTGGTCGCTGCTAAGGGCAAGGAAGAATTTTACGAAAAATTCGGATTTATCAACAGACCGAATGATATTTATGGTGCTGGTATGACTTTATTTATGAATGCATAGAATCTATAAGGTTTAATATAAAGGCACGTCTCATATACACTTCACCCAACCTAGAAAATTTAACTTTTTTATTCATAAAAGCACCATATAAGCAAGCACAGAAATTGCATAAAATGGTATATTTTAAAATGTAACTTATATAATCAGCCTCCTAAAAACGGTTGACTTACCATTTTTACCATGCTATAACTATATAGGTTGAAGTTTTTCATGCCCTGAAAAGGCGTGATTTATATAGTAATAATTTACATCCGTTCAATTTAACATTGTAAACACAATAATCCTGTATCAGACATAATTTAGGAGGACAAGCAATGCCTGAGAATACCATGAAGAGCCCCATCGCCCCTTTAAAGATTATATCCCTGGAAGGTTTTAAGCCTCTGGCCGAGAAAATCGATAAGCATATCTCTACTTCTCGCAAAAACAAAGAGGAAAAAAATAATTACAATCTCTCTTTTCCCGGCTATTATAAGGACAGCTATCTGGTTAATGCCCAAGTACCTCGTTTCAGCTCCGGTGAAGCCAAAGGGGTCATAAAAGAAACCATCCACGGAATGGACCTTTTTATACTGGCTGATATCAGCAACCATAGTCTTACATATAATCTCTATGGTGAAGAAAACGGAATGTCCCCGGACGATCATTTTCAGGACTTAAAACGCCTTATTGATGCCTGCAATGGAAAAGCCAGAAGAATCAATGTGATACTTCCCTTCCTATATGAAGGCCGTCAGGATAGAAGAAGCAATCTGGAGTCCTTAGACTGTGCCACAGCTCTTCAGGAATTGGTAGAAATGGGTGTTCAGAATATCATCACCTTTGATGCCCATGAGGCCAGAGTACAAAACGCAATTCCTTTAGAAGGCTTTGATAATTTCTATACCTCCTACCAGTTCCTTCAAGCTTTTCTTAATACCGAAAATGGAATATCCATTGAAAAAGAAGACCTGATGGTAATAAGTCCTGATGTAGGTGGTATGTCAAGAGCCGTATTCTACTCAAATATCTTAGGTGTGGATATGGGTATGTTCTATAAGAGAAGGGATTATTCCATAGTCAGCGATGGCAAGAATCCCATTATTGCTCATGAATTCTTAGGCGGTGATGTCGCAGGAAAATCCGTATTTATCGTTGATGACATGATTGCTTCCGGTGAAAGCGTATTAGAAGTTGCCGCAGAATTAAAGGCAAGAAAAGCAGAAAGAATTTATATAGCTGCGACCTTTGGTCTCTTTACCAGCGGTTTTAGTAACTTTGATAAAGCTTATGAAAAAGGTATTATAAACAGAGTTTATACCTCCAATCTCATTCATACTTCAGAAGAAGTACTTAATAAGCCTTATTATACCAACGTAGATATCAGTAAGTATCTCTCCCTGATCATCGATACCCTCAACCATGACTGCTCTGTTGACGGTATCATGAACTCCAGTACACTGATAAGACAGCGTTTAAACGATTACAGGGAGAACTACCGGAAAAATCATTGATTTACTTTATCTATCATTAAAAAGGCCGCCAAGGTTCCCCTCTTTCCTTTGGATGCCCTATGTGAAAATAAAAGTTCTGAATGACAGCAGGTACACAGATTGCTGATATGAATATTACCGCTATCAACTCCTGCAGAGGTTAAAACAATACGGTTTACTTCCCATAAATCCAGCTGGTATTTACCGGCTGGGTTTTTCTTAAGAATTCTATCGAAATTCCCCTTCAGTTCCGGCTCAAATTCTCTTATAAATTCCTCCGCTACTTCTATGCTGATTTCATAACAGTCTTTGCAGATGGAGGGACCAATAAGGGCCGTTACATCAGAAGGGTCGGTATCAAATTCCTCCTTCATAGCTTTCAGCGTTTTCTGTCCCATACGTCCTACTGTTCCCCTCCAGCCGGAGTGGCTAAGGCCTATGGCTTTGTTTTTCTTATCTATAAAATATAGAGGAACGCAATCAGNNTCAGCATAAAAGGTTGCAAGGGGGATACCAGGTACATTTGTTATAAGACCATCAATATCCTCATAATCTCTGGGATAAAACAAACCTTTTCCTCTGTCAGCTTCCTTAACCACTTTGACATTTGTTTTATGTACCTGATGAGTGGCAACTACATCTTCAAGGTTTATTTTCAGACTTTTACATATTCTTCGGTAGTTTTCATCTACTTTTTCCTTCGCATCCCCCACTGAATAGGAAAGGTTTAAGGACTCAAAGCAGCCTTCACTTACTCCGCCAAGCCTGGTGGAAAATCCATGCCTGATAAAAGGTATCTCAGACAATGCATTAAACGTCAGAAAAGGTGTTTGTATATCTGT
>DJJW01000010.1:0-29101 GCA_002434335.1 Lachnoclostridium sp. UBA6558 | reverse complement strand
CTCCTCCTATCTGTGTGTCCTGGCACACGTTTATACTCAATCGGCATGAAAGACAATTACATAACAGCATCAAAAGCATTCTGAATCAGAGTTATCTCGTCTCCTACTATCCCTACTACATCAAACCGGCAAGGGGTGTCTTCAGAAATCTGATGCTTATACATATAGTATCTTGCTGCTTTCGTTATATTCCTGGTTTTTCTTAAATTCACAGCCTCAAAAGGCGAACCGCTTATTAAATCTCTGCGAAACTTTACTTCGATAAATACAAGTACTTCCTTATCCAAGGCAATCAAATCGATTTCTCCATGTCTGCTAAAGAAATTTGAAGCCAGTATGACATATCCAGCGGTTTTCAGATACTCGGCTGCAATTTGTTCTTTCTCATTTCCGACAGTTCTTTTGTTATAAATGATACCCTTCTTCCCGGGCCTATTTGAAAACTCCTCAAACCGTTTCCAAACACCCACTAGTGCTATTTCATTACTTTAGATTTTATCCGATCCATATCGTCTACAAAAATCATAATCTCCGAGACCACCTCATATAACTCCGGCGGGATATAATCCCCAAGATCTAAATTTGATAAACTTGCTGCCAGTCTGCTATCCTCATGTACCGGTATTTGATTTTGCTTCGCACCTTTTAATATCTTGTCTGCCAAAAATCCCTTACCGGTAGCAATAATCCTAGGAGCCGCATCTTCTTCATTGTAGCCCAGCGCTATTGCAGTTTTATTCATAAAATCAGAATCTCTGCTCTCCTTTGATTCCTGGAGCTTTAGGCTGTCAGATTTATTTAGTTTGTCAAGTTTATTTAGTTTTTCAGGATTTTTATTATTACCCATAGAAATCACTCCTCCCATTATATATACCTTAAGGGTGTCAGATAAAGTTCTTTATAAAACTCATTCTATGTAAAGGTGTCGGACCAAATTTTTTCAATGCCTCAATATGATCCCCTGAGCCATATCCTTTATTGGAAGCAAAGCCATAAGCCGGGAATATCTGATCATATGCTTTCATAATACGGTCTCTTGCTACCTTTGCTATTATGCTGGCTGCCGCTATGGATACACTCTTTGCATCACCTTTTATAATAGGAACCTGTTTTATTGGTACCTGTGGTATGGTAACGGCATCATTTAAAAGAATATCCGGCGTCACCTTCAAATTACCGATAGCCTGACGCATTGCTTCATAGGTTGCCTGCAAAATATTAATTTCATCAATTTTAGCCGGCGGAACAGAACCCACTCCGATTGCAATAGCTTTCTCCATGATTTCATCATAGAGCTTCTCTCTCATTTTCTCAGTCAATTGCTTGGAATCATTTATATATAAGATGTCGCAGTTCTTTGGAAGAATGACCGCTGCCGCCATAACCGGTCCTGCTAAAGGGCCTCTTCCTACTTCATCAATACCACAGACATAAGAATATTCTCTATAATTCCTTTCATATGAATTCATCTCGTATATTCTGTTCTTCTCTTCTTCCAATGCAGCAAGTCTCTTTCTGTGCTTAGCAAGAAGACTTTTTACACCTGTTCTGGTATCCTCTTGATATTTAATAATCATATCGGCGATTTCCTCTTCTTTGGCCAGAAGAAATTCTTCTTTAACAGCCTGTATACTCATTCCCATAAATAACCTCATTCCTTTACTTACTTTCTTATGTATTAATTTATTTTAATATTCTGGTAATATAGCTTAATCCCAATTCAAAGAAACGAAATAACTAAGAATTTTAAATACTTTTAAACACCAATCTTTAAAACAGCTTTTTATCTTATTACACAATAAGGTAAATTAAGACCAGGCCTTTCATTTTCAGATGCTATACTCCCAGATTTATAAAACAAAAGAGAAAGATTGAACATCTTTCTCTTTTGTTTCAATCTCTTGTAATCGGCAATTAAGTGATATAGCTATTATATCAGATTTCCGTGTAATCCAAAAGATTTTTTCATTATATTATTCGCTTGCGGAATTATCAGTCTCTTCCCCCAGGGCTTTACTTTCGATTTCCGGCGGAAATTCCAGCGTTACCTTTCCAAGCTTCGCATTACGAAAATCATCCACCAGGAAACCTGAAGCTTTTTCAAGATCCAGCTCCCCACCCTTTAATAAACAGGCTCTTTTCTTTGCAATAGCTGCAAGGTTCTCTACTGCATCTTCGCTTTCAATTATACCATATCGCTCTGTTAAGCTGCCCTTATAATACGTAGTCAGAAAAGTTATGAGATTAAGGCTCATGGAATAGCTGTTTAAGATATCATCTCTTATTGACCCGATTAAAGCAAGATGAAGACCAACTCTCTGATCCTCAAATTTCGGCCATAAAATACCAGGCGTATCTAAAAGTTCAATGGATTTATTTAATTTAATCCACTGTTTACCCTTTGTTACACCGGGTTTATTTCCGGTTTTGGCAGAAGCCTTACCTGAGATACTGTTAATAAAGGTAGATTTTCCCACATTAGGAATACCAACAACCATGGCACGCAATGGTCTGTTCAGGATTCCTCTTTTTCTGTCTCTTTCAATTTTAGCTTTGCAGGCTGTTATAACGGCATCATTCACCTTTCTGATTCCGTCTCCCTTTTTTGAATTAACAAGTGCTGCTATATATCCCTGGCTTTCAAAATATTCCTTCCATTTCTGGTTCTGAACATCGTCTGATAAATCATATTTATTTAACAGAATAACCCTTGATTTATTACCGGCAATCTGATTAATATCTGGATTTTTGCTGCTCAGCGGAATACGTGCATCAACCAGTTCGATGACTACGTCGATTAGCTTCATATCTTCCTGCATCACACGTTTTGCTTTGGACATATGACCAGGATACCATTGAAAATGCATTATTCCTCCTCCTTTACGGTATTTAATTTATTTATAAAGGCAAAGCCATTTTCTCTAATCCAGGCTTTCCCTATAATGTCTCCAGTTACAATGTTTCCTATATTGGCAAAACGGCTGTCTTCACTGTTGTTTCGATTATCTCCAAGGACAAAGAATTCATTCTCATCCAGCTTGATTTCTTCTTCTGCCAATCCTGCATTGGTAATAGCTTCCGTTTTAACAGGTTCCCTAAGTACTGAACCATCTATATATACTTTTCCGTCAACGATGCGGATGGTTTCACCGGGAAGGCCAATGACTCTTTTGATATTTAAATAGCTATGTTCTTTATCCGATTGTTTAAAGACAATAACGTCAAATCTTTTAGGTTCACTAAATACATAAGCAAATTTATTGATTAATATATTATCCTGATCTTTCAGGGTACTTTCCATGGACTGACCAGACATTAAGGTCTTTTCCAACGCATAATGGGTAATATAATAAGCCAGTGTTACAACTGCGGCTATTTCAATGAACCATATGAGCAGAGATATTATTATTTTTTTTAATATCGGCCCTTTGTCCTCTTTTTCGAAATCATATTTCATAGGAACCTCTCTTTAATATCCGATGTAATAATTGGAAGTTTAATGAAACAGGATAATAAAAGGGACAATACTAAAAGTAGTTGTCCCTTCCCGTTTTTTTGGTTACGTGCAATTATTTTACGATTTCTTTAACTTTAGCTTTCTTACCTACTCTGCCACGTAAATAATTTAACTTAGCTCTTCTAACCTTACCGTGTCTGATAACTTCGATTTTCTCAACACTAGGGGAATGCAGGGGCCAAGTCTTCTCAACGCCGATACCGTTAGAAGCTTTTCTTACAGTAAATGTTTCTCTGGCTCCACCGTTCTGTCTCTTTAAAACAGTACCTTCGAAAACCTGTGTTCTTTCACGATTACCTTCTTTTACTTTTGCATATACTTTAACAGTATCGCCTACGTTGAAGTCTGCGATTTCGCTTTTAAGCTGAGCAGCTTCGATTTCTTTAATAATGTTATTCATTTATGTGACCTCCTTAAATTCGATGTTCTTAATACCTTGCCTCGGTTAAACAGCTTGTACCATCCTGTTAAAGGGCGTTGTATCAGAGGACCATCCCATCTCACAACAACTTACTATAACATGCTACACCAGAAAATGCAAGTAAATTCTCTTTATTTAAATGATTTTTCTCTATTATCAAATGCAGACGCACAGGCAAAGTACAACTTATATGTTTTAATGTACTCCCCTCTACTGCCTGTGCATCTATTATGATAATACACTCGACTACCTTGGTAGTCAATAGACACTTATGTCTATTTTTTGTTTTATTCTATAAATTATCATCCTTATTGTTTAATTTTTTTAAGATAGGATTTATCCTTCTCCGACAAAATAGCCCTTTCCATTAAATCCGGACGATTATTAACTGTTCGAAGAAGAGATTGCTGTCTTCTCCACTCCTCAACCTTGCCGTGATGACCGGATAACAGCACTTCAGGTACTTTTCTGCCCTCAAATTCTTCCGGCCTGGTATATTGCGGGTATTCTAACAGGTTGTCCTGAAAAGTCTCAAACTCAGCAGAAGTATCGTTATTTAAAACTCCAGGCACCAGTCTGCTAATCGCATCAATCATAACCATGGAAGGAAGTTCTCCTCCGGTTAATACATAATCTCCAATGGATACATTATCCGTAACGATCATTTCCAGTGCACGTTCATCGATTCCCTCATAATGACCGCAAAGAAAGATTAGATTCTCTTCTTTTGCGAAATCTTCCGCCATAGACTGGTTAAATACCTTTCCCTGAGGTGTAAGGTATACCACTCTGGGTGTCTTTTCATTTCCGGTAGCCTCAGCATTTTCTGCTGCCACAGCTATCTGTTCCTTGACAGAACGATAAGCCCTTACCACCGGACCGGCTGCCATGACCATTCCTGCACCGCCTCCATAAGGATAATCATCTACTCTGTTATGTTTATTTTCCGAGAAATTTCTGATATCTATCGTGTTTAACTTAAGAATACCTTTTTCCACAGCACGTCCAATTATACTGGCAGACAGCCCCTGCCTGATCATCTCCGGAAAAAGGGTCAATACATAAAAATTCATGTGATAAACCTTTCTGTTACTATTTTCCACTCTGCCTTCTTTTTGTCTTTTCCATCCAAAATATAATTAAAATTTATATTAATCCAGGCATTAAATGTACTAATATCTTTTTGTTTTCAACATCGACATCTATAATACATTCTTTTATGGAAGGCAGAAGAATCTCTTTCTTTTCTTTGGTGGTAACTACATAGACATCATTTGCACCCGTAGACAGCACATCTGTTAATACACCCAGTTCTTCTCCTTCATCAGTAACGACAACCGAATCCAGAATATCACAGATAAAGAATTCATCCTCCTGTAATTTCACTGCATTTTCCCTTGTAACCAATAAATCGCAGCCTTTGTATTTCTCTATATCATTTATATTATCAATTCCCTTAAACTTCAGGATAGCCCACTGCTTAAAAAATTTGACCCCTGTAATTTCAAGTTCCTTATATTCCTTTTTCGTATCTAAAAACACCTGTTTTAAATATTTAAAACGCTCCATATCATCCGTGGTAGGAAATACTTTCACTTCACCTTTAATTCCATGGGTAGATGCTATTACCCCAACTCTTAAATAATCTTCCATTGATACTCCTTATCAATTATACTGCAACCATTATTTATGTATATTCTATACTAAAATCCTGCTGTTATCCCGGATAAGCCAGCTTCTTTGTAATAATAACATTTCTGTATAAAATAAGAACCCTTGCAAGTAAGGGATAAGGAAAGAATTCTCCGGAAAAATTTATTTTCCAGAGCTTTTCTTTCTACCACCTAATCCAGACAGGGTCCTTTAAGGCATAAATATTATTATTGAAGAATTTCAACAACTACCTTTTTATCATCCTTTGCAGCTGCTGCTTTTACAACGGTACGAATGGATTTTGCTATTCGGCCTTGCTTGCCGATGACCTTCCCCATGTCCTCAGGTGCAACCTTTAACTCCACAATAATGGACTGGTCGGTTTCCTTTTCTGTTACAACAACTTCTTCAGGGTGATCAACGAGTGATGTAGCAATTACTTTAACTAATTCTTTCATTNNACAACTATTATACCATAAATCGGAATTTACGGCAATATGCCATCATCCCCAAAAAATGTTAAACAGAAAATTATTTTGTAATTCCTGCTTTTCTAAATAAATCACCAACTGTTTCGGTAGGCTGAGCACCATTCTGTAACCACTTCTTAGCTGCTTCTTCGTTTACTTTGAAAGCGTTGGGTTCTTTAGTAGGATCATAAGTACCGATTTCCTCGATAAATCTTCCGTCTCTGGGTGATCTGGAATCTGAAACAACGATTCTATAGAAAGGAGCCTTTTTCTGTCCCATTCTTCTTAATCTGATTTTTACTGCCATGTAATTTCACCTCCTTGAAATTTTAAATATATATTTATTGAAAAGTTATAAGTTTATAACCTGACAATCTAAAATCCGAAAGGCAGTTTGAATTTGCCTTTTTTCATACCCTTAGAGCCCATCATTCCTGACATTTGTTTCATCATCTTTTTGGACTGTTCAAAGCCTTTTACTAATCTGTTTACTTCACTGATGTCAACGCCGGCTCCCATTGCTATTCTTTTCTTTCTGGAAGGATTTAAGATATCCGGATTGGCTCTTTCTGCCTTCGTCATGGAATAGATAATTGCTTCTACACCACTTAAAGCATTTTCGTCAAAATCCAGATCTTTCATCTGGCTGCCACCCATACCAGGCATCATTTTAAGAATATCTCCGATACCGCCCATTTTCTTAATCTGCTGCATCTGTTCCAGATAATCATTAAAATCGAACTCAGCCTTCTTGATCTTCTTCTCAAGCTGCTTCGCCTTTTCTTCATCAAAATCTGCCTGCGCCTTGTCTATAAGGGTCAGAATATCACCCATACCAAGTATACGGGAAGCCATTCGGTCAGGGTAAAACTGCTCTAAATCTGATAATTTCTCACCCATACCTGCATACAGGATAGGACGACCGGTTACTGCTCTGATGGAAAGAGCCGCACCACCTCTGGTATCACCGTCGAGCTTTGTTAAAATAACACCGTCAATTCCAATCTTATTCTGGAAATGCTCCGCAACATTTACGGCATCCTGTCCAGTCATGGAATCTACAACCAGAATGGTCTGGTGAACCTGTATGTTCTCTTTTATTTCAATTAACTCATTCATCATGTCTTCATCTATATGCAGACGTCCTGCGGTATCGAGTATTACCACATTCATACCATTGTCTTTGGCATGCTCAATAGCAGCTTTGGCAATATTAACCGGTTTGTGCTTATTNNGCTTATCGCCGTTAATCTGCAGCTGTTCAATAGCAGCCGGACGATATATATCACAGGCAACCAGTAAAGGACGCTTGCCCTTTGCCTTGAATTTACCGGCAAGTTTTGCAGTAGTAGTAGTTTTACCGGCACCCTGTAAACCGCACATAAGAATAATGGTCATTTCATTTCCGGGTTTAAATGCTATTTCTGTAGTCTCTGAACCCATGAGATTTACCATCTCTTCATTAACAATCTTTATAACCATCTGGCCAGGGGTAAGGCTTGTCATAACATCCTGTCCAACGGCCCGTTCCTGAACACTCTTTATAAAATTTTTAACTACCTTGAAGTTAACATCTGCCTCCAAAAGAGCCATCTTAACTTCCTTCAGTGCTGTGGCTACATCCGCTTCTGTCAGGCGGCCTTTGCCTCTTAAGTTCTTAAATACATTTTGCAGTTTTTCAGAAAGGCTGTCAAATGCCATCGGATACCTCCTGCCCATTATTATCTATCTCTTACTCTAAACTTGTCTGTTAATCCACGTACATTATTTATAATTCATTAACCATCTTCTGTGACAGGCTTATAATGTTATCCAAATCTTCGTCTTTGTACTCATCCTTCAACCGGCACGCAAGCAAGTGGATTTCTTCTGCTATCTGCCTGGTGGACTCGAACTTACGGGCGAGACCCAATTTCTTCTCACAATCGTTTAATTGTTTGGAACCTCTTTTAACAATATCATATACGCCTTGTCTGCTGATTCCCTGCAAAGCGGCAATCTCTCCTAACGAAAGATCATTGAGTATATAATCTTCAAATATCTGTTTGTTATGGTCCTTTAAAAGTTCTCCATAAAAGTCAAACAGCAGGGATAAATATACCTTTTCCTGAAGTTTTTGGTTCATTTCAGCGCTTTTCATAAAAACACCACCTGTAAAGTTTTTTTCTTTACAGATGGTAGTATATATAATTACAGAGGGTTTGTCAAGGTATTTTTGATAAAAAATCAACAATTGTTTTCACAGTCTCTATCTGCTGTTCTTCACTGCTGATAGAAGGAGTTCCATCCCCTTTTTGAATACCGTAATTTCCAAACTGAGCATGGTTTCCTCCCTGAATTTCTATTAAACCCGTTAGTCCTTTCAGTTTATCCCTGTTGAGAACCTTATCTTCACTTCCATAGATTATAACAGCCGGAAGATAAGACTTGCTGACAGGATATGCTGCTAACAGAATGAGCCCGGCTACATCTTCCGAATGTTTTACAGCATAACTGCTTGCCATTGCACCCCCCAGGGAATGACCACCCATATACCAGCTGGTGATCTCCGGAAACTGCTCCATTATTCCGTCTGCTGCATTTACGTCAAATACCGCCAGATGAAAAGGCATCTTTATCAATACGCAGGTTATACCTTCACCGGAAAGTCTGTTCAAAATCGGGGAATAAGCAGTTTCCTCCACTTTCCCACCGGGATAGAAAATTAATCCTTTGTTCTTATTCTTGTCCGGCTTAGGGTAAAAGACTGTGTAGTCTTTTCCAACTTCAATACTTTCAGAATAAGTACTGTAAATATCCTGCGCCGCAGCATCAGCCTTATAATATTGCAGAACATAGATGAAAAAGGTACCTGTCAGTATGAATAAGATGGCAGCAAGAATAATTAAAATTCTAATGATAATTTTCTTTTTCTTCATAAGCTTCCTTATTTTTATGTTGATGATTTATTTATATACTTTATTAGAATGTATTAAATATTAATAACATCAAAACTGATATTTTGTAAAATCCTATTAACTTCATCTTTTGGCAGGTCAAATGTCTTTATAACAGCTTCCGGTTCTCCTTCTGCTTCTCTTAGCTGCTTCTCCATTACAAGTAAGTCTCTCCAGGCACCAAATTTATATGCTGTTTTTTCATAGATACCGATTTCTTTAAAGCCGAACTTTTTATGAAGCGCCACACTTCCTGCATTTGGGACACAAATTACAGAATAGATCGTATAAAGTCCCTGTGTTTTTGCAAGTTGAAAAAGTGCATTATAAAGTGCCGTTCCAACCCCTTTTTTATGATAAGTATCCTTAATATATACAGAACATTCACAGTCCCAGTTGTAAGCGGCTCTTTCTCTGTAAAGGGAACAGTAGGCATAGCCTGCTATTTCACCATCCACCGTATATACTAACCACGGGTAAGTACTTGTTATTTTCCTGATTCTTTCTTTAAAATTTTCTATGGGAACTGTAGTATATTCGAAGGAAACAACCGTATTTAGGATATAAGGTTCATAAATAGCGTATATTTCTTCGGCATCATCCAGGGTAGCCATGCGTATTTCTGTCTTGCTCATAATGTTCGACCTTTCTGCTTCTGTTAATTTGCATTTTCATTAATAATATTGACGAAACTGGTAGAAAAGTTAAATAAACTTTATTGGTCTTATACATGCGTAAATAAAAATGTACCGATACCTACCGCTATGGTTATGTTTAAGGAGTCCACCTCCGGTGACTGGGGAATACAAACGCTTGTCCCTGCTGTCAGGTAGGAATCATCCAGACCTGTTGCTTCATTACCAAAGACCAGAGAAAACAATTCCACTTTCGGGCAGTTCTGAATTTCCAGGGTATTTTCACCATTTAACATAAAGGTGAACACTTCTTGTTTCTTATTAAGCTTCCGATACTCTTCAAAAGAGGAAAACATCTGGACTCTCATTTTAAATAAGGCCCCCATAGAAGCCCGAATAACCTTTGGATTAAATATATCCGCGCAGGGAGTTATAATCGCCATGTCCTTTATACCAAGTCCTAAGGCTGTTCTTAAAATAGTACCCAGATTTCCCATATTACTTGGGTTGACAAGCACTATATGGGAAGCCTCACTGTTCAAGGTATCCTCATACTTATCAAATACACCTATGACGTAACAATTTTCTTTGTCACTAACCTTTGAAAAAAGCTTATCGTCCTTTAACACCGGTATATTATTCTCTTTACAGGTATTCCTGATCTTCTCCGCATCAGTATACTGAGAATGGACATATATACCTGTAATGTTTTCTTTTTTTCCTGCTATTAGCTCATAGGTAGGAAAAGCACCTAGAGCATAGGAATAAGCAGCTCCTTTTTTATATGGCTTTATCGCTTCCATACATCACTTCCTTCTTAATTTTCAATCACAAAAATTCTCACTCACAATATTATATCCAAATGGGAAAAACGTCAACTTAAATCATAAAGCTTTCATCCGCTATTACTTAACAAAATAAAGTATCCTTTGACCTTATTGTTAGCCTCAGCACATAATATAAAATCTCTTCATCAAAATAGACTGCTGCAATTTCAGGAAAATTGCTCAGCAGTCTATCTGTTGAGATTGAATTGGTTTATCTAATATTAATCATTACTTCCGGTAATACCTTGCACAAGTTATACCGGGTATGCCTTATTCTCATAATCAGCAAACAGCGGATCAACACCTGTTTCCTGGGCTTTACGATACTTAAAGAATTCCATGGCCACCTGAGGAAATAGTGCATAGGATAGGACATCTTCCTCCTGCTGTTTCCAGTCCTTAACCGCTTCTTCCATAGCTGGCAGTTCCGGTTTCAAAAGATCTGCGGGACGGCATTCAATCGGTTCGGCATCACCTATAACCTTTTTTCTGACTTCTTCATTAAAAGGTCTTACGGTTTTTCCATATTCACCGGCAAGGATAGCTTTGGTTTCTTTGGTTACCATTTTATAACGTTCACCTGCTATAACATTTAATACTGCCTGTGTACCGACAATCTGGCTGGAGGGGGTTACCAATGGTGGTTCACCAAGATCTTTTCTTACTCTTGGTATCTCTTCCAGTACCTGATAGTATTTATCTTCTGCTTTCTGTTCCTTTAACTGGGACATCAGATTGGATAACATTCCTCCCGGTACCTGATAGAGTAAGGTTTTTATCTCCACACCCATTACCTTGGGATTTAAGATTCCTTCCTCCATGGCATTATCCCTTAGCGGACGGAAATAATCCGCAATTTCGGCTAATAGCTGCTGGTCAAGACCGGTATCATAAGGAGTTCCCTTGAAGGTTTCAACTAATACTTCTGTAGCTGGCTGGCTGGTTCCCATAGCAAAAGGAGACATTGCTGTATCTATAATATCTGCACCGGCTTCCACTGCCTTCATATAGGTCATCGCAGCAACACCGCTGGTGTAGTGGGTATGAATATCAATAGGTATCGTTACAGCTTCCTTTAAAGCACCGATTAGCTCGGAAGCTTCATAAGGTACAAGAAGTCCTGCCATATCCTTTACGCATAATGAATCCACACCCATCTTTTCGATCTTCTTAGCCAATTCCGTATAATATCCGGTAGTATAAGCTTCCCCCAGTGTAAATGCGATTGCAATCTGAGCATGGCCTTTTTCTTTTTTTGTTGCTTTCACTGCTGTTTCTAGGTTTCTGATATCATTAAACGCATCAAAGATACGTATATTGTCGATTCCGTTTGCAATGGATTTCTGAATAAAATACTCTACTACATCATCCGCATAGTGGCGATAACCTAACAGATTCTGTCCGCGAAGCAACATTTGAAGTTTTGTATTTTTGAAACCTTCTCTTAATTTTCTAAGTCTAACCCAGGGATCTTCCTTTAAAAATCGTAAGGATGCATCAAAGGTAGCACCTCCCCAGCATTCTACCGCATGGTATCCTACTTTGTCCATTTTTTCAATAATAGGCAGCATCTGATCAGTAGTCATTCTTGTTGCTATGAGTGACTGATGAGCATCACGCAGGATGGTTTCGGTTATTTTAACAGGCCTTTTAATCTGTCCCGAATTGTTATGCAATTCGTTCATCGGTATGCCTCCTTTACACAAGTTCTATTAGTTTAAAGTTGCAAGTAAGGTTCCGGATTCTACCGTTTCACCAACGCCAATATTAATACTTGCTACAGTTCCGGCTTCCGGTGCAACAATTTCATTTTCCATTTTCATAGCTTCCAGAATCAGTAATACATCGCCTCTGTTAACAGACTGTCCAATGGACGCTTTAACAGCTAAAATTTTTCCGGGCATAGGTGAAGTAACGGGAATCTTACCATTAGAACCACCGGTAACCGCTGCGGGAGCTGCTTCCTGTTCAGGTTCCGCTGCTGCAGGGGTTGTTGTCTGAGCTGCCGGAGCAGGGGCTGCTGCCACCGGAGCCGGAGCCGCATAAACGGGAGC
This sequence comes from Lachnoclostridium sp. UBA6558, assembly GCA_002434335.1. Classification (GTDB taxonomy): domain Bacteria; phylum Bacillota; class Clostridia; order Lachnospirales; family Lachnospiraceae; genus Anaerocolumna. The sequence goes on along the minus strand of DJJW01000010.1, from coordinate 16,588 downwards.
CGCTGCTCTTGCCGGACGGCCTGTTGTTTCTTCCACTGTAACATCATATGCAATACCATTAACTGTAACTGTATAAGTTTTCATTATTTATTTCCTCCTTATAATAAGCTCTGGATATTATCTTCTACGTATCGAACGGATTACAAGTCCGTCAGCAGGTACCTCTTCCAAGGAAGCCATTAATGCGGCCGTTATAACCGCTACCAGCTGAGGATCATTTGCAGGATTAATCTGCACGGGATTACTATTCTTTATGGCTGCTGCACCTGAAGCTGAATCAACTGCTCTGTTCGACCCGCTGTTATCGCTGTCTTTATACATAGCTTTTGTCAAAGCGATGAAAAGTCTTATGATACCAAGGATACCAACAACCAGAATTAAGCCTGTAAAGACTAAACCGAGTATTACAACCGTATCTAAATATTCACCGGGAATCTGATCCTTAACCCCAAAGCCATTAACCGCTGTAAGTATAAGGCTGCTCCCATAGAATCCTGATAAACTCATGTCTGCTCCTATCTGCACGGTCCAAGTCACTTCCGTACCTAGTTATTGCTTTCATATTACTTTCTTTAAAGGAAATCAAATCTCTCCTTTGATATTCCTGGATCCATAGTTGAAATATTATTTTTTTCAACTTACCGAGCTTTTAAACCGTTCCGTGCTTTTTGGAAGAAGCATGTACACTCTTTGTAAAGAGCATTTCAAAAGCATAGATTAAATGCTTACGTGCAGTTGCTCTATCTATAATGGAATCCACATAACCACGTCTTGCCGCTGAAACAGCATTGGACTGAAGTTCCTTATATTCCTTTGCTTTCTCTTTCAAATCAACCTCTTCGCCTTCATAAATAATGCTTACTGCCTGGTTCTCATCCATCATACCGATAGAAGCACTGCTCAGTACAAATACCATATCAGCTCCGATGTGCCTTGAATTCATTGTAACATAAGCACTGCCGAAAGCTTTCCCTATAATAAGATTTACTTTCGCGACGGTAGCCGAAGCAAAGGCATAGGTTAATTTAGCGGCTGCGGCTGCAATAATGGTTTCCTGATTAAGCTCTGCTTTATACCCTTCAACATCAGTCAGTGATAGTAACGGAATCCCGAAAGAGTCACAGAAACGAATAAATCTCTCTGCTTTTAAACATCCTTCTGCGGTAAGGGTTCCATCATGCTCAGCCGAAAGAGCACCTGATTCCTCTGTCCAGACCCGTCGATTTGCGACAGCTCCTATAGTTACACCATTTAATCTTATAAATCCGGTAACCATCTCTTTGGCATGCTCTTTCTTAATTTCTACAAAGTAATTGTCATCGGAAATCTCAGTCAGTATGTGCGAAGAATCCTTGTTATCAAATACAGCTTCCGGAATTAAACGATTTAAATCATCCAGACATTCATCATAGGATGCGTCATCTTCATTATTAGCCGGCAGTAAAACAATCAGATTTCTGATACTTTCCAGCAAAGCCGCTTCATCCTTTACAACAAAGTCTATATTTCCTGCCTGCGCTTGAAATCTTGCTGTTGTCGTATCACATTTCGCTGTAAAGTTCTGTTTCAAAGCGTTAGGTGAATTCACAAAAAGCTGCGCATTAGTTTCTGTCATAAACGAAAAATCACTTAAGGCGCTTAATACAGCAAGCCCTCCACCGCATGGACCTAAAATAGCGGTTATTTGAGGTATTACACCTGACGCCATTGTCTGTTTCTGGTAGATCTCTCCTAAACCATTCAATGCATCAGTGGCTTCCTGAAGTCTTAAGCCGGCACTGTCGATTATTCCGATAACCGGTGCCCCCACCTTAAGTGCTAAATCATATACTGCTGTGATTTTTTTTGCATGCATTTCACCAATGGTACCACTTCCAGCAGTACTATCCTGGCTGTATACATATACTGGATTTCCGTCAATTACCCCATATCCGGTAATTATGCCATCGGAAGAAATTTCCTTTTGACTGAGATTAAAATCCGTATTTCTTTTCGTGACCAAAGCACCAATTTCTACAAAACTGTTATCATCAAGAAGAGCGGTAATTCGTTCCCTTGCTGACAATTGTTTAGCCGTGTTCATCTTCTGCCCTCCATTTACTTCCATTTATAAAAATAAATTCAAATTTTCTGCCTATTATATTATAGGATAAATTTCTGGTAATTTCAAGGATTATTAAAATAAAATCCAGTATATATTAGTGATTATATACATTGAATCCAATCTAACCAAAACTGACAGGTATAAAAATGCCATATATCCCGGCCGTTTTATACCTGTCAGGGTAGAGACAGAAATTAAATTGTTAGTATCTTAAAAGAAGCTTCAACAACTTCCGGGTCAAATTGAGTACCAGCATTCACTCTTAACTCTTGTATAACCTGTTCCATGGTAAGCGCTTTCCGGTAAGGCTTATCCGACAGCATTGATTCAATGGCATCTGCAACTGCCAATATTCGTGCCAATTTCGGAATTTCCTCTCTCTTAAGACCTCTCGGATAACCGGTTCCATCATATCTTTCATGATGAGAAAGAACTTCTTCCGCCAGATACATCAGTTCGGGCGATGCTTTTATTATTTGATAACCTTTTTCTGAATGCCTGGTAACAATCTCGTATTCAGCTTCTGTTAATTTATCCGGTTTATTCAATATCCCATCTTCTATGGTTATCTTGCCTACATCATGTATCTGTCCCAAGACCCTCAAATCTATGATATCACTATTACCAAGACCAAGAATAACCCCCAGCTTGTCCGCCAGGCGGCTGACTCCCATAGAATGTTCTCTTTCCGATGGATTCTTTACATACAATGACTGTAGGATGATATTTACCGTCCTGTTCTTAACGCTTCTGCTAATAGATAGTTTTTCCTTATACATCATATCATCAGCCTGCTTTATGACAGTACTCATATCATATCCATTATTATATTTCACGGCGTATCCGAAAGAGATTGATAAATTAATACTGCCTACAATAGTCTTTTTATTTTCGTGATGAATATCATGGATAATGCTGTTTGCTGCTTCCATGTCGGTATTAGGAAGCAGCATTATAAATTCATCACCGCCCCATCTCGCCAGAATATCCTTATCCTTTAGAACCCGGCGAAGGGATTCAGCGGCCGCAGCTAAGAGTCTGTCTCCGGCAAGATGTCCAAAAGCATCATTGATAAGTTTTAATCCATTAACATCGCCTATCATAATCGTAATAGGGTAATTTGACGGCTCATCCATTTGAATTACTGCCCGTTCAAAATACCTTCGGTTATAAAGACCTGTCAGTTTATCATGATAAGTAAGAAACTGGATTTCATTTTCGTCCTTTTTCTTTTCTGTTATGTCTCGTATAATAATTGTATTACCTGTCTGTATCCCATCTGCCCGAAGAACCGGCATTATATGTATCTCAACTTCTTTTTTACTTCCATTGTTTGTTATTATATAACCACTTTGTGAAAAAGGAATCGTGCAAGTATTATTTTGGCAATCAGGGGTCTGCAGTATTATTTTTTCATTCATTTCACTATATACATTAAGTACTTCACTAACGGGTTTATTTACTGCACTTATACCCGATACAGTAGATATTGCCTCTGCTTTCGGATTTATAATTTCTATATTGCCGTAAACATCTGTAACGATTACCCCATCACGTATTGACTGCAAAATAGTATGCAGCCTTTCCATATTTTTAAACAGGTTCTTCTCATTTTTCAGATTTCTTTCATTAAGGATGTAAACCATTAATGAGACACTAAGGAAAATAGATGAGCGTACAACTGCTGCCAGTACCAACTCTCTATCCTGATCATATGGAAGAACTGATACTATGTATATACAAGAGGTAAATACAGTCAGTAAGATACCTGTTCTCTTATACCAAAATACACCAAGTAAAATAGGGATATAGTATAAATGCTGTGGGATATTATAGATTCCCATATTTAAACAGAGCAGATTAACTGCCAAGGAAATCAAGAAAGAAGCTGTAAAAATTATATGTTTCACCATAAAATAATTCACCTCCATTTACGATGTCATATCACTCGGCTTCTGTTATATTTAAACTGCTCTTAATGCTGCCAGGGTTCTCTCCAGCTGTTCTTTCGCCCAGTAAAACATTCCTCTATCCGGATATTTTCTGAAATCACTTTCCAGTGAGGCTATTGCAAACAGATAGAAATCGTACCATAAAATACGAACTTTTTCTGCTTCTGTAAATCCCTTTTTTCCATATCCTTCAAGAAAAGCCGGATTCTGATTATGAGCACGGAAACCAACTTCCAAGAGCTCATCTCCCCATATACAGCGTTCAAAATCAATAAAACCTGTTATTTTATCTTTCTCAACAAATACATTACCTGCCCAAAGGTCCCAATGTACTAATCTGGGTGTGGTTACCTCCAAAAAACTATTCCTATGCATCAATAGCATCCTGCTTATGCTTTCATAATCTATTCCTATATCCAGACTGATTTTCTCAGCATCCTGAAAGATTTTCTCCAGAAAACCTTTAAATACATTAAACCAGTCAGAATCCTTTACGGTACTGTTATAATAGCCAAATCCGTTACCAGTTATCTGATTGATAGCAGCGTTGTATTCACCTGTTTGCCGCTCTATGGAATCCTTTTCCTCTTTTGTCATAGCTTCTTGAATGCTGCTAAAGCTCTTTCCCTTAAGCTTAGACATAAAGAAATAATCACTTGGGAAAATTGAGTGAGAAAAATCATGAAACAGCACCTTCGGTATGGGTATACCAGGATGCTTCGAAAGCAGTTCCATACAGCCTACTTCTGCCCTCATTATATCCTTTTCATTTGTCATGACAAGAACACCTTCCGGCGGGGCTATCTTTAAAATAACCTCTCTTTCATCACTTAAGATAATTAAATATGCGGCATTAAAATATCCTTCTGTTAATTCTTTCGCCTCTACCAGTTCTGCCTGCGGAAATGCCAGGTTCACCATTGCCTTTAATGTTTGTTCCGTAATATTACTTTTTGTTATACTATTCATAATTTTACAGGATTTAATCCTTCTCCTTTCATTTGTTAACTTCAGCTCATACTTGGGCAATTAATTATTTATTTCCTGATTACTGATTTCTTTTTTATAACTTTTATAGCTTAAATACCATTGAAGTGAAGATAGGATTCTTAATATCAGTAGTATAGCGAATATCCTTCGGAAAGCGGACAGGTTATTACCTATAAACTGATAGAATTTAACACCTGCTAATGGCATAATAGCATTACTTAAGGTAATAAATACAGTATATATAGAGATGCTTAAAGTCTTATTATTTTCCGGTATCACTGACAACAGGTATTGAGGCATATTTAACGGGACTGTGGCAAATGCCAGATTTGCGATCGTATTCAATATAAGAAAGACTACCGGACCGATACCAAGGGGAACACTGGTTGATATAATCATACACAAAGGGCATAAGGCAAGTCCCAGATTCCCGAAGACCACACCAAATCTCGGCCCCTTTCTTTCGTTGAGCCTGCTCCAGAAACCAATCGTCAGAAACTGAGCAAGTGCTGCGCCAATAGCAGCGTAACTTAACCAGGCTTCATTCATCTTAAGATAATTTACCTGTCCAAGAAAATATAAGGTCCAATCAGCTTGCCAGAATAAGTAAAAGAATAATGCTCCTCCCAGAAACTTCACAAAGGGTTTATGGTGTAATAATTCCTTAAAAGCTTTTCCAAGGTCTGCAAAAGACATCGACTCTTGCTTCTCAATATATCCCCCTTTAATCTTCCTTACTGTTATCACCTGTATAATAAGGATTGCAGCTACAAACCAGTAAAAAATCTGGTGCATTCTGATTTTGCTCCCCGTACCAGCAGCCGAAGCCAGTAAAGCACCTGTGATAAGCGGCAGGGCTATGTTAAAGAAGAACATTCCTCCGGTTCTGGCTGTAAGTATACGGTTTCTGTTTTCAAAGGGTACTACATCGGAAAAATAAGCTTGCCAGGAGGCATTATAACCAGTTAAAGGGCCTACGGAAAGACATAGAAATAATATAAATACGGGAAATGCGAAACTGCCAAGAAAAGGTACAAAACCAATAAAAAGATAGAACAAAGCCAGAGCCATAAGAGATAATGAGACCATCATTCTCTTATTTTTCATACGATCCGTAAGAATACCAAGAGGTAATAAAACAATCACCCCAACAAATTGCGGTATAGATGCAACAAGACTGATTTCAGCATCCGAAGCCCCCAGACGCAAGGCAAAAAGGTTATTATTATTGTTCATGATATTCGTAGCAATAGCAAAAAGCATTCCTTCTAAGGCAAACATCAGTAATGCATTATTTTCAGGCCGAAAGAAAGAGGAAATATTTTGCTTGAAGGAAGCTGTAGTAAAATTCTGCAGGCTTTTTTTCATGTATTCCTCCTTGGACTTTTGCATGAATTTTGTATAGAATAAACAATCTCTTACCTTGACGGGTATCTCTCAGGATATAATGACCGTATAAATTTCCTTTTCTTTCATATATAGTAGCATAATTTACACTTTTTACAAGTACTTCTTTCATTATATTTCATTTTTCAGAGTTGGTTTAAAAAATGCTTATGCCGGGCAAATGATTATTCGTCCCCTTAATATTGATTTCTAAATTTCTATGGATTATAAATGAAAATATCTGCCTTTTGAGCATAAGAATTTAATAAGGATACTGGTGAATATTCAAGATAAATCTTAGACTGATTGTACAGCCAAGAAACGCAAATCAATTTGAATAGATTAAAACACAATACTGCCCGATTGAACATTTTTTAGGGATGATATCTCATACCTATAGTAAAACATTATTGGAAGGATTATTCTAATATAATTTAAATCCAGAAGGAGCAGTCAAACTCTATAATGGCACTTGGCTGAAGTTCCTGTCAAAGTTTATATGTTCCTACAAGAAATTTTGTCTTCTGTATTCCAAACATCAATAAACTATTCGTGATAGATCTTAGCCTTGTGTAATAGAAATCTGCTGCTCCTTTAATTGAATTAATTATTGAAAACTTTATCTATATTTCTTTATTTATAATTACCAGGTTGATGGCAGACTGACTTATTACAGTTTCTGATACCACTCTTTTAAGGAAGTCTCCGCTTTTTTCAAGTGAATGTTAAATCCTATATCCTTATCAGCTTCATCTTGGGTATCATAAATAGCTGTACTCCAATCCCACCAGAATACACCGGTAAACCAATCTTCCTTAGAGAATACCTCCAGGCAGGAATCATAGAAAGCTGCCTGCTCTTCTTCACTTCTTTCAAACTCTGTATGAGTAAAATCCCAAGGCATCATAGCACACCCACTTGCACTTCGTATACCAATCTCCATAAATATAACAGGTTTCTGTAAGGATGCACTCACTTCCCTTAAACGCTCAGCCACCTTCAGCCATTCCTGTTTCATATTTTCCTTGGACTCTCCAGGTTTCTTACCAACTTTATAATAAGCACTGGTGCCAATGTAATCAAGGCTGTCAAACCAGCTTACTTCCTTTTCTCTGCCATGGTTTGCATTGTAAACCAGAGGTCCTTTATAAATCTTCTTAACTTCTGCTATAGCATTTCTCCAATGTTTTTCTTTTCTTTCCGTACCACTCATTTCACAGCCGACACAAAACATCTCACAGCCGGTATCTGCTGCTATCTCAGCATAATGACACAAAAAAGCAGTATAGTACTCAAACCAGGTATCCCAGTAATGATCCTTACCCCACATATCACCATCCGGGAAATTAATTAACGCTCTCCATACTCCATCTGTACTGTTAATAACTGGCTTTAAGCAAACTTTTACACCTCTCTCATGTGCTCTGTTTATGGTGTGGATAATTTCTTTATCAGATAAGGTATTTCGATAATCAAAATATATTTCTGTAGAAGAAAAAGTTTTCTGGTGAACATGAAATGCCAGGCACATCCAGTTAACTCCAATATCGAATAGCAAATCCTGAGACTTTTCTGCCTCTTTAGTGAGATAATCTCCTCTTCTGCCATCCCATCCATAGGTAAATCCTTTTATGTCCATATTATCTCCTTTGTGTTTAATATTGTGCACATTAGTGCATATTGTTTTTTTATTATGCATATTTAATGCTTTAATTGCATCATAACATATCTTATTTGACAATGCAATCATATACATATAATTTAATAAAATTAATCCTTATCTCTTGATTTTTCAAAGTATTTACAATATCGTTTGGATATAATATGCTATTATCAGCTCACATTATCGAATATGCATAGACTAAATTAAGTTTTTCACCAATTATGCATTTTCTTTTTCCAATAATGCATTTTTAGTATATATTTAATGCATTTATTCTGCATATAATGTGAAATAATTATACATCTCTAACTTAAATCAATTATATAAAAAACGAGCAAGCGGTTATAACCACTTGCTCGTTTTTATACATTATTTAATAGATATTTAAATTCATGACTTAATTTACTTATATTACACTTATATATCGAGGTTATTCCAGACTCATGTAATGCCTGATTAAGTCCATTCCATAGCCTTTTCGGTAAAGTTTGGCAGCTATCTTCTGCCGTTCTTCTCTGGTCAGACTTTTAACATCAGAAAACTTTTTTGAAATCTCTCGTTGAATTGCTTCCTCTTCACTCTCATACTCACTGGAAAGCGCTTCTTGTATATCCGTTCCTGATATCCCTTTTTGTTGTAGCTCACCTATTATCTGTCGTTTACTTTTACTGCTCTTTCTCAACCTCACATAACTGGAAGCATAACGTAAATCATCAATATAGTGATAACTGGTAACATAACCAATGGCTTCTTGTATAATATCTCCGCTGAATCCGGCCATTTCCAGCTTTCTTTTTAATTCTGCTTCTGTCCGGTCCATATGCTTAAGCAGTGCCATCGCTTTTTGTTTGGCTCGCTTTATGGCAGTGTTATATAGTTCATTCAGAAGCGTCTCTGCCATATTACCTTCTTCTATCAGACCATACTTCTTGATTTCTCTGTCATAAAGAGTAAAACGATACCTATCATCCAGATATACCTTTACTTTATTTTTACCTGTGTTTTCCAGTCTGGTTATAATCATTTTTACTCATCTGCTTCCTTAACGGCTGTTTCCTTCGTATTTGCTGCTGATACAATAGACAGATTATATTTATCTCTGACTTTTAACTCGATCTCAGCAAATATCTCAGGATTTTCTTTTAAAAACAGTTTCGCATTCTCACGCCCCTGTCCAATCTTTGCCTCATTATAGGCATACCATGCACCACTCTTAATGACAATATTCTCATTGGAAGCAAGATCTAAAACATCACCTTCTCTGGAAATGCCCTGTCCAAACATGATATCAAATTCTGCTTCTTTAAAAGGAGGCGCAACCTTATTCTTAACTACTTTTATACGTGTTCTGCTTCCGACGATATCTCCTCCTTGCTTCAATGCTTCAATTTTACGAACATCCAAACGAATGGAAGAATAAAACTTAAGAGCACGTCCACCAGTAGTAGTCTCAGGATTGCCAAACATTACACCAACCTTTTCACGAAGCTGGTTGATAAAAATTACAATACAATTGGATTTGCTGATAGCTGCTGTTAATTTACGAAGAGCCTGGGACATTAATCTGGCTTGTAAGCCTACGTGAGAGTCACCCATATCACCATCAATTTCTGCCCTGGGTACCAAGGCGGCTACGGAATCGACAATAATAATATCCACTGCACCGGAACGAACCATTGTTTCTGTTATTTCTAAAGCCTGTTCACCATTGTCAGGCTGAGATATGTAGAGATTATCGATATCTACTCCGATTTTCTTCGCATATACAGGGTCCAAAGCATGCTCAGCATCAATAAATCCGGCAATTCCACCAATTTTTTGCACTTCTGCAACCATGTGAAGAGCAACTGTAGTCTTACCACTGGATTCCGGTCCATATATTTCAACAATTCTTCCTTTGGGTATTCCCCCCAACCCCAAGGCAACATCCAAGCTGATAGATCCGGTAGGTATAGTTTCTATGTTCATATGGGCAGCCGTATCACCAAGTTTCATAACGGAGCCTTTTCCGTACTGTTTCTCAATCTGCGCCAATGCGGATTCCAGCGCTCTGCTCTTATCTTCTTTTGACATCTTTTTTCTCCTTTATGCGAACTTATGTTCTTGTTTTAATAATAGCTTATCTTTTAAAGTTTGTCAATCTTAAATTCTTATTTCTTTGCTCTTATTTCTTTGCTCTTATTTCTTTCCTTTTATTTCTTTCCTTTTATTTTATTACAGCAGCTCTCCTTTCTTTTAAATTACATTACACAATTGGCCAGCAGATAATAGTAGGACTATTTCACTTTGTAGTTATGGAGGTTTCATGATTATTAAAATCGGATAGAACAGAATTTAAGATAAACAAAGCAGATATAATAGAAAGCTCCTGAGTCAATTCAATGACACATGCTTTTACATAGCATAACAGAAATATATAAAATTGTAAACCTGCAATTTACACATTCTTACATAATCACTATTAAATTTATATTATTAATACTTTGTGTATTACGTTTTATCCTTACAAAATCATTCCAAGTGTTACTTCACATGGGGTGCGGCATAATTACGATGTACTTTACTAGTACGCTCCAATAAAAAATCCATGATTCCCCGTTGTTCACTCCTTATCAGAATGAAGTGAAAGGAACCATGGCACAATTCAATTATAGGGTTTAGATCAGTCCAAAGAATTCATACAACCTGATACATGATTTGCATTTAAACAACCTGAGATTCATGTTGGTTGAATCTCTGAAGGCACCAGGCATATCATCCTTGTCAGTAGCAAGTATACTTACCTGCCTACGGCAACCAAGGCATCTGAGAAAGACCGAGACTGAATTAAGTCAAATATGCGCAATCAGTTCTTAGTTATATGTATTCTTAGGCTGTACTATCTGTGGATTATACCCCTTATCCTTCAATGCCTGAACAATTGCTTCCTTGTGTTCGTGTCCGAAGCTTTCCATGGTAATAGTCAGTTCAACAGCACTGTTTCGATTAATGGATACAAACTGATTGTGGTCTAAACGAATGATATTTCCCTGAGCTGCTGCTATGACATTGGCAACATTAACAAGTTCACCGGGACGATCCGGCAATAAAACAGACACTGTAAAGATACGCCCTCTTTGTATTAGTCCATGTTGCACTACAGAAGAAACAGTTATTACATCCATATTTCCACCGCTTAAAATGGAAACGATTTTTTTGCCAGTGCAATTTAATTGTTTAAGGGCCGCTACAGTCAACAGACCGGAATTTTCCACCACCATCTTATGATTCTCGATCATATCCAGAAAACTCACTATGAGTTCACGGTCATCTATTGTTATTATCTCATCGATATTTTTCTGAATATACGGGAATATATTGCTGCCAGGGGTCTTAACCGCTGTTCCGTCAGCTATGGTTTCTACCTGTGGAATGGTAATAACATGCCCCGCTTTTATGGATTCCTGCATGCAATTAGCTCCCATAGGTTCCACACCGATTACTTTAATATTGGGGTTTAGCAGCTTTGCAAGGGTAGAGACACCGGCTGCAAGACCGCCGCCGCCGATTGGAACAAGAATGATGTCAACGGTAGGAAGCTCCTGAAATATTTCCATCGCTATGGTACCCTGACCGGTAGCCACAACTTCGTCATCAAAAGGATGGATAAAGGTATATCCCTTCTCTTCTGCCAGCTTTAATGCATGCTGACAGGCATCGTCATACACATTTCCATGAAGGATAACTTCTGCTCCGTAACCTTTGGTACGATTAACCTTAATAAGAGGAGTTGTAGTTGGCATAACAATAATTGCCTTTGCTCCGTACATTTTAGCAGCATATGCAACACCTTGGGCATGATTTCCCGCAGATGCTGTAATAAGTCCCTTTTCTCTGTCTTCCTTACTTAATGTACTGATCTTATAATAAGCTCCTCGCACTTTATAGGCTCCGGTAAACTGCATATTTTCAGGTTTTAAGAATACCTTATTTCCGGTGGTGTCCGAAAAATAGTCGCTGTATATTAATTTCGTCCTTAATGTGACCCTTTTGACGGTTTCTGCAGCTTCTTCAAATTTATCCAATGTCATCATTCTGTATTCTCCTTTTAGTTAAACAGTGCGTTTACAAAATCACTTGCGTTAAATTTCTGTAAATCATCAATGTGTTCCCCGATACCGATATATTTAACCGGTATGCCAAGTTCAGCCTGGATAGCAATGGCAATACCTCCCTTGGCTGTTCCGTCTAACTTTGTCAGAATAATACCTGTAATATCAGCAATTTCTTTAAATTGCTTTGCTTGGGCAAGAGCATTCTGGCCAGTTGTTCCATCTAAAACAATCAGGGTCTCTCTGTAAGCATCCGGATATTCTCTGGTGATGACCCTGTCAATCTTTTTGAGTTCTTCCATAAGATTCTTCTTATTATGAAGCCTTCCTGCCGTATCACAGATTAGTACGTCTGTATTCTTCGCTTTTGCAGAGGTTACAGCATCATATATTACAGCCGCCGGATCAGACCCTTCTTTTTGTGCTATAATTTCGACTTTGGCACGATCAGCCCATTCTGTGAGCTGTTCTATGGCAGCGGCACGGAAGGTATCTGCTGCTGCAACCATAACTTTTTTACCTTTATCTTTTAACTGCCCTGCCAGCTTTCCTACAGAGGTGGTTTTTCCTACACCGTTTACACCGATCAAAAGTACAATGGACCTTTGGTTCTCAAAGTCATAGGCAGCTTCATTCACCTTCATCTGATCCATAATGCTTTCTTTTAAGAGTTCCTTGCATTCCTGAGGCTCTTTTATCTTTGCTTCTTTTACTTTTTGCTTTAAGTCCGCTATAATGGAACCGGTAGTATTGATACCGATATCCGCCATGATAAGTATTTCTTCCAGCTCTTCATAAAACTCATCATCAATACTGGAAAAACCGTTGAAAATAGACTCAATACCGGAAACTATATTATTTCTTGTTTTTGAAAGCCCTTCTACCAATCTCCCAAAAAAGCCTTTTTTTTCTCCCATCCTTACCTCTTTTCTGGCCATCTGTCTTAATGGCCGTAAATCTTATTTGTCGTAAAATTAATTTACCTGTGACAATTCCGTCAATTTGCTTATTTCTCTAAATCATTCTCAATCAGATTAACGGATACCAGTGTTGATACACCTTTTTCCTGCATGGTAATACCGTATAGAACATCCGCAGCATTCATGGTTCCTCTTCTGTGAGTTATGATAATAAACTGCGTATCCTTGGTCAATTTATGGAGGTACTTGGCAAAGCGTTTAACATTGGCATCATCTAAGGCCGCCTCAATCTCATCCAGGAGACAGAAAGGTGAAGGCTTCAGATTCTGAATTGCAAAGAGCAGCGAGATTGCTGTTAAGGCTTTCTCTCCACCTGATAGCTGCATCATATTCTGCAATTTCTTGCCCGGTGGCTGGCTTGTGATGATAATACCTGCTTCAAGTACATCTTCACCTTCTGTTAATTCAAGTGTTGCCAGACCACCGCCGAATAACTCTTTAAATACCTGGTTAAACTGTACCTTTATCTGAGCAAATTTAGCATTAAACTGATTGCGCATTTCCTCATCCAGCTCTTCAATAATATGGATGAGGGTGTCTTCTGCTTTTTCTATATCTTCTTTTTGGCCTTTCAGGAACAGGTAACGTTCAGAAAGATTTTTATAGTCTTCAATAGCATTAATATTTACATCCCCGAGACCTTTCATACTACCTTTGACCTCACCGATTCTCTTTTTCACAAACGCAGAATCAATAATTTCCGGTGATATTATATTCAAGGTATCAAGGGCAGTATGCAGGGTAAGTTCATATTCCTCCCACATATAATCTTTCTTCTCATTCAGCTGCTCTTCCAGTCTTTCCAACTGACCGCTCAAACGGAAAATCTCTTTGTCAAGATTAATGATTTCCTTCGAAAGTTCTTCCCTGCGATCAAAGAAGCTTTTATGGGTTAAGGTTACCGTGTCTTTTTTAGCCTGTATTTCCTTAATCTGTTCTTCAAGTTTTCTGATTTCTTCACTATAGTTCCTTGTTTTTTCTTCATCCAGGCTTATAGCGTTTAGTTTTTCATCATATGAGGCCAGAGATGCTTCTCTATTGCGCTTAATACCGTTTTCTTCTTCATAGAGTTTTTCAAGCTCACGCTTTATTCTTTTGATATTATCGAGCAAATGCTGGTTTTTCTGGTCAAAAGCTGACATTTCAACCTTTGCTTGGGACACCTGTTCATTTAACAGTTGTTCCTTCTTCCTCACTTCCTCCAGCTGCCGATTCATCTCTTCAATTCTTTGTTCATTCTCCTTGCTCTTTTCTTCATTGAGCACAAGGCTGCCTCTTAGAATTGTAATATTTTTATTTAATTCTATACTCTGATTTTCAATTTGATTTATTTCATTTGTAATTTCTTCGTAAAGTGCCTTTAATTCCTGTTTCTTCTTATCTGACTGTGACAGCTGAAGCTTTAAGGTATTTTCCCTGAGATGGATTTCCTGAAGAGCCTGTTTTTTCTCCTCCATCTCACTTAAAGCTGTCTGAATGTCCTGTATAATCATTTCACGGTTTTGATTCTGACTTATTACTTCTGTTTTCAATACCGAAATTTTTTCTTCCAGATCTTCTATTTCACGCCTTCTGCTCAGCAGATTACTGGAGTTCTTATAAGCACCTCCCGACAAGGAACCACCAGGGCTTAAAAGCTCTCCATCCAGGGTTATAATACGCAAAGTATAATTATATTTCCTGGCAATAAACAACGCATTGTCAATATTGTCTACCACAAGGCTTTTACCGAGTAGATACTGCATAAGACCCTTAAAACGTTCTTCCGTCTTAACCAGCGTATTGGCAAGACCAAGTACACCTTTTTCCTCCAAATACCTTTGCTGACCATAAGCTTCTTTTGCAGAAATGCTTGTTAAAGGAAGAAAGGTAGCACGTCCGTACTTATTCTGCTTCAAATAGTCAATCAGTTCTTTTGCCGTAGCTTCTGTATCTGTAACAATATTCTGAATGCTTCCGCCTAAAGCTGTTTCTACTGCTGTTTCATATTTGGGTTCTGTCTTAATAATATCTGCAACAACTCCGATTATACCTGTGGTATCTTTCTTCTCCATGATTCTTCGGATACTGTTGCCATAACCTTCATATCGTTCCGTAAGGTTTTTTAAAGCTTCCAGCTGGGAGCTTCCCATCTGATACTCACGCTGTTTCTTTTGTATTTCCTCTTCTAATACCTTTAAATTATTTCGAAAATCAGTTACTTTATCCTGTGCTCTGCTAGTTTCCCTTAGGTTTTCCTGTTTTTGTGTTTCAAGAGCTTCTATCTGTACTTTGACATTTTGGATCTCCTGATCATTTATCGCATCTTCACTTTTATTACGAAGAATTCTCTGGGTAAGTTCTGTTTTCTTTATATTATTCTGTTCTAGGATTGTTTCGTATCTCTGAAGATTCGTCTTAATTCCGGAATTCTCGTTAAGATAATCAAATATCTCACCATGTAGATTTTCCGCCAGAGTGGTATCTTCCTTAATCCGGCTGCGAATCTCTTCTAATTCCAGTACGTTGACAGACTGACTTTCATCCATCCTGTCTATAAGCAGGTCTAACTCTTTTTTTTGCTTTATGTAACTTTCCTGCTCTTCTGTCCTAGCCTTAATATCCTCTGTTATAGCAGTAAGCCTGGTTTCATAATGAGCATCATTTTGTTTAATAGACAAGAGCTGCTCTTTTAATACCTTTATTTCTCCTTCGGTTTTCTCCTGATTCAAACGGCTGTCACTTTGAGAAGCCTTAAGTTCCTCTAAGGTAGTGTTAAATTCTTCAATTTCTTTTTCTAACAGGGAGAATTCTTCTTTAATATGCTCCGATTTCTCATTGGCAAAATTCAGATTATCAGTCGCAATCAGCAGCTTTTCATTGGTCTGGTTCTTTGTTTCCTGCATTTTTTCATTCTCATGCAGGAATAACTGAATATCAAGTTCTTTTAATTCATCCCTTAGTTTTAGATATTCTTTTGCCACTGCTGATTGCTTTTCCAGAGGACCTACCTGTTTCTCGATCTCAGAGAGTATATCCTGGATTCTGCTTAAGTTAAGGCGTTCTTCCTCCAGATTATGCTGTGCGGATAGCTTCCTCTTCTTAAACTTAACAATACCGGCAGCTTCATCAAAGAGTTCCCTTCTGTCGTCCGGTTTTCCGCTTAGTATCTTTTCGATCTGACCCTGTCCGATAATAGAATACCCTTCTTTACCAATACCAGTATCGAGAAACAGTTCCTGTACATCTTTTAAACGACAGGTACTTCCATTCAGGAGATATTCACTTTCACCGGAACGATATACTCTTCTAGCCACTGTTACTTCGTCATATTCAATGGGCAGTTTATGATCTTCATTATTTATTGTCAGGGACACATAAGCAAATCCCAGCGGTTTTCTGGTTTCCGTTCCGGAGAAAATAACATCCTCCATCTTGGCTCC
>DJJW01000011.1 GCA_002434335.1 Lachnoclostridium sp. UBA6558 | reverse complement strand
AATTTTTTTATTTTACCTCTTCAATTTTTTTATTTTAACACTTTAAATTAATTCCTTATTTTATCTCTTATAAATTTATTCCTTTATTTTACCATTTTTACAGGCTGTTTGCCACTAAAATAAAATTAAGATCCGAACATACCATTCTAATGATATCTTCGGATCTTAATCTAACGTGTTAAACCTTTCTTACAAATTTCATACACCTGGTGAATTATCATTTCAATATTACTTTACCACAATCTCACTATCTGAATCTCTTCCATATGACATCACGCCAGATGACGGATAAAACCAATAGCCCTATGCCTCCAGCCAACAGAATATACTTTTCCCGATAAGAACCGGACTGCATTACAGAAAACAGATAAAAATCTCCCAGATACTTTCTTCCTGAGCCAAAGTTCAATACATAATACAGAATCGGCACCATATACCCTAGCACCGGCTGATTGCTTAAGGAAAAGAAAAACACTCCAAGTCCACCAAGAAATATACTGTTTGCCATAAGTACAAAAAGCATACCGGAAAAGGAGAAATCACAGCTTCCTATTGNNCTATTGCCATCCAGCCTAAATATAAAACCCCTGTGACTGCTAGGAGAAATAACGCACTCATACCACGAAGTACGTGATTTACTATCATGGATTCTTTTTTGGAGGATATGATGTCTCTTATGTCCCTGTCTATGTCCGGTGTGAATATACTCATCAACAAAATTATACCAAAGAGGCTGATAAAGACTTCTACGACTTTAGCCGTTTGATTCTCATTTAGATTTTCCAGTCCGATTACCAGAGGCGACAAAAGACACAGGAGCAGTACAAGGACATAAGGAATTATTAGGTTATGCTTTAGATTGACGTATGTTATTTTTTGATATCTTTCCATTTCTTCCATAGATTCCTTTCCTCTTGCAGTCATAAAGATAAATTACCGCTGCCATAAGTACAACAGCAGATAAGGTATATACGAAGCGGTTCTGAATCAGCTGATGTATTCCCGCCTGAAAAGCCTGGTAATTTCCCAAGGTATTGAAACGGGGAATAAGATTGAAGCCGAATCCTCCGATCATGTTATTTGAACTGGCAAATATGGAACCAAACCACCATACAACCTGCACCAGAATGGGCAATACCTGCTCTGTCAATTCACCTATGAAATAACCCAGAGCCGTAACCACCAGTATACTTGGCAGAAGCCAACCGGTACAATATTTTAAGAAGGCAAGATAATCTACGGTTATACCGGCTGTTTTCCCTGCATATACCGCCTGGGACAGAGGCAGAAAGGACAGCAGCAGTACAGGTACAAATAACATAAAACAAATGGCTGCATATCTGGCAGTAATTAGAGTAATCGAGGAAATACTCTTTCCATATATAACGTTAACTACTTTACTGTGTTTATCTTTTAGAATTCTTGCGGTGATGAAAAATACCGGCAGGACACCTAACAAAATTCCCATGTAATCACAGAACAATCTGGCATAAGCACCTGACAAGCGGTCTTTTTTATAAATCTCATTATAGTCCTTTAATGCTTCTTCATAGGTTAAGGGGACTCTTGCATTGTTGACTACAGTGTCCTTGCTGTAAGAGCTGCCTTTTCCAATCAGTTCAGCTGCCTGTGCCATATAACTTAAGAACTCCTTATAGGGAATATCCGTCCTTACTGTTAAACTTAAAGGTGAACCTTCGATTTTAACAAGCATCCCGTCTTTTTCCTCAAAACCTGAAGATTCCTTGTAATTATCCGTAATTTCCTGAAACTCTTCTGCCGTTGTACCTGTAAGTTTCTGTAAGATAACTTCCATTCTGGCTGTTTTCTCTTCATTTAAACGGACTGCCTTGTAAAAACCGATAGGATAGGTGACATAAATTCCATTACAGTATTCCTGCAGCAGATTCTCAGTAGCAGTACGCATAATATCCGACTCTTTTGTACTGTAATGATAGCCATAGCTCTCCTGCCCCGGCTCCGGTTTTATGGGAATATCCTCTGACCCCATTTGCGTCAGGTAGAAAAATACGATCATAGCTATATATCCCAGAAATAAAATACTTTTACACCACATCCGGCACTCTTTTAGAAATAACGTTAACCACATAGGTTTTTTCCTCCTTCCTTTCCCATCAGGTAAAGGTAGGCATCTTCCACATTGGGTTCTGCTATAAGTGCTTTCTCAAAAGGAGTTCCACCTTCTGCCAGAAAACGTACTTCTGCTTTACTTCCTTTTGACAGGATGGCAGTTACTATATGTCTGGTCTTTAACTCCTCCAGCTCAATTCTGGAAATTTCTGCGGTATATACTTTTCCTTCTGCCATTTCTAAGAGTTCCCTTACTGTTCCCTTAAATATAAGCCTGCCCTCATCCAGTACAGCAATATCTTCACAGGTTGCTTCAATATCCCCTACAATATGGGTTGAAAGTATAACAATCCTGTCCTGTGCTATTTCACAAAGAAGATTCCGGAAACGTACGCGTTCTTCCGGATCCAGGCCCGCCGTAGGTTCATCTACTATTAATACCTTGGGATCATGAAGGATTGCCTGGGCGATACCCAGTCTTCGGCGCATTCCACCGGACATGGCTCTAACCTTGGTCCTGTGATTGGCAGATAGATTCACCTTCTCCAGCAGTGCCGGAATCTTTGCCTTTCTCTCCTCCTTTTTCATACCGGAGAGTGTTCCGAGATAATCCATGGCTTCATAGGCACTCATTCCGCCGTACATGGAGAAATCCTGCGGAAGATAACCTGTCATACTACGTATTTTACCACTTTCCTTAATATCCGTTCCATTTACCAGCACCTGTCCGCCTGTGGGTTCATGTATGGTCGCAAGTATTTTCATCAGAGTTGTTTTACCGGCACCATTTCTTCCAAGCAATCCAAACATTCCCTCACTAATGGTCAAGCTGACGTCATTTACTGCTTTTTTCTTTCCGTAGGTCTTACTGACATTTTTTAAGATAATTTCCTGACTCATGATAACCTCTCTTATTACCTGTATTTCGCAGGGCTGGTTATGCTTGCCCAAATGCGATTGTGCCAGGAGTTATTTTTTCAAACTGTTCTCTAATATTGTTTAAAAAATCACCCCTGACCGGGATGATTTTATTCTAAACTGTAAATATCTATCCTTTCACTACGCCGTAAAAAAACTTGCACAGGAAATGGCTCCACCATGGATTCCATTGGTTAGCTCAAGACTTCCTCCATGCTTCTCACACAGCAGCTTACAAATGGTAAGCCCCAGACCAAAATGTCCTTTTTCCGTTGTAAAA
The DNA here is from genome assembly GCA_002434335.1 of Lachnoclostridium sp. UBA6558. GTDB lineage: Bacteria > Bacillota > Clostridia > Lachnospirales > Lachnospiraceae > Anaerocolumna. The sequence continues at coordinate 26,662 of DJJW01000011.1, read as the reverse complement.
TATGGTTTCTTTGCGTTCTGAAGAGCTCTTTTGTCAAAGCCGGTTCCATCATCCTTTATATAAAGATACAGCATTCCCTTTTCCAATTGCAGATTTATCCGGATAAAATGACTTGAATATCGCAAGGCATTACTGATAAGATTACCGGCAACCTCCAGTATGGCCCTGCTGTCACAATAAATATCTCCCTCCTCTAACGCCTGCTCCAGGGTAATATCTACAGTGATTTCCGGGGGAACCATACCTTTTACCAGCTGCTGCAACTCATTGTGTAATTCTTTCCTTGTATGTTTTTTTCTCTTTAGTTCCAGCTCTTCAAAGGTATTTATTTCTTTCATGGTATCTGCAAACTGTTCCAGCCTGTCTGCCTGTGCATCTATTAAAGCTAAGGTATCCAGCAGTTTTTCCTCTGTAATCAAACCGTTTGGATGGAACCTGCGCAAGATTTCCGTATGACCTTTCATAACCGTAAGAGGCGTCCTGATATCATGTGCAAAAGCAGCATTCAACTCCCTTTGGTCCTGTACCAGCTTCCAGATACTTTTCTGATTATCTATCAGGCGAAGACGCATCTGATTAAAAGCCTTGCAAATCTCACCCATTTCATCATTACTTAGATAACTGCAATCCAGACTGAAATCATTCCTTCCCACTGCCTCAATCTCTTTCTTTAATATAGCAAGGGGTTCCATAAGTTTATTCTTATAATACATGTGACTGACCAGATATATGGCTATGCTGGCATAGACAAAGACGGAAAAGGACTCTATAAGATTAAATAGAAGCAGCTTCTGATTAACTGCTGCTGGAATCTTAGAAGAATCGATGGTATAACTCTTATTGTCCTTATAAATAATAGCATAATCCTTAACGCCTTCTGCAGATAGAATCACATTCTTCCAGCCCTCGCAGAACAGATAAGTTGCCAGATAACAGAGCCCGCAGGAAATTATTGCTATTATAATGTAAAATCCCAGTGATTTTTTTAGATTGGTATTCTTCAGGAACTTTTTTATTTTCTCTATAAATTCTTCTATACAATCCATCGGTAGCCGACTCCCCATACGGTCTCAATTACGTCCGTCCTGCAATGCTGTCCCAGTTTTGCTCTTATTCTTCTAATATGTTCCGTAATTATACTGCTGCTGCCTTCCTTGTCAAATCCCCAGAGTTTTTCATAAATACTTTCTTTATCATATATACGGTCTTTGTGAAGACTTAATATCTCTACAATATCAAATTCCGTCTTTGTCAGTAAGATTTCTTCTTCTCCCCAGTATATTTTTCTGGTGTCATATTCAATCAGCAATTCCCCGGCTACCCTGATCTTACCGGCTCCTTTGCTTCTTCCTTCTCTGCGCAGATGAGCTACTACTCTGGCATGAAGCTCCTCCAGACTAAAGGGTTTTGTAATATAATCATCTCCGCCAAGCAGCAGTCCGTTGATTCTGTCCTGCTCCGTCACTTTCGCTGTGAGAAATACAATAGGTGTGTTAATATGACTCCTGATTTTCTGACATAGGGAGAGCCCGTCCATGTCGGGCAGATTAATATCCAGCAGTATAATATCGGGGGATGCCGAGATTTTCTCTAGCGCTGCCCCACCGCAGTCTGCCGTATATACCAGATATCCCGTCAATTCAAAATAAGACTTTAACATTTCCAGGATATCTTCTTCATCATCTACAATCAATATTTTATAAGCCATAATATTTTTTCCTTTTTAAGATTCTATAATTTTTCTCCAAGGATATAGTAACGGTAAATTCACTATTTATTCTCTACTTTATTTTTTTGTTTATGCTATCAAACATCCATAATACAAACCCCTATGAATCGCCTGTCTCTCCTTACTAAACAACCGTCTATGGATTTCTGCTCTATCATAATAAATAGCCTATTTATGAAATCATTAATAATGTCTTGGGAAGTATCCTTATCTTCGCCATCCCTGTAGTAATCATTCATCAGTTTATGAAAGTGTCTATAGTTACTTCTCTCGATAGCTTTGAATTGAATATTCATATTCTCCTCACTTTACAGTCCGCCATTACATGACTCTCTGTCACTTATAATAGCTACGAATTTCTCTTCCTTTATCTTCCTTTAATTGTACCACTACAAGACCGTTAAGTACCAGTTGTTTTTCACTCTCTGCTGCTGTTATAACAATAAAATGACTACATAATAGAAAGCGATCAAGTTTTATCATATTCATTGGGTCATATCCTGAAATCCATCCTTCCATTATGCATTCCTTTCTATTTTTCTGAAAGAATAGTCTCAATTGTTCTTTTTGCTTCTCTTTATACTCCTCTATCAATTTTCCAACATCACAGGAGCAGATGTCCTTTAACGTAGTATTCTTAATACCTTCCTCAACTGCCAGCTCCCAGAAAGTATCAGTCGTTTTTCCTATTCCCGGAGTCAATTGGATTCTGGCTTGTGATAATACCAATAAAAGAACTGCCCCTGTCACATAAGATATTCTTCTTATATCCAGCAGCCTGGCAGAGCATTCTTCTAATACCGTCAAATAGTCTTCAAGCTTCTGTATATATGACCTTTCTTCCCCCATCTCTTTCAAAGCAAGAAGAGAGACATATTCAGCTGCTCCCTCTATGGTCTCAACCCTGTATTCCTGATAGATATCATCACCTATCAGTTCTTCCCTGAATTTCCTGCATGCCTGAAAATATGTCAGCAATATTTTTCTGATATTTATGTCCTGGGTTCTCATTGCAGCAGCTAAAAGCCCGTTTTCCTTTAGCTTTACTCTTAAATTTCCTTCCTCCATAGGATAACAAAGAAGCTTTAGATCATCCGGATACCTGCTTTCTCCCAGTTCCTCCTGATAACAATGAAACATCTCATGGACAACCCCGGCTGTTATAGTTACTGCCAGATGTCTTATCTGCAATCTATGGTTTAATTCAAGATTCTCTGCTACGGACTTATGCAATAATTTAATCTTCTCTAACTCCCTTTCCTCAGGTTCTGTTATCTGCCAGATGGCAAGCAGCTCATTTCTGAAGTGAATGCAGGTATTAGCACAGAACTCTGACTGATAAGGAATTTCCTCCTTTTCCAGCCAGATTGTTTCACCGTTATACAAAGCAAATGGATAGGGGTGAAACCCTTTCCACAAAATATTAAAATCAATACTTTTAATAATATCCGCTACTTCTGTATACAGCTGTCTCATGTTTTATATTTACCTCCCTTTTTCCTCTTATTTTTTGGATTCAGTAAACTCTATCCATAACTATAAAATAAATTCTTTCTTGTTCCAGTCAATAAAATTATAGAAAGAAAAAGGAGGCTCTTCAATTTGAAAATCCTCCGGTTTTTCATAGCACGATAGGTAAATAAGTACAGATTCTTTTACGGGAGCGTTATGGATCATTGTTCTGTTCTTGCCCTATGCCAACAATATTTAAACCTTTTAGTACTACGAGCGTTAGGAATCATTGTTCCGTTCTTGCCGCTAAACCTGGCAAAAGCATTTATCACACAGGTTCTAGCCTGTTGCTTTTCAAGATTCCAAGAAGCTTCCATACTTTACCCGCGTCACCTGATAAGATAATTCTTGCTGTTCCTTTCTTTGCATCATATCGATAGGAACAGGTAACCCGATTATTTTCATCTGTATTGATTTCAAGGAGCAGCTTCTCGCAGAGGCTTTTGCCTTCCTGTGCCTCACTGATATTCATATCATAGACGGTGCACAGTGAATCCTTACTTTTTTTATCCTCATCCAAGAATCGTGCTACAATTCCTTCCGCTTTACCAACAGCTGCCTGTTTTACATAGTCCTCCGTTAAGAATTCACTTAACTCCTCCTCTGTAAAACACCAGGCTCCTCCCTCCAGCTTCCCCTTTAAAAGTCCCCTGCGAATATAATTGCGTATGGTCCTGTCAGAAAGCATGGTCATCTCAGCTACTTCATATATAGTATAAGTCTTAGTCTCCTGCTTCTTATTAGACGAACAAGCTTCTTGTTTTTGCTTTTTCTCCATAACTGTACTCCTTTTAATTGCAGCCGTTATTTTCATTCACTAATTATATATTTCATACTACCCGAACTATAAACGAAATACAAATAAAATATTCAGTAAATCATACTGAAAAAAAAGGTTACCGTAAGCTAATCTCTGAAACCACTTACGATAACCTGTATGTTGAAAGAATACTCCAAGCAGTATTGCCGCTGTAGGCGTAACATCCACCTGTCTGATTACCCTTTCCATTATATGATTCTTCTTAATTCTCTGACCGGCTGCAAGGAAGATCGGGAACACAGCGGTATATAATCTTACTTCCACACCTCCCTAGCAATCTCCCCTACTAATTTCAATTTAGCCCACTGTTCTTCTTCCGTAATTTTATTTCCTTCTTCTGTAGAAGCAAATCCACACTGAGGACTCAGGCATAAACGCTCTATGGGAATATACTTCTCTGCCTCTCTGATTCGTTTTATAATAACCTCTTTCTTCTCCAATACCGGAGATTTTGTCGTAACCAGTCCCAGTACAACCGTTTTATCTTCACTGACATACTGAAGAGGTGCAAAATCCCCGGAACGCTCATCATCAAATTCCAGATAAAAACCGGTTACATTTTCTTTTGCAAAAAGGTCTTTTGCCACCCTGTCATATCCACCCTGGCAAGCCCAGGTAGAATGAAAATTACCGCGGCAGATATGGGTGTTGATCACCAGGTCTTCCGGTTTATCTTCTATGGCAAGGTTATTGATACGGATTAATTTATCAATAAACTGCTGTAATCCCGCCTCATCTGTACCTAAAATAAAGCTGGCATTGGGATCCACGCATACTCCCCAGGTGCAGTCATCAAACTGAATATTTCTGCAGCCAGCTTCATACAGCTCTCTAATCACCTTTTTATAGCCTGCTGCAATATCCTGAATCAGGTCTTCTTCCTTTGGATAGATAGCTTTAGTACTATCAAGATTTCCCGGAATAATCATCTGGAAGAGAAACTGTGCCGGCGCCGGTATTGTCTGCCGGGCTACGGTATTCTCATCTTCAAAGAGTTTCACGAATTTAAAGTGCTCTACAAAGGGATGATTATCTACAGAAACCTTTCCGGTAAGGAAAGTATCATCGATTAAGGCTGGTTCTCCATGAAAAGGTATACCCGCTTTGGTCTTTTCATGTCCTACACCGTTAAATGCCCACATAAAATCCAAATGCCAGGAACTTCTTCTATATTCACCGTCGGTTATAACTGGAAGACCAATCGCTTTCTGTTTCTCGATTAACTCCTTGATAGCCTTATCCTCCACTGCTTTCAGTGCATCAAGGTTTATCTTTCCCTCTGCATATTCACTTCTTGCCTGTTTCAAATCCTCAGGTCTTAAAAAACTTCCTACAATATCAAATTTAAAAGGTGCATTCTTTCCCATACTATTCTCCTTCTTTCTTTCCTATCACTTAGTCACTTGGTTTGAAGCTATATAAATAAAACTTATATAGGAGCTTCTCTTGAATAGTAGTATAAAATACTTTCTCTCTATTGAAAAATACAAAAAAGAGTAGGTTTGATATAGTTTTTAGCTATACCATTACTACTCTTTCACTCAGGAGAATTTAAACTAGGAAGTATAATTAGTATGTCTTAATATATATAAATCATGTAAACAGGGCAGGGCATTTACTTATATTCTTTAATCTGCATAATCAATTACATGTTTTTTTAACGCTTCCATATAAGCTTTACCATATCTGCTATGGGGCATATTCTTCTGTTTGATGGTACCCACCCGCATATACTCCTCTACCAGAAGCGGTCTGGCAATTATATTCTCTCCGTTAAGCTCCTTACTGATTACACCGGTGCTTACAGTATAGCCGTTCAATCCAATCGCAAGATTAAAGAGGGTTGCCCTGTCCCTGACCTTAATATTCTTATTCCGGTCAATGGTACTTAGTATCTCTTCTGAAAAATAAAAAGAATTGTACTCCCCCTGTTCAAAGGAAAGATAGGGATACTCCTCCAGCTCATCTAGAGAAATACCTTCTTTAATTGCCAATGGATGCCTGGAGCTTATAAACACATGAGGTTTTGCCACAAAAAGCTCTTCAAATTCAAGATTATTCTGCTTGATAAGCTTCATGATCACTTCCTCATTTTTAGAGGATGTATAAAGGATACCGATTTCACTTTTCAGTTTACTGACGTCTTCAATAATCTCATAGGTCTGGGTTTCTCTAAGCGTAAAATCATACTGGTTTCCCCCGAATTCACGAATCACATCCACAAAAGCATTAACAGCAAAGGAATAATGCTGGGCAGAGACAGAAAATCTTGGACTTTGCTTTTTCACATTCAAAAATTTCTCTTCCAGTAAATTTGCCTGCTCTAATACCTGTCTGGCATAAGAAAGAAATTCATCTCCTGCATTGGAAACAATTATCCCTTTATTGGTTCGATTGAAGATAGTTATCTGCATTTCATTTTCCAACTCTTTTATGGCACTGGTAAGGCTGGGCTGGGAAATAAATAATTCTTTTGCAGCATCACTTATCGTCCCCTTTTCTGCAACTGTTACCACATATCTTAATTGCTGTAATGTCATTTATCCTACTTCTCCTTTGGGGTATACTTCTGTTATGTAAAATAAACCTTAGCTATTTTTGTCCAAGTATAAAGTGCCTAACGTTAAGGAATTACTTTCTATATACGTTGAATATACATTTGTCACCACTTTTTATATCCAGTGCGGGTTAAAAATGCACTTCAACTTATCTATTTCTGCTAAGACAGCTCCGTGAAGCTAATTTGAACACCAGAAAAGCTCTTACTACCTATCATAACCATCCTGCTTCCTACATGCAATAACAATTTACCGCCATTTACAATTAAATAGGATGTGTGTATAATAAGTGATGCTGGTAACTTATAATAGCTTTGTTTTAGAAAGAGGTTACAAAATGAAAAAGAACCCAAAAGGGCATTTAATAAAAACCGTTACACCGGATTCTATCGGTGAAGAAATGGGAATCGAACCGGGTGATTACCTGGTTACCATAAATAATGAAGAAATTGACGATGTCTTTGATTATCAGTATCTCATCAAAGACGAATATATTGAAATACTCATCCGAAAAAGCTCCGGAGAGGAATGGATACTGGAGATCGATAAGGATTATGAAGAGGATTTAGGGATAGACTTTGACAATGGTCTGATGAGTGATTACCGTTCCTGTCATAATAAATGCATCTTCTGCTTTATCGACCAGATGCCGGAAGGCATGCGTGATACCCTTTACTTTAAAGATGATGACTCAAGATTGTCTTTTCTTCAAGGTAATTATATAACCCTGACAAATATGTCTGAAAAAGATATAAACCGAATCATTCGTTTTAATCTGGCACCGATTAACATATCTGTGCAGACGACCAACCCGGAACTGCGTTGTAAGATGCTTAACAATCGCTTTGCCGGGCGTGCTCTTGAAAATCTAGATAAACTATACGAGGGCTGTATCGAAATGAACGGCCAGATTGTACTGTGTAAGAATGTCAATGACGGAGCAGAATTAGAAAGATCTATAAAGGATCTCTCCAAATACCTGCCTTTTATGAGAAGTGTTTCTATTGTTCCCGCAGGGGTTACCAAGTTCCGCAGTAAGCTGGAGACACTTGAGGTCTTTACGAAAGAGGAAGCCGGAGCTGTAATTGATCTGATTGAGAGTTACCAACAGGGCTTTTACGATAATTTTGGCCTTCATTTTATACATGCCAGTGATGAATTTTATATTACTGCCGAACGGGAATTCCCGGAGGAGGAACGTTATGACGGTTATATCCAGCTGGAAAATGGTGTAGGTATGATGAGGTTGTTCAAGAATGAATTCAAAGAAGCCTTAAAGAACATCACTGCTTCAAAAGAACATCCGCATCTGAAAGAAACGGTTCAACGGAATATTACCATAGCTACCGGAAAGCTGGCCTATAGTACTATCCTTTCCTTTGCTCAGGCTATCATGGAGGTATTTCCCAACATCAAGATAAGGGTAGTATGCATCCGTAATGATTTCTTTGGTGAGACTATTACCGTTGCCGGATTAATTACAGGACAAGATCTTATAAAGCAATTGAAAGAGCTTAAGGATAAGGGCACTGACTTAGGCGACAGCCTCCTTATCCCCTCCAGTATGTTAAGAACCGGTGAAAATGTATTCCTGGATGACGTATCTACTGCAGACGTGGAAAATAAACTGGGTATTGACCTTGTACCGATTGAATCCGGCGGGCAGGAATTTGTGAATGCTATTTTAAGCAAAGATTACCGGATGAACAGGAACAATGATAACTTTGTTTATGTGAAAGCCTACGAAGATAAATAAGCCATCAGGCATGGGAGAGAGTGGGGAAGCGTAAACCCGCTTCTTCAAATTCCTCCCAGTCATTTCCCATGACAAATAGTGTCGTGTCCTCTTCTATAAGCAATTCTCTGTCATAATTCTCCTGCTTATCCGGTACAAATCCCAGGATTACTTTCTGATTCTGATTACCAAAGGCAGCCGCAATTGCCGTAACATCAACCTCTCCAGCTGCAAAGACTTCATGAAGAACCAGATTTCCCGCCTCCTCTTCTGCCACCACATAGGCCTGCTGCTCTTCTACATAATAAACGGTATTTTTCATAAAAGAAGATAGATAGAACATTTGTAGTCCCATATTATTCATTGCCATCTGACCACAGGGTTTGCATGCAGTTATAATCCGTTCCATTTCTTCCAAGGCTTCTTTATCAGAAAGAGGAAAAGGACTTACACCGCGACTTCCGGTTAAGGAAAGCTTCCTGCTGTATTGATATTCATTGGCTTTGCGGAAACCAAATTTGGGGTAATAATCCAGAACACTATCATTTGCAAATAGATAGATGCCGTCACATTTGTCCTTGTAATCCTCTATGACCTGCTTCATCAAATAACCGTTTAACCCCAGACTGCGATAGTTCTTGTCCGTCATAACCGTACCAAGCTGTATATATTTTTTCATGCTGCCACACTGGTTAAATTCCATCAGATTAACAGATACATTGGAGACAATCACATCACCGTCTTTTATAGAATAGGGGATATAGTTTTTTGTCCAATAGCCAAGCTTATACCAATCCTCAAATTGAATACCAAAGGTATTTCTGGCAAGGGTATTAAAGCTCTCTCTTAGTATATAATTTTCTTTATAATCTTTTATAAAATCATAATGTTGGTTCATTTTCTTACCTTTCTCCATCAAATCAAATGCAAGCACCTATGGGTCTACTGTCGTCACTTTTACTTCCTGTTAGTCTTAAGCTTCTTTATTAGACTCAGAATGGTTATAGAACAGAATAAACTCATAATATCTGAAAAATAGTAGAAATGCCACCTTATAATCTTTTAAAAATATTTATGCTATCTGCCTTTTGAATGTTTAATTATAATTCATATTCTTCAATGATACTTCTGGTTCCCACACGTATTGCTGTAAGTATGGTAGTTACCTTTTCACCGATAACCTCAATCTTAGCAGGCGGCGTAGCCAGAATCACCTGTATATCCAAACTGCTAAAGAACTCCATCATAGATGCAATACGTTCATCATCCATTTTATCAAAGGCTTCATCTAACAGCATGATACGAATGGTATTTCCAAAGCGGTATAGCTGGTCAAAAGAAGCAGCAATTGCCACATAATAAGGAACCTGGGTTTCACTGCCGCTTTTCTCACCATAGATAGCAGAGAACTTCTGTATGGTGCCGCTTTTCTTATGTATCTCGATATCATAGTCCAGGTAGGAACGATAATCGGTATATTCTTCGATTACCTTCTCGCCTTTATCATCCTTGGTAATAAGCTTGGCAAAAAGCTCCGCCATCTCTTCCTTGTACTCTTCTTCAAAAGCCTTTGTCCAGAGATTATATCCCTCCATATTTTTTTCGGAGGTTATCATACGGTACAGGCTCTCCTTCTTTTTATCATAGGTTATGACAAAACGGTAGCTGTCCTCACCATAATAAATATTTTCCAGGGCTTTGTTAAGGTTCTTGAATTCATTTCTGGCATTTTCAATATTTTCACGCATCCTTGCCAGGAAATCACTGCGAAACACTTCTTCGCAATCGCTTTTCACACGCCTCAGCTGCTCCTCAAAGCGAATCAGTTCTACGGTTTCCAGCTGTCGTTTGGCATCAATATAATCTCTGATTCCTTCCATACCACGCAGTAAATCCTGATCGAATCTGTGATTGAATTCCTCCTGCAGTTCCTTTAGCCCCTTGTTGCCGTTAAGAAGCTCATCTTTGTCCTTTAACAGGATACTCTTACGGTATTGGCACCTTTCCTGAATTGCTTTAGCGGGTCTGCTTTTTCTGTTCGAATGAAACAATTCTTTTGCTTCTGACATGGAGGCACCGTCTAAGTCCGCCTTTTCCTCCAGTAAGCTATGCTGGGTTATATAATATTCCTGCTTTCGTAAGAGTTCACTGCTCTTTTGCTCCGTACGGTTCTTTAATCTGCCGTTCTCTCGTTCAAGACCTGTTTTACTCGCATTCAGCTTTGCTTTCTCTATTGTGACTGTTTCAATCTGCTCCATTAATTCAATCAGTGTAGGATCTTTTCTGGCTGCTTCCAGCTCTGTCTTAAGAACGCCTAACTGCTGCTCATACTGGCAAAGCAGCATAGGTGCTTCCAGATAGGTATTAAGTAGCTCAATATTGACCTTTTTTTCCGCTTCTAAAACTTCCGAAAGCTTTGTGATTTCTGCTCTTAAGGTTTTCCGTTCTCCTGTTTTTTCAGAAAGCTCTGTTCTGGTATTTTCAATCTGTACCCGGTATGCATTTTGTCCGATATATGGATTCTTATAGCTTTCCTTGTCCAGATTTCTGATTACATAACCCTGATAGAGGAAACCTTCCGGTGTCATGGCAATCTTATGCTTCTCAAGCTCTGCCCGGTCCTGGCAGCGGGTTACACGACCCAGCAGATAGTTAATATAAGCCTTGGCATAGCTGTTCTCACTATGAACCACATATGCCAGAGAGGAGAGTTCCGCACTGCTTTTCAACTCGATCTTTCTGGTATTGATAATACCTGCTGTGTGAATCTTCGCCATCTTCTTATGATATACTTCCATAGCGATATTATAGTATTCCGGCTCAACAATCAGATAGAACTTCTGTGTGTTCAGATAACCTTCAACGGCATTCTGCCACAAGGCATCTGTGACCTCCAGCAAGTCCGACAGGATATAAACAGGGCTGCCAATTCCCCTGTTCTTAAATTCTTTCTCAATTTCCTTTTTCAGTTCACTGGTATGAACAGGATAGGAGAGCTTTCTGTTCTCCAGTTCCTTCAGTCTGTTCTGAATTCCCTCTATCTGCCTGTCAAGCTCTTTCTTACGTGCCTTCAGTTCTCCATGGCTCTCTGCTATCGTATTCATATGGCTGTTAAGCTCAGCCTGAAGCTTTCCTGTTATTTCTATTTTCTTCGCAACTTCAACGGGTTCAGTTAGCAGCTCCAGTTCTTCCTTAGACAGTATCCTTATGTCATAACCCGCTAATATATTGATAAGACTACGCAGTCCAAGAACTGCCTCAAGGAGTTTCTCCTTCATCTTGTCTGCTTCTTTGATATTACGGTTTATTTCTTTTATTCTTGCGTTAGCACCTTCCACCAGTTTGCTGGCTTCATTCTGACGCATGGCAACATTTAAGTCTATGAGCCTCTTATCAACTCTTGCTATTTCTTCCTCTAATTTTCCCGTCTCTTTTTCATTGGACTCTATATACTGCTTGTCTTTGTCTGTCTCCTCTGTCAGCTTATCGATTTCTTCTTTCAGATTCTCTACTTCTGCAAAAATAAGCAGCAGTTCATTCACGGCAATGTCTTTGTCTTTTTTTCTGATTCCGTCATACTTGGAAATAATTTTCCCCAGCTGCTCTAACTTGGCTGCTGATTTCTCCATCAGCTCTTCCAGTTCGGACAGGGTCTCTATGTTAACCCTGAGACTGCCTACATCAATACGCTCCTCCGGTAATACAAATTTATTGATAAAGTCCTTTACATTGTCCATGGGTTTAAAGGCCAGAGATTTGGGGATGATATCAAAAAAACGATCCTCCAGATTTCCCATTCTTCGCTTAAAACGTTCTCTGGCAGCATTTTTCTGCTCTATAAAGCGTACTTTTCTTTCCCCTGCAAAGAATTCTTCCGGAAGTGAAGGTTTTGTTCCGTTCAGAAAGCTAAGCTCTTCCAGCCTGCCTTCTTCCATATACCATCTGGTGGTTACGGGACTAAGTTCATCAGCTGAGGTCATATGTACACCAAGGACAAAATACTTGTCTGTTTTCTCCTCATAGAATTCCAAAGCTACATTTCCGATAACCACATTCTTACGAAGGTAAGTCTCCCCCACGTTACCGACTTTACATCTGACATAACCTCTTAGATCTCGGCTGCCTTTCTCATTGGCAGCCGTATTGAATCTTCTGGTATTAGTGGTTAACACTAACTGTATGGCATCTAATACCGTGGATTTACCTGCGGTATTTTCACCGCTGATTAAGGTGGAGCCATATATGCTGACAGTTTCATTTTCAAAATAATGCCAATTAATCAGCCGAATCCTCGTCAGTAATTTCTTCTGTTTCTCCATCCTCTTCTCCTCCGGTATCACTATAGCTGGCTAATCTCTCTTTGATCTGGTCATAATAAGCACTGACATCCTCCATCTGTACAGCCATAACGATGGAGGGATAAATGATAATCCTTGTATCTGCCTGGGATATATCACTCTCTAAGTTCAGCACCAGGTTGTACTTACGAAATGCCGTTATAATGGTTCGTTCCATGGATTTATCCATTACGGGTTTGCTCTTTATCTTAAGCATGGCATACTTTTCACGGATTTCTTCCATCAGTACCGTTACTTCCTCGGAAAAGGTTCCAAGCTCCCTGCGTTTCTCCAGATAGAGCAGTCGCAAGAGCAAGAGCATAATGCTCTCATATTTGTTCATGGACAGCCTTCCTGCTCCGAACTGGTTCACAAGGCCAATTACTCCCTGGTCTTCATTTATTTTAAGCTGATAACCCAATAATTCAAAATATGGTATAAAGAGTTCTCTGTTCTGATACACGAACATATAATCCTTTTTGGTGCTTTCCTTCTTTTTTACCAGAAAGCACTGGTTAAGAAGCCTGTTAGCTGCCAACCGAAACCGTTCTTTTTGAACTATGGATTCTTCGAAGATATTAAACATACCTTTTCCTTACCTCTTCCTATGTATCACTTTTATATCGAATAAATTATATATTATTATTCTCATCGGTTGACAAATTTGTATCTATCGTATTCTATAGCTGGAAGCAGCAAAACTATACCTTTTCTATTAAATGAATGCTTCTGCTCTATTACCTAATCAACACAATTCTTTGTTAATGGCTATTGATGATGCTATTAATAATTACTGTCACTTGCAGGTAAAATAGATCTGTTGATTTTAACGTCTTGTAACATAATGAATTCCGCTCCTTTCAAGAAATAAGTATTATGTAAATCTATCTCTATTCTTTGATTTAAAGCCGCCAAAGGGATAGCAGACAAATTGCAAAAATAGAAATAACGAACGTGACTTGGAAGATTATACTTTTACAATCTTAAAATCACGAAAAAGAAAACCGTTTTTTTGCACAAGAAGATCCGACCGTTCCACCCGGTAACAGTTGGACCGGTTATTCCCATACAGGCTGATATAAATCATTCTTATCATATCCCTCTTGTTCTCCAGAGGCAGCGCAGAAGCTTTCATACTGCCCTGTTCTGTTAAAAGTTCACTGACATAAGAATCTATGTTATTTCTAGAAAAACGATTTCTGTTCTTTTCCTTAAGCGCTTCTTTGTACAGCTCCCGTTCTTCCTCGGTCAGAATTACACCTTCCTCCAGGTCTTCAACAATACCTAATTTCTTTGTTACAGATACTGCCCGCAAGGATTCGTCATCAATAAAATTCTGGGGATATATCTGAAAGAGCTTTAAGAGGTCTGCTTTGGAATCCTCGTAGATATTCTGATTCTCTGCAGCATTCAGCTCCTGCGCCAGATGGTCCAGAATCCTGAGTATCTTTCCCTCCATGTTGTTTCCAGTGGACAGAAGGAATTTGGCTCGCATTACTGCATTTTTTAAATATCTGGTGTGCTTTCTGTCAATCTCTTCAATTATCTCATCCAACCGGTAGAAAACACTCTTAACATCCAGGATTAGAGATAACACCAGGTCATAAGCCTCTTCTCTGTCCGCTACCTGCTCAATCTCCCGATAACCTGAGACTGCTCCCTCCATAATATCCTGGTTTGAGAGTATTTCCTCCAGTTTACTGATAATGGCACTGCGGAAATATGAAATATTTTCACTGGTCTTCATTCTTAAGTAAGCTTTTGAGCCAATGTTCTTATGGTAGTCAAAGAAATGCTCCAGCACCTGCGCCGCTCCCATTTCACTGGTCTGACGTTCCATATGCCGCTTAATGCTGGCATTTAATTTCTTTAATTCAGATGTCAGTCGTTCCGTATTCTCACTTACTCCCTTAAGAATTAGCTCATAAGGCCTTGCATACAGTTCCTTATTCTGAAGAGCCGCATGTATCTGGGAGATAATCCCCTGATACTCGGTCTCTTCTTCTTTAATAATCCGTTGAAAGCTTTCGATTACCGGAACGGTATACTCAAACAGAATGACGTTAATCTGATGATTATCACCCTGCTCGTATTCTATCCAGCCTGTATCCCTCAGGGTCTTAATTACACCATTGGCTTTTGCTCTGGCATCGAAGAGCACCGTATCCTCATCTTCTAGTACCATCTCATGGTCATCATATTCAAAATATCCCTCTAAGGCAGACACCAGGATCTCCCTACTAATGCCATAGGAAATTTCAGCCTTAAAAGTATTAAATATCAGTTGTATGCAATCTGCATACTCCCTTTTGTACTTTCCCGTAAGTGGTTTGAAAAAATCTTCAGGAAGGCACTCAAACAGGTTTTTCATATAGTTATTCCTTACTAGTCATATTCCCCGTATTCACAGCCGGTATGTCTCATTTCTATTTCATCAATAAGTATCCTTCTGCCGTTATATTTTTCATAAAGTTTGATTCTGCCATACCCGGTACCTCCATTCCATAACTGGTTATGCAGTTTCTTTCCGTTAGGTGCTTCATAATTAATTAACAGCATCTCTTCTTTCGGACACTTCAATACCATTTCCAGTTCGGAGTCTTTATTAACAGCCTTAACCCTCCAGGTATTGGTACTCTTACCTTCCTCAAATTTATAAATGGTCTTAGCACCTGTCCAGAACTTGGAGAAGTTATAGTCATACATTTTTCCTTCATAATATAGACCGCCCAGAAGTTTTCTTTCCAGGGGAATTCCAAAGACCTTCGGTCTTCCTCCGCCGAATTCAACAGCCGAATTCTCAAGTGTCCTTCCGGATATTCGGCTCTTTAGATCACAGCTGCTAATCCATAGCCAGGGCGATGTAAAGTCCTGTCCCCAGTTCTTATCTGCATAACCATAGGATTTCTCCGGAAATACGTCGTATATTTCACCATCTAAAATAACTTCACCGCTATATTCCGTTTTGATTCCTTCCGCATGCCAGAACATCTCAAAGGCATTCAGCTCTCTAAAGATTCTGGAAGCCCCATAGCCTACGTGATAGGATATCTTTTTATTTATGGACAGATCCCATTCCATGGTTCCGGCATCACACATATATTCGGGATGGGCTTTTGCTTCTTCTTCGGTAACCTTGCATTTACCATCCATTCTGGTTTCGGTTAAAAGACAGTTACCGATTCTTATATTTAGGAACGTATCAGAAGAGGTAAATTCAGAAATTGGATAGAAATTATGAATCTGCTTTGCACCTGTTCCCCAAACCCCGGCTTTTATCAGAGCATAGGAGGGTCTTCTGTTAACAGCCCTGTTCCTTGGCAGCTGCCCTAATATTGGCGTATTTCTGCTCAGCGCCGGATTGCAGACATAGTACTCAATAAAGAAGGTTTTTTCCTCTCCTGTTTTCCTGCTGTAACCGGTAAAATTATGCCACCACCAGTCATACCCCTGGGTTGCCAGAGGGCCGTTTAACATATAGAGATTCCTGCGTAAGTCTGATTTGTTCATTACTCCCAATTACCTGTCCCTTTCTTATAATCTTTTGCTTTATAAGTTGAGTCACATTTCATTTTATTTATTACAACACTGTCTTCTATTATATCATTAATCTTTGTATTTGTCAGTAAATTGGCCTGAAACTCCCGTTGTGCAGATTCTGGAGGTAATAAGTCTTTTGTGCAAGGCGAATTACGGAACAACAAATGGCTATAAAACTATTACCATGTTGAATATGGCTATAATATTTTTATATTTAAATAGACAAACAGAACATTTCTTTGTAAGATGCTAAATAGGTATTTACGACTCTTGGAGGAACTTATGAAGACACAGATGAAATTTGACTTAAAAGACAAAAAAAGAATTCTTGCCGTACTGGCTGCCGTTATCATAATGGGATTTTCACTATCCTTTCTCATCCGTCTGAACTTCGGTACAGACCCCTGCTCCAGCATGAACCTTGGTATCTCAAATAAACTGTCCCTATCCTTTGGAAGCTGGCAGGTTATCTTTAATTCCCTTTTATTTATTATTGTAATCTTATTTGACCGTACACAAATAGGCTGGGGAACTCTGGCCAATATGCTTTTAGTCGGATACTGCGCTGACTTTTTTACCTGGTTGTTTGATCAGATACTTCCGGCAGATGCTTTCCATAGTCTGCTTATACGTATAGCTGTTCTGATTCCGGCACTGATACTCTTTATCCTTTCAGCGGCTGTCTATATGGCTGTGGATCTGGGTTCTGCTCCCTATGATGCAACTGTATTTATACTGGCCTCACGCTTTAGGAAGATTCCTTTTCGTGTAATCCGTATGGCTTGGGACCTAACGGCTTGTATCATTGGTTTCTTAATGGGCACTACTATCGGATTTATCACTATTGCAATAGCCTTTTTACTTGGCCCTGTAATTGCCTGGGTCAAGAGCAGGTTGGATAAAGTGTTTTTTCAGACAGCTCAGTTAGGCTGACAATACTTGTTTTCATCTATCTTTCATTTCCAACTATAAAAGCCGTAGAATGGCATATCCACTGATTATCGGATATGCCCCTCTACGGCTTCTTGTACTGCTTCGGTTTTTATAAACATTCTTCTGTGTTTTTCTATTATAGTCCTCACAGTACATTATCTGTTAATATTCATATTTTCAAATGCATTTGAATTGGCATTGTAAAAAGCCAAATCCACTGACTTTACATACTGGCTTAACCTGCCCATTTTAAAGGATCCGTCATACTGCCCCGTTGCTACTGCATTAAAGTCAGATATATCCCCCGGTTCAAAACGTTTGATATGCGATATCAATATCTGCGCAATCTGTCTTGCACACGCATATCTGTTCGGATAGAAGGTTGTAAGATCAGCTCCCATTGCATGATTGATATAAGCTCCTTCCGGAGTATAGGTCGAGTGGGCATATAAATCCGTAACGGAATGCATTGCCATACCGAAAACAAATAATGCTTTGTTTCTTTCGTTTACCGTATTTCCACCTAGTAAGGTCGACCAGGATTTTCCGTTAAACCCATTGGTAGTCAGATATGTATCAATTCCGTTCCTGTCAAACCCTGTCAGGTAAAGAGGCACCACCGGTGCAGTATTGTTATAGAAACCGACTGCTTTATGCGTCAGATAAAGGTAAGATGCCAGGTAATTAGACTGATATATGGGGGAACCTGTCTGTTTTGTCATAAACCCGTGGAACTGAGGATATGAATTGAAACCTGAAAGTTCATTATCGGCTACAATTGCTCCTAATTTTACAACTGCTATTGCACCATCTGTCATAGGATTACCGGATTCAGAGCTGTTTTCTTCTGCAAAAGCGTAATGGGCATCTGACAGCCAGCTTCCCTTAACATAATCCACATCGTTAAAGGAGTACACATAGTGGGTATTTTCCGGTAATTCACCTTTTGCCTGCGCCTCTTTCAATATATTATCAAGAGATTTTTCTTCTGAATAGGCAGCCTTAAATGCATCATACTGTTCCATCGCATATTCCACATCCAGTAACCCATATCCGTATTCCTGGGTATTACCATACAGATTGGCACTGTAATCAAGGAGCTTGCGTATGAACTCACCGGATACTGTTAAATCCTTCTGCCAGAGCAGGGAAGCAGCGCCTGTTACATGGGGTGCAGCCATGCTTGTTCCGGAGGCTACCAGCATCCCTCCCAAATCACCAATTGTTAATATCTGCTCGCCGGGAGCCATTAATTCAATTTTACTGCTGACCGGACTGCCTTTACTGCGGATGCCCTTACTGTTAACTGAGCCTACTGCAATTACCTCATCATAAGCTGCAGGATACTCAAGCTTTCCTTTATTACCGGCTGCTGCAACAAGTAATATTCCTTCATTATGTGCATCCTTTACTGCCTTCTTTAGTTCTTCTGAATCAACATTCGTACCAAAGCTGATATTAATAATATTTACCTTTTTCTCGATTGCCCAATATATAGCTTCAATTACACGGCTGACAGGTGCTGAATTATTCCTGTCAAGAACTCTTGCCGAATACAGTTCAACATTGGGGTTGATGCCTGTAATTCCTATATTACTGCCATTTGCAGCAATAATACCCGCTACACTGGACCCATGACCAAGACTGTCTTCATAAAAAACGGATATACCGTCCTCGCCAGGTATAAAATTCTTTCTCGTATAAACTTCAATATCTTCCGTATAATCCACACCAGAATCAATTATTGCAACTTTAACTCTGTTCCCGGTGTAAGAATTGGAACCGGAGGCAAATACCTGAATTTGTGTAGGATCTACATTATTCATTTTAAGGGTATCTGCTTTAATTGCTTTTATATTCCATTCACCCTCTGTATCCCTTATGGAGAGTTGCTGTACCTTTTTGATCTGCCTTTGCTTCGTATACGATTCTTTCAGTTCTCTTTTGTAATCCTTTTCTCTTTTCATTGATTTTCCTCCTTTCAATGAATATCCATTAATAAGTTACATCTGCATATTATCATATTATTTACATTTGTGCCGCCTCTTGCTGTAAACGATACGGTTTTTGTAATAAACAAACTCTTTTATTAAAATTTAAATGAAAAGCAGTGCTGAGGCTCTAAAAATACCTCCTGCATGTTCCAGTTTAAGAATCCCTCCATATCGCTCAACTACAGTTTTTACATTTGCAAGACCTACTCCATGGATTTTCTTATCCTCCTTTGTAGTTACCAGTTTTCCCTTTTCATACAGAAGCAGGTTGTCATACCGATTTTTGATATCAATTATCAGTCTGCCTTTATCATAGCGGATAGCTGCTTCGATGATTCTTTCCCCTTTCTTTAAGTAAACACTGGCCTGTATGGCATTATCCATCAAATTACCCAATATAACCGTAAGATCACTGGATTTTACCGGCAGCTGTTCCGGTACATATAGTTCTGCAGCAATACAAACTCCTTTATTTCCAGCTTCCTGGAGTTTAAAATTCATGATACTGTCAATAACAACATTTCCTGAATGAGTATAGTGATATATATCCTCGTTCTCCTCTAACAATTCCGATAAGTATTCCTTTAATTTCTCCATCTCACCGCCCTCTGATAAGGAATGAATGATGGACAGATGATTCTGCAAGTCGTGGTGAAAGGCCCTTGTATTAACCAGGGTAGTCTTCATTAGTTCAAATTGACGTTCATAATAATTATTTATTTCATGATATCTATCCCTTTCATTTCTTTGAAACAAAATACCCATATAACGAAATACGATATATGTTAGGAACATAATGATAAGGATATAGATTGCATTATATAATATAACCCCCATTTACATCACCTCTCTCTCATATAGCAGCTGCTGTTCAAGGACTTGCTTCCGCCTTTGCTGACTGATTGGAAGAATTGTATGGTTGGTCATTACTATTTCCTTATGGCCGAATTTCGTTATATGGGCATAATTAACAATATAGGATTTGTGGATATACAGGAATCGGTGTTTTTCCACCTCTAAAAACACTTCCTCCAAACTGGCGTAAAAATAGATTTCAGAAAATGCCGTAATTATTTTAACTCTTCTATTGTCCGATTCAAAATACAGGATGTCTTTTATCGGTATTTTGCAGACCTTATGATTTTGCTTGTATGTATAGAAGTTATTGAGTTTTCCTGACAATTCCATGGCCTTATTAATGTCCTTTATTATCTTTTCAGGCTTTAATGGTTTATGCAGAAAATGCATAGGCCTGACCTCAAATAATTCCAGATAATAATTGTCTTTTCCCGAGATGTAGACGATCTGTACCAAGTCATTCTTCATCTCATCCCTGATTGTCCTGCCAACTTCAACGCCATTGATATTTCTTAATTCAATATCCAAAAATATTAAATCGTATACCTCTCCCGCCTTCATAAATTGACAGAGCTCTTCTCCCGTATAATAAATATCTACTTCTATCTCATTTAAGTTCGCTTTTGTATAATTTAAAATTATCTGTTCAATTTCCGAACAGATATATTGTTGATCATCACATATGGCTATATGGAACATTTATTCAACCTTCTTTCTACTTATAACCTGATAGCTTGTGGAGTTTCCAATTATTATATTAACATATTTTCCTTATATTTACAACAAGGCCAATATTACTGTATGTACACAAACAACTAATCCTACTGTACACGAACAGGTTTCTAAAATTCAGTTTTCTTTCTTCATTTTGTAATTTCAAATGCCAGAAAAGAATTCTGATTCTTATTTCTAAACATAAAAAAATGAGTATCATGAGATACTCATTTCTAAGAGCTGGGCTACAAGGATTCGAACCTTGAGATGCTGGAGTCAGAGTCCAGTGCCTTACCGTTTGGCGATAGCCCAATATTCTTTTTTGTGTTTTTCTAACATCCACTGTGTCAGCCACGAATGATATTATAACTCATAAAATAACAAAAGGCAAGTACTTTTTTATAATTTTTTTATTTTTTTTAATTATTCAAATTGTTTATGCGGAATGCATATTATACCTGCAATACCTGACATATTATACCCCGTTTTCTGTAAATTATTGCTTATACTGGATAAGAGATTATGACAGCTCAATTATTCGCTGACATAATCTCCAAATATGCTCACTCCCCATAAGCATTATCCTGTATCGTTTAACTACTCACCCTCATCAATGTTAGTTAACACAAATTTGCATAAAAAAAGATCTCCTTCGGAAACTGGCTGTCATCTGATGAAGTTTACTCAGGAAGACCCTATAGTTTTGCGTCCCTGCTTTTCAACAGGTTTGCCTTTTTCGTTGAAACCAACGTATTGCCGTTATCACTTTTTTTACTGTTATAGATTTTATCACATTTTTTTTGAAATGTAAACACTATTCTATTATTACCAAATATTTGTAATACCTCTTGTACTATATTTGGATACTGCCATTTCTACTTAATTTCCGAAATTCCCCAGGATACTTAAGCGTTGTAAAGAAGACATGACTTGTTATTGTGTATCAACTGTGTTACGATTTACAAATAATAAAAGGAAAGGATACTTATCAAGCTTATGAAACCTTATGCAAGAAAAGCCCAATATTATGAAACAGACCAGATGGGTATCATTCACCATTCGAATTATCTTCGCTGGTTTGAAGAAGCACGCATTGACTATATGGAGCAGATGGGGTTAAGTTATGCTGCCCTTGAACAATTAGGTATTATGATCCCGGTTCTAAACATATCCTGTGTTTATAAACAGCCTGTACGTTTTAACAATAATATTCTTATACATTCTGTCATAAGCTCTTTTAATGGTATTAAAATGTCGATTACCTATACCATTACAGATACGGAGAACAAAGTTACATATTCAACAGGAGAAACTGAACACTGTTTCCTGAATAATTCCTTTAAGCCAGTTTCTCTTAAAAGAGATTATCCTGAAGTCTTTGATATTTTCAACAATTGGAAAAAAAGGAAGGCAGATGAATAATCCTCTGCACTCCCTCTATCCTGGTTCTCCCCTTAGGCTTATAAACGTATTATAGATATCAATAATACCGTATCCCCATTCTCTGTTAGGATAGGTATTATTAGGATCTCTTCTGGCACCTCTTATTAGCAGGTTCTTGATTTCAACACTGTCAAGCTGCGAATAATAACCTGTTTGTATCCCCCATTGAAGTAACATTGCAGTTATGCCTGCTGTATGGGCTGCCGCCAGGCTGGTTCCGGATCTTCTTCCGTAGGTACCTCCTGGCTCCGGCCCTATCAGATTCACTCCAGGGGCAGCAAGACTTGGATTTATGGCACCCAGCCGTGTGAAGCCTCTCCCTGCCGGAAGAAACAGGCTGTTGTTCGTATGGTCATAGGCTGTTACTATTATTGGTATAACTGTATTTCCCGGGGATGTTATGGTAATGAAGGGATCTGGCTGAGTAAAATACGTCTCTGTGCCAATAAAGTCTCTAATCGGCAGCCATATATTAAATTCCGAATTCAAATCCCCGCTGGAATATACCTTGAAGCGCCAGATACCCTCTGTGGGTCTGTCAAAATTTATAAGTATAAGCTGATCACCGGTTTGGGTTTCCAGTAGAAAATAATCAACAAAAATAACTGTTTCTTCAAATATAAAACGAATTTCTCTGGATTCACCAATTCTTGCAGGTATTCTGGGTATGTACTCTCCTGTGGGAGATAAAATATCAATAGAGAACGTTCCAGGAGCATTTCCCCATAGCTGCATGGAAAATCCCGTTACACTAGGACCAACCCTAAGCTCTACCATATTCGTCTGATCTCCGCCTCTATTTATGACTCCTTTAAAATGATGACCCGAATTTCCTTCATTTCCTGCTGCTATGGATATTACAATACCCGGAAGATCTGCTAATACAGAAACATAGCTTGCCAATGCTCCTCTCCCGTCATGGGACCCTTGTGACGTTCCAAGCCCAATACATATTGCTATCGGTTTAGAAAGTCTGCGAGCCACCTCCACCAAATAACGTATGCCAAACATAATATCATTTTCCTGATAACTTACTGCATCTGCCGGAACACGGAAAAAATCTTTAGAACTTTGCTTTGCCTGCTTTAATTTCACTACAACAAGATCAGACATTGGTACCACACCAGAGAAATTATTTTGAAGATTCGGGGTACCGGCAGCAATTCCAGCCATAAATGTACCATGTCCTAATTCATCCGTTGTCGGTACTATGGACCTTGGATCGGCATTTGCCAGTGCCTCATTTAGCTGTTCTCTGCTATATTCTGTTCCGTAATAATAGGTATCCGGGAATGCTCCGCTTTGTATTGTCTGATCCCAGATTGATGCAATCCTGGTAGTCCCATCTGCGTTTCGAAAGGCTTCATGTGTGTAGTCAATTCCGGTATCTACAATTCCAATAAGAACGCCTTCCCCATTAAGAGCAAGATTAGGAACATTCCTCACTCGTACAACCCCTGAGGCCTCCAAACTGCTAACATCCATTAAGCCGTATAGATTGGGAAAGATACCATAACCATAAGAATGCATCAAATCATTGGTTGATACTGCTGTTGTTGGCATATAGACGGCGGCATATGTTTCATTTATAATGTTATAACAGATATTGGGGATTGAAGCTAAGGTATTAATATCTCTTCTATATTCAAAAATAAAATCGCTGTATTCTTCCCCTATTATCCAATCCCTGCAATTTTGGTCCAAAGTTATTTTCCCTCTTACTAAACTTATTTAAATATATGATTTGTAATCGGGTTTATTCTTTTTTAGATAAAACCATGTAAAATAACTGTTTATAATTCAGCTTTAAATAATTGTAAAATTATTTCTGTTAGGATTGTAGCCTGGTTGATAGGGTGTTATAATATTTGAGACTATTGTATTCTATCAAAATGTTAGTCCTGGAGGAAATTATGTTGATTTATTTATGTCTGATACCGGTAGTGGTGATTCTGCTATACCTGATGGCTATAATGCCGAAATTGTTTCGCAGAAAAGACTTCACTCCGTTTCAAGGAACATATTATGCCCATAGAGGCCTGCACAATGACCCTGACAAGGTACCGGAAAATTCTATGGCTGCCTTTAGGCTTGCTGTTAAGAACAATTACGGAATTGAAATGGATGTACAACTATCAAAAGATAATGTACCGGTGGTATTTCATGATTTTACACTCAAGAGAATGTGCCATATTAATAAGAAAGTAAGAGAGTTAACTTTAAAAGAACTGAAGGAGCTCAACCTTCACCAATCCAAGGAAGGAATTCCAACTCTGCAAGAGGTTCTTGATATGGTCCAGGGTAAAGTACCATTGATTGTTGAATTTAAAGTAGAACTACAAGATACTTCTGTGTGTGATGTTACAGCTCCTATGCTAGAAAAATACAATGGAAAGTACTGCATTGAATCTTTTAATCCCCTTGTACTGCTCTGGTATAGACGTAAGCGGCCTGACATAATAAGAGGTCAGCTGGCAAGCAACCTGATAAAAGATAAAGAAGTAGGAAGCTTCTCCCTGTACTTTGTTCTTCAGAATCTCCTGCTTAATTTTATAACCAAACCGGATTTTATATCCTACAATTATAAGCACAGGAATATGCTGTCCTTGATTTTGTGTAAGCATTTCTACCGAACTCCGGCCTTTGCCTGGACCATTAAAAGCCAGGAAAGCCTGGAGCTGAGCCGGAGCCGGTTTGATTATTTTATATTTGATCAGTTTATTCCGCAATAAAATTATTTTTCGTATAAAAATTCTTCCGGAAGTTCTACTTTGAAGGCTTCAGCCAAATCCCTGAAATTATCAGGTGTTATGGTCTGTCGCTTACCGGACATGGAAAATATCTTAACCAGTATTTCCGCAGATTTCTCAACCGTATGCATAAGACCGAAGGTTAAGTCGAAATCTTCACCGGAACAGAACATACCATGGTGTGCCCAGATGGCTACATCATATTTCTTCATTAATTCACTGGTTGCTACCGCTATATCTCTTCCGCCGGGAACCATCCAATGTACAACACCAACACCTCTTGGGAACACTACAGGACACTCTGTAGCTGCTTCCCATAACTCTCTGGTAAATACCTTGTCACTTAAAGGTAATACAAAGGTCAAAGCAATAATATTGGTAGTATGTGCATGATAAATAACTCTGTGCTTACCGCCGGTTGCTTCCTTTTTAACTTCATGGTTCATCAAATGGGTGGCAAGCTCACTGGTAGGAGTTCCACCTTCTGCTAACCCCCATCTTATACGGTATTTTTCACCGGTTTCATTTATTTCTATAATAGTAATACAAACCTCCGGATCTACCTTGATATTTCTAAAATACTTCCCACTTCCTGTTACAAGAAAGAATTCTCCTGCAAGTAACGGAACACTGGTGCCAATGTTATGCCACTCATCATTATTAGAAAGTCTTGGTAAGACCTCCATAACTTCTTCTTCCTTCAAACGGTAAGAAAGATTACCTCCGTTTCTTTCGTGCCAGCCTTGTTGAAAGCCGTCATCTGCCATCTTTATAAATCCTTTAACGAATTTGGTATCTAATATTTTCATATATTTATATTGGGATTATGTTGTTTTCCCTTTCCTTTCCTTTTATTTTGTTGTTTTATAGTTATATTATACTTCGTTAATGTTGTTTTGTAAATAAATCTTTTATTTAACAATCCTTTCCACTGTAGGTGCAGTAATTCTTGTTATTTCATATTAGTTAGTAATATTTATCTATTAATCCGCAATAAAAAGTGATATATAAATTATTATTTTGTTCAGATTATAACCCTTAATAGTAAAGAATAAAAAGATATACAAAAATATCATGAAATGGATTGTGATATTTGGCTCCCTGGTATTAATCTGTCTGTATTCCGTTACGGAAAAGAGTGTGTAATAAATACCAATCAGAATATAATCCAAATGATGGATACATTAAAAACCAGTACATTAGGATTTGAAATTCTGATATTAAAAACTAGTCAATATTTATGATTCATTAAATTTATGATTCATTATTGATAACTTTCTTCTTAATTCTACTTATCAAATATATCCCAGATATTTATGTGTAGTAATTAAATTAATACTCAAAAAGTCTTTGAGGAAGAATCATTTAGTAATTGCAACAGCTATAAGATTAGAAAACATTTCAGCTAAGCAGTTATAAGCTCTATCAAGAGTAGCAGCCCATAGGCGCTATCACGCTTAGCAAACCATAAGCTCTATCAAGACTAGTAAGACATTTATCATTTTACTAACCAACCTTCTTATTTTGTCCGTTAAAAAGACAACCAGATTTGAACCGCAATCAGGAATGCAGACACATGCCTTACCATTGTAATGTATTATCTATAAGCGTATACCAAAAAACCTGTGACCCCAACTTACTAAGCTGTTTCACAGGTTCTCTTCTATTATAAGACCTTCACGGTCTTTCATTCGATTTGTATCTTCAAAACTACACACTTTTTTGATTTCATCTAATCT